>JACOZP010000008.1 GCA_016181265.1 Candidatus Woesearchaeota archaeon
ATCTCAATGAAACGAGAAGGAAATCTTTCTTTGAACCATTGACTGCGAGTGGATTCGGTTAAATCTGCACAAAGAACCACCACATTAGGATTTTTCTCGCCGGCTTTCACCAAGCCTTTACCATACCCATCACGCGTATTCACTCTTTTAACATCTTTCGCATACAACGCATCGATGAGATATGCTTTTGGATTTATTCCCATTACTCAGTCTCTCCCTTTGTTTATTTTTTCTCGCCAGATTTTCAATTCTTGCAACGCAATTTTTCCCTGCTCTTCTGTTGGCGGTTTGCCGTGCCATTCATACTTGTTTTCCATGAACGAAACACCCTTGCCCGGCGTGTTATGAGCAATAATCAATGTCGGCCGTTCGGTGATCGCCTTCGCCTCATTGCAGGCATCAATCACTGCTTTGATGTTATTTGCATCGATCTCCAATACATGCCAATTAAATGCACGGTACTTGTCTGCCAGCGGTTCGAGAGGCATGATGTCTTCTGTCGTGCCGTCAATTTGAATATTGTTGCGGTCGATGAACGCGGTAAGGTTAGAGAGTTTGTTTTTGCCAACGAACATCGCTGCTTCCCAGGTCTGCCCTGCTTCCTGTTCACCGTCGCTCATCAGACAATAAACACGATTCTTTTTATTATCCATCCGCAACGCATAGGCCATGCCTGCGGCCTGGCTTAATCCGGAGCCGAGAGGACCGGATGTCGTTTCCAATCCGGGTAAAGCGCTGCGATGAGGGTGACCTTGCAGACGAGTGCCAAAATGCCGCAACGTCTTTAATTCCGTACGAGGAAAATAACCGACATTGGCAAGCGTGGCATACAATCCCGGACAAATATGACCATTTGAGAGGACAAACCGATCCCGCCCTTCCCAGGATGGATTCTTGGGGTTATGGGTGAGAATGTTGAAATAAAGAGCAGTAAAGACATCAGTCATGCCGAGAGGGCCGGCAGAATGACCAGAATCAGCTGCGACTAAAGAATGGATGATGTCCTGCCGGATAGTATTGGCAAGCAGTTTTAATCTCTTGAGATTCGTCACTCGGGAAAATGGTTTAATTGCAGTTGCCATACTACCTCTTTTTAAGAGAGTTATACTTCAAAAATTAATAAATGTTTGGATTGTCATCTCTTCAGTTTATACCACATCATCTGTTCATAAATACTAGACCAGAACATACCGAACGTAAAGGCGAACAGTAATTCTTCCAGTGGCACTCCCCACAGAACTATTCCAGAAAGAGCGGATATATTCCAAACCTGAACGATAATGTCGGGATAGAATAATGTAAACAAGAAAAAGAAGATAAAATACAGCGAGAAAAATAATAGGCCACCCCCCAATACTTTCTGTTTGAGATCGGGGCGACAGAAAAGGGTAGCAATACTACCGAAGAAGACAGCAATACTTGCAGAATAGATAGGATTAATGGTGGTGAGTAAAAAGAGGGGAATGAAGATGACAAAAGGAGAGAATAATGCTAGCCAATGCGAGACTGATTTCTGTTGCCGCTCTTCTGCGCGCACTTTTTGATGTCTTACGGGAAATAAAAGTTTATAGAGTACTGCGCCAATCCCGCCGATGGCGAAACAAAAGATAAAACTCTCGATATCAAATCCCGTCCTCTGAGCGAGATTAAAGAGGGAAGGAGGATTCCAATACTCTGGAACGAAGAGGGGCTCTGTCAATCCAAAGGGAAGCGTAAAAAGACTTACCCACAATAGTTCTTTGCGTATGCGTGGTCGGCTAAACCAAATGACAAACCAAATGGCGAGCAGGAGTAATGAAGATGTTAACCACGGGTTGAAGAGCTCCATTCTAGTTCATCATCGTTTTGAATACATCCAAAGAGAGCCTATTTCTGTGAGAAGATGATCTCAACAGAATTCACATACATTCTTCTTGTTTTTCTTTACGGAAGCACTTCGTTTCGCTGCTTTTTTTACGGGAGACATCTTCTTCTTAGTTGTTTTTTTTGCCATGGGATCACCTTTTTTGGAGGGAGAGTTTATCACATTAAGGAATAGTCATCAGCATTAACACGCCCAGGGCAATGAGGAATACGCCGACAATGAGACGCATCAAGCCACGATGTCTTTTACGCCAGCGCTCAAGGGCAGTGGATGATTTCCCAAAGTAAGCGATACCGATGATGACAAACAGCGGCAAGATGAAAATAAGATTATAAAAAAGAAGGAGAGGAATACCCTCACTGAAATTCCCTTGGCCGATGATCGCCAGGATAGCAAGATACGGCGCACCCGTACAAGGTAACTCGACGAGAACAACAAAGACGCCTAATAACGCCGCAGCAGCGTAACTCAGCCAGCCGTCTCGGCGATGAAGCTTCTCTATTTTTCGCGTGTAGAAAGTGATGCGCCGGGCAGCGCTTGGGAAAATGCCTAAACTCAGCCCTTTTCCGTACCAGAAGAAATCCTTTACTTCTAACAGCCCAGCGAAGATGGCGATGACCGCAGCGACCCAATAGATAATTGTTGAAAAACCCAGCGAGACGGTCACTTGCAGGAAGCCGACGCCGATAAAGAAGTAAGTAAGATACACTACCATCGTGTAGAGCAGCCCGCCCAAGAGCATCTTGTTGGCGTTCTGAAACACACGACTCATGAACGCGATGAGAAAGATAAGTACACCAAAAACACAGGGGTTGATACTATCAACGAGAGCGGCGCCGACGATCAAAGGAATGGTCAAACTTTCAGGAAGAACCATCTATTCCTCACACCCGGAGAACTCTTTTAATTCTTCGATGGAGAGGAAGCCAGTGTGACGTTTCAATTCAACGCCATCCTGTTCAATAACCCAGGTTGGTGTTCCAGCGATCTTTTTCTCTAAGCATAATTCGGTTTGAGAGTTCTCTTTTCCAGGATAACATTCAATCTCGGGAATGTATTGAAAAGCCGGACCGAACATCGCTCTGGTCTTGGCACAGACAGCACACCGGGAGGAGCCATACATGACAGTGCCCTTCTCAGTAAGACATTGAGCAAAAGAAGAGTAATCTTTTTGTTCTTCAATCCCCAGATTGAACAGCAGGAGAGGAAGAAGAGTAAGGATAAGAATGACGACTATCCAAGCTTTAAGATCGCGAAGTGCTTTTCGCCAGGAGACGCGTGGCGTGCCGAGATAGAGGATGAGGGAGATGATGAAAGTGATGATGATAATGGCATGGACAATGGTGCAGAATGGACATAAAGCCTGCAAAATGATCTCGGCAATGACCAGATAAACGACAGAAATGATGCCGATACAATTCCAGGCGAGTAGGGCGAAGGTAAAAGATCCATCCTTTTTTCGCGCGTAAAGAGCAAGGGCGATCAGAACGACAAACCAGAGAGTGCCAAAGACTGCAACAGGAACGTTCAGAAAGACGGAAAAAGTAGAGGTGTTGACTAATGAACAGGAAACAGAGGGAGATAGATCACAAAATGAGGCAGACGTTACAGGAGCGTAATGGTTCTTGACAAGATAGAGTGAAGTAAGGAAGCCGATGACAGAAAGGAAAATAGTAAAGATGAGAAGATTTTTTTTAAGCGCGGATGAGATAATCACAGAGAGGTGAATGGAAGAAAATATATAAAATTAACGTTAGCGAAGAAAAACTATTTCGTAAGACATTTAAAGGATACCGCTAATGGCAGGGTATAAGGAGAAAGAGGTGTACTGATGATGGTTACTATATATACAACACCAACGTGTCCCTGGTGTAAAAAAGCGAAAGAATTCTTAAAAAAGAAGAAAGTCGCTTTTAAAGATTTGGATGTAAGCAGCAATGAGGAAGCACGCGACGTGATGATCAAAAAATCGAAACAGATGGGTGTTCCGGTATTGGACATCAACGGCAAGATCATTGTTGGTTTTGACCAAGAGGAGATAGAGAAAGCATTGAAAAGAAAATAGGGAAAAAATGACGACGGCCATTCTGAGTGGGTCTGAAGGAGGAATAGGAGTGCAGGACGGGAGGAAGATAATGACTACAATTATGTTATACCAATTTGAAGAATGTCCTTTCTGCGCGAAAGTACGTGCAGTTCTGCGCGAGCTGAAGTTGCCGTTCATCGCTATTGATGTTCCCCACGAAAGGGACGATCCAATCCGCCAGCAACTGCTGGAGAAGAGCGGAGTTCCTACTGTCCCAGTCATTTCCATCGATGGCAGATATATTGGCGACTCGCAGAAGATCATCCATTATCTGGAAGAGCATTTCAAGAAGAGAGATACCTCTGAAAAAGAAGAATAGAAAAGTCGTAGTTTGTCATAAAAGTGCGGGAACATGAAAACTGACGACGATCAGTTTTCTGTTCAGAAATGTAATATTCTTTACATTTCTTGAAATCGTCTCACCTCGCTCTAGCACATTTAATGTAAATTCATCTCACTCTAAATAATCTAGTTTGTACTCGTTCTCGATAAGTATCGAGCAAAACATTTATAGGCAGGATTACCTTTTAATGGAGTATGAAAAAGAGGATCGCCTGGCTCTGGAAAGAGCATAGAAAGATAGCGGTAGCTTTGATTATTGCAGTGATCATTCTTCTCTCGGTCTTTGGAACACAAATTTATTTGTACATTAATTTCCTGTTAGGGAATAATGTAGTCGTTAAATTAGATGTTTCTCCACAATTGCTGAAAGTGACGCGAGGAGAGAGTGCTCCTCTGGAAGTCAAAGCAAGTGTTAATACGAATCCTTTCTGTAGTGCAGCATGTTCACTTAAAGTAATGAACTTAGCTGAAGGAACACTTCTTCTGGAAGAAGGTGCGACGTTAAGGCCTGGATTGAATATGGAACGTACGATTCCCATTGTCGCACCAGAGAAAGGACACGGGACAATGCCGTTGGAAGTACAATTAGATTGCCAGGGAGTAGAGACGTTCCTCTGCCACACAGATGAAAAACTGACGACGCGGAACCTGCTGGTGATGGTTAAATATAACCTCAGTGCAGAAGAAGAAATGAAGAAAGCTGAATTAACCGGAACATGGCAAATGTATGAAACATCGCTCTCGGAAATTGAACAGAGAATCAGTTCGCAGGAAGGGGAAGTGAAGCAGATCAATGTTTTTCTAGAAACGGAGCAGCTTGTTGCTCTTTTGACTAGTTCGAAAGAGAAATATCTGGTAATCTTAGAACAATTGAAAGTGTTTGAAGAACTATGGAACAACGAGGACTACGAGAAACTGAAGATGTTCGTGGATGCATGGTCTTTCGCAGAACAGACAGAACCGATTCTTGAAGAGACTGCTCAGATCAGTTCACAATTAGAGATTTACAATGAATCAGTAAGGAAGATGGAACAGAGCGGGGCTGTGCTTGCTGAACTGAGTGATGTCTTGCTTGCGGATAAAGATTTAATCACAGAAATTCAGACAAAAGTTAAAGATTATAATTTAGGAGTGCTATCATTCAATAATAGGACAGCACTAGTACTGAAACAAGGTATCGCAGAGACGTTTTCTGCAGAGATCAATCTCTTACATACTAAAGTGATGACGCAGAGAGATACAGATGCGTTAGCTCGTGCAATTAAAGTAAAGATCATAGCTGCAATCTTCTGCCAAGAGAAAGGAGAATGTCTGCCGACGGTATCTATGATCGATCTCGCTACAGAGGCACCGGCAAATCTAAGTGCAGCCTGTTCTTCAGTCCAGGTATTGCAAGAGATGGTGGCTTTGGTGAAACCGGAACTAGAACAAGAAGCGGCTGCGCAAAATTATCCGACGACGGTGGAGTTTGCGGATACAATTAAAGTTCTAGCTGAAAATGCACAGCAGGAGCAGATGAATCTCTTGGGAGAACAGATACCACCAAAAGCAGCCTATACTCAACAGTTACAGACTCTTCTGCCGTTTAAGAGACCAGCGAAAACAACATCGTTCCCACAGTATGACTTAACACCTGCGGTCCTTCTCGAGGTGTTAGAAAGCATGCCGCAAGGATGCACGCCGACTAAAGCGGGAATTTCTGTCCTCCCTCTCACAGTACAGAAGATAGTAAAACAAGAACAAACGGCCGAACTGCCTGTTTTGTTATCGGTTTTATTTAACGAACCACCTGCGCAATGCTGTCTTGACGGGAAATGTAAGGCCTGCTGCACGGAAAATATCTGTCGAGATAATTCATCGTACTATCCCATCGTCTTTCTGCATGGTCATGCATTCAATAAAGATACTTCTTATGAATACAGTTTAGATGCATTTAATGGTATCCAACAGTATTTGGAACAAGATGGGTACATCAATGCAGGAGCAGTGTCATTATATACAAAAAAGGACTTGCCATCAGGGGAATTCGGGCTATTTAACGCTCCCATGACGATTAAAGTAAGTTATTATGTTGATCTCTTCCAGACGCCGGAAAATTATGTTGTTGTGCAAACCAAAAGTGAGAACATTGATGTCTATGCGTTACGGCTGAAAGAGATTTTAGATACAGTCAAATATCAAACTGGACGGCCGAAAGTAATTATCGTCGCGCATAGTATGGGTGGTCTAGTGGCACGCAGATATATGCAGATTTTTGGCGCAGGAAACGTCGCAAAATTAGTGACGATCGGTACGCCGCATCAGGGGATCGAAGGAGATGTTGCGGATTATTGTGATCTCATCGGTGAGCAACGAGAATGCGGCGATATGAATAAAGAGAGTATTTTCATGAACAAGTTGAAGAATGGCATCCTTCCGCCGATTCCCGTGACGACGATTATTGGAACGGGGTGCGACATGAATGGGGAAGAAGGAGATGGTGTCGTTTTAGAACGGAATGCGGAATTAGAGGGTGCAGGGAAAATGGTAGTGCAAGGAAAATGTTCTACACTATCAACATTGCATACAGAAATGTTAGATGTTGATTTGTATCCGGAAGTGTATGAGGCGATTAAAGAAGAGATAAAAGTAGATTAAAAGTACAATGAATTTGAAAAAAAGGAGATAGTAATATGAACCAAAGAATTGTGGAAAAAATTTTTCTTCAGTACGGTTTAGGAAGAGTTAAGTCCACCCAGAAGATAGAAATCGGCTTCACCAACAAAGTCTATCTCATTAACAATAAATTTATTCTTAAAGTTCGTGAAAATAAAGAGAATGAAGAACATTTTGAGAAAGAAGTATTCTTTTACCGCTTCTTTAAAGATAAAATACCCGTGCCAGAAATTAGGGTGTATGACAATTCTAAAAAGATTTATAACAAACTCTTTACCATTTATCCAAAAATAGAAGGAGATAATCTTTATTCACGATGGCACTTGATGAATAATTCTCAAAGAAAAAAAACCATAAAACAACTGTGCAGTATTCTCAAAATAATTAATAGATCATCGTATGAAGATTTCGTAAAGAAATTCAAGTTGAAACAACCGATGAATTGGCATAATAAAATAGTTGGCAGGATAAATTTGTCTTTGAGAAAAATCATTGCCAGAACTGTAAAATTTAATTCCAAACCATTAGATCTCTAGCCGAACGTAAACGCATTAATCAATAATCCTTCTGTTGTTTTAAGAGTTATAGTATACCTCCCATATTCTCCTTCAACTAAGTTATAGAGACGAGGTTCAGTAACAATTAAAAAAGATCTTCCATCAACAAAAGTAATATCACTACCAGCATTCTCTTTATTTAATGATTTCCCATCTAGTAAAATCTCAACCGTCACCGACAATTCTTCTTTAGCGGCAACAACATTAATGGATTTGGCAAGATAATTAAAATAAAGAGAACTCTCGCCTTTCGACGCTAGCTGCTCTTTTCCAGAAGACCATAAACCCTCTAACGTAAATGTATCCTCGGGAAGAGATTTCGGTAAAACATATTGAAATGTTCTATCTGCTCTAACCCCCTCGTCATTGCCACTATTCTGGCCGCGTGGAAACATCAACTCGTATCCCGTATACGTTTCCGCAGTAAGCGCCATCTTTTCCTCTATTTTTTCGGGAGTTAAAATAGTATCAGCAACGTCAACATTCATTTCTCCGAGCAGTTCCTGAATCTGCTTTTCCGTTTCCTCATATCTTCCTTCACCAATATGGTCAAAACGAATATAGCCCTCTTTATCAATGAGATATTTACGCGGCCAATAACGATTCTTGAACGCATTCCACGTACCATAGTTGTTATCTTGTACGACCGGATAGGTTATATTATAGCGTTTAGTCGCACTAACAACATTATCCCTCTCTTTCTCAAATTCAAACTCCGGTGTGTGAACACCAATAATAACAAGACCGTTATCGTGATATTTCTCATACCACGAAATTAAGTAGGGAAGAGTGCGAATACAATTAATGCACGAATACGTCCAGAAATCGACAAGAACTACTTTTCCACGAAGATCGGCAATCTTCAAACTATTGTTAGTATTAATGTAACCGACAATACCTGTCAGTTCTGGCGCGAGGGGATATTTACCATCTTTAAATGCTGGTTGAGACGCTTTAGGGAGAGAAGATTCCAAAGTTGGAGTAACTAATGAAGAAAGGGGAGAAACTTTTGTCTTTTCAAGAGAGATAATAGACCAGACGACAACTATCAGCACAACAGCAAGAACAATCTTTTTAAGATTCATTTTGTATTCCTACTGAAGCGAGATAAGATAAAAAAGCAGGTATCAACGGCAAAACACAAGGGCTGAGGAAAGAAACGAAACCGGCAGCAAAAGCAAGACCGAGATTTAAAGAAGAGCCGACACTCACCCCCGAGATATTGAGACTAATCAGGAAATTACTCGCAAAAGCCAGATTAGCAATCCTGCTTAATTGATTAGTAAAGACAAAAACACCCAAAGCAATAAGAACGACTCCAAAGAAATATTTGACATAATTAAGCCAGCGGCCAGCTTTTGTAATTACTCGCTGCGCCTGAGCAGTAAATAGGCCGACGAGAAGAAAAGGCAATCCTAACCCTAACGAATACGCCAGCATTAAAAAGAATGCCGTACTCGGTTGAGTTGCGGCTAGAGTTAAAACTGCTCCCAGCACCGCGCCAACACAAGGGCTCCAGCCGACTGCGAACGCCGCGCCGAAAATAAAAGAAGCAGCATACATCGATTTAAATTTTCGTTTAACTTGCAGTTTATGTTCACGTTCTAAGTAGGGAATGGAAATAAGATCCAATAAGTAAAGTCCAAAGAGAATGATAATCACACCGCCGATACGACCAAGCCATGTTTGTACAGACGCTGCCACATTTGCTAAAACGCTCTGCAAAAGAACGCCTACAACGGAGAAGACAATAGCGAAACCCAGAACAAAGAAGAGACTAGCAACAAAGATACGCCAATGGTCAGGTTTTACTCTTGATTGTTTTACTCTTGATTGTTTTACTCTTGATTCTAGTTTTGGATTGTCCGGCATTTATCATATTGGAAGAAAAAGCAAGTTAATATAATTTATGGTGAGAAAGTCAATGAAAATTTCAATCACTCTTCTTAATCTCAAACCCTTCCTTCGTATCACCAACAACATACCCAAATCTAGAAATTCTCTCCCGTAGCTCATCCGATTTCTTCCAATCCTTATTTTGACGAGCTTGCAAGCGTTCGATAGCAAGGCGAAGCACTTCTGTAGGGATTTTTTCTTCTTTGACTGTTTTCAAATCGAGGCCAAGAATGGCATCAAACTTGGCCAAGAGAACATATTTATCTTTTCCTGAAAGGGCTTCGTCTTTAACAACATCCCAGACAACAGCTAACGCTTGTGGCGTATTAAGGTCATCATTGATTGCGTCGGTGAATGTTTGGAGGAATGGTTTCTGCTTCGTCGCACTTGCTTTATCTTTATTTTTTTTAAATTCTAATACTTTGTCAATAAGACGCCGACGAGCAGTTTTAGCTCCATCTAAAGCTTCGTAACTGAACATTAGGGGATGACGATAATGTGTGCCAAGACAGAAATAACGATAATCTAGCGGATGGTAACCGCCCTGTTCCAATGTAGGAAGAGTTACGAAATTTTCTCCTGATTTCGCCATCTTCTCGCCTTGGCCGAGGACGAGAAATTCGTTATGCAACCAATATTTCACCCACGGCTTTTTGCCGATGGCAGCTTCTGATTGAGCAATCTCGTTGGTATGGTGGACAGGAATATGGTCGATGCCGCCACAGTGGATGTCAAATTGTTCCCCAAGGTATTTCATCGACATCGCAGAACATTCGATATGCCATCCCGGATAACCAACACCCCACGGTGAAGGCCATTTCATCTCTTGCTCTTGAGATTTGGATTTGGTAAACCAGAGAACAAAATCATGGTGATTTTTTTTATTTTGATCTTTCTGCACACGTGCTTTCGCTTCTGCGTCGAGACTTAATTTTGCTAATTTACCATAATCGCTTAGTTTAGACGTATCAAAGTAGACATTGCCACCCTTGAAATAGGTGAAGCCTTTCTTTTCTAATTGTTGAATCAAAGCGATTTGTTCTTTGATATGGTCGGTCGCTTTACAGAGAATGTCCGGAGAGAGAATATTCAATTTTTTCATATTTTCCTGAAACGCTTTCGTGTAGAATGCTGCGACTTCCCAAACTGTCTTTTTTTCTCGCTGAGCACCTTTCAGCATCTTATCTTCTCCTTCATCTTCATCAGAAGTTAAATGACCAACATCCGTGATATTCATCACATGCTTAACGGGAAATTTATTGAAAAGAAGGGTGCGTTTAAGAATGTCATCAAAGAGGTAGGCTCTTAAGTTACCGATATGAACATAATTATAGACTGTTGGGCCGCACGTATAAAGACCGACTTCGTTCTTTTTCAGCGGGACGAATGGTTCTTTTTTCCGAGAAAGGGTATTGTAAAGCGTAAGCGACATGGATGTAACGATAAAGAATGATTATAAAAAGATTTCTACTTAAAGGATATTCCCGCACGCCAGAGATGATATTGGTCTATAAACTCAGAGAACAGGCTTCCTCGCGCTTTGAATGCATCCCAACTAGGAAGAGTGATCGGTTCGGCCAGAGCTTGAAAATGGTAAGGTAATCCTTTTAATTCCGGGGGAGGACTTGCGGTGAGGACAAGATCTTCAAACGAATAGACTACTTGCGTAATGTCCCCTCGTGAAACGTACACGAAGCGACAGCCGCCAGCTACCGGTTTTAATATCCCCACCTGTGTTTTTCTGTGCAGATCATAGAGAAGAGTACGTTGTTTATAAGCGGAAGCAATGTCACGTGAACGTTGAATGATAACAGCATCACTAAGCTCTTGCTTTGGTTCATGATGTTCTGAAATGGAGTCCTGGCCAAGCCACGCTGCAGATTCCAGCGCTCTTTCCAATCTTCGCAGAGTTGGAATTTTGGCAGGAGGGATATCTTTCAATGCGTTCAGGAGGTCGCTGCTGCTCATTGGTGTTCGGAGGGCTTGTCGTTATTTAAAGATGTTGGTGGCGTACGTCGTTTAAATTGAGGGATGAACGGAACAATGACCGCATACACTGCAGAGATAAGGGCGATGAGATACCAGCCAAAACCAATAGCCATACCAATGGCAGCGGAAAACCAGATGTTGGCAGCGGTGGTCAGATTACGAACTTTACCATCTTCGGCACGAAGGATGATCCCCGCACCCAGAAAGCCAACACCGGTAACGACTTGGGCAGCGATGCGCGCAGGACTCGCCGCATCAAAGACTACAGAGAGATAACTAAAGAGCATCGCGCCGCCGATGACAAACGAATGAGTGCTAATGCCTGCGCTTTTTCCGCGATATTCACGTTCCATCCCAATGGCGACGCCGATGATCAGGCATAAGAATAATTTGATCAGAAATTCTTTTTCATTGCCGAGAAGGAAATTCATGAAAAAGCTTTGAAGAAGAGGTATTTATATAATTTGTTAACGAAGAGAATGGGTCAGACTTCGGGATGGTTATTGAAAAGGATGATTTCTGCTTTTTCTACACTTTCCTGAAGTGAGAAAAAGAGGTCAAATGAATTAAGTTCTCTCTTAATTTCTTCCGGATCGGAGCGGGTAGCAGGATATTTCGGCCCAAGCAGGCTGCACATCTCCGGCCCTTTAGAGATATCGTATGTCCCGATCTTTTTAGCAAGATCAATGATCTCTTGTTTGTCAAAAGTCAAAACAGGGCGAAGTATTTCCAGAGAAATATTTTTGGTGATGGTTGTTAGATTACTGAGGGTCTGCGAGGAAACTTGCGCCAAATTTTCGCCAGTGATAAGATACATCGCATTTTCTTTCCGAGCAATAATTTCCGCAGCACGAAGCATGGCTATTTTAGAAAGGATGTAATAGTTCTTGTGCGGACAGTGATCGACCAAAGCTTTCAGGACGGGAGCAAAAGGAACGAGATATATTTTTGGTAGATGGAGGCTCTGCGCCAATTCTTTAGATTTCCGGATTTCCGTATCATCAGTGAGAGGCATCTGATGAAAATGGATGGGGATGATATGTAAGCGATCTTGAAGGAGATGAATAGCAACGGGAGAATCGATGCCGCCGGAGAGAAGAGCAATGGCTTTTTGCATGGTCTAGGAAAAAGGTTAAGATTTTATAAGGTTTATGGGAAAGGATCGTCTTTCGTCAATGTCCACAACCGGTATTGACCTGCGTCTTAGGGATGAAAATCTTTAATAACAGCCCCACTATAAGAAATATAATGAGCTTTTGGCTTCCCTTTTTATCGCCGAGAACGGAATTTACTATTGATGGACGGAAAATTAAAATAATCGGCCGTGAAAAATACAACCGTCCACTTATCGCACAGATCAAAGAATTCTGTAGAAAAGATCCCTCGGCTCAACTATTCCCTGAACTAACATTTCTGATTGAACAAGTAAAGCGAAAAGAATTCGCCTGGATTAATCCTTCTGAAATAAAAGTAGGAATAATGATCATTCATCTAAATCTTAAAATGGTCGGCTTGGATCAGAAAAAGAGAGAAGAAGTGCTCGTTCACGAGTTAACTCACCTGTGGCATGATTCGATTGCACAACAGATCCAAAAGAGCCATACCGCAGCAGAAAACCTATTAGCCATACTCGCGAAAAAGGAGATCCCGGATACTACCCAGAAAATAAGAGTATTATTATTTAACTTTGTACGTTTAATACAAGAAGAAGGAATCGCCGTTTTTTCGGAGAAGTATTATAACAGGGAAATATTTTTTTCGGAGAGAGAACTGCAAAGATTATACAGCGAAGCGAGAAAAAGTGCAGTGAATATACACGAGGTGTTAGCTGATTACAAAACTGCACAAATTTCAAACGATGCAGAATTACGTGCTCTGACAGTACAATTTATCCAGAAGTTCATCCACGATGGAAAATATATCTTGGGTCTGCATACAGTTTATTCAATTCGAGCAATCGAGCATATTACTTTAAGAATTGTTGCGGAATTAAAACCTTTTGAGTTCATCAAGAGATATGAGGAATGTATGATTAGCAAGGGCTTAACGCCGGTTATTTCTGTAACAAGCGGTAAAGGGGTACTTGATTATAAGAAGATGCTCTCAGATTTGAACAAAGTGATACCTAAACGATAACAGTCACAACCTTTATATCCTTTTAAAAAATAAATATCACATGAAAAGATGGCCGATAGTTTTTGTCATGTTCTTAATTGCTCTACCCTTTATCTTCGCCCAAAATCTTTATCAGCAGGATTCTCTTCTTATGCAGATCTCGGTGAATAGTGAATTTGAATTGAAACCAACTTCAACCCCCGCTTCTGTCAAAGAAGTTTCCGCAGATCTCTTGTTCTTTCCGACAGATGATTTTCGGCAAAAGAGGGTGAATGTAGACACTACAGGCATAATCAAAGATAAAAGCCTGCGTTTTGAGTGGAGTGATGGAAAGATCGAACGCAAAAAATATGGATATACTGCTCTTGTTCAAACAAACAACCATCTGCGGGAAGTTGAGAAAAAGATCGTATTTCCTCTGACAGATCAACAAGTACAAGGAGTAGAACAATATCTCCAACCGACGAAGACGATCGATTCGGACAATCCTCATATCATCGCCAAAGCGACAGAGCTAGCAGAGGGAGAAGCCGACCTGTTTAAAGTATCTTTTAAGCTAGCCAGTTGGGTAGAAGAAAACGTGAATTATGACTTAAATACGGTCACAGAGAAAGCGGCGCTGCCCGCGAGTTGGGTGTTAGAACATCGCGAAGGAGTATGCGATGAGATGACATCATTGTTTGTCGCGATGGCGCGCTCGTTAGGGATACCGGCCCGTTTTGTTACCGGAGTGAGTTATTCCACCTCAAAATTGTTTGCCACGCCATGGCAGCCGCACGGGTGGGCAGAAGTTTATTTTCCGGAGGTAGGTTGGGTAAGTTTTGATATCACGTTTGGGGAATATGGGTATGTTGATGTGACTCACCTTACATTGCACGATGGATCTGATCCAGCTGAGCCGGCAACATTGTTCGAGTGGCTGGGAAAAAATGTAGAACTGGACCCTCAACAGCTGCGATTTGATGTTTCTATCGTCAAAGAGGGAGTCTTTATTCCAGAAAAAATCCAATTAGAAGAGGAAATTCTTGCTCCAGAAGTAGGAGCGGGAAGTTATAACTTAATCAAAGGAATCTTAAAGAATACGGAAGACCATTATGCAGCAACAACTCTGACACTTGCCGTCCCACAAGAGATTGAAGTTTTAGGACGGAATAAAAGAACGATGCTACTCCTTCCAAAAGAAGTAAGAGAAACGTATTGGATCGTAAAGATTCCGGATGATCTCTCTTCAAGCTACGTATATACATTTCCTGCATTGATCTATTCAGAGAAGAACGTTACCGTTGAGGATAGTTTTCAAGTACTGGTGGGGAAAACAGTATATACCAAAGATGAAATTGAGAAATTGACAATCAGTGACGAAGAAAAAACATATTCACGCAAGGTGACGTTTGACTGTCAGTATCCAAAAGAGATCCATCTGGGAAAGGAAGGAAGAGTAGTGTGTTCTGTACGCAATCGGGGGACGATAAATCTAGCAAGTTTGGTTTTCTGTTTGGGCGAAGTCTGCGATACTTTTGATCTACCAATCAACCAAGAGAAGAAAAGCGAGATTCTAGTGAAGGGTGATAAAGCAGGCGAGAAAAAGATCGTGGTTACTGCTGAAAATAAAGAGGTGGAGAAGAAATCAGTCATTGAATATGCAGTCTTGGACACGCCCGTATTAGAAGTGAAGATGGATGTACCAGGAGAGCTATCATTTGATGAAGTGGCGATGATAACGGTCATTGCAGAGAAAAAATCATTTTCTATCCCACAAAAAGTACAGATCACGCTGGAAGGTGCAGGGTTGAGCCATCAGTGGAGCGTCGAGAATTTGCCGCAGGAGATTTCCTTACCCATAGAGATCAGTGATCTGCCACTGATGGCAAAGAATAAGTTTACGATTATGGCGCGGTGGGAGGATACAGAAGGAAAGTTATACTCTGTAGAAAAAGAAATAGTGATACCAGGAAAAGCAAATTCTTTGGGAGAGAGAATAAAGATGTTGGGAAATAGGATTTTGTATATTTTTAACTAACTACTTAAAGAAAATCCTGAAAATGGCTATCCCCAACCATAGATGGTGGGGATTTACGCAAGAAAACTGAAATCCATCAGTTTTCTGCGCAGAAATGAGATATTCTTCACATTTCTTGCATCTCCAATCATAAATGATGGAAATTTCTGCTCTTTTGATTTACCTGGAATTAAAAAAAACATAAAAAAATAAAATTAAAGTTTAGTTAAGAGTGAACTTTCACCGATTCGGACTCTGTTTGGATTCAGTTCGATATACCCATCTCTTCTTCCTGAGACGGCAGATAACAAGCTCTTTACATTTTCTGGTGTAACCCCGCCAGAGATCTTGATTCCCCCATTAAAGTTGGCTCTCATAATTGAGACGTCTTCTACTCTAGCACCATATGCGCCAAAGCCGGTGGATGTTTTAACGAAATCAATTCCTGTTTCGCTGGCAAGTTGACATGCCCTCTTGATCTGGTCTGCATTAAGTTCCGATGTTTCAAAAATTAATTTACTTAGTGCTCCGTGCTCACGTGCGGCATCAACAACTGCCTGAACGTCATCTCGAGCGGGAGCAATGTACCCTGCTTTAAATAGATCATAATTGAGAACCATATCAATCTCTCTCGCCCCCTTTTTAATTGCCAATCTTGTTTCGGCTATTTTGAAGTTAGTATCATAAAGAGACCCATCTGGAAACCCGACGACAGAAGCAACTAAAATCCCAGTGTATCCCCGCTCAGCAAGAAAATCAATAGTTAAGGCTACATCTTCTGGGCGTACACAAACCGCATAGGGTACTCTCTCTTTATTGGCAATTGTCCCTTCCAGGAAAGAACGGAATGCTCTTGCTCTTAGCCGAACCGGACTTTCACCGTCACCGGCAGATTGCCGATAAGCCTCTGATCTATTTAGAAAAGTATGGTCACAAATAGCCCCAATTTGGGTGGGATTTACATCCTCAATTAGTATTAATCTTTCATTCACTGTTCTCTCCTCCGATATCTAGATAGAGACATTAAAGATTAATCATTTAAATATTTAGTGAAAAAGAAGGATAGTCAAGAGGTATCTAAGAACAGAGAGAATAAAAAAGAAAAAGAAAGCATTAACAACGCTTTTTCTTAGCAGCTTTTTTCTTAGGAGCAGCTTTTCTTTTGACGATTCTTTTTACTGCCTTCTTCTTCGCTTTTTTCTTAGCCATCACATTCACCTCTTTGAATTCTAACTATTGCAAAGTATGCATTCAATCTATATAAAAGTTTTCTTTTCGTGGAGATGAGATTCGAAAGCGTGGAGAATTATTCAGAGTATTATTTTTGTAAAATTAATTCTAAGATAGTGTGTGTATGGACGGTAGGTGTTGTATCTACCCTCTGAAACTTTCTCTTTTTGAGAATGCGAAAATTTGAAGTTAGAGAATAGACCCCTTCTTCTTCACGATGATAATCGTTATTCCCGTCTTTATCAGTGATATCGAGATTACAATGGAGAAATAAATAACCATCATCTTGAAGTGTCCGGTGCAATTCGTCAAGCGCCCGTCGTGGATTTACATAGTGAATGACATTGATCATAAAATATGCGCCGACAGATCGATCACGGAAGGGGATCTCTTCACAATTGGCAACGAGAAAATTGCAGGAGGGATGTGCCGTTTTTGCTTTACTGATTTCAGGCAGCGAATAATCAATTCCCATGCTGTCTTGACCTGCTTGATGAAAAAAAGCAACATCTCTGCCGCTGCCGCAACCGATGTCAACGAGAAGACCGAAGAAGCTTTGCTCTTTTAAAAATTGGGCATAACTCTCAGCGTATGTAGTGGGATGCTGCTCCCAATGCCTACCTTCCAGATATTTATCAAATAGTTGTTGTTCTTGCATTTTTGATGAATAGTTGATTTTAGAAGAGTGTTATAAAAATCTTTGCCGTACTTAACTAGTCTTTATCCACACAACCTTTAAAAACTGCTCCCTCTTTACCAGCATAAACAACCATGGCAAAGAACGAGAGCAAGAAAATAGTCTATTCTGATGTGTTAGAACGCCCTGATGCAGAGCAGGAAAATAAAACACTGCTGGCATCGCTCGAGAAGATGGAACAGGAAAATACTCTTCTGAATCATACGTTGAGCCGGTTGGAAGAAGAAAGCGCCATGCTGCGCGAGCTGTTTAATAACACAAATGCAGAACTAAATAATCTGAAGAAACCAGCATTATTAGTAGCAGAAGTGAGCAATATCATTGATCAGAACAAAGCGATCATCAAACTGCCGAATGGCAATAAATTTTATTGTTATATCTCTAAAGATGTAAAGAGTGTACTCAGCGGGGATTCTGTCCTTGTCGACCAGAAGTCATTGAATATTGTAGAAAAAATCGCTATCTCCAATAATTCGGAAGTAGAGAAATTTGTCATCGTAGAAAAGCCACGCGAGGATTGGAAAGAGATCGGCGGCTTGAAGAAAGAGATCCAAGAAATCAAAGAAGTCATCGAGCTGCCGCTGAAGAATAAAGAATTGTTTGAGAAGATAGGAATAAAACCCCCAAAGGGAGTATTATTATATGGGCCACCGGGAACCGGGAAGACGCTGATGGCAAAAGCGGTAGCAAAAAGCACGGATGCAACATTCATTGAAGTTGTCGGCTCAGAATTGGTGCAGAAGTTCATCGGTGAAGGGGCAAAATTAGTGAAAGAGATTTTCGAATTAGCACGCAGTAAAGCGCCATCAATCGTCTTTATCGATGAATTGGATTCTCTCGCAGCGACGCGGATGGATACGGGAACGTCAGGAGAGAGAGAAGTGAACCGGACGTTCATGCAGCTGCTCGCAGAGATGGACGGCTTTCAACATCTAGATGACGTGAAGATCATTGGCGCGACGAATCGGCTAGATATTTTAGATTCAGCGATCATCCGTCCGGGAAGATTAGACCGACTGATTGAGATTGGCCTGCCTAATGAGGAAGGGCGGACGGAGATCTTTAAAGTACACAGCAAAAAGATGAATTTGAAAGGAGTGAATATGAAAGAGATTATCGCAAACACAGAACACTTCAGCGGTGCAGAGATCAGAGCGATGTGTACAGAAGCAGGATTTTTTGCTATCCGAGAGAATAGAGATTATGTTACCAATGAAGATTTTATGAAAGCAATCGAAAAAGTACGTTTTGAAGAAGAGGATGACGAAGAGAAATTGTTCGGGTAACGCTGATGTTACGAAGATTCTTTCAACAAGCTCGAGGCCTGTATGTCTTAACAAGAGAAGAATCACGTGAAGCATACGATATTTTTAAAGAAGTTCTACGTTGTCAACAGATGGATCCGACGCCAGCTCTTTTCCGAGGAAGAGTTAGTGAACAGGGATTAGAGGGAGTTGAGCGAGGAAAGAGTATTCTTCAAGGAATTTATCGTGCTACTAACACACGTCTAATTAATCATACGGAGCGGCCGGAATCACTTTATTCTTGGGAAGCTCAGGATGTCATTGCAGGCACGATCTGGAAAGGCTTTATACCAGGAGATGAACGGGCTGCGTTGGCAGAGCTGTTGATGGCAAGTGTATTTGGCAGTCGTTTCCTACGAGACCATGACCCGCAGCGCAGGCCATACCAAGAAACGTTCCAGAGATTACGAGAAGAAGGCTTCATCCGACCATTGGGGAATGTTTATTACTTACATAGAAGTATTGATCAATTTCTCGTTTGAGCGGGTCTGTGTGTGCTAGGAAGTTACTACCGTTCATCATCCTTGCGTCAGTTGGTGTTCACTACCGTCATTGCACATTCCACACCGAAGAGAGATTTCTCTCTTCACTAAATTAATGCATACATTTATAAAATAAACGCTCTATTTCTTACTACAAAGGCTTAAGTGGTACGGCCTCTAAACTGAAATGCCACGGAGTAAAAGAAAATGGAAGGAATAGTAAAGTTTTTTAACCGAAAGAAAGGGTTTGGGTTCATCCATGGGGATGACGAGAAAGACTATTTTGTGCATTTTACGGCACTGCCGCGAAACGTATTCTTAAGAGATAACGATCGCGTTTCTTTTGAAGCTGTCGAAGGCGACCGAGGATTGAAAGCTGATAAAGTGCAGTTGCTTCAGAAAGGCAGCGAGCGCATGGGTGGCGAGGAAGGTTCTGCCCCACGACGTCAGGGAGAAGAAGCGTCTGATGAAGGCGATGATGGTGACGACGACGGCGACGATGACTTTGATGGTGAAGAAGAACAGGAACAATGAATTCCTGTTTTTGTTTCTTTTTTTTCTGATTTAAGTTAATTCATTCTAAGACTTTAAGATCAAAACAGACTCTAAATGTCCCAGGAGAAAATTGTCCGCACTGGACACTACGCAGAACACGCACGGGATGATTGGATCGACGAGCAATATCTTTGATTTTTTGTGCATAGAGTTGAATATCTTTCTCATCGAGGAAAGAGTAGAGATGGATGATCCCTTTCGGTTTTACTTTAGATAATGCAATAGGAAGGAAATCCTCTCCTGTCTTGGGAAGAGGCATGGCAATGCGATCAAACTTGCGTTTCAGTTTAGGCAGAATTGTTAAGACATTGCCATTGTGTAGCGTAATCTTGTGTTCTAAACGGTTTAAATGAATATTTTCATGCGCGTAGGCATGAGCGAGCGGATTTAATTCGATGCCGTAGATTTGACGCGCGTCGCTGTTCCGAGCGAAGACAAGAGGATACGGCGCAGCACCGGAGAACATGACGAGGACATCTTCCCCCGGTTTGATCATCTTGGTGATACGTAAACGTTCATTGCCGGAGCGCGCGGAAAAATACGTTTTTTCCAAATGAAGTTTAATGTCAACACCGCTTTCTTTGTGAACGGTCTCTTTGCTCTTCTTGCCGGCAAGGATGCGGACGGTTCTTGTCCTAAATTCACCGCTATGGATTCCTTCCTTGCGCACAACAGTATCGATCTGCCTGTTGATATTAAGATAAGCTTCAGCGATGAGTTTTTCTTTGGAGGTTAATTCTTCTGGAATTTCTAGGATAAGAATGTGCCCGACGATCTCTTGTGAACGAGGAAGCAGTTCTAATTCTTCTTTAGATAATTTGTTTTTGAGGAGGTCATCGACTGTTCTTGGTTTCTCCCTTGGGGGGAAAGTTATCTTAGTCTGGACAACTTTGGCTTTCGGTACGGCCATTTTTTTGGTGATGGGAAAGTAGATGTAGCCAAGCTCTTTCAGTGGAAGAAAATCAGGGTGGACTACTTGCTTCTTGACAAGAAATTCTTTGACTGCTTGAGCGTTCTGCAGTTCGGTATACGCAGCAAACATGAGATGAGTAAAGAAGAAGGGAGATATAAATGTATTGGAAACAAGCTTTATTCGTACTGCTGCTTATTTTTGCATAAAGTTTAAAAAGAGCGGTTCTTCAGGATTAAGAATGAGTTTACTTTCTAAAATTAAAAATATTACTATTGCTACGGCAGTTGTCGGAGGTGTTCTTGGGCTCCATCGCTTGGCCGCTGATACAGTTTACGATGGTATGCACTCGGAGATATCTTCTCCTTTCGGCAGAAAACCAAATCTACACGAACGATATGGTGAATCGAGTGGAGAGGAGGAAATTGGGCTATTTGATACCCTATATTATACTTTAATGTGGAGAACAGACAGCAGAGAAGTTCATGCCACTTTATATCTCGATCGTGCTTTTAGTCGGGAAAAAGACGTGAGTCTTTACTGTTCTCTCGCTGAAGAAATTCGCTGCTTTCCAATCTCTGATCCCATTCCGTCTAATGAATATGTCCTAAGTCTGTCTGGTGAGCAAATACAAGCTTTAGGGGAGAGGTATATCAAAGAAGCTGATTTACGAGAAGTAAGAGAAAGAATCATTAAAAACGGCTCTGCTTTTTAGAGAATAACCTATATGTAACTTCCCAACCCTTTCTGTCCTATCTCTTTCTGCGCTTCTTTCAGCTTCGCTATCTTCTGCCGCACACGTTCTTCAGCAAAATTGTGTTCTTCGACTAACAGATGTAACAATTTCTTCTCATCAATGTTCTTCCATTCCAACACAAAATCATCCGTCACAGGGATATGTTTGATCGTGTCGAAGACTTCTTTCCAGGGGAGATCAGGATAATGCTTTGCCCATTCTACTTTGGCAAAGAGACCAGGAAAATCGGTTCCATATTCTTTCACTAACTTCAACCCCGTCTTCGGACCGATGCCTTTAATTCCCCCGGGATTATAATCCGTGCCAACGAGAATAGCTAAGGCGATCAGCTGATCGTCGGTCAATTTTAATTCGCGAAGGACATCCTGCAGGAGAATAATTTCCGGCTTGATTTTTTCGTAAGCAAGTGCACCGGGTTTTTTACGTTTGCCTTCAAGAGAAAGGTTACGGATCAAACGTGGACAGCCAAAGATAAGATTATCATAATCTTGGGATATGGAAGCATAGGCTTTCCCGGTTTTTACCATGTAAGCTGTCTGTGCTTCGCCTTCAGAAGGTGCTTGAACGATCGGTAGGCCCAATGCTCTCAAGAGCTCTTGTGCATCATGAATCATTTCGCGTGTCAGGACAGTCGTACGGGCAGCAAATTTCTTCATGCTTTCGACATCACCGCTTTCTTCTGCCTCTTTCAACTGCAACGCTGCTTGCATCTTTACTTCCTTACGTTTCTCCCATGTCTTCTGCTTGATAGCAGGTGATCTTCCGTCAAAGACAAACACTAACTTCAGTCCTTGTTCCATCAACGCCGTTGTGCGACTGAAGAGACCGATCAGATGCGACGTTACGCGACCTTTGCTGTCTGTTAACACAGTGCCATCAGGGCTGCGAATCGTGGTAAGAAATTGATAGAGTAAATTCATCGAATCGATCGCAAGAATCTTATCTTTAAGATCAGCGATGGAAATTTCTTTCCTGATGACTAACTCTTTGAATTGTAAGCCCATTCTTGGTTATGATGATGAGAAGAATATATAGATATCGGTAGAAAAATGGAGTAATGGCAATGATGGTTCATTCTCGTTCATTTTTTCTTCAGTAATTTCTGCAACCGTTTGTAATTAGGGGTGAATTTGTTTAACCAAGATAACAGTGATTGTGATAGAAAATATAATGCAGTCCCCACGGCAGGGACAAGGAAGAGAGTGCCAGAGATGGCAGTTCTGACTGTTTCTTTCTGTTCTTCGGCGCGGAGGACTTCTTGAAGATGCCGTAGTTCTTCATCTCCATGACGAGCAAGGTTCGCTACGAGGAAAAGAAGAGCGATCTCGCTGCGAATCGCACGACGCAGGAGCCGTTCCACACTTCCTCTAAGATATTTAGACTTCAGGAAAAAAGAAAGTGTCTTTTTACCTTGCAGGATCAGAAGATAGCGAACCTCTTTCTCTCGCAGTTCTTTGACCCGCTCGATTTTCTTTTCCATAAGCTGATAACTCGCTAGTAAGCTTTGAAAATGAACGTTACGATGGCCTTCTTTCTCAAGAAGAAGAACATACGCCAGGACTTGAAGATAAAGATTTTCAAAAGCAATGATCTCTTTGATGGACTGTTCGGTGGGCTTTTGAAATTCTTGATATAACAAGAGGTCGCGTTCGACTTCTGATTCTTTTAAGAACTGTTCAACTGCAGTTAGCCGCGTTTGGTCGAGGACATTTAATTTGAGAGCGATTCCTTTTAGCTTTTCTTGTAATTCAGAGAGCTGTGCCTGAATCTTCTGAGCATCCATTATTTTACTCCACTTTCTTGACAATCACATTTTCGAACGCACCAGTAGCAATCATTTCCTGTGCTTTCTTGGTGAGATCATGAGAATACAAGAATAAGAGGGGAAGTTTTTTTACCTGCGCTTCCATGTAGGCAGCGGAGAGATCTTTCTCATCGCAACGAGTTTTCTTTTTTGCTTTGCAAAAATAGGTCATCTTGCCGACGACGGTGGGAACTTTGATGGAAAGATTCACTTCCGCATTTTTACGGATGATATCCTGTTCTTGGATTGTGATATTTAATTCGCGGAAGAAATGTTCTATCGTAGGAAGGAAAGTATCTGTTTTTGGGGTTACTGTTTTCTTGGGTACAGCGGCGTTCATACCTGGTTTTTCGGCAAGGATCGTCTGAGTTTTATCAAGAATCGAAGTAAGAGAAGAGGATTTTTTGATCGAACGAGTCTTCTTGACCGATGCAGGAACTACTGACTCAACTACCTGAACGGGAGGAGACGATTCGACAAGGTGTTCTTCCTCAGCTTTCCATTCTACTTCTATGGGAGAAAGAGCGTGAGATGGTTCTGGAGAGAGTGTTCTGATGGGCAGCGGTTCTAGAGGAGTAGGCTCTGGAAATGGGGATTGTTCGACGGGGAGAGGTTCTTCTACTTGCGGTGGGTAAAGGATCTCGCGCACGAGATGATTTGTGGTATCATCCGGGAGCAGATGCCATTTCCAGAATAGTTCGGAACTGTCCGGGGTCCGTACTTGCAGTGGGACCGCAAAATCTCGAAGAGCACGCAGAGCAACTTTTGAGAGAAGATCTAGATCGGCCTCTCGTAAGACTCCTTCTGTCTTTAACCGATCTAAAACTGCCATATCTTTGGGATTGAGATTGCCCGCAGCGAAGTTGTATAACTGTTCTTCTTGCCCAGGGAGATAATAGAGAGGACTGCCCCCTAACTTCAAACTGGAGATCCGAATCTTCTTCTGTGCAGCGAGGTCGGATAAGTGAGCAGAGGCGATAATGATATCCGTTTTGATGGTCTTGGCAACTTTGGTAGGAATTGTCGGTCCGGTAACGTTCAAGAATTCGAGAATTTGATCTTGGACAAGCATGACTCTTGGTCTGGGATGGATGTTTAAATAATTTTTGATGGTACAGTCATAAAAGTGCGGGAAAGCGGCTCACCTCGCTCTAAAGCCCTAAGAAATCAGACTTGATTTCTTGGGCACAAGAAGAGTCGTTGCTTTTCTTTGTGAGCGAGGCTTGAAAAGAGACGCTTTCTAATCCCCGCACTTTGTGACATAAATAGGCTAGAAAGCCATTCGCACAGAAAGACAACGATCTTTCTGGCGTCCCAGCAAAGCTATTTCTTTGCTGAGGACATCCTCGTCTTAAAAGACGAGGCTTTCTGGCCTATTTAATGTGATAATAGCTCTTGTTTTCAGAAAACATACCCGCTCGTTAGAGGGGCTAAATCTCTCATTTCGTAAAATTTTTATATTTGAATTGCTACGAAGAGTACTAAGACCGTGTTCTGAGGGTCAACAAAGGTGGGGATATATAATGGCCAAACCAATGAAAAAGAGAAGAAATGACGAAGATTTCGACGATGATTCTAACGACGAAGATACGGATACCGGCGATGATTGGAATTAAATTCTAAACGGTCTTAGAATTTCCGCATCTTTTTTATTTTTTACAGATCTAAAATATTTTAGAGATTTACGGTCGCATCCAACGAACTTCATAATAGGTGACATCATTTTCGTCATCAACGACACCCAAGAGCAGCCGTTTCTTCGTGGAATGAGCGACACGGTTCTTAGCGCTAAATTCATGCCAAGTAAAGACACTTGCTTCGTGAACGGGATAGACAATCCATTTGGCGTGATCTTCGCCAGGTTTAACACCGCGATCATAGACACGAAAATCGGCGCCAAATTTTAACGCAGTCTTGATGATATAACCACGATTGCGCATATCTTTGAAGACACAATAACGGATCCAGAAATTAGGTTCTACTTTACGCGCTTTTTTGACATAGGTTTCGAAAGGGATTTCTTTACCAGATTCGGTCTTAATGATCAGCCGCGCGCGCTCTAAGAGATAGAGTGCTTCTAACAAAGACAGTTCTACTTTACCATTCTCCGCTAATGAACCGAAACGGGATTGATTAAATAATTCACGTGCATCATCAGACGATTCAGTGATGACGCGTTCGCCAGCCAGGATACCGAAGATAGGTTTCTTTTTCTCTTTCTTTTCGGCTTTTTTACTGTCGTTTTCTTTTTCTTTAGAATGGTTCTCAGAAAGTTCTTCTGCTGTAGCCTCATCCAGTTCTTCAGGTACGTCCTCTACCATAGTCTCAGCAATTTTGTCTATAGCTGCTTCGGCAGATTTTTTTGTTTTCTTTGCCATACAACTCTATTTCAGAAAGGAGTTTTTAAATGTTTGGGGACGAACAAGCTCTCTTCAATTCTCTCATCGCTTTCTTTGGATCCTCTGCTTGCGTGATAAAACTGCCGGAGACAACAGCATCCGCACCTGCTCTTACCGCATCCTGAATGGTTTCTGGCTGCATTCCACCATCAACAATGATTTTGATCTTGGAATTTTGTCGTTTGAGAACAGCAATTTTCTTTAATGGTAGCCTCAAGTAGGGCGCACCATATCTTCCCGGATGAACGGTTAAAATGAGAACAGAGTTGAGCAAAGGTAGATATTTCTGGATAGAAGCAACGTTAGTTTCCGGCTTTAAAGCTAGACCCACTTTCTTTTTATATACTTTAACTTGGTTGATCAAAGAGATTATCTTTGAGTGTGATAGTGGTTCGGGGTGAAAGATGATGGAATCTACTTTTCTCCCATTTCTTTGAATCCACCATTCGGGACTTTTTACCATCAAATGGGCATTGTACTTGAATTTCTTAGAGAAGGTGATGTCGAACCAACCATATTTGTGAGAGACAAATTTTCCGTCACCAACATCAACGTGAAGTGTTCTGGCAACACCACCCATTTTCTTCAGGGTTTGATTTATTTCCAGCTGGTCTCGAGCCATAATAGAAGGATAGATTTGCATCATTGCTTACCTCGAGAGAAGGAGGAGTAATACAACAAAGAGAACAATAACCGCAACAGAGATCAGAACATATTGTTCTCTCCGCCAGCGCTTATGTTTATCCATATTTCTTCTCCAGTAATCTTATCTTTTTTATACGACGCTGATGACGTGTCGCTCCTGAAAAAACCGTGTTCAGAAAGGTGAGAATCATCTTTTTTGCTTTAGAAAAAGAGATCGCGGATTGAGGTTGTAACGTTCCGCCGCCATTGAGACAGAGAATGTTTGCATCCTCGTCTTCACGAGAACGTTTGACTTGTCCAAGATCATGAGGGTTGGCGGCACGGATGCCACGTATTTTATTGGCAGCGATACAGACGCCGACAGCAGAACCACAGACAAGAAGACCCAGGCTATTGTTTTTGATTACTTTCAATGCAACTCTCTCCGCGAAATCAGGATAATCATCATTCCTATCTAATTTTAGGTTTCCACAGTCTTCGTAAGAAATGTTTTCCGAATCTAACCAGGGCTTGAGTTTCTCTTTGAGATTAAAACCAGCGTGATCTGCGCCAAGATAGATTTTTTTCATGAAGTTTTCCTCCTTAGAGAAAGAAAAATAACCATTAGTAGAGCGGCAACAACAAACAATACTGCGCCCCCGAGAGAGATTGTGCTAAGATAACCCACATCAGATCCATCAGTGACGATAAGAAAGATCAACTCATCTAAGACAAGAGCAGTGCTTATTCCAGAAAAGATGAAAAGAAGTGATGAAGAGTAATTAAACATTTGAAGAATGAAGCTTATGACGAGCACAAAAGAGCCAAGATAAAGATGATGGATATTATATTCACCGATGTAGAGATTTGTTGCTGGAGAGATGAATAATAAGAGACGAGTGAATATAAATGTGATAAGCAGTGAAGAAGAATAATAGAGCACTTTTTGTCTGGTGGTGGGTTTCATGCTTTGTTCACACTCCCAAAAAGGCGAATTCTTTGTTCTGCTACGCTTTGAATCAGCTCCCGTGCTGGACCAAGAATATGACGGGGGTCAAAATCTCGAGGAGATCTTTTGATCACTTTTCGGACAGCAGCATCGAATGCTAGACGTAAATCTGTGTCCGTATTAATTTTAGTGATGCCGTGCGCGATGGCAGCTCTAATTTGTGCATCAGGAACACCCTCGACGCCAGAGAGAGAGGCGCCATAATGCTCCGCCATCTTAACGAGAGAAGAAGGGACACCGGAGGCACCATGGAGAACGAGAGGGATATTTACTTTTTTACGGAGCTGTTTAAGGATATCTTGTTTCAAGACAGCTTTTCCGGCGAATTTATAGGCGCCATGACTGGTGCCGATAGCAACGGCAAGGAAATCACAACCGGTCCGTTCCACAAATTCTTTGGCTTTTGCTGGATCAGTATACAGAATAGTTCGGCTGGAGACCAAATCTTCTGCTCCCCCTATCGTGCCTAATTCTGCTTCAACAGAGATGTGTTTGCGATGAGCTAGTTGGACTATTTGTTTTGTCTTTTTGATATTCGTTTCAAATGAGTCATGTGAAGCATCAATCATCACGGAAGAATAGCCAAGGGCTATTGCTCTTCGAATCATATTTAAATCTTGACCATGGTCGAGATGGAAAGCGATGGGGACGGATGTTAATTCAGAAGCAGTCTCGGCTAGACAATGGAGAAAATTAATGCCGGCATAGTTGATTGCGCCTTCGGAAGTAGCAAGGATGATGGGAGAGTTTAGTTTGACGGCGGCTTGAACAACACCTTGCATGATCTCTAGGTTGTTGATATTAAAATGGGGGACGGCATATTTCTCTCTCTGCGCTTTTAGGAGAAGTTTCTTGGTAGATACAAACATTTAAAGACCTCTTTTTAGGAGATGAAGGCGAGCGTCTTTTTATAGATTGCGTTCTGCCTGCCTCACCATAAAATTTATAAGACAAATGAGGAGATGAACAATCATGAAATATTTGCTAGGTGTGTTGGGATTAGCTTTAATCATAATTAGTACAACATTATTCTTGGGTGTGAAAGCCGTCCCCATAGACTCGACAGGCTCTGAAACAGATCGATCTCTGATTAAAGTAGTGACCGAAAACCAAGCAACAACTGCCGCGGTAGGGAAAGAGCAGGCGGTGACGCAACCAACTCTTTCCGGAATCACAACAATGGATCTTCAGAAACATAATACAATGAGTGACTGCTGGGTGGGTTATCAACAGAAAGTCTATGACATCACGACGTGGCTGCCAAAACATCCCGGTTCTGCAAAAGCGATTCTTCCTTATTGCGGAACAGCTGCAGAATTTGAGCAGGCATTTACCAAGAAACATGGCAAATCAAAAGTATCTCTGTTCATGAGAGTAGCAGTATTTATGGGCGATTTTAGCCCGCAAGGTGATTTGCAATGATGACATCAAAGCAAGAGTATGGAGTGATGCTCTTACGCTATGCGATGGCAGGGGTATTTCTTCTCTTTGGGATCAATCAACTTTATGCACCAACAGAATGGACTGGTTTCGTCCCGGGATTGGTGAGCAAGTTGATGTCTGCCTCAACGGCAGTGATAGTGAATGGTTGTTTTGAGATTATCTTTGGATTATTTTTATTGTTCGGCTTGTATGTACGATTATCATCATTACTGTTAGGCTTGCATCTGATAGGTATTTCTTTTTCATTAGGTTACTCGCCATTAGCAATCAGAGATTGGGGGTTAGCGATGGCGACGCTTGCTCTTTTCTTGATGGGAACAGATAAATATTGTCTCGATGTGAAGAGAACAGTGATGAAAGGCCGGCGGGGAAAGGCGGAGAATCGAGAAGAGACTAAGAATGAGGAGAAATCTTAATCTTTACTTTCTTTATTTCTGACAGGGCTTCCCGTTCTTTTAATAATCTATTTTTTGTGCCGATATGTTGGATTACTGAAGACGCATTCACTTGGCCGAGACGGAGACAGTCTGCAAAAGGCCAATCTTTAATCATGCCTGCGAGCACGCCGGAGGTAAATGCATCGCCAGCGCCGGCAGTATGAACTATTTCTACTTTAGGCGGGATAAATGAGTACGTCTTATTGAGATGAAGAGCATAACAGCGTTTTGCACCATCGGTAATGACAATAGTTTCTGGACCGAATGTCTGAAGCTTGTGGAGAAGTTTTATCGGTTCTTGTTCTGTCTTACATAGTACTTGCGCTTCTTCTCGATTCAAAACAAGAAGAGTAGTGACGTCAAGAATTGACTTCAGATAGGATCTCCCTTTTCGTGCGAGATATAACGAAGGATTAAAAACAATGTTTATCTTTTTTGACCTGGCGTAAGAGGCGATGACTTTCGCCGTGTGAAATGATTTACCCATCAGCGTAGCGAGGTAGATCCAACGGGGATGAGGATGCGTTGCAGCAAAGTCGTGGGATGTCAGATCTTGCGATGCGCTTTTGTGAACGAAGATAGTACGATCAGAACCTGTTGTGGAAGAAAGGATTGTTGAAGAATCTGTTGGATGATGGCTGCGTGTTTTGCAGAGATTAGGAACGTGGTATTGTTTCATTTCTTTGAGAATGAACTCAGCATCATGATCCGTACCTAGTTTGGTGAGCATCTTGACATGTAAGCCCAATAAAGAGAGAGCAGCGGCAGCATTCGTTGCGCCACCACCAGAATGAATCTCGGTGTGGTTGACCAGAATTTTATCTCCGGGATGGATTTTTGTGAGGGGAGTATCAACTGTTAGAAAACGATCGACGGTAGCAGAACCAACGCAGAGCACATCGTATCTGAAAAGCATAGATTATCCACCTCTTTTTATTCTAGAGAGGAGAATGAAGTTTAAATAAGTTTTTGTTGACTTTAGTTCACTGTTTCCACACTATCTTGGAGAAAGTATGATCCTTATCAATCACAATTGTGGCATCTGCTTTAATCTTCTCATAACAAAGATACGTAAACGGCAAGAAAAGGTTGACAAATTGTTCAACTTCTTGTTCAGTCATCCCTTGCTTACGTATCTGTTTTAATTCGTGTTCTTGCTGTTGACGCCATTGGAGATGTAAGGAAGCTGATTCTGGACGAAGCATGACCATATAATCCAGAAACTTCCAGAGGGGACGATATCTCTTGATGAAACGCAAGACGAGAGCAGCATGGGTCAGTTTAGGATCGATCTCTTTTAAAGGAATGTTGTGCTTGCTACAGAGACGGGCCAGAGCTAAGGGGGTTACAGAAGGGATGCCAACGCACCAGCCTTCAAAGAGAACAAAGTCCGGTCTTTGTGAGACCACTGTTTTCAGGGGGGAGAGGTCGCCCTTGCCGTTGTTGATAGATTTGTCGAAAATGGGTAGTTCGGTACGGCGGCCAGATCTCAGATCGTAGAGGACAGTTTGGAGGAGAGAGATGCGATGTGTTCCGGGAAGACCACGCGGGATCTGATAGAATGGGTTCTGGGGGTATTTTTTCTGTAATGCTTCTCGTTTTGACAAGGGAAGATAAAAATCATCGATGGAAAAAGAAGTGACGTGGTATCCCTTCAATTCTAATTCTTTTTCAAGAACTTTGACGAGTGTTGTCTTTCCTGTCCCTTGACCGCCTTGGATGCCGATGATGGTAGTTTGGTTCTTCTTGTAGAGTTTTTCAAAGCGAGCGATAAGGGGATGAAGAATCTTTTCGTGTTCTTGGCGACTGAACGGCGAGGGCATCGGGAGGAAGGAATCATTTCTGCTCTTATATATCTTCTGGCAACTTCATCATCTCATTTTCCACATGAATCAAAGCCATCCTTAACGCTTGCTTAGTATATTCCTTGCGCGTAACTCTGCCTCGTGTTAATACTCCAATAATCCCTTCAGCTTTGCCTACTTCGGGATTAGGAGTATAGCCAGCAAGATACGCAGCATCATTGAGATTCTTTCCTTGTTTGACAAAAGCTAGGATATCTTCTGGACAATTAAAACCCGAAGAGAAACCATAATGAACATTCTTACCATCGTAAACCGCACAGACCGTAACTTCCATCAGACCGCCGTTCGCTAAAGGAGCTTCCAGAAACCCGGATTCGATGCCGACACTAAAATGACAATTGCGATAGGCTGCTTTAGCTCGATTTTGCGCGCCAAGCATCGTTTGATCCAGAGTTAATGGCTGATCACCAACACCAGAATCGACTCTCGAAGGGATGACCATCGCCGCGCATAAGAGATCATATTCTTGAATGACTTCTGTCAACGCCTGGATTTTAGTGGGATTGTCTGTGCCAATGTTAATGTTCATAGAATCAGCGGTTAATTCAGCATTTAAAAGAATTTCGAGACTTCGAACCAACTTGAAGTCTTCAGAATCTATTTAAATAAGGAAGTTCTAACAGAGGGAATGGCGAAAAACAATTTCCTCTTAGTTGACCTGAATGAATCGAAGACAAAGAAACTAGCAGAAACGATTACGTCCGATACCAGCAGGATGATCCTTAATTATCTCACCGAAAAAGAAGGTGTAGAAAGTATTATTGCTAAAGACTTGAACCTGCCTCTTCCTACTGTCCATTATCATCTGCAGAAGCTGCAGGAAGCGGGTCTTGTCACGGTCGAAGAATTTCATTACAGCCAGAAAGGGAGAGAAGTGAATCATTACAAGCTGGCGAATAAATATATCATCATCGCGCCAAAGAAAGTAACAGGTTTGAGGCAGAAGTTACGAGGGATATTACCCGTAGGTTTGATTATCGCGGGGGTAAGCGCAATCTGGGGATTTGTCAACCGAACTTCAGCTGTCGCGACAAAATCGATGGCAGCTGAACAATTGGCGATGCCGATGTTGGAACAGAATATTGTCATGGTCCAGCCGCCAGTGTATGCTGATCAATACAGTGTGTTATGGTTCTTGGCAGGCGGCTTGTTTACGTTATTGATTTACGTGCTGATCATCGTGATGCAAGAAAAGATGAGAAGGTGATTTACATGAATGAAAAGACAACACATGGATTAATTATGGGAGGATTGGCGTTATTGTTATTGTTCGCACTCTTCCAAGTGAATGAAAAAGGAAGTGCAGGAGAAAACATTCCAAAGATAAGTGTCTCGGGAATGGCAGAAATGGAGATCATGCCAGATGAAGCTGTTCTCTCATTGACCGTGCTAACGGAAGGCAGCGACGCGAAAGATGTTCAAGAGAGAAATACGCAACAGATGAATGCAGTCATCGCTGCGTTGAAAGAAGCAGGTGTGGATGACGAAGAGATTGAAACGACAGGATATAATCTTTACCCTTGGCAGGAATGGAATCCTTCTTTGCAAAAGAGCGTGGAGAAAGGATATCGCTTGCAACAGACGATCACGGTGACGACAAAAGAAACGACCAAGGCGGGAGAGCTAGTCGATGTTGCGGTGAAGAGCGGCGTGAACACGGTCAACGGGATCTCATTCAGACTTTCCACGGATCGAGAACAGGAAGTACGCGAAGAATTAGTAGCATTAGCATCAACGAAAGCACGAGAGAAGGCAGAAACATTAGCGAAGAGCTTGAAAGTCTCGTTAGGAGATGTGCTTTACGCGACCGAGAGTAGTTTTAACAATGGACCTTGGTACTACGGCGGTATCGCTAAAGCAGTGGCGATGGAAGCAGCTTCTGCGCCAGACATTGCTCCGGAACAGGTGAAGGTTTCGATTCAGGTAAATGTGGATTATGAGGTGGATTAATTTTTTATTTTTTTTCCTTCGACCAAAAAACATAAAAGGAAAGAGAGTATACTTTCGACGTGATTCAGAGAAATAAACAGCACATCGATCGAAAGCTTGTTCTCCGTCTGCGTTTTCTCTTTGCAGTTTTTATGTTCATGGCCATCATCATCAGCTATGATGTGGTCGTCGGAGCGATCCGTTTCCTGTTAGCGCTTTCTGGAGTCCTTATCGGGATAGGCCTTGGATTTCTGGCAGGGAGAATGATGCGGATACGATGGCATGAGAAAAAGAACAAGATCAGCACAGAGATGGATAAGCAGGGAGTGATTATCTTGGTAGCATATTTGATTTTTGTTTTTTTCCGTGACCGGCTGTTAGGACATTGGCTGGATGGTGCAGTACTTACGGCCTTCGGGTTCAGTCTCTTGACAGGGATTCTCTTCGGACGTTATCTCAACATGAAATTAGAAATCGAAAGGGTATTAAAAGAAAAAAATTATTGGTGATTTAACTATACGATCTAAGTTGCATCTATCCGTTCAATGAACGGGATGAAAATATGCAATGCAGGGACATCTAAATAATCCAAAATCTTCTTCTTCCCCACGATCCATTTGTAATTATTTTCTATATAACCAAAAGGCCGAATAAGAAATAATTTTTGAGAGCCTTCTCCGGAATATTTCTCGGCAGGATTAAATTTAAAATAAGGTACAGGTAAACCGCCAATGGAGATTATACTGTCGAGGGTAAAAGAATATGCACATGGAGAGAGATAATCAGATTCAAATGTCTGTTTTCCGGCTTCCAATCTCCGTTTCCGAGGAAATTTACCAAAGATCCCAATGTCATTGTATCTTACTAACGTACAATATTTTTGGGGGCAGGGAATGAGTGGTAGCTGATCCGTTTCTTCAGCCGTTTCTTCAGATCCGTAATTTCTAGATGGCTTGAGTACCGTGAAGCGAGCAGTGTACATGACTAAATCTCCAAACTGAGGATTGTGTTGTTGTAAATCAATTGATTTGTACCATTCCGAATCGCGCCAGGTCATAATGATCTTTTGGGGGGGTAATATTTAAAAATACGTTGTGTATTTCCATACAACATGATCCAAAAACTGATCCAGCTTGGTTTAACCGGAAGGGAAGCGCAGGCATATCTAGCACTTTATAATTTCCAAGAAGCAACAGCGCCGCAGCTTGCGAAAGTGACGAAAGAGCATCGCACGAATATCTATGACTCTTTGCATTCTCTTGTCAAAAAAAGTCTCATTACATATATTATCAAAAACAACGTACGCTACTATAAAATTTTAGATCCGATTAAGCTCGCGGAGTATTGCAGCGAAAAAGAGAAGATTGCCCAATCGCTCATTCCAGAATTAACTCAGAAATTACAGCAGCAAGAAGAAAATCCGATTGTTGAAGTGTTCGAAGGAAGAGAAGGATTTAAATCAATACTATCCAAGATTATTCGAGAAGGAAAAACGATTTATGCCATCGGCGCTTCAGAACAATGGAAAGAAGAATTCCCTATCTCGTTATCCCAATATATGAGGGAAAGGGAATTAAAGAAAATCAAAGCAAAATTACTCTATGTGAAAAATAGTAAGCCCATTAAACACCAATTGAATGAAATTCGCTTCATTCCCACAGAGTTTGTCCAGCCTTCCACAATTGCTATTTTTGGAGATTATGTCGTGGTATTAATGTGGACGACACCATTAACTGCAACTTTAACTAAAAGCAAACAGTTAAGCGCTTCTTTTAGAAAATATTTTGAAGTTTTGTGGAAAATAAGTAAATAGAAAAAAAAATTACGGCTTTTCCCTCACCGGATCCCTTGGCAATAGAACAGCTTCTCGCACATTATCCAGCAGCAACAATCGCTGGGTAATCCGATCTAGTCCAAATCCTGCGCCGCCATGCGGAGGACAGCCGTAGATAAAAATCTCGGCATATTCTGGCATCCCTTCCGGGTCAAGCCCTTTTTCAGCAGCTTGTTTCTTCCAGACATCAAGACGATGTTCACGCTGTGAGCCGGAGCAGATCTCGACACCATTAAACAAGAGGTCAAATGATTTGGTGACGTGAGGATTGTTCTCTGCTTTCATCTGGTAAAATGGTTTGACTTCCCATGGGAAGTGGGTGATGAAGACAAACTCAGATCCGTATTTCTCTTTGACAATCTCGCAGATCAACTTCTCTCCTTCGGAATCTAAATCTTCCTCAGGAGCATATTTTTTCCCTTTCTGAGTAAGCAGTTTCTTCGCTTCATCCATGGTTAAGCGAGGGATGTTTTGGGGAATCTCATGGCTCACACCAAGAAGCTGCAATTCAGCAGCAGATTCGGTCTTTAAGTGAGTGATTAAATCGACAAACATTTTCTCGATAAGATCCATGACATCGGTGAAATCTTTGATGAAGCCCATCTCAAAATCCACACCAGTGAACTCTGTCAGATGACGCATCGTGTTCGATTTCTCGGCACGAAATACAGGACCAATTTCATAAACGCGTTCAAAACCGCCGCCGACAAACATCTGTTTATAGACTTGTGGTGATTGTGCTAAGTACATCGGCCGCCCGAAGTAATCGACTTTGAAGAGTTCGGCACCGGATTCAACACCAATTTTCGTCAGTTTGGGACTGTTGATATTAGTAAATCCATTCCGATCAAAGAAATTGGTGATGATCTTGACAATCTTGCTGCGAATCTTAAAGATCGCCTGATGTTTAAGATTTCTGGTATCGAGGAGACGATGATCAAGCCGTTTATCAATATTTGTCTGACTTTTATCAGTATTATCGATAGGGAGAGGAGTTCCAGCAAGAGAGAGAAGTTTGATAGTTTTGACACCGACTTCAATACCCCAACGAGATTCTTTATTTTCTTTAGGAACGCCAACGATCTCAACGACAGATTCTTTAGTCAGTTCGTTGACAAGATTAAATGACGTTTCTTCCGTTTCACCTTTAAACGCAACAGTTTGGATATCTCCGGTGCGATCTCTCAGGATGATAAATTTGATTTTGCTAAGGTTCCGGATTTCTTGAATCCAGCCCTGAAGAAGCACTTCTTTGTTCAGATACAATTTTAATTCTGAAATAAGGGTACGGGTCATAACCCACTTAAAATAAGTAATTCTTTTTATTACTTTTGGTAGGGAAAATCACGGTTTATAATAGATACTTCGAACAAGCCCACTGGAGGGGTCATCCCCTTCTATACAGAGATGTTCCCACGGTTTAAAGAGCTGACGGGAATGTCTTCTTTGAAGATAAATGCGTCCATCGGCACGCCACTCGAGATCTTTCTCTCGAGGGAGGAGCTCGTCGAGGCCCTTGTCAACGAAACTAACGAGTGAAGGAGGGGTATAGATGTATCCTTTTCCGTGCGAGTTAAGGACGCGATGCGCTTCGCGCAGGCCGCGTAGCTTGTCGGAGACGTAAGAGAAAGCTAAAGTTGAGTACACCAAGTCAAAAGTTTTCTGTGGAAAAGGTAGCTGTTGGATATCTCCTTGCAGAAGAAGAAGGTTTGTACGGGGAGAGTGCGAAGTGACAAAGAGATCAATGCCATAAAAATAGTGCTGAGGATACATCGCTGCAAGATCAGAGATGGCAAAACCTTCCCCACAGCCGAGATCAATAACTCTTCTTCCAGAAGAAGAAGCGAGAGTATCATGGATAGATTGTGAGGTCTGCTCACCGAGAAAAAGAGAAACACTTTCCCAATGACGATGGCGATTTAGCGTAGGGAGTACTTGTTGGAGTACAGCATATTGTCGTCGGCGATCTTCCTCTGAGAACATGAAGTCCGAAAACGTATGCTTCTTTTTATATTCTTCCTCTTATTTTTTCCGTGGTAAGAATTTTGTGAAGAGCATGAATGTACGTTGCCGTACGAAAATCATATTGCCGGTCACGGAATGAATCCCAGACTTTATGAAAAGCGGTGACCATCTTCTCTTTTAGACGGGTCTCTACTTCTTGCGCCGTCCAATAATAATTGGTTCTATTCTGTACCCACTCAAAATAAGATACCGTCACACCGCCGGCGTTGGCAAGAATGTCAGGAAGGACAAGAATCTTTTTGCGATGAAGTATTTCATCTGCAGTTGGTGTTGTCGGACCATTGGCTAGTTCGAGAATGATTCTTGCGTTTATTTTGTCTGCATTTTTTTCGGTGATGACGCTGCTTAACGCAGAGGGGATAAGTATGTCACAGGTAAGCGTAAGGAGCTCTTCATTACTAATCTTTTTTCCAGAATGGTAATTCTGCACGGAACCTGTTTTTTCTTTAATGGTTACAACTTCATCAACTGGAAGGCCTTGCTGAGCGTAGATGCCCCCTTTGGAATCAGAAACCGCAATAATACTGAAACCGCGATCAGAGAGAAGCTTTGCAACGTTCATGCCAGCGTTACCAAAGCCTTGAATTACTACACTTTTTCCTTTGAGTTTCAATTTCTTAATCGCTTCTTCTAGAACGTACACGCCGCCAAGCGCAGTGGCGATATCGCGGACCAATGAACCGCCTAATTCTAATGGTTTACCGGTAATCATCCCGGGATCATGATGACCAACTTTTTTTTCGTACTCGTCAAGCATCCACGCCATAATTTGCCCATTTGTGTAAACATCTGGAGCGGGAATATCAATCTTCGAACCGAGATGATCTGCAAACGCACGAACATACGCGCGGCTTAATTCCTGCATCTCTTTTTCGGAGAGAGACTTAGGATCAACGGTAATTCCCCCTTTCCCGCCGCCTAAAGGGATGTCGGCAACAGCCGTCTTGAGCGACATCCAGAATGCTAATGACTTTACTTCATCTTCATCGACTTCCGGATGGAAGCGGATGCCCCCTTTGTAAGGTCCTCGGGAATTGTTGAATTGAACACGATAGGCCGGATATTTTTTGCCATTCACAGTTAACTCAGCTTTGTGAATATGAATTGGTGTTTCCAGCAGCTTTATTTCTGCTGCCGAAAGGTTAGCAAGCGGGGCAATTTTCCGAATGAAATGTTGTACATGGTCAAAGGTCATTGCATCGTCGGAAGAGAAAGGATATTTAAAGATTAGTGAAATGTGTTCGTAACACTAAAGAGTGGAGACAGGAAAAAGATAGTTTTAAAAATGTTGGAGATATTCCAAGAAGGTGGTTAATTGGCGCTTCTGGGAGAAAAGTGAGAAGAAGGTTAAACGAGTTATTTCAAGTAAAGTAAAAAAAGGGATGACCATCCTCGCCAAAGAACATGTCGCTTTCCTCAAGCTGCGAGAAGATCTTCAACAATTAGTAGAAGATTTGCAGAAGCATATCAAAGATAAAGAATTGGGAGATGTAAGAATAGCTCTCCGAGATCTACGTTTTCTAGGAAGGGCTGAACGAAGGCTCAAACCTACAGAGGAGGAGATCGAAGCAGCTTTAGAAACGCTTGTTACGAGAGTAAAATCACCTTCTGGTACGCTTGCGGAAGTTACCAAGCACATCGAGACCATTAAAGAAGAATTAAAAGTGGAAGCAGGAAAGATTCTTACTGCAGCTTCACGTTATGAAGGAAAAATTCATGATTTATTGATTCAACTACAAGCTGAAGTAGCTGGAAGTAAAGAACAAGAAGCAAAAGAAACAATCGAAGAGATTGAAAAAATAATCGATGAAGTTGACCAGAAATGGATTCCTGCGCTTGCCGCTGATTTCAAAAGAGCACGAAGAATTGAAGAAAATTTTGTGCGAGAGAGCGGCGCTAAAGAGGCAGCGCAAAGTGCACTATCAGAAGGACGCTTCTCTGATGCTGCGCGACTATTCTTGGAAGCAGATCTATCAAAAAGAGCAATTAGTGCGTTAGATCGTAAGAGACCGGTTGATTTTACTCCTGAAGATTATGAACTTCTGAAAAGAGCGAGTGTTGCAGCAAGAGATGCTAATCGTGCAGGGGATGCAGTGATAATACAAGATGAAGCAGTGCTTCTCGATCTGATTTCCAAGCATGAGGTTGGAAAACTTGCTCAGCACCTTGATGCCCATTTAGTAAAGATGTACATCCGATGTGGGGATAAACTTCTTGCAGCTTGGGAGCGCCTCTTGGAGAGAATAGGACGAGCACCATTTAACAGATTGAACAAAAAAGATAAAGAATGGTTACTCGGTTTTATTAATCAAAAGTTATTAAACTGGGAAGTTGCAGCAAGACATTACGACAACGCCGGAGATTTTGCTTCATCGGTACTTTGTTGGGCGAAAACAAAGAATAAAGTACAACTAGAAAGAGCAAAAAGAGAATTACAAAAACAACGGGGAAAGTAAATTAATTTCTCAAAATTTTCCTTTTGCCAATCTTTGGGATAACTTCTTTAGTTCTTTGGTGTAGGTATTTAGATCGGCAATCGGTCTTTGTGCGACACCTTCTTCCATCGCTGCTTTGGCAACTGCGGGAGCAACAACCGATAAGACTCGCGGGTCGAACGGTTTGGGGATGATATATTCCGAACCAAATGAGAAGTTTTTGCCATACGCCTTGATGACTTCTGCAGGAACTTTCCGATGAGCTAATGCAGCAAGTGCATGAACAGCAGCAAGTTTCATCTTTGTCGTAATTTTTGTGGCACGTACGTCGAGAGCAGCACGGAATAAGAAGGGAAAACATAACACATTATTCACTTGATTAGGATAATCAGATCTGCCCGTCGCCATAATACAATCCGGGACTGCTTTCTTCGCTTCGTCGTAAGAGATCTCGGGGACGGGATTAGCCATGGCAAAGATAATCGGTTTTGGCTTCATCGTCTTTAGCATCTCACCGTTTAGAATATTTCCTTGCGACACACCGATAAAGACATCAGCCCCGAGGAGAGCGTCAGCAAGTGTCTTTTGGGGGGTATCTTGCGCAAAAGCTGCTTTGTATCTGTTCTGTTCCTGACGTTGTTTGGTGACAATTCCTTGACTATCGACCAAGAAAATATTTTTTCTCGGCGCACCAAGTTCAAGAAGCAGGTTAGCAACAGCGATTGCCGCTGCTCCGGCGCCAGAGAAGACAACCTTACAGTCTTTGATCTTCCGAGAAGTGAATTCTAAAGCATTGAGAAGCGCAGCAGAAGCGATGACAGCCGTACCATGCTGATCATCGTGGAAAACAGGAATGTTCATCTTTTTAATCAATTCCTGCTCGACAAAAAAGCACTCCGGACCTTTGATATCTTCGAGGTTAATGCCACCAAATGTTGGTTCTAACGATGTAATGATCTCAACTAGTTTCTCGGGATCTTGTTCGTCGATCTCGATATCAAAGACATCGATGCCCGCAAAACGTTTGAACAAAACGCCTTTGCCTTCCATGACAGGTTTACCGGCAAGCGCGCCGATATTTCCGAGGCCGAGAACAGCAGTCCCATTACTAATAACGGCAACGAGGTTGCCTTTGGAAGTATATTTGTAGGCATCTTCAGGATGATCTTTGATCTCCAGACAAGGTTGAGCCACGCCCGGAGTATAGGCCAGAGAAAGATCTGCTGCCGTCTTGCAAGGTTTGGTCGGGATTACTTTTACTTTTCCCGGCGTAGGCAGTTCATGAAATTGTAATGCTTCTCGTTTTTTATTTTCCATCAGGAGAATGGGAGTGCTCTTCTATATAAGTGTTATGACAACTTTATAAGAAAAGAAGAAAAAGAGAAAATAAAAAAGATTATTCAACGAACAATGTTCCTTTCATCCCACGCCATTCTTCACAACTGCTGCACGTGTACTCAAATGCACCAGCAGTATCAGCGACGACAGTAACTTTTGTCGGCCCTTTGATCTCTTGCTGGACACCTAATCCCGGTAAAGCAAACGTGAAGTCAACATTTTCCGGCTGGATGTTGAACACAATCGTAGACCCTTTCTTGACCGTAACAACAGGCGGATTAAAAAGCCAGCGTTTGGCATTAAGAGTTACCTCGACCGTCTGCGTCGAACTGACCGTTGTGGGTGTTTCGGACGGAGAAGCATCTACTGTTGTGGGTTTAGAATCTGTTGGTGGCACATCTTCAGACGGTGCTTCAGATGGTGCTGTTGTCGTTGGAGAAACAGCAGAGGGAGCACCTAAATTCAAAGAGGTATCCAATCCCTGCGGGAAAAATAATTTTCCATCCTTCGTCAAATACGAGTCCACAGTTTGACCAGCTACAGAAAGGGTAATCTGATAAAGATCACCTGCTTCGACAGAGCTGACGACCTGTGCCACAAACGGAGCAGTCAACAGATTCTCGTTGACAAAACTCAGCGCTTTCGTTTCGGCTTCTTTTAATGTCAACTGTGGGCCAGCAGCAAGAACGGTCTTCTCAGAGAACTGAAACCCTTGTGTAAAGACGGAGAAAAGCAGCAAGATGATCGTAATACCCGTCAGCGCTTTCCACGTAGAAACATCTTTAAACAGACCGTTATCCGGTGAACTCTTTACTTCAGCAGAACTTTTGGCCTGAGCGGTATTTTTGAATTCTTTTCCTTTCTTTTCATCCGCCCAAGGATCGACGGGAGGAGCAGATTCAACGTACTTTGGTGTTTTGTCAGTTTTCGCCTCGGAAACCCTAGGTTCTACTGAGGGAGAATTCTTCTCCGAGTTTTTCTTTTCTGAAAGCTTCTCTTCTTTAACAGGAGCAGCTGATTTTACGGGAGTTATGACAATCTCGTCCATTAAAGCTTCTTCCTTCTTCTTGAGATCGGCTTTCGGTGATGCTTTCACGTCTACCTTTGACGAAACAGTCTTTAGCGGCTTTGTCTCTTTCAGCTTGCGCAGAGTCGGTTTTTCTTTCTTCTCTTTCTCCTCCTGACGAGAAGAGGAGTTCACGGCAGAAGCAAAGGGATTTCCTTTTCCACTGTTGACTTTTGCTTCTTTGGCATCGAGTTCGTCTAAGAAATCTTCATCGAGCACTTCTTCTTCAATGTACTCTTCGGCAAAGAAAGATTCATCCATCTCGTCTAATTGTTTTTGCTCCATCATGCACCCCTGATGGAGAGATATTGTTCTAAAAGAGATAAAAATCTAATCATACATCTCACCCTCACTTTTTATGAATTTTATACTTGCGAGAGATAATTTATAAAGATTTAGCTCTTTAAATTTAGATTATTAAACAGTTATATGAAAATAACTAGGAAACCATTGACTTTGGTCAATGGAGAAATGATGCAATATCACTGGTTATTTTTACGATTTTCGGGCAATAGTCTAGTTCTACTTTAGAGTAGTCATAAAAGCTTAAGAACGTTTCTTCGTATTATAAAAAAGTATGGAATTCAAAATAGAGCGAAAGGGAAATGAGAATTATCATAAATATCCTACGGATAATCTGAAAAAAGCACAAGAGTTTGCGAATGACCTCAAGAAAGAATTTGATACGTTTGTGTTAGCCATTGTTTTATTTGGGAGTTCGGCACGACGTCAAGAGAAGCCGACGAGCGACATTGACGTATTGGTCGTGACTGATGATACTACTTTTATTATTACGGAACCGTTGATCGAAGCATACCGCCTTACGATTGAGAAATTAGTGCCAAAGATTTCTTTACAATTACATATTACGTCGATGACGTTCACGTCTTTTTGGGAACATGTGCGAGGTTCTGATCCGGTGACGGTGAATATTTTACGGGATGGCGTACCTCTCTTGGATGTCGGCTTCTTTACGCCACTGCAACAGTTATTGAAACAAGGAAGAATTAGACCTTCGGAAGAGAGTGTTTGGAGATATTATGGTCAAGCACCACGGACGCTGGTCAATTCCCGCTGGCATGTCTTGCAGGCAACCTTGGATTTATATTGGGCAGTGATTGATTCGGCACATGCAGCGTTGATGAGTAGGAATGAAGTGCCGCCGACGCCGGAACATGTGCCAGAAATGTTAGAACGAGTATTTGTCAAACATCGTCTGTTGGAAAAGAATTATGTGGATACAATGCAAGAATTTTATAAGCTCAGTAAAATGATCACACATCGAGAACTGAGAGAAGTTAAAGGTCCGGAGTATGAAAAGTATTATCACCAAGCGGATGATTTTGTAAAACGGATGAAGAGACTGATTGAGGGAGGAAGATTGTGAGATCAAATACATTTCAATCAAAACCTTTAATAACCTTCTTTTGTTTCTAAACATTGATGAAAGATATTGTGAGAAAGTACGTTCTGAAGAATGCTGCTGAATTTGGCGGTAAAGCAAATCCGGGGGTCATTCTTGGTCTTGTGTTACGAGAGAAACCAGAATTGAAGGAGGATGTGCCGAGATTAAGGAAAGAGATTGATATTCTTTGCATGGAAGTAGCAAAGCTACCACTAGAACAGATCAAAGAAGAATTGGAAAAAGTTGCAGGAGATCTTCCAGTAGAAGAGAAAAAAGAAACAGTAGAAGGTCCTCTTAAACCACTGCCCAAAGCAGTGAAAGGAAAAGTTGTCGTCAGAATGGCGCCTTCCCCGAGTGGGCCGTTGCATATTGGTCATGCTTATGGAGTCTCATTGAATTCAGAATATGCCAAGATGTATGGGGGAAAATTAATTCTGCGGATTGAAGATACGAATCCGGAAAATATTTACCCCGCAGCTTACAAATTGATTCCGGAAGATGCGCAATGGCTTACTGATAGGAATGTACGAGAAATGTACGTGCAATCGTCACGCTTGGGAATGTATTATGATTATGCTGAACAATTAGTACGTCAAGGAAAAGTCTATCTCTGCACGTGTGACGCAGACAAGTGGCGGGAAATGAAAAGCAAAGGAGATGCGTGCGCTTGTCGCTCTCTCCCCATAGAAGAGAATCAAGAACGGTTTGCAAAAATGTTCAGCAGTTATGCGGAAGGAGAAGTGGTGGCCCGGTTGAAGACGGACATCAAACACAAAAATCCCGCGTTACGTGATTTTGCGATCATGCGTATTGTGGAACACGTCCATCCTAAGACGGGGAAAGAGCAACGGGTTTGGCCATTGATGGTGTTTTCCGTAGCGATAGATGACCATGAGATGGGCATTACGCATGTCTTGAATGGTAAAGATCACATGGATAATGCGATGAAAGAACGGATGATCATGGACTGTTTTGGTTGGAGTTATCCGGAGTATAAACATTGGGGAATGATCAGCTTCATCGGTTTTGACCTGAGCACGTCGAAGACGCGAAGAGCAATTGAGCAGAAAGAGTATGTGGGTTGGGATGATATTCGACTGCCATTCATGCCGGCATTGCGAAGACGAGGGTATCAGGCAGCAGCGTTCAGGAAATATGCTATGGAGATGGGTTTAAGTCAGAATGACAAGACGGTGTCTTTGGAAGAGTTCTGGAAGAACATCAATGCGTTCAATCGGGAGATCATCGAGCCGAAGGCAAACCGCTATTTCTGTGTAGAGAAGCCGATTGCCGTGACAATCACTGGCGCGCCGAAGAAGAGAGTTCTGTTTGATTTACACCCTTCCTTTCCAAAAAGAGGACAACGGGAATTTAATACGACGGGAGAAGTGTACATCGCCGAGAATGATTATAATCTTCTCACGGAAGGGGTTATCCACCGCCTGATGGATTATTGTAATTTCCAGATCAAAAAAGGGAAATGGGTATTTGTTTCGGAAGAGTATGAAGATTATAAAAATGCAGAACACCGCGGGATGATTATCCACTGGCTGCCGATGCAGCGCCACCCAGCACGGATTACGGTGATGCTGGAAGATGGGACAACAGCACAAGGGTTGGGAGAAGAGCAGATGACAACGCTAAAAGTAGGGGATATTGTCCAGTTAGAACGCATGTTTTTTGCCAGAGTAGATGAGGTAGAAGAAGATATGATCACATTATGGTATTTACATCGATAGACTAGAGAGGACGATAACAGAATAACAAAAAAGGAGTGATAGATAATGCCAACAATTTCCAGGGATACACCATTAGCAGAGATTACTTTACGCCGGTATGAAAAACCGACGATGAGTGAACGAGAGTTAGTACGAAAGTTCTGTCTTTCCGTAGGGTTATTACAGCCCGGAGACTCACGTGATGTAGTTGTTGATGTGCTTCACGTCTTGTTAAAAGCAAAAACACGCAAAGAAGAATTACACTCTGAAGAGATCAAAAACAAAGTGATGGAAGAGCGAAAAGCTACCGGGTTGCCGATGTTGGGCATAGCGTCTTCAAATATAAGAAGACAATTGAAACGAATCAAAGATCTGCACTTAATTGAAACGAACGCCAATCTCTATCGCATTACAGAGTGGGCAAATGTTTCTGAGCTGTTTGAAGAAAAAGTAGAGAATTTTATCCTCAATTCCGTGATGAGCAGAGTGAAGGAGTATGTTAAACGGATTGATGAAGAGTTTATGCATAAAGAGGATAGTGAAGAGAATTAATGATTTTTGTATTTGAATATCTATGTTAATGTCTCTAAATCAATAAAAACACTCTTTCTTTAATTCGGGACTATGCGCAATTCAGTAGGAGTAATTGATTGTTTTGATGGTGACGGGGGAAAAGGCAAATTAGTAGATTTTTTTGTTTCTCTCGCTGCGGAACAGCTACGACGAGAGGGCTCATTTGTTCCTCCAGAACAGAAGCCGATTGTTGTACGCCGGTATCAAGGAGGAGCGAATGCAGGCCACACTATCGTAAGTGATACGGGCACAGCCTACAAGCTTCATCAAGTTCCAAGTGGAATCCTCACAGCTGAGACTTATAATCTTGCGGGAAAGGGAATGTATCTTAACCCGCGCAAGTTGATGAAAGAGGTATTGATGCTTCAAGCAGGAGGTGTTGACGTTTCTCCGGATAATTTTGGTATTGCCGCAAATGCACATGTAACTTTTGATTATCACATACTCGACGACCAAGCAGCATTTACCCTAGCAAAACATACATCAACTGGCAGCGGGATAAAGCAGACTGCGGTAGATAAATATGGGAGAGTAGGACTGCGCTTTATTGAATTTCTTGATCCAGAGTTGATGACAGAGATTTTGAGACAGAAACGGTTCCCCAGAGGAATGCCAAAGAAATATGGGACATCTATTGACCGGCTGGTAGAGAGCTATGATGCTGAACGTCAAATTCTTGCGCCGTATGCCGTGATGGAGCATGAGATGATGAAGAAACACGGGATGATCTTAAGTTTAGACGAAGGTGCAAATGGGGTGGGGTTAGATATTGATGACGGGTTATATGATGGTATTACTTCTTCCCATCCGGCACGTGTCCCACGAGAGACAAATTTGGTTGTGGGAGTATTAAAACTCTATAAGAGTAGTGTAGGTACAGGGAATCGGCCTTTTGTTACACGCATATCCGATCAACGATTGGAAGCTTCTTTACGTGATGCAGCAGGAGAACGTGGAACGACGACTGGTAAGGATCGTGAATTGGGATGGTTTGATATTCCCGCTGCACGGTATGCAATTGAGGTTGCGGATGTAGATCATATTGTTGGCACACGTGGTGATAGCATGGAAGTTTTTGCACGTGTGGGTGCGAAACCAAAGATCTGTGTGGCGTATGATATTGGTGGAAAAAAATATGATGCGTGGGATATTTCATTTTTACGAAGAGATACGTTGCGTAAAGCAACACCAGTTCTAGAAGAATTTGAGCCGTGGGAAAAATTTGTCGAGGAAGATGGGATTACTCTTTCACAAAATGCAGCTGTCTATCTCCGACGGGTAGAACAACTTCTTGGAAAACAATTTAGTATGTTAGGCACCGGACCAAGAAGGAAAGATATGATTGTGTACGATGAGATAATCTGATTGTGATCAACAAGTTTAATAAACTAGCTACAATCTTCATCTTTTGGGAAAATGCTGATGTTTAAAGAGCTTACAAAGAAATTTTCTAAACGAATGACTCTTCGGGGGAATAAAATTCAAGGATTTTATGCTGAGCAGACATACGCGACATCGAGGAGATTGCAGGGATACGAAGTTAAGAGAACAGGCAAAGGTCATGATTTTGTTGAAAGAAAAGTAGATTTCCGGACTGGTAAAAAAGGACCAGAAACTTATGTAGAAATCAAATCCAGTAAAGGCGCATGTCTCTCAAAATTACAAAAGAAAACTATGAAAGAAAAATCAAATTATAGAGTAGAAAGAAGAGGCTTCTTCTGAGCTCTAAATAATATCTTCTTCTGCAACAACGATAAAGTCACCGGTCGCAATAACAGCAGAGAAAGGAATCAGGATCTGCCCTTCTTTGGTCTTTTCTAATTCCATCTTGTCAGTGTAGGAAGTTGGATTCTTGAGAAGAATGTGAATTAACTCACCCGAACCAATCTCAAAAATAAGATCAGCTACTTCTCCGAATTTTTTCCCGGATTTAGAAACAATTGTTTTCCCTACTAATTCCCGTGAATATAATTTGTCTTTTTCAACCATGCTGCCTCACCCTCATTTTCAACCTAATAATCGTTATATCCCGTGCTGGTTCATCTTGGGCCATTGGAGATACGATGGTACGGGATAGTGTATGTCTTAGGATTCTTCCTAGCAGTCTGGTGGATGCAGCAGGCACGCAGGAAAGAAAAATTGCCTCTTTCTTCGGAAGAGATCTGGGATTTCATCTTTTATTTGATGATCGGAGTGTTGGTCGGAGCACGCCTATTTATGCTTTTTTGGCAGCCCGAGATTTATTTTTCTCATCCGCTGAATCTCTTCAAGATTTGGGAAGGAGGGATGAGTTTTCACGGCGCACTGGTGGGTGTGATTGTAGCTGGCTGGTGGTTCTGCCGCAAGAAGAAGCTTGATTTTTGGACTGTGGCGGATATTGTCTGTGTCCCGGCGATGTTCGCATTGGCATTAGGAAGGATCGCTAATTTTATCAATGGGGAACTGGTCGGAAGGATCTGGAATGGGAGAGGGTGTGTCGTCTTCCCGGCATATGGAGATGAATGTAGGCATCCAAATATGATCTATGCGTTTTTCCAAAGGATGGCCGTTTTTGGTTGGTTAGTATGGCTAAGCTATCGGAATAAGTTCAAACCAGGCTTCATCTTCTGGAATTTTGTCTTTCTAGAAGGTTTAGGAAGGATCATTGTTGATTTTTTTCGAGAGGACTCATTATATTGGGGATTTAGTCTTGGACAATGGTTTAGTTTAGTGATGGTCCTTGTCGCAATATGGTTCTTTAGGAAAAGACACAGAGAGGATTTGAAGAAAATCTTTCAAAGAATATGAATGGAGGGATATACATGAAATATACAGGAATAGTTGTGTTGTTAGTGGGATTATTGGCAGTTGTCGGCTGTAGTTCACCCGTCGTGGAAGATCAAGCGATGCCCGTACCGACGGAAGATGGGACGCAACCGAGCGTAGAAGAAACGATAGTTGAAGAGGAAACGGTGACAGCACCGACGGCAGGAGAAGTTAACCAAGTTGTAATCGAGAATTTTAAGTATAGTCCTTTTACGATGGAAGTGAACGTTGGCGATACGGTAGAGTGGGTTAATAAAGATAGCGCAGCGCACACGGTGACGATGTCAACATTAAATGTTGATGAGAATTTACCGCAAGGAGCGACATTTACCTACACGTTTACGGAGAAGGGGACATATGAATATCGCTGCCGCTTTCACGCTGGAATGAAAGGAAAAGTGATTGTGAGTTAGAACTTTTGGAGTTTTATTTTTTTCTTTTTTTGTTTTCTTAGCGGGTATGTCTTTTCCTAACTATAATACCATTTGTTCTCTTCCCTCTGTTCTCTATCTTTGACGCTGCCGGGATTATTGATTCTAGGACGATGAGAAGCAGGATCACGGCGTAGTGTAATCCCAATATCACTTAAAAAAGTGTTCATACCTTCTTCTAATGGAAATGGCCCGCGTAACAAGCCATTCTTTGCTGGCGTACCTGAAAAGACAATCAGGCGGTCAGAGATATAATCCATGAACAGAAGATCGTGATCGACAACAAGGATAGTAACATCACGCTCTTGAGCAACAGTCTTGATCACTTTGGAAATTATCAGGCGTTGTTCAACGTCAAGATAGGCTGAAGGCTCATCTAAAAGGAAGAGTTGTGCGTCCTGAGAAAGACAGTGGGCGATGGCGACACGTTGCAATTGGCCGCCAGAAAGTTCGCTTAATTTTTGACCGAAAAGTTTCTCGATGTCGAGAGGTTTGATCAGCTGGTGAGGATATTTGTCAACAGCAACCTGTAAGAAATCGCTGACGATAAGGTCTGATCCGGTCTCAAGATACTGCGGCTTGTAGGCGACCTTAATTTGAGTATCAACGCTGCCCGCATCGGGAGAAGTGAGGCCGGCGAGAATCTTGATAAAAGATGTTTTTCCAATACCATTCTCTCCAAGAACACCAACGATCTCGTTCTTGTAGAGGGTGCCACGTTCGGTCTGAAGATGAAATTTTCCTAATTGTTTCTGGAGATTATCCCAAGAGATTAGACTACGAGGAAGATTCTTACGAGCATCTTGAGTCTTGTCGAATTTTAACGGGCGGTCACGGAAGCGGACATTTTCTTCTTTGAGGAAGCCATCTAAGAACGCGTTTATTCCTTCGCGAGTGGATTTGACACCAGAAACGACACCAAAAGCGCCCTCCTGTCCGTACATGATATTGATGAGATCAGTCATGTAATCTAAAATGATGAGGTCGTGCTCAATAGAGATGATAGATTTTTCAGGAACAGCAAGAGAACGGATGAAGAGGGAAACATTGATGCGCTGTTTGATGTCTAAGTAAGATGTCGGCTCATCAAAGAGGAAGAGATTAGCATCTTTCAATACGGCAGCGGCGATGGCTGTACGTTGTAGTTCCCCGCCGGAGATCGTAGAGATATCGTTATCTAAGAAATGCGTGAGTTGAAGCTGTTCGGCGATCTTGTGCAGCTGGTCTTTGGTGTCTATTTTCGCAAGCAATTCTTTGACGGTGCCGGAGAATTGTTTGGGAATGAGATCGACTTGCTGTGGTTTGTAGGAAAGTGTAATCTCGTTTCGATGTAATTTTTCTAAGAATTTTTGTGTTTCTGTCCCCTTGAAATACGCGATGACTTCTTTAAATTCAGGAGGATTCTGCCATTTCCCAAGATTTGGTTTGAGGAGATTTCCCATTATCTTTAGGGCGGTTGATTTCCCGATTCCGTTCTTTCCAATGATTCCCGTCACTTGTCCAAAGATAGGAGAAGGAAGAGAATATAATTCGAACATGTTCTGACCATAGCGATGAACGGGATCTTTGTTGAGCGTGTCCGGGAGATTGATGATCTGAATGGCACCAAAAGGACAGCGATTGGGACAGATGCCACAACCCGTGCAAAGAAATTCATCGATGCGCGCTTTCTTCGCGGGATCATCGCCGGGAAAGATACAATCAGCGCCCGCGCGATTGACAGGGCACAATTTAGCACAAAGATAGTTTCCACATTCCATCGGGTGACATTTCTCCCGGTCAATGATTGCTAGACGCTTACGCATGGAGATTACTTTTCGTTGCAGATTTTATATACTTTTGCTTTGGAATCTAAGAATGAACAAGGTAAAGATAACCGGTTTCGGATGATCCTTCTTGTACGAAGCCAAAATGACCAAATGCTTTCAGCGCTACGTCATTGCTAGGATGGACTAATAAAGTGAGAGGAACATCTCTTTGGAGAGATCCGAGAAGAGAGGACATTATTCCCCGCCGACGATATTTGGGGGAAACAACAACTTCGTGAATGAAGAGATCGTGATTGTCTTCTTGATAGAGAGTATAACCAACTATCTTCTGATCTAAAGCGGCGACTAGACACTGAGAACCATCGTCAAGAGAGAAGCGAGGGAAGAGCAAGGGATCATTAACAACAGCAAGAAGATATCTTCGAAGAGAAGCGACGCGAGAGGCATCGTGCAGAGGATCATAATCGCGGACGAGAAAAGGAGATTGTGTTTCTTCCTCTAATTGAGCTAATAAGCGGTATCCTTCTTGGCGTTGCTGGTCGGTGAATTCCAGCCAACGATCAATAAGATCATCAATAGAAGTGATGGAAGACATTCCTAACTGTAGTAGCTGTTTACGTACTTCTTTTAAACATTGAGCCATATGGCTTTAAATCAGAAGATTCTTTAAAAAATATCACATAAAAAAGATAAATTTAAAATAGAGACAAAATTTAAAGATAATATGGTTAAGTGCAGTATTTGCGGGAGTACGATTCAAGAGTTATTCTTAGAAAAGATTAAAGGAACAGTTCTGCACAAGCCGGGTTCAAAGAAACAATATCCAATCTGCTTCGAGTGCCAGAAGAAATGGCTGACAAAGGAAGAATTACTGCAGCAGTTGCGATAGTTTTTTGGTTTTAGTATTTTCTACAGACAATCTAAAACGGTTTTTCCTTCACCTTCTAAAAAGAGATAGCGACCAGCACCTGTACGATGATACTGTGCGCTCCATCTCCCCGAATAGTGTTGGGAAAGGAAATGATAGATATTATCTAAAGAACTTGCTTGAAAGACTGCACCAGCTCGGGGATCACCAGAGTGATGAGCATTATGATGAGGATCAACCGCGAGGCAATGGTTTACTCCCGCTTCTCGCAGAGGAACTATCAGTAGACCAACGTTGTGGAAGTTCCCATATCCTTCTTTGAGAGCACCTTCGCTCCCAACAACAAAATAGTGCGCATCGGGAAACTTAACTTTAGTTATGGAAGAGTTCATGATTTCATTCCCTAGTAGGCGGGCAGCATCATGACAGCGGTTGGTTAATCCTTCTCTCTGGACATGTGCAACAGAAGCAGTAATGACCGATTCTAACGGTTGCAACGGTGAAGGAAGCCCGAGGGGGGATCGCCGGTTCAGATAGATGTACTGCAAAGGTGGTATTGGTTCGACCATGTATGAATAAGAAGAGGGTTTATTTAAAAAACATCGCGAGAAAAAATGCTAATCTCTAAAATGGCAAAAGAATGAATTAGATGATGTTTTATGTCACTCACTAAAATACCAATAATTTAAAAAAGAGTTACTATTTTTAGATTGAGGAGCCCCTGTAGCTCAGCGGTAGAGCGGCAGTTTCGTAACAAGATTAAAAACAGAGAAAAAACTGCAGGTCCCGCGTTCAAGGTACAATTTATCCAGTGGCCCATTTCCAGATCCTTGGGGCAATATAAATAAATCCCATGATTACCAGGAAAAGTATTGCTATTGCTAAAACTAAAAATATCCCCCTTCCTGCTTGCCTAGTCCAATATTCTAATACTCTTGATAATTTTGATTTATGTCCCATAGCCATTACCTCCGACTTTTAAATCCTAGATCTTTTAATGCCTCATTAAAAATAGATGAAGGACTGTAATTTTTTCCTTTCAACCACAGACTCATTTCAGGAGTTATACGGATAGTAATCAGAACCGTTCTTTGTTGGTCTTTTGGTTTTCGTACAATCTTGTGTGCGTCCATTGTATATACAAGAGTATTACAAAAGTATATAAATCTTTTGCTAGATCAAGGTTGATTTAATAATTGTAATTCCCCAAAATTTATATACTCACCCCTCAAAAATACTAGCATGAACACTCTTCTCATCGGCGAAATTCATCCCGACGCCAAAATACTCCTCGAACAGAACACAAAACTAACTAAAATCACCAACGATCAATTCTCTCAAATCATTTCTTTCCCTGAAATTGAAGCCGTCGTCCTCAGAACATTTACTCCATTAAAAGCAGCGGAGTTACAGAAGCTGCCGAGATTAAAGTGCGTCGTCATCTGCAGCGTCGGGACAGATAATCTTGATCTCGAACTATTAAAACAAAAAAATATTCGCCTCATCCATTGCCCCGGTACAAATGCCAATAGTGTGGCAGAACATACACTATACTTAATGCTTTCACTTCTTCGAGAGGATTCAAAGAAACCGTTCGCGGAGTTGAAAGGAAAAACAGTCGGTATTCTTGGTTTTGGTGCCATCGGCAAGATTGTCGCGAAGAAGTTGCAGGGGTTCGAAGCAAAGGTGCTAGCGTTTGATGTTATCCCGCAAGATCCAGAAGTGGTTAAACAATTACATGTCACGATGGTCGATCAGGATTCATTGCTTAAAGAAGTGGAAATAATTACTGTCCACGTCCCATTAAATAAGTATACAGAAAAAATAGTTAATAAAAGATGTTTTTCTCAGATGAGAGATAATTCTTTTTTTGTCAATACATCGCGCGCGGAAGTTATTGATGAAGAAGCGCTGATTGACGAATGGAAAAAAGGAAAATTCAGAGGCGTGGGAGTTGATGTTTGTTCTGAAAACTTTGCATTAAAGATCGGGGAAGGAAATGTGATCATCACGGACCATTGTGCAGCTCAAGGAGAAGATTCTTTTCGTGAACAATGCGTTAAGCCAGTGGAAGAATTTATGAAGATCTTAGAGAGAGACTGAGGAAAAACCTTTCCATAAAATATATAAAGCGTGTTCCTGGACTCTTATAAATATGGCTGACGAAGAGATTAAAGTAGAAAAAGCAGGAGAGAAAACCGATTTACCACAGATCGATCCACTCCTCCATCAGAAGAAGAAAGAACGCAAACAACTGATTACGATTATTGTTGTCGTGGCCATCCTTTTAGCGCTGGGTTCCGGAACGTTTTCACTTCTTAAGACATCAAATGTACCGCAGAAGTTAGCCGTTGATCAATTACATGATCTCAATAAACAGGGAAAATTATCTCCGGAACGAGGATATATGTATGGAGAGAATAGTATTGTGATGAATGAAGGATTGTGGTGGTCAGATGTCTTTTTATGGGGAACGACGTTTAAAGTGCCTCTTCATTTTGGCCCGAGAGATGTGGAAACAGTTGTGATAACAGGAGAGTTGAATCGTTCGTTTAACGACGAGCCAGATGTGTATGTTGCTATCAACCCAGAAGTTTCCGATAAGTATTACACGCTGGCGATCTCTGAGCTAAGCTTGAATCTGGCGAAGATTATGAACCGCGCGCCACTCGGTGCGTGTACTCAAGAGAATGAAAATGTGTGCATAGAACGGAAAATTATCAACTGTGGTCAGACGGGGGGCAAACCCGTTATTGAATTGGAATATAGTGAAGTCCCTTCTATTCAGCTAGATGGCTCGTGCATCAAGATCGCCGGCCAAGGATATAACCTCACTAAAGCTGTCGATCGGCTGCTATATCAGTGGTATGGGATTATGGAATGAGCAACGTACTTCTTTCATCTGTCGTTCTTCGAAGCAGGGATCTAGAGGAGATGCGCCAGTTCTATGAACAGCTGTTGGGTATGCCGTTTCAGGAAGAGCAGCACGAACGTGGGCGGAAGCATTATTCTTGTCGTTTGGGAGACGTGCTGTTAGAACTGTATCCACGACGGACAGATGATGCCGGGACAGACCAATTAGGATTTACAGTGGATTCCCTCGATAGAATACTCGAATGTATCGAGGAAAAATATGTCCGGCACGGGCCTTTTGATACGATGTACGGGCGAGGTTTATTGCTTCGGGATCCAGAGGGAAGATTGATTCATCTCGAAGAAAAGAACCGATAAAGAATTATTTATTCTCTTCTTAATCCTAAGATCTCGGCTTGATTATTCGAAACAGTGACAAGCCGGAAGTTGCATCCCATCTCTAATACAGCCTCTAGCAAGGCCATATGTTCTTTCCCTGAGCCGGAGGCGAGATTTAACGCGACTTCAAAGTCAGAAATCTTGTCTTTCAATTGTTTTTTGATCTCTTGAGTGAGAGAAGAACAATCCATATCTAAGTTAAGTACAAGCAGTTGGACATTTTCTGGCTTTCCCGTGAAGTTTTCCTTCCCAAATTGATTAGTGATCAAAAATATGTTTGTCCAGGGCTGAGCTTGGATGAGACGAGAGACTTCCGACCACGTTCCTTTTCCAGTCGATAAACAGGCAAGCAAGGTAGGCATGGGATGTAGAGAAGCAATGGTTTTATAAGAATATCGGAAGGGAAAATGATCTAATCGAAACGAACAATATGATGTTCATCTCCTTTTTTCTCTACAACGCAGTTATAATAGTTCTTCCCTCGTGAGAGAAGCATCTTTTCGATCATAGCATAATCGCTAGGAATAATCTCTTCCCGATGCAAGGGTAAATCGGCTAAAGCAAACCATGCTAGCGCACCTTCTCTTCCCTCAACGAATTGAGAAGTCAAAGGCTGTAGCTGGCAAAGATGAAGTAAAAAGTGCTGGATGACTTCATTCTTTTCGGTGAGGTGTTCGGATACGAATCCGAGATGTTGTGTAAAGAGGCAACGGATACCGGTCTCTTCTTTAATCTCGCGGATAGCAGCTTCAGAAACATGTTCATCTTTCTCGATCTTTCCTCCGGGAAGACCCCAGAAGCCGACATAACTCCCTTTAGCGCGTTTGATGAGAAGGATCTTGTCGTCGTGGATCAACGCGGCGATGGCAACTGCGAGCGGAAGATTATTCATAAGATTATTCTTCCAAAAGGGGTTATAAATAGATTTAGATTGTCGGAAATGAGTAGTAATGACCTAGAAATCGCAACTTATATTAATGATAATACTATCTGAGAACGTATGCTGATCAGTTTCTTTGAAGAATTTCCCACAGCAGAAAACCTTGCGAAGTTAGAGTTAGTGAAGTGGAAAACAAAAGTGTATATTGCTGCGCCGGGATTGGCCATGTTTAGAAAAGTGCAACAAGAAGTGGAAGCGAGGAAAAATATTTTAGAGACGATCTATTGGCCGGTGCTCAAAAAGAAAGAAGGGTATTGGATCTCACCGTTTTCACGGCGGAAGGCACTGCATCGCGTATTTTCTGAATTGAAGAAACAGGTTGTTCCGGTGATGCTAGATCTGGAATTACCGACGACACAGCATCCTTCGTTGTTCTGCACAGAATTCCTGCATTTCAGCGCGAATAAGAAAATGATCTTAGATTTTATCAATTCATATTATGGAGAAGTTTATCTTGCAGAATATTATCCACTCGATTTGAAAGGACGTAAAAAATTGGAATGGGCCGGTTTGCATTATCAAAATCCAAAAGTAAATGTGGTGAAGATGTTCTATCATTCGCTGCATGATTTTAGTGATGATTTTTTAAGAGAGAATTGGGAACGTGGACGGCAGGAATTGGGAAAAAAATATATCCCAGCGTTGGGGACGATCGCGCGCGGGATCCAAGGAGACGAGCCAATATTATCTTTAGAACAATTGAAACAAGATTTGATTCTGGCACGTGAACAGAAGATGAAAGAAGTGATTATTTTTCGCCTGGGTGGGTTGACAAAAGAATACGCACGATTGTTGGCGAGGTTTGCGGATTGAGAAGCTTACTTACCTCGGAGATACAATTCTAATGCCGCGGCAGTGCGTTTTGGACTTGCAGGTTGAGAAATCTGTTGTCGCAGAGCATGAATGTGATCAACTTCAGTGAATAGTTTTTCAATTCCCGGATGGTGTACATACATCCCAGGAGGGGGTTGAGCATATTCTACGTGGGTTCCTTGGAGGTGCTGATCTTCTACAACAACTAGCTTATAGAGATTACCTGACAAACCTTGGCGGAAAGCTCTACCTACACGTTCTTTTTCGCGGCGTTCGGAAGGAAGATAGGGAAAATCCTCTACAGAAGGTGTTCCTCGGTGAATTCTTCCGACAACGAAATGGAGCGGGATTTCAGATTTCATAGAGGGGATATCAATCGGGAGCGGAATTAGTGAAGAATAGGCGGTGACATCTTTTGTTCTCAGGAGAGGAGACCATCGTGGATCCTCGGTATAAATCAGTTTTAGAAGACCATTAAAAGGCAACCCTTCCCAGGGGGAACTATTAAAAAAACGATCGATGAGAACAAGTTCTCCAGGAGTAGGCTCTTCTAACGACATATACTGTCTTCTTTAGAAGAGATACTTCATAAATCTTACGAATCGCGGTTCTTTCAACAAAGCCATACTAACGAGGGGGATGGGATTATCACGGGTATATTTCTCAAAAACCTCTTGAACTTTTGACTGGTTTACATACGAGATGAGGCGATCCCAATCTGCATCGGAGAATCTGTCCATGATTTTATGCACCTGAAGATGTGTCCACATTCTCTTACGCAATGGCTTGAGCTCGCGGCAATAATTCTTCTTCTCCGTGATGCAACGAGCGAGAATTTCCGCCTGCTGCAGGCCGGGGATAAGACCGCCAAGCGTTGTGGCTTTGACGTAGCCCGCAGCATCACCGACAAGATAACAGTTATCTTTGTGTAGCCGTTGTTGAGGATGATAGACGGGAATCGTGCCGGCCTGCATCTCTTTTGCAGTGAAGTGATGCGCTTTCATGAATCGGTCAAAGTAATATTTGCTATTCTTGAGCGTCGCGACACCGACTCGAGCAGTGGTCGCTGATTCTGGCGCGATCCAAGCAAATAATCCGGGACAAACATCATTGCCAAAATAAGTCTTGATGGTATGCGGTTCGAAAGTGCCCTCTACAACGGCTTGAACTCCATAATAGTTTTCCCGTTTGGGATAGTAGAAGCCAAAGGCTTTTGCGGTAGGTGATAGCGGGCCATCGGCAGCGATGACAATGTCGGGGTTAACACGGATTTCGGTGTTATTTTTAGTGTCTTTGATGATCAGTTCTTTTCCTTCTTTACGCTGAAAACTGTGGTTGACAAGTATCTTAGCGCCAGCTTTACGAGCTTTGTCAGCGAAGAAGTTATCAAATTTAATGCGGCAGACGATGTAATCTTTTTGCTTGATTACTATCTTCTTGTTCGACGGAGAGTAGACTTCAATGGAATCAATGGTATTGACGAGAAAAGAATCTAGGGAGAAGCCGAATTGGTCGAAGTCAGAGGTAAGAATACCTGTGCATTGGATGGGTGAACCAATCTGGGGATGATTCTCGTAAATTGTAACTAAATGACCTTCTTTTGCTAACAAGTAGCCGGCATAACAGCCAATGGGGCCTGCACCGATGATAGTGATGTTCATGAGAAAATGAGTGTTGAGAATCTATTTTAAATATATTATTAAAAAAGAATCTTCCTTCGAGATTATTTAAAAAATAAAAAAAAGAAGAAAAATGGAAGAAGATACGTACCTAATAGTACGTTTGTTCTTCTTCGTCGTCTTTTCTCAATCTGCTAAAGCCGATGATCAAGCCGATGATGACTAGTAAGACTACTAGTACAATCAGAGCAATTTCAAGGCCGTTGCGAAGATTGAAATCGGTTGCTTTAGCAGCAGGAGCAGCACCAGCTACATTTGCTTGCAGAGCAATCGTTTGGACGGTTTCACTGCCTGCTTTAACAGCGACAGATACAGCATGTTGACCAACTGTAGCGTCAGCAGCAGGAGTTACATCCACATAGACAACTTTGTTCTGGCCAGGAGCTAGAACAACAAGCATTTCACTTACGGAAGCTGTTGCCCATTCTCCACCAGTAGCAACGTCAAAGGTAAAAGCTTTGGTCGTTGTTCCTTCGTTGCTGAGTGCAATGCCGTAGGTTGCGGTTTTCCCAGGAGCAACAGTTTGTGATCCAGGGCCAACTGCGAGCAATACTTTATCAGATTGCACCATTTCGCTTGCAACAACAGTGATGGACAATGTTTTGGTTGCTGTTTCATACTTGTCGTATTTAGCAGTAACTTTTACATCGTAGACACCAGCAGCAGCTGAAGCTGGGATCGGCAAGAACATTTCAGGAACGTCTTTGCGTTCGTCAGCATCAAGTTTTTTAACAACTTCTGTAGCTTTTACGCCCAGAGCTGGAACTTCAACAGTAACAACAACGTTTTCTTCATCGCGGTCGCCATAATTTTCCAAGACTGGAGTAACTAATAGAGCACGGCCTGCTTTTACGGTTTCCCCAGGGGAGAAGTAGACATCGTTGATGTCAACAGCATGGCGTGCAGATTCTACGCTGAATACGTAGTTAAGTACAATTTCTTCAGAGTTTCGATCAAGGACGAAAACACGCAAGGTATTTTCTTCGTTGCTGATGTCTTTAGGAACAGTCAATTCAAGATCAACTGTTTTCTTTGTACCAGCGTTAAGATCGAAGACGTGAGATACATCTTCTAAAGACACATAATCAGAGTATTCGTACCCGCTTAGGCGAGCAAGAACTTCAATCTGTTCTGCATCTTGTGCGTCAACAGTAGCGCCAGCAGCATCTTTAACTTGTGCAGGCATTTTCAATTCAACTTCAATATGTAACTTTTCGCCTTCTTCAACGGATTGAAGAATCAAGTTACCAAACTGATCTTTTTCAGCTTCTTCATCATTTACCGTTACGGTGATATCATTTTCAGTCAGGCTACCAAGTGTGCTTTCGCTTACTTTTGCAGCACTAACCATAGAAACCAACAGTACGCTGATGACGAAAAAAGCCATTACGTTTAGTAGTTTTCTCATTTTTTATCTTCCTCCAAATTTCCTCTTCTTGCCTCATTAAAGGCATGAGTAGGATAGAGAGACAAGCTCTCGTATTGACCTTTCAAAAGGTCAGTTATATATAAATGTTTCGTCATTTTTAGTATCTCAAAGTAACTACACTCAGTTCTTATTTAAGGATAGTTAACTGACGATAGGCGACGCTATGCAGGGAATCGTTTTTGACGAGAATCTGCACAAGATAGGTTCCGGGAATGGTCTCGGGAGGGAGGGATAATCCTACGCTAGCCAAAGTCGAACCGTTCTTGGCAACATCAAATTGTCTGGTCGACTGGATAATGCCTAACTCAGGGATCATCACGATGCCACGAACATCTTCTGCTTTAAGCAAGGTTTCATTTTCTACCTTGATGAAGACTTGTGTTTGCCAGTTGCCGTTGACTAATTCTTCGGGAGCCAGAGTTACGGATTTAATGAAAAAGTCAGCTGAGGCTGGTTCTTCCACGGGCGGAATTATCGGAGGTTGAACTGGCGGAACGACGGGAGGGACGATGTTATTTGTTTCATCATTGTCTTGCGGATTAGCGCAGCCAGGATCAGCCATATCGATCAATTTGTCTCCATCATTATCTTTGCCATCAGAACATTGGGTTGTTTGAGGTGGAGGGGGTGGAGAGGTATCTCCTTTGAGCATGACACTGATCAAGACATCTTCAGAAATAGTAACAAAACCATCGTTGACGGTGAACGTAACGGTATAGAGACCAACTTGGTCTTTCGTCGGTTTCCAAGAAAAGCCGCTCTTTGCATATGTAGCTCCATCAGGCATAGGTAAAGCAGCGTAATTCAAGGTATCGTTATCTGCATCGATTGCCTCAACAGTAAAAGAGACAGTATCGCCAACGTAGACAATCTGGTCATCTATCGGCTTAAATTGAGGCTTTTGATTTACGTCTTTGATATTGATCAGAACATTCTTTGTTGTTTTTGCTTTCCCATCATCAGCTTCCAAAATCAGCGTGAATGAACGGCTGGTCTGAGGGTGCTTAACGAATGAATAGAGCGGTTGGAGTTGAATGGTAAATGTTCCATCATTATTATTGATTATATGGACACCTTGTCCGTTGATCGGGGCAAGATCAGGGAGGATAGGATCGGCAGAGTAGGGTGTTAAGAGGATCTTATCTCCGTTCTTATCAAAGATGGTAACAGTAAACTGTAAAAGTTTGCCTTCCATTCCAAATTGGGTGTGAAGGCTGCCGATTACGGGTAGGCTATTTGGATCTACAGGCGGAACAGGAAGGTTTGTCTCGTCATCATCTTCAGGGTTGGTACAGCCAGGATCAGCCATATCGACCAATTTGTCCCCATCGTTATCTTTGCCATCAGAACACTGAGACGTAGGCTCGACGGGCTTTTGTTTGACGATGATCTGAACATCTTGACTGGTTTGCGCGAAACCGTCAGAGACGGAAAATGTGATGAGATGGCTGCCGAGATCATGGAATTTTGTCTGCCACGTGAAGGCAGTTCCGTCTAGTTTTGATCCGAGAGGTGCGTTTTCCATTGCATAGGAGAGGACGTCTTCGACATCAGCATCGGTTGCGTATAAGTCAAATGAAACGGTCTCACCAGCATAGACGACAATCTGATCAGAGAACGTGACGAAAGTCGGTTTGCGATTGACATCATTGACTAAGATAGTCACAACTTTCCAATCGGAGAACATTTTTCCATCGTATGCTTTAAAGCGCAGTTGGAGCGTCTTCTGAGTTTGAGGGTGCTTGATAAAGTCGTAGTCCGGACTAAAGGTAAATACTCCTGTCTGCGAATCGAAGTGAGCACCTTCTGGAACTAGATTAGGGAATGGATTATTATCAATAGGAACACCATTTGCGACAAGTGTATGAACGTAATACGTTAATTGATCCTGCTCAGCATCAGTTCCACTGACAACATAATTGATAGTATCACTTTCATTGACATGAAGAGCAGGGATGTTATTCATCTGAGGAGCGGTGTTCTTCGGTTCGGGAGGAGGGACATCCGGTTTTTCTTCATCAAGAACATAAATCTGGATCGTTTCGCTATCCTCTGCTTGGCCATCGGTAACGGTGAACGTGATAGCATACGTACCAGTCTTAGAAGGGGTCCAGATGAATTTCCCAGAGCCAGAATTAAGTTTCATATTCGGCTGGAAAGAAATTGCGCCGAAGTAGAGCTTGTCATTATCAGCATCAGTTGCGGAAAGTGTAAATTGCAGCGTCTCACCGACAGGAATGTATCGATCGCCGATCGGATTCAAGACAGGGGAATGATTTTGTGGCGCGGGAGGGGGTACTGTTTCTTCTGTTGGGTTGACGTGTAAAATAAGCGATTCTACGTCCGAGGAGTTGTAGCTAGTGATCTTCGCTTGAATGGTATAATCTCCGAGAAGAGAGGCAGTATTTAAGGAAAGAGCCTTCGTGTACGAATCTTGTGTTAGATTATCGACTTTTAGAAGAGTGTTGATTTTCTGGGAGCCTTTGTACAAGTCGACGACAAGGTTAAAGCTAGGAGCTAGGCTGTCCGCAGTGATCATGATCTGAGGGATGCTTCCTTGTGTAACAGTTAGTGATTGGGTATTGGCACCAACCCAATATGCGTAAAGGGAGACATTGCCTGCACTTGCAAAAGGGACTGCTGCAATGAACAGCATCAACGTCAGTACAATTCCAAATAATTTTTGTGTCATATTCATAGTGGCCCCCTAATACTCAACACCTGCTTTTACTGTACCACCAAAAGAGTGAGGATGATCTTGTGAGGGAATGAAAAAATACAACGCATTGATGCTGCCCGTGAAAGCTGTGGCATCACTGAGGGGGATGCGAATACCAAAACCGGCATTTGCGGAGACACCAAACTGGGTAGTGATATCTTCTCCTTTCGGTTCAGAGATCGTCTTCGGTCCCAGGAAAGTAGTTCCATCAGGAAGAGAAAGACGTGTTGTTCGTTCTTTGTCACCGGATTCGGCACCCCAAAGTGCGTAAAGGCCTGCGACGAGGTCACTGTATACTTGAACATTTCCGATTTCTGTGAGAGGAATACGAACACCAAGGACCCCGCCGATTCCACCAGTAAGGCCGTCTGCCGTTGTGGAGGTTGTATCTCTCCATGATTTTGTGTTTCCGTCAGCTAATAATTCCGTACCTAGAGACGTGGATTGACCAGTGACTGCATCTCCATAGAGAAGAATGCCTTCGACTCCGAGGAATAGGTAATCACCAAGATGTCGTTGGTAGCGTACGCTTGCATTGAATATGGGATCGGTGCCGTCAGGCATATATCGTGCTAATCCACCAAGTGAAAAAGACAGTTCATTGTGGGGTTTCTGAGAAGGATAACTTCCAGAACCGGAACTACCTGGGCCGCCACTACCTGTTTTGTTTAGACGTTCTAATTCTTGGATACGACGTTGTGCTTCTTCTAACGCGCGTTGAGTTTCAGGATTGATAACTTTAACTTCCACTTTCTTTTCTACGAAACGATCGACAGGGCGATCAACATATTCTGTGACTCTTTCGACATCGAGTTCATAACAGTGATAACTTTTTCCCCATGGACAAAGATTGTCTGGCCCTCTCTCGATAATCACGCCTTCTAGACTTTCAAGACGGCGTGCGTCGTCTTTGTTAAGGCAAATGCCTATTCCTGGGCCATCTTTGTAATGATCGGTACATTTACTACGAGGAATGCGTGGTCGTGTCACTTTACTCGGACACTCTGGGGCAGGCGGGCAATAATTGTCTCTACATACTCTTTCTAACTCATCCGGGGGGAGACAAATCTGTCCCTGTGCATTTGGTTGCGGCGGATTAGCACGTGCAGAAGGAGTTAAAGTTAAGGTCAGTGCGGCAAGGCCATAAGTTAGATATCGTGTAAGGTTCATGTTTATTCCTCGTTGCAAGTCATTATTACAGTGGTTTCCATTCCTGGTTGAGATGGCTTTAGATCATATGCTGCTCGTACATATACCTCGAAAGCTTCTCTTAGAGGATAATATTCTTCATCGCCGCCCATTAACTGGAATAAAACATCTATCGGCTCAAGAGGATAAGAAGCATATCTCACGACAATAGTGTGTGGATCTGCTTTGATTCCCAATGCTTCGCTTTCAAATGTATTTCTACCATAAAGAATTAACCCAGGAGACAAAGAACAGACGTAATCATTAATTATCTCATCAATTCTTCTTTTTCGATCTTCAACACTCCCATACCCCAAAGCTTCAACCATTCTTGCTTCCATTGATTGAGGTTGTTCATCAGATTCAGGAGGCAATTGCGTTCTTTCTAAATCACGATTAAGACGTTCTAAACGAGTATTTAATTTCTCCAAAGACCGAGATAATTTTTCTAATTCTTCAATGGAGGTATCTTTAGCAGGATTAGGTTTGTAGAGAGAAGGAGTATCTTTTGGTTCGGGAGTATACGTTACGGGCTTTGGATCGATAGGTGATAGAGGTTCAGGTTTCGTAGTGGGTACTAGTTCAAGAGCCCCTAAGCCAAGAACCACTGCTGCTGCAACTCCGCCAATGACAAATCTTGTGTTCATGTTTATGTTCTACTCCGAAGTAGTTACTTTTCTTCAAAAAAGAGAGGTTTCTATTTAAATGTTTCTCGATTTTTGTTAGCAAGGAGTAGTTAAAACTAGAATATCCCGCGAAGAGAGTAGATTATCCCGAACAAGAACATTAACATAAACGCAGTACCAAGGATCCGCTGTTTTCCCAGTACGTATTCAGGTTTACGATCGCCTAACAGTCGTGCCCTCCAATACATCAGGACAACAAGAATCCCTTCCAAACCGCCAGAAACGGCGCCGGTGAATCCGAGAACGGCAAGAAACGTCGTCAGACCAAAAACAGAGACTAGTAAAGGAACGATCAACGTCAGGAAAATACTAAGCACAGGGGATAACTTGTAATCATAATGATACACTTCTTTGAGAGCAATGGCATTAGTCAGAAATGAAGTGAACATTGCTAGAACCGCGAGAAGATTGGCAAGGATACCCAGCAAAGGATGGGAATAGATACTCAAAGCAACGGTGGCGATGCGTTCATTGGGTTGAAGCAGTTCAAAATTATCAAGACCGACGGCACCGATGACGATGAATGCAAACAAAGCGTAAAGGACGATGGGAATCAAAGCGCTGATAATGATTACTTTCTTCATCTTTTTGGTTTCGCTGCCGAGAACCTCGCGGACTTCAGGAATACCGGCGAAACCCATATATGCAAAGATAAGTACCCCGTACGGAAGAAATGAATAACGTATATCCCACGGAACAAGGGAACTGTAATCAAGACGACTAAATGAAACGATGCCGATAATGATTACAACGAGCAGAAGTAGAGGAATCAGGAATAATTCGGCTTTCCCCATCGCTTTGATACCTCCAAGAACAATCATCGTGCAAATGAGAAAGAATACAATGGTGTATAATAGAGGAGTGCCCCATTTAAAGATAGCAAAGGAAGCTTGGCCAACACCGATGAGATAGGCAGTGAGTGCCCCGTAGACGGCGATAGGCATAGCGATGCCGGCGATAATTTTTCCTTTTCGCCCAAGATATTTTTCTGCGTAACCAGGAAGCTGATGCTGTTTTTTGGTACGAAGAACGACTTCACCATAGAAGAGATCAAGGAATACATAGGCGAGGCCGATGAGGATGATGATGATAAGACCGTAGAGATATCCTGCTTTGGCAATGACATAAGGGATGCCTAAAATACCGGCACCGACGATAATTCCCATCAGGGTAGCGATGGAAATAGCGAAGCGATTTCTATTGAAGAATGACGGAACCTCTTTTTTGGGCATGAGAGAATTGAAGAATCTTTAGTTTATATAATTATGGTTTGCTGTTCTTTCTCTTGAGAAATCGCTGCAATGCACTTTTTGCGACGGCTAAATCATCTTCAGAAAATGTTTCCTTGCGATAGTCATTTAGTTCTGCAGCAAAACCAACAACTTGAAGATCGCGATCGTTCAAAGCAACTTTTCCGCTTTCTAACTGTTCGTTCTTCTTGAAAAAATCAGCGATAGTTTTGCCGAGTCTCTTCCGGTCAGCTTCAGGTGCACCTTGAAATTCAGTGAGGAGTTTCAACATCTTCTCTGCAAACTCTGCACCTTGAAATTCAGTGAGGAGTTTCAACATCTTCTCTGCAAACTCCTTTTTGTTCATTAGGTTGAGTAAGAAAAAAGAGGATTTAAATGTTTCGAAAAGAACGAGCCACTGGTCACAAAGAAAGAAACAACGCTTTCTTTCTTGTGCAGAAATATGATCGTTGTCGTATTTCTTGCACTGGACAAGTACGGGTGAATAATATAAATCACTCATTTCTTTCAAAAATGATGACCAAGAGTATAAAGAAAAGAGAAGTGACAATCTTAGAATTCCAAAGTGAAGCCGGAGTTAGGTTTAAAGTAACGCGAAGAGTGCCGGAACTACATATTGCGGAAACGATGATTTTCTCTTCAAAAGAAGAGGCAAAACAACAATTCGAAAAATGGTTACGATAAATATTTAGAAAATCTTTTTGATTTCATCTCTAGAATCTCTTTTAACTGAGGATTATCATAATTATAAACATCAGGGATATCAAACGAAAGTATCCTCTTCTGTACACTTAACTCCGGAAAACGTTTCTCTACTTCTTGACGTTGTTCTTCTTCCATAACGACAACGATATCGGCCCAACGTAACTGTTTTTCATGAAGAGGCTTACTATTATAGAGTCCGGCAGATTGAGTATTGAACTTATTTTGAAAGATATGTTCTGCTAATTTACTGCGATTCCGATTTTGATTACAGATGAAAAGGACGTTCATATTACCGTGAAATGTTCTTAGAAAATAAAAGCTTTGCGAAGCGTACAAGAAGAAAGAGTGGGGCTGCTGGGATTTGAATTTCTGAACAATAAGTGGATTACTTATTATTTCCCAGATCCGAAGCTGGCTTCAGGGAAAGGTCTTGTCATTGCATAAAGCTCAACCCTCCACCACTGGAGGCTCCTATTCTGCCAGGTTATACTACAGCCCCCCACAGAAAGTTCAAAACAAGACCGGTTTTATTAATGTTTTTGTTTCGCGGCCTTTGGTTCTTCCGGAATGATAATCCATGCGATAATGTATGCAAGAATTCCCAATCCCATCGAGAAGAGCGTGGCAATAACCCAAATCAGACGGACGAGAACGGGATCTACTTCGAAATAATCGGCGATACCTGCACAGACCCCGCCAATGATCTGATTATTTCTACTGCGATAAAGACGCTTGATGGGTTTTTTCATCTGATTAATAAAACAAGCGCAATTTAAAAATTCTACGGAGAAATCTTTTTATAGGAGGTAGTATTTCACAGGATCATGCCAAATAAAACCAGTGATTGTCGGTGGCAGTAAAAGTTACTCTTTTCTAGATTATTCTCTATTTGAACAGAAGATAAAACTCTTCTTCTCACAGTTCTGGTGCTGGCGATAACAATCCCTAGTCCGTTTTCTATTCAAGGGATTATAGTTTAATGATAAAATTTCAGGCTCCAGACTTGAAGATCCGGGTTTAATTCCCGGTAATCCCACCAAAAACAAAAACACGGAGGAAACAACAATGACAGAAACAAAACTGTATGTGCTAAAACAATATGTGAGGAAATATCCCGAGGATATGATTAGATTACCGGAATCTCTGCGGTGGCGATCTTACTGAAGTTGCGTTGGAATCGTTTGGACAAGGAATGACTCCGCAGGAAGTCTTAGATCATCTGCTTCCAAATGAAGTTTTGTTTGTGCTTCTTGACGAACAACGACGAGGACGTGGTTTCGCGGGTTTGGAAAGAAGAACGTATTACACAGACCTGACGGGAGCGGTCCTCGGAAAAGAAGAGCAACGCCGCGGATTGTATCGAGCTTTAACACGGGAGAGAATTGAGTATAGCTTGGCTTTTGCGGGTCATACTTTTAAGACGCGAACGCAAAACCCGCGCGTGGAAGCAGGGATCTGTTCTGTATTGGAAGAGATCACTGAAGAGAATCGCCGGGGACATCGTCCGTTGCAGTCGTTGATGGTGACAAGGGAATCGAAACCAGGTCTTTATGGAAGAATGTTGACGGCAAAAAGACCACTCTCTAGCAACGAAAAGCTCAATGCCCATTATGAGCAGCTCTGTTACGAAAGAGGAGATGCGTTCGAGCTGACATTCTCTTTAAAGTAGAAAGTGACGAGAAAGAGATATCTAAAAACTTTTTTTTCTTTTTTATTCCCCCCATAATTTTATATAACGCACTGACTCCACTATGCAGATGATCACTCTCGATGGTTCTCAAGGGGAAGGCGGTGGCGCGCTTGTACGGGTGGCTTTAGCGCTGTCTACATTTACGGGAAAAGAATTCAAAGTTACTAATATCCGCGCGGGACGAGAGCAGGGTGGTCTGAAAGCGCAACATCTTGCTGCGATTAAAGCGTTGAAGAAAATGTGCGATGCAGAAACAAATGAGGTACAGATCGGCTCGACGGATTTGTGGTTTAAACCAGGGGAAATAAAAGGAGGAAGATATGAATTTGATATTGGTACCGCTGGGAGTATCACTTTATTCTTGCAGGCGATCATTTTGCCTTGCCTGTTTGCACCAAAGAAAGTGACTCTTACTGTTAAAGGAGGAACGTCGGGGAAATGGCAGGCATCAGTTGATTATCTACAATATGTACTTCTGCCACAGCTCAAGAGATTTGTAGAAAAGATCGAAGTAAAAATTTTGAAACGAGGGTATTATCCAGAAGGAGGAGGAGAGATCATTTTAGAGATCATACCAAAATATACAAAAGAGGAGATCGAAGAAAAAATTTCGATAATGAGATTAGTAGAGCAAGGGACGTTAGAACAGATCAAAGGAATCGTCAATCTATCATCAGAATTAGAAGAGCAACGGGTAGGAGAACGCATCCGACAGACAGTGGAGATGGGATTACGAGACTACCATGTTCCGACGACGATTCGGGTAGAGTATGCGCGGAGCAGTAGTATCGGAGGAGAAGTTGTCATCTGGGCGCTCTTTAGCTCAGCGAAAGATGAGGAGAGAAAGAATCCGGTCATTCTGGGAGGAGATGCGTTGCTGGAAAAAGGAAAGCGCTCAGAAGATGTGGCGAAAGAAGCGATTGCGGAATTACGCGAAGAAATCGATAATGGAGCTGTCGTTGATCAGCACTTAGCGGACCAGTTAATTCCTTTTATGGGATTATTACCCGGTTCAATGATAAAAGTGCGAGAGATCACTCCGCATACGCAGACGAATATTGATATTGTTGAGAAATTTCTGCCGGTTAGATTCAGTGTAGAAGAGAAACTTATAAAAGTGGAAGCGTATCAGAAATAGATTGATGAATATTTTCCTTTGTTGCAGCAAACATTTTTACGATAAAATCCCACCAATTAAAGAAACGTTAGAGAAAAAAGGACATAACATCACATTGCCAAATAGTTATGATGAGCCGTTTAAAGAGGATGAAGTGAGAAGACTCGGTGAAAAAGAACATCAAGAATGGAAAGCAATGATGATTAGGTTACAAGAGACAAAGATTAAAGCGAATGATGCAATCTTAGTTCTTAATTTTGAGAAGAAAGGAATGGCGAATTATGTAGGTGGGGCGACATTCTTAGAAATGTTCAAAGCGTTTGAATTAGGAAAGAAAATATTCTTGTATAATCCCATTCCAGAATCAATCCTGACGGATGAGATCAAAGGATTTGGACCGATTGTGATCGGAGGGAATTTGAGTAACGTAAACTGAAACATTTATAAATAACCTATCTTCTCACGTGGCTATGGAAGGAAAATACTGTAGTTCATGCAAAAAGAAAATTGTCAATGACCGAGGCAGTGTCACATTCAAATGCCCGCAATGTAGCAATCAAGAGTTTGTACGATGCAGCAGCTGCCGGACAAATGCGGTAAAATATGTCTGCCCACAATGTAGTTTCATCGGGCCTAATTAAATTACCATGGCAAAAGCAATCATCACGTTCAAACTGATGCCAGAGTCGGTTGATGTGGATTTAGGAAAAATCCGAGAGAAAGCATTAGTCATCGCTAAAGAAGCAGGTGCAATCGGTCAGATGCAGGCAAAGGAAGAACCAATTGCATTTGGATTAAAAGCAGTTCTTGTTCTTGCGATGTATGAAGTAGGTAATGCTGATTTTGATGGGATCGCTGCAAAGATGAGTGAAATCGAAGACGTGCAATCCGCAGAGGTAGCAAAGATGGATTTAGCTTTGGGCTAAAATTTATGTGAGTGATTCTAAAACTTTCAATCGATCTCGAGCATCAATACTTTGTCCCCACAAATGCCAAAATACTTTTTGGGTCCAAGCTATCCATGCTTGGTCTTTAATGAGGTAAAATAAGAATGATTTCTCTTTGACTTCACGACATAATTGGGGACTCATCACTTCTTTGATGGACATCAGAGTGTCGTCAACAAGAACCGCGCGCAAAGGCTGTTCGCAGTGTCTAATTTCGATGGCATCCCAACCGCAGCGCAGATTAAGGGAGAGCATATCGACAGTATTCTTATGAGAAGTAAGATCGACGCGAGTCAATATTTTGATCCTGACTTTTTTGGCCGCTAACATTTCAATAACTGCACGCATGTCTGGTCCTAATTCCATCCAGGAAAGATTCCCTGAAAAGAAAAGAACCTGTTGTTGTGCGTTTGCCAACATGGTATCATACCGTATCGGTTCAGGCGTTAAGAATTCCTGAGATTCTAAGAAAAGCTGGCGCTTATCTTCATCGACGAATTGATACAGATCAAATGGAGAGAAATCTTCCTTGCGTCTTCCCTGGACGAGCCTAGTGAATAGTCTCTCTTGATATGCACTTCCTTTTGTTCTCTCTAACGCATTCCAATACACAACCTTTAACGCTCCTCTGCTCCCTTCCCGAAAGATTCTCGTCGAGATCAAGCCAGTTTCTTGTGCGATCAGTTCGATATAGCGGTCAGCAGTACGCCAGTTCTTTTGGATAGACTGAGCAACTTCTTGAACGGTTCTCGGTTTCTGTTGGATGAGCTGAAGGATACTATCTTTTATCTCTTTTTGCACCAAAGTACAACACCACGACAATTTTTTTGAGAGTAATGGCTATCTTTTCTACAAGTATATATGTATTCTGATGGAGAAATATATACTCACGGGAGGGCCAGGAACTGGAAAAACAACACTTCTGAGAGAATTGGGAAGATTAGGGTACGAGGTAATTCCCGAAGCAGCGCGAGGAATTATTGCGGAGGAAATGAATAAAGAAAAAGCAGTTCTTCCTTGGACAGACTTAGAGAACTTCCAGAGACTGGTCATCAAACGACAATTAGAGTTAGAAAAAGGATCCAATGGGAGGAGACAATTCCTTGACCGTTCGCTTGTTGATTCTATTGCTTACTGTGAGCAGGGAGGGATCCCTCCGCCAGAAAATATGTATTCTTTGATCAGTCAAGCCCGCTATACAAGAGTATTCTTTCTCGAACAACTTCCGACTTACGTTCAAGATAGAGAACGGAAAGAAGACAAAACAGCAGCAGAATGGATCCACAAAAGATTATACGAGGTCTATGATCGCTTTGGTTTTGAGATCACAAGACTCCCGCCTTCTGGAATTGATAGACGTGTAGAGATGATCATTGCTGAAATAGGAGATACAAAGAGGTGAGATAATGGACTTAGAACTGCTGACGTTTGCGGAGACGTTTTATGTAAGCAAGGGGTATAAAAAGATAGAAGTTCCTTGGACTGTTGACCAGGATGTATTAGATATTACCTTACCACTGGGGAGAATCGGCGCTGACCTTTTTGGAAAGCTATTAGTAGGATCAGCCGAACAATCATTTCTCCAACTCATCAAAGAGAAGAAACTTTCCCCAGGAAAATATGTTGCTACTACCCCTTGTTTTCGTGACGACCCGGTTGATGATCTTCATCAGAAATATTTTATGAAGACGGAACTTATTGATTTTTCTGTCGAAGAAAGAGAGGTAGCAGAGCGATTAGAACAGGTGATGAGAGATGCATTAGAATTTTTTAATTTCTTTCTTCCAATTCGAAAAAAACAGACAGATATGGGGTATGATATTGTCGATGATAAACGGGAGATAGAACTGGGTTCATATGGAGTTCGGAGCCATGCTTTTTCGGAAGGTCATCGGGTTACGTGGATTTATGGAACTGGAATAGCTCTTCCCAGATTGACGGATGTAACAGAAAGTGTAAAGAAAAAAGGATATCACGAGATGATTATCCCCAAAGCGCCAGCTGGGTCATTTCTGAAAATTGCTGAGGAATTTAGAGAGGCGAGAGATGCTTATATGAATCATAATCCAATTATGCTATTAGTCGAACTAGCAGATATTTATGGCGCAATGGAATTATTTCTAGAGAAGCATTCCCCAGAAATCAGCATGGAAGACGTCCGAAGATTACAGGAAGTGACAAGGAGGGCATTTCAGAATGGTCGACGATAGAAGGTTATATTTCGTTCCGGTGCGAGAAGTATGCAATGCCGATTGTACTTTTTGTTATATGAATGAGAAAGCGGTCGATGAACAAAAACCACAGTTCATTCCGCTTGAAAAGCTGATAGGATGCGTTGCTTCTCTTCAGGGGAAATTCAATCAAGTGGAGATCACGGGAGGGGGTGAGCCAACTCTCCATCCTAAGCTGCCTGAGATTCTGAGATTATTTGAAAATACATACCGGAAAATGTATACTAATGGTTTCCATCTGAGAAATCTGCCGCCTTTTGAAGAAGTAAATATTTCAAGAGTGCATTGGGATTCAGTAATTAATAACCAGTATTACCGATCAAGATCACAAAATGAACTTAGTGTAGCGATAGATCATTATAGGGGGATTGCAGAGAGAATAAGAATCCAAACCATCCTTCTGCGCGGAGCAATTGATTCTCGCGAAAAATTGCTCGATTTTGTAACACGCTATGAAGAGAAAGTTGATGTTTTTATGTTTAGGACGTTGTTTCCAAAATGTTCTTTGGAGAAAGCAAAAATGGTGACGTATGAAGAAGTCTTTGTAAAACATCCGAAAGTAGTCTTTGACAAGACGTTGGATGATTATTCCAGGCCCCTTTATTTTATCGGGACTGATTGTAATGTGCATGAAACGTTTCAGTTTTAATATCAATGGGTAACACAAAGAATTTATAGTTCAGCCACCCGTAAGATATAAAGTGTTTATCATGAAACTGACTAGTCCTGCTTTTGAAGCGAATGGCGAGATTCCTAGTAAATACACGTGTGATGGGAGTAATATTAGTATTCCTTTGACATTTGAAGACGTGCCTAAAAACGCGAAGAGTCTCGTTTTAATTATGGATGATCCGGATATTCCTGAAGTGGCGAAGAGGAATTTTAATATTGATGTGTGGGATCATTGGATTGTTTTTAATATTCCGGCAGAAACAACAGAAATTCCAGAAGGAAAGATGCGGGCGGGCGTTCTGGGAAAGAATACGCGCGGCAATAATACCTATGGCGGACCTTGCCCGCCGGATCGGGAGCACCGCTATTTCTTCAAGCTCTATGCACTTGATACGATGCTTAACTTAAAAGAAGGAGCGACGAAGAAAGACGTGGAGATGGCGATGGAAGGACATATTGTTGCGAGAGCGGAATTGATGGGACGATATGAGAGGAAGAAATAATTATCTCTTTTTCTTAAATCCTAACGAAACGGAATTGATACAATAACGTAATCCCGTCGGTTGGGGACCGTCGTCAAAGAGGTGACCGAGATGGCCACCGCATTTCTTGCAGATGACTTCTGTGCGTTTCATCCCGAAACTATGGTCCTCTTGGAGGACGACTCTGTCTTTAATCACATCAGAAAAACTAGGCCAGCCACACCCAGCATCAAATTTTGTTTCGGAGGAGAATAATTCTGTGCCACAGGCAGCACAGACGTACGTCCCATTTTCAATGTTGTAGAGAAGTTTTCCAGAAAATGGCTTTTCTGTTCCTTTCTCGCGAAGAATGTGATATTGTTCTGGAGTGAGTTTCTTTTTCCAATCAGTTTGTTCAGGTTTTGCTTTTAGTTTTGATTCTTTCATGGTTAACCAAGAAAAGTAAAGCGAGGGACGTCTCCGTCTTTGGTACGAACAGTTGTGAGAAAATCGTTTCGTGATCTGACCCAAACGCGTCGAGGTCCAAATTCTGAATCTTCACGCGCGCGATAGATGACAACAGGTTCTGGTTGTTCAGTTTCAGTATCTAAAGCAATATCAAGAACATCATATTCATTGCCTCTGTAGTGACGCCATTTGCCAAGAGGGATATCGGGATCGCCAGCGAAAATCTTCTCAATGGGATCATCTCGACGAACAACACCTTGTCTAAAAACTTCTGCATAGAACCCTGTCAGACCCCATCGGGGAGAGGTATAATCACACTTCGCAACTCGCTGATCAAACATCGCTTTGATAATTCCTGCACCATACGCATCAGCAATAGTGGTGCAAGGTGTCCTGATTGCACTAATTCTAAGTCTTACATCAGCACCAACTTGATATACATCACCGATACGGATGGTATGGTAGTCTAAGCCTTCAGTGGTGAGATTTTCTCCTAGTGCTCCAGGGAAGACAGGAAAACCACTCTTCTTCAATTCTTCCAAGCATTCGAGAGAGTAAAGACAGACTGCTTTCTGGCTCCCCCCATGTTTCCCGGGCTTTCCGCTGCTTTGAATTCTATCTATACCCCAACTCCATTCGTCGCCGATAACGCGCTCGAGAGAAACGTACGCTTCCGGTACGGGAAGCTTAGGGACGCCGCCGCTCCCGGTATTGATTTGATGGATTTTCCCGGTCATGTGACGATTAAAATTAGTTTGACTATAAATCATTTATGTTTTGGGGTACGTATTTAGTTGGCCGTTCGTCTCGCGGAAAATTAGCTGTGAATCATTTATTCCAAAAGAGAAATAAGATCAGATTATTTTCCGTCCCCATCCTTTCTGCTTCGCTAACTACTGCGAGACGAACCTCTTGGCCAACTAACTAAATACGTACTTTTGGTGGCGCTCGGAGGAATTCTTTCTCGATCTCTTCCAATGAAGCGGTCGTCTTGATTCCAGTTCCAGAGAAATGTGTTCTCACGGCTTTCATTTTCTTCAAAAGATTCTCCATGCGTGGCGAATCAGTCTTCAATTTACGCGCGATTTCATGAAGATCATAAAAACCAACCTGGGAAATTGTTGCCTCTTGAGCAAGAAGATCCAAGAATTGTTGTTCTTCAGGGAAAGGATTTTGTTTAGCCATCTTCTGAATTAATTTGGAATCGCTAAGTTCTCCAGTCCATAGTGGGCCGGCAAATTGGAATTGCTGTCCACAAGAACAAGTTTTGCGGTTGAAGGGGGAGTGAGTAAAATGGAGGCAGAAAGAGCAGAACAAGAAGTATTGATGCTGTTTGATGAGCGCGTCACATTTCTCTTTTCCTTTCGAAGCGCGGAAATAGATCCGAAAATAATGATCTTTGTGGTACGAGAGGAGGGGGGTTAATGCTTTGTCAAATTGTGTGCCTTGAAGCTGAATTTTGCGGATGAGAATACGTAGGCCAAGCTCATGCATGAGATAATTGTGCATTGATTCTGACCAATATTTCCGCCGGGTGACTTGAAGATATGTGCCGGTTAATGCAGCGGTATCCGTAGCAGTGATAGCAAGAATGCCCTCACGAGAAATACGTGTGACGGCAGCGGCAAGGAAAGGATTGGGACTGCCGAACGGATCAATATCGATATAATCAAAACCGGTCTGTTCAAGAAGGAATTGTGTCGCTTCTTTATTCTCGATACTTATCTTCTCTGTCTTCTTAATCTTGTTGTTCTTCAGTTGGGCAGTAAAGTAAGAAGAGAAATTGGGTTTGAGGTCATTGGCACAGAGCTGTTTTATTTTTCCCGTTTTCAACTCTTTAAGAAAACGCAGGGAGCGGATGCCTGAACCAGCAAGGGGGTCAGCTATTTTTAGATTTTTTGAAGAGATCATGTTCAGAAGAAGAATAGAAAGATTCCGGTTGGAAACCATGATGGGATTGTAAAAAATCTCCATCTTGGCGTTTACATCTCCTTTAGGTAAAGTGATCGGAAGAGAAACGGAATGTTCAGTGATTGATGTCATCAAGTAGCAGAAGAGAATTTGCTTTAAAAATGTATTCTTAAAGAAAGAATTGAGATTGTCAAAGAAAACCACCCACCACTGGTGGAAAGCTCAACTTCTAATCGCTATTTTTCCCATTACCATCCATTTCTCTATAGATTTGGATGCAGGTGATCAAGATTGCCAGAAGAATGGGACCAAAGAAAAATCCTAAGAGGCCAAAGAAATGTAACCCCCCCAAGACGCTCATAAAGACAGCATATGTTGACATTTGGATTTTCTCACCGATAATCTTCGGTTTGAGCAGCGTTTCAATGGAAGTAAGGATGAGCACGGCAGCACCAATGAGGATCATCGCTTTAAGGAAAGCACCTTGAATGAGAAAGATGATAGCTATAGGAATCCAAATAAGCGAAGGACCTAATCCGGGGATGAATGCAAGGATAGCGATCATCAAGCCCCAGAAGAGAGGAGCAGAAACGCCGAGGAGATAGAAGATGAGAGATGCTGCGACACCTTGCAGGAATGCAGTCGTGACGTTGCCGCCGATGACTGCTTTGATAGTTTCTTCCAGACGCTGGACAATCCGGCGTTTATCCCCCTTAGATAAAGGGAGGATGGAAACAACGGTGCTTTTAATTTCTTCGCCATGATCCAGAAAATAGAATAGAGAGAAAACCATGACCAGAAAGAAGATGATGAATGAGACGATGCCTGCAAGGAGGCCAGTTATCTTATCATAGATGTAGAGAGATGTCTTCTGGAGGAACTCATTGCTACGTTCTTTGAACTCGGGAGAATCAAAGAAAGAGGAAAATGTTTGAGAGATCTGGCAAGCGGGAAGATCTTTTGTATCCGGGCTGCAGTTCTCAAGATCACTGACAAACGACGAGACCATCTGGCCCGATTTGACATAGAGAGATTGTGCTTGTGTGGCAAGGGGAAAAGCAATGATAGAAATAAGCAACAGAAGGACAAATCCCGCGCCAAGACCAATAATGATTTGTGCTGCTACTTTTGATTTTACAACCACAAGGAGTTTGGCATACAAAGGTTTGACGAAATACGCAAGAAGTGCGCCGACAATAATCGCATTAAGATAAGGACGGAACATGAAAAAAGCGAGTATTAACAGGAGTACAAAGAAAAAGAAAAAGACCCATTTCCGCTTATGTTCCTCAAAACCCATATCCCGGACGAAGGGAATGGATTATTTAAAGGTTACTTTTGGAATGAGCTAAACTTAAACGAGACAAAAGACTTAAATAAAAATGATCTCTAGAGCAAGGAATGGAAGAGATAATTAGTTACGATGAATTTGCAAAAGTAGATTTACGAGTAGGAACCATCTTAGAAGTAGAAGATTTCCCGCAAGCACGAAAACCGGCGTATAAACTCAAGATCGATCTGGGAGAGTTGGGAGTAAAGCAGTCTAGTGCTCAGATTACTAAAGAATATCCTAATAAAAAAGAATTGATAGGAAAACAAGTTGTTTGTGTGGTGAATTTTCCGAAGAAACAAATTGGACCGTTTATATCAGAATGTCTTACCACGGGTTTTGATGGAGAAAAAGGAGTAGTGCTTACCACCGTAGATAGAACTGTAAAGAATGGAATGAGACTATATTAGTAGCCTAGGTATTAGTGCCGTTTTAATAGAGAAGCTCCCATCTGACTAACAACACGTGAAGCGATTCTGCTCCCGTTCATGCCACACGCGGACAAATCATCTCCGTTTAGATATGCTGTTAGGAACCCTGCAGCATAACCATCTCCTGCACCATTAGTATTGACAACGGTTGTGGGAACGATAGGGATGCGATGATCAATTCTTTCTGCCAAGATACGTGATCCTTGTACGCCATACTTTAAACAGATAATCTTATGGTGATGAGGATTCTCTGCATGAGAAGTAAATTCCCTGCCGACGGCAGCCACGTATTCCTCAGGAGAGGCAAAGAGAATATCCGTAAGATCAAGAACGGTCTTCATTTTCTCGCCAATCTTATGACAGGTGTGAGGATTGGCGAGATCCACACTTATCTCTGCACCAGCTTCCTTGGCGCGACAAAGATAGGTGATAAATTCGTCTTCTTTTCCAACAATTTCATAACAGGAAGTGTGAATGATCTTAGCGGAAGTCGGAGCTTTCTTTAAATCAAAGTGAGGGGCGGCGTTCATCTGATTAAGAAATGTCCGCTCTCCATCAGGGGTGATGAAGGTATAACACACACCACTTTCACTAGCAGAAGAGATCTGCATGTGATTAGCGATGCCGTATTCTTGGATCATTTTCCGATACGCTGTGCCGAGCAAATCGTTGCCTAGACAACCAACGATGCCTACTTTCAACCCTAAGACAGCAGTGGAAAAGCCAACATTTGCTGGCGAGCCAGCGGGACTTTCATAGCTCAGGGAGATGGCTTCTAGTTTTTGAGCGACCTGAGAACGAAGCAAGGCACGATGTTCTGCACCGCGGCGTAAGTCTAAATCCTGGAGAAATTCAGTACTGACAGGATAGACCAGATCGGTAACAGCATTGGTAATGACTAAAAGATCTAATGGACTCATGGGAAATCTCTCCTATTTCTCTATATATATTTCAATCCGTTCTTTTCCTTTACCAACGTTTACTCTTTTTAATGTTATCGAACCGATCTCCCCGCTAGATCTGACATGCGTGCCGCCGCAAGGCATTTTCCATTCACCACACGTCCACCAACGTAAATCTTGTTTTTCTTCATTGTTCTTCATGATGATGTGATGATCTTCTTGGATAAATAAGTTCATCTTCGATTCTAGTTGTGGAATTACCTCGTTTAATGGTTTCTCGTAAAGGAAATCCATACGTGCTTTCTCTGGAGCAATATTTGAACCAATAATTTTTACTTTTCCGATTACATCTTCTGTAAGGTAGTATAAAATATGTGCCGCTGAATGAAGATTCCGCAATTTTCTTCGTCGTTCAGGATTAATTTTGATTGTAACGGTATCTCCCACTTTGAATGATGGTTCTTTCCCTAATGTATATTCGATATCAATGATATTTTCTTTGTCTCCTTGTTTTACGGCTTCGCTAACAGTAATACCGCTGATTGTGCCTTCATCAGAAGCTTGTCCACCGGAAAACGCGAAGAAAATAGTCTGATCTAGGTTTATCTTATTACCGTTGATCTCTGTGACGGTTGCAGTGCACTCTGTGAGGTACGGGTCTTGCCAGAAGAGTTTGATGGTCATTTTCTAATCCTCTTCAAATGAGTCCACATAAAAGCCATATTTTGAAAGATAGTTGTTCTTAGGATTAGTTTCTTTGAGCATCCCTTTTAGTTTGTACTTCTGATTGTGCACCAGCCCGTGACATGGTTTCCCGTAATCACAATAGCCATAGGCTTCTCCATCCGAAGAGTAAAGCTGAATCGTCGTTTTCCATTCTTCTTCATAGCTTAATTCTTGAGATTCGGGGAGCTCGTTCTGGGAAAATATCACTTTTCCCCAGCATTCCATTGTAGAAGCCCGACAGACGGCTCGAACATTTAAAGCATAACCTTCTAATTCTATTTTTTGATTCACGTACACTTCCGGATTGGCAGTGATGGCTGACATTTTTACTGTCATTCCACTGTTCTTCGACTGTGGGTCTACGTTTTTCTCTGTGCATCCGACTAAGAGAAAGGCTAAAGTAATGAACAACCCCACCGTCATTATTGCACGTTTCATTTTTACATCGCCTCTAATTTTTTGATCCTTTCGTTAATATCTGGATGCGTGCTAAATAGATTTGTAAAAGTCCCTTTTGTCTTCCTAAACGGCGTCGAAATAAAGAGATGCGCCGTTGCCCGATTGGCTTTATCAACTAACGGATCAGGATCTTCTTTTATCTTGCGCAGCGCATCAGCCAGTCCCTTTGGATAGCGTGTCAGCATCGCGCCGGAGGCATCTGCCAAAAACTCACGCTTGCGGGAAACAGCTAACTTCATCAGTTCGCCGATCAGCGGCGATAATATTGCCAGAGCTAGTCCTACGACAATCAAGATCGCTGTTCCAGAGCCTTTCTCGCGATCATTTCCATGGGATCCCCACAAGAAACTACGTAACAAGAAGTCGGATAATAGTACCGTCAAACCAACCATCACGGAAGCAAGCAGCATCACGCGGATGTCAAAGTTTTTGATGTGTGAAATCTCGTGAGCGAGAACTCCTTCCAATTCCAATTTATTTAATCGTTCCAGCAATCCGGTGGTTACTGCTACAGATGCATGCTGGGGATCACGACCAGTAGCAAACGCATTCAAAGCGCTGTCTTCAATTACATACACCGCGGGAACTTTAGGTAATCCCGCAGCAATGGATAGTCCCTCGACGGTGTTGATGAGATGAGTATATTTCGGCTTGGTCGCTTCGTGGGCGCCGGTCATGGTTAAGACGGCATTCGCACCAGCGTAATAGCTGAAGAGGAAATAGATGATGCCAATAAAGATAGCGAATCCAACGCCAAAATAGGTGCTGCCATACATCGCTCCGATAACGACACCAAGGACAGTAACTAGAACAAAGAAGAAAAAAAGCAAAAGGTACGTGCGCCTCTGGTTAGAGGCTATTTCATCGTAGATCCCCATGGAGATTAGAACTCTACTTTGACATTTCCTCGTTCTTTCCCGTCTGCTTTGAAGAATTCTTCTGCTTTAAAGCTAAAAAGTTTAGCAAACAAGTTCTTAGGAAAAACTTGCAACGACTCATTGTAGCTCATCACAGAATCATTATAGAACTGGCGGGCGTATGCAATCTTGCTTTCAGTACCCGATAATTCTTCCTGCAGCTGCTTAAAGTTTTCGTTCGCTTTCAGTTGAGGGTAATTTTCTGCGACAGCAAAAATAGACTTTAATGCGTCGGTGATCTGATTTGATGCTTTCGCTTTATCTTTCATCGATCCGGAGATTAAAGAAGTACGCGCTTTGGTCACTTCCTCAAGTACCCCTTTTTCGTGTTTCATATAGCCTTTAACGGCGCTGATTAGATTAGGGATCAAATCATATCTTCTTTTTAACTGTACATCAATCTGAGACCAAGCATTTTTTACGCGCATGCGTAAGCGGATCAGACTGTTGTAGATGTAAATAACAAGTAATACAACCGCAACAATGACTACTAATATCCATGTGGCTACCATAATTTTCACTCCCCTTATTGAAGGTAGATTTCTGTTGTTCTGCCTCTTTAAAAGCTTTATGGAGGAAAAATGGTTACCGTAATGTATATAAACTGAGAAAGAATCCTCTCTGCAAAGAGAGGTAACGGATTTGGTATTAGAACATCTTTTTCCTGAAGACTGGTTAGAAAAGCGGGGAGTGTACGCGTTTATTTTAGGAGCAGTTTATTCAGTAGTGGGAGTTCTTGTCGCATCTGTGCTTTTTCCAAAAGATCCGGCACTGGTGGGAGTGGCGTTGACGTCTATGTTAATTCTCCCGGAGATGTACAAGATATTTTCATACCAAGAAAGACAACAAAGCTTAGAACAGAAGACAACATTTCTTTCTCTTTGGAAAAATGACATTGAAATTGTACGAATCTATGTATTTATGTTTTTGGGAATTATCTTGATTTACTCTGTAGGGACAATGATTCTTCCCAGTATCCAGACAAACGAATTATTTAGGGAACAGTTAGAAATCCGTTTTGGGGAAGGCTTTGCAGGTAATGCAGTTGCTAGCGGCCTTTTTGAGAGTGGTTTATTCATAGAATTGCTGAGTAATAATTTACTGGTCATGATTGCCTGTTTTATAATGGCATTGCTGACAGGGGATGGAGCAGTCTTTTTGATTATCTGGAATGGATCAGTGTGGGGAACAATCTTTGGGATCACGGCGAAGAATGCAGCATCATTTTCAGGAGCGAATGTGATTTACATCTTTGGGATTGTCATGCTCATCGTTTTCCCACATATGATCATTGAAGGGATCTGCTATTTTTTGGCAGCGATCGCTGGTTCGCTGATATCAAAAGATGTTATTCTAGAGAAGTTTGCTTCCGATCGGTTCTTTAGGGTCTTTGGGTTTAATCTTTATCTTGTTGTGTTTGCGTTGCTGTTCTTGATATTAGGAGCGGCGGTAGAAGCGTTTGTCTTAGATAATGTGGATATCTATACGGAAATAGTTAGACAGAGTTTATTGGCGTAGAGAGTCTCATAAAAGTGCGGGAACATGAAAACTGACGACGATCAGTTTTCTGTTCAGAAATGCAATATTATTTACATTTCTTGAAAGCGTCTCACTTCGCTCTAAAGTCCTGAGAATTGCCGTGCAATTCTGGGACGCAAGAAAATGATTTTTCTTCGCGAGCGAGGCTTGAAAAGAGACGCTTTCTGATCCCCGCACTTTGTGACACAAGAAGGACAAGTCCTTCTGTGCAAACAGACAATGTCTGTTTTGCATAAATAGGCTAGAAAGCCATTCGCACAATGAAACAAAGATTTCATTGGCGTCCCAGTGAAATATCATATTCACTGTGGACATCCTCGTCTTAAAAGACGAGGCTTTCTGGCCTATTTAATGTAACTTTATTTCTCATTGCATCTTATTTCTCATGTGGTTTGCAAACATCATAGAAATCACATTTACCCGTAGACCATTTGCAGAGGGACGTGATGGTTTTAGGGTAATCTTCTTTCTGTTCGGTGGAACTTGTATGCTTATGGATCTCTTCGATTTCTTTCCTTGCAAGATCGAGGAGAGGCTCGTCAACATTCATCAGCTTCAGCTTATGACGAAGGAAAAAGATACCCACTTTGGAAGGCATTTTCCCATGCTTTTCGAAATAAAGAAGAGAGTATATCGCTAATTGAAGCCGGATGCTCTCTTTCATCTCAAACGTAGAGTTAGTCTTGTAATCAATGATGTGGACTTCGTCATCAACGTGGTGAATAGCATCAATGAATCCACGGACGGAACGTCCTTCGGACGCATATTCTTGTTCACGGACAGGAGTCAGTTCTAAGAACGCTTCCTGCACGGAAATATTCTTTTTTTTCAGGAGGATGGACAGATCTTCGACAAAGTGATTTGTCCAATTCATGAGCATAAGCATTGTCTCTTCGAAGTAAAAGCGTTCCTGGTCAGGGCTCAGTTGGAGCAGTCGGAGTTTTTCTTGGTATTGTTTCCAATAATGAAGAAAAAAAGTTTGGATGCTCTCCTTGCATTTACGCGCAAAATTCTCTTCGGTAAGTTGATGAGTGTCAAGATTATAGAAGTTTTCTAGCGTAGAGTGAGCAATATTACCCCGAACCTGATGAATATTGGCTTGAGTTGGTAGTTTCTCGATGTATTGATAATAATATTTCCGCTTGCACTGCTTGAATGTGTTGATTGATGAGGGGGATTCTATTCTTTTTGCCATGGATCACCTCTTTGAATGAAAAAGAGTTGGTGGGGGGTTTATATGCTTTATTGTGATACTCTTCTGCTAGCACAATCTTAATAAAAGAAAGATATTTTGAGAATGAACAATGAAACCAAATCAACTGACGACGATACGATTTCTCTTACTCTTTTTTGTGATTCTGGCTGATCAGATCCAGCTTTATCTCCTTGCGCTGCTCTTAATTGGCCTGTCTTTCTTAACTGATTTTTTGGACGGTTTCGTCGCACGCAGATATAAGAAAGGTTCAGAAGTGGGGGTCTTCTATGATCATTTCGTAGATAAGGTTTTTGTCCACGTTCTATTGATCTATTATCTCTCACAGAATCTAATTTCATTCTGGATTGTAGCGTTATTAATCCTACGAGATTATGTTGCACTCGGATTTCGACAGTATGCAATTTCCAAAGGAGAGAATGTAGCAAGCGTGTTGTCAGGAAAGATTAAATTGATTTCACAAGGGGCGTTATTAGTGTTAATTGCATTGGTAAGGCTAACCGCATTTCCGTCCGTGGTTCTGCTGGGATTGGAGTGGCTTATCGTGCTGTGGTCATTTGTATCGTTAATCGATATGGGATGGAAGAATAAAAAAATCATACAAAAGTTGTGGAAAGAGCTTTGATTATCCGTCAGTGAGGCGTGAGATGCAAATAATGTCGATAACATTTGAAAAAGGAGATATACATTTATTGAAAGAAATTGTTTTGTTAAATGAATCTGTTTTTAGAGGAATGTATGAGCACGAGCCTTACTCGTTAGACCACTATACCGAGAGATTATTAAAAGTTAAGCCGGTGATTTATATTGCAAAGTCAGGCAATCAGATCATCGGCGACGCAATATCTTTCGAAAGAGATGGATCTCTTTATCTTTGGATACTCGCCGTCTCTCCAGAATTCAGAAATAGGGGTGTTGCTTCCACGTTGTTTAACTTGATGGAACAACATGCTCGAGATAATGGTATCGGTTCTGTGTCGACAAAAGTATACAATGTTTCAAAAGAAATGTTAAGATTATTGTTAAAAAAAGGATACAATATCGTGGCGATAGAGGAGCATGGTTCTCATCCAAAATATAATGCTATCCACTTCAAATTATCTTTCTTAAAAAGCAATACTTTTTAAAGAAGCAACGATTTTTAATAGGATCATGAATAAACCATCTGAAGAGGAATCACAGGTTATCAAAGTTCGTATCCCCCAAGGAAAAGAAGTTCTCGGGATTGTTCAGCAACGCTTAGGGGGTAGCCGGATGAGAGTCCTCTGCCTGGATGGAAAAGAACGCATCTGCCGTATTCCAGGTAGCCTGCGACGTGCGTTATGGGTACGTGAAAGTGATGTGGTGATCATCGAGCCCTGGGAGTTGGGCGGCGACGAGAAAGGCGACGTGGTTTATAAGTATCGGGGAAAAGCAGAAGTGGAATTCTTAAAGAAGAGAGGATATCTTAAGAATTTGGAAGAAGAGTTTTAGTCTAGCTTGTCCTTCTTTAAACATTATATTCAGGAACAACGTCTCTTCCAGCGAAATACTTAAATATCGTTTTCTTTCACAATCTTAATATGAAACAACACCATCCTACCTTAAAATTGACTGTCTATACAGTCTTATTTGCTTTGCTTTTTTTTGGTTTACTACAAGTGGCCCTCCAATCACGAGGATATGTTTTCGTTCTTGAAGCGCTCGGAACGTTGGTATTAGCGCTATTGGTATTCGCCGGCTGTCTTGCTTACTACAAAAGCAGAGGAGAACGAATATTTTTCGTTGTCTTCCTCTTAGTTGTTGCTAATCTACTCTTACTGCGAGCATTTACCGGTTCGTTGTATGTGATCATGTTACTGGTTGCGTTCATCGGGTTTGGGATGAGTTTTCCACGCCGAGGAGTGTGCCAGCCGTGTTGTGATCATGAGGGAAAAGAAGAACCACATAGCATGGTCTTTGACTCGCCGAAAACAGAAGAGGCAGAAGTAAAGACGGTGAAGAGAGAGGCAAAGAAAGAAGCCAAATCCGAAGAGAAAACAGAAGACAAGAATGGGGCAACATTCAATCCTGGAAAGTATATGGCGAGCACGAGGGGTAATGTCTTTCACGAAGCGAAATGCGACTGGGCGAAGAAGGTGAGCAAAACTCATCGCTTATGGTTTAATTCTAAGAAAGAAGCAGAAGATAAGAATTATAAGCCACACAGTTGCGTGAATTAATTTTTTCATTTGATATTTTTGATTTGATGTCCTATCGATTTTGATCTTTTTCATCTCTCCAAAGATGGTATATTAATCCGACTACCGCAAGAGAAATTGCTGCATCTGCCACATTGAATGCCGGCCAAAAACGGAGATCAATGAAATCAACCACATATCCACGAAAGAATCTGTCGATCAAGTTGCCGATCACTCCTCCTAAAAACAAAGCAGAGAACAGTTGGAGAGAATAGTGTTTTGGAATTTTGTGATAATATAAGATCATTCCCAAGCTGACGAGTAGCGAAATTATTCCAAGAATGATTGTTTTGTCTTGAAATAAACCAAAACCAGCACCGGTGTTGGTGATGAGATGAAGGTCAGCAATGAGAAGGTTCCATTCCGGCCTAAGAATTACAACGAGGAACTTGGTGACTTGATCAAGAAGAACGGTGGCTGCGGTAATGATACTAAAGAATAAGCCAAAGTTCTGTTTATCTACCATAAGCGCTGTTGCTGCCGTTGAGGAGGACTTCCCGTTGTACGTTCCACATTCGCAAGACGTTGGTCAAGAGAAGCGATAAGCGCTTTAATGGTGTCAAGTTTGCTGTTGATCAATTCTAGATCACGATTGAGATTTTCAGAAGTCGGTGGGGCCACGGGAGAAGAGATTGTTCTTAGTGGAGCAGCACCAGGGAAGCGGGCAGGAGGAGGGCTTTGCGGCATCTCAAAAGCTGATTTTTCCTCTTCAAACCCGGGCGGAGGAGTGTTGAAGAGATCTGGCTGTGCCCCCGGGAAATCGTTTCCTAATTCTTTCTGAGCAATCTGATCGAAATCAAGATCGCCGTCTTTACGGTGAAATAGTTTGTCGAATAGACCCATTAGAAAGGAGAGATAATCTTAATGGATTTAAAGGTTTCTGAAAGTGTATGCTCTTTCTGCGAGTACTGGTTGAAGCTCAGTTACAGGAACTGAATGTCGCGCAGTATCAGAGATTAAGCGGGCAACAAGAGTTGAAATATCTTGATGTGATAGTACTGCAATCAGTCCTGTTTCTGGTTTCCATCCCCCTTTAGACCAGTCTTCCATCGAAAAAGCAGCGTAAGGAGTATCAACCCTTAATAAATTAAAGTTTTCCCATCCTGGTTGTTGGAAGAGACGAGGAGGTTCACCATCGAGATAGTCTAAAGGTAATGGTGTTTCTGTGATCTTGTTAAATATGATTCCGAGATCAAGACCACGTGTTCCACGATCTTCAAATCCTCCCGTCTTAAGATCATTGTAAAAGGAAATTAATCTGCGGCAATAATCTTCTTTACTTCTCCCAGGATGCACTTGCCAGTATACTGATGAATAACCTAAACCGTCGTAACGCGTTGCATAAAATAGAGAATCATCACCACTTCTGAGAGCGATCTTTTCTGCATTGAATTCCGCAACTCGTTCAGTTGTGATCGTCAATGGAGCCATCTCATCATTGAGAAGATCGATGCTTATAAGCTTTGTCAAACAATATATTCCCCATCTTTCATGATCTGCGTTTCACCAATAGATACGTCCTTTACTAAGCAGAAGATGTCGATATGATATTTCTGAAAGACTTTCCGACCTAGTTTCTTGCCGTACATGGCGTGTTTTAAGCCTAATGAGAAATGCATCCCGGCGAAACGTTCAAAGGCAGTAGGTTCGTCGAGACGAGAGTGATATCCAAGATGTTTGTTGAGACCGAAACCGATTTCACGGACCTGAACGGCGTGGTTAACTTCTTCTTCACGGATCAGCTCGATTATTTCTTCGAACTCGAGAGGGCCGTTATGACTTACAAGACAGCCATCTTTGATGGTGACAATAAAAGGAGTAGTAAACTGAGTGTGATGATTTTTTCCTGGAAAGCCGAAAACGAGGAGTTTGCCATTCATCCGGTCTAATTCTTTGGCCTCGGTAAAAATCTCACCAATAGGAAAGCCTGCAGAGATGATCTCTGTTTCCGTGAAATGACCGGTGTTCTTGATCGGCTTTTCAAAGGAGGAATGAACTTCAAGGACGAGTCCGTCTTTTGATTCAATACGAAGCGAATTGTTTTCAAGAAGAAGTTTTTCTAAAGTATCTGTCGCTTGGACATAATAGGGCGTATCGTACTTTAACGATTTAATGTAGTTTTCAATTTGTTCTTCAGTGTTATACGCTAAACGGGCATGTTCGATGACACGATGACCGGCCCGAAAGAGATCAGCACGGAGACGGTGTTTGGTCATGCGAAATGATGTACTTTGGACGAGAATAACTAAAGAATGAGGAGGGAGTGCTTGAAGGCGGGAGATGATGGCTTCCTCTGGCTGGAGATCAACATCAATAATCTCATGTGGACCTGCACCGATCACTGTACTATATGCTTCTGCAAGAAGTCTAGATAAAACGCTTTTGTGGTCGTAGAGTAAGAGAGCGAACTGGCTTTTAGTGAGATGATAGTTTTTCAGCAAGATATCTTGTGCATTTTGCAATGCCTGGTCCTGGATATTCATTCCCCAAGCTATTCCAGCAAAACTTTAATAAAGTATCTTCATTATTTTTAAGAGATGGCAACGGAAAATAAAGATACATCGGAAAAAATAGGATTTCATAAAGGTTCTTTGGCAACACTGACCAAAGAACGTGAGGAGTTATTACGTATCCTCCAAATCGTGGAACAGTTGATGCAGATGCACGTGAAAGAACTGAAAGACTTAGGTATTGATCTTGTTGCACAAGCAAAAGATGTGCAGAAGTTGAAAGGAAAAAAACCTATTGAAGACGTTTTAAAATAAAAGACGTTTTATAGTTCTGATCAAATGCTCGTTAGACAAATTGAATATGGTTCTACTGAGTATCACGAAGCAGTCCATTTAAGAGATTTAATACTACGCCAACCATTGGGATTACATCTTGATCCAAAAGATTTACTAAAAGAAAGAAGCGACCTCCATATTGGCTGTTTTGAAAATAATAAACTTGTTGGTACTATTAATACTCACTCCTAAAGATAAAGATATTATCCAAATGAGACAGGTTGCCGTAGACAATAAACAGCAACGCAAAGGTGTCGGCTCAATGTTAGTTACATTTGCTGAGAAAATAGCAAGTCAACATCGTTTTTCAAGAGTTGTCCTCAGTGCGAGGACCATGGTATTAAGCTTTTAGCTCAAAGCAGGGTATAAAACTATCGGAGAAGAATATATAGCAAAAGCACAAATATTTCTCATATTGAGATGATAAAATTACTTTAGAAATCATAAAATAAACTAAAAAAAGAAAAATCTTTAATTCTCTAGCGGCGGAAGAGCATCCCTAAAAGGAAGATCACTACTGCTAGCAAGACAATAACACCAGCGACAAGCCAGACAGTTTGACGGCCCTGATCCCAAGAGGAAGAAAGGGTTTTGTCTACTGTTACTGTTGCGGTGACAGCTGATGTTGGCTGAGAAGGTCCAGCATTTAAGGTGCTGACAACAACATCTGATTGTTGAGCAGCAGCGGTAGGTGTTGGAGCAGGAACTGCTTCTTTCCAACCATATTCATTGATGGCGACGTTGGAAGCAGCCATACTTTTTCCTTCAGCAAGGACTTCGGTGATCTCATCACGAACGTCGTTGATGTCATTCTTGAGATCGCGAAGATCATCCAAAAGGTCTTCTTTACTGGCACAATCCTCTGCGTCTTCGACATCCTCTTTAAGATCACGAACGTCGTCAGCAAGATCATCAAGATCGTCATCAAGATTCTGTAAGCGGAACGCATTGAGATTTTGCCTTTCGCTGTCATGGTCCATAAGACTTACTTTATATTCGCTTCTGTAATGGAAGAAATCATCTTCCATATCATAAAATTCACTGCGAAGATCTTTGTAATCTGCTTTCTCAGAGACTACGCAGAGATCACTATCGCTTCCACCCGCCACAGCGAAGGAGCTAAGCATTAATGATAACACAAATACCATTGCTATTAATCGTTTAATCATTTCACGCACCCCGATTGGTTTTAGAGGTGTTTTGGAAGAAAAGGCTATATAAACTTTGCGGAATTGAGCTACTTTTGAGTAGTATCCTGGTGGTTACGAAAGGGTCTACAAAATAATTTCCCCGCGGTGTGTTTTGGGCAAGAAGTTAAAGATCTTTCTTTCTTTGTAGGAAGCACAGCCCAGTACATCATCTTCATAGGTTACAATGAGCAAACGGTTTTCCTCTCCGAGATCTTTTTTGAGGTCAACGCCGGCAAAATAAGCTCTGGTCTCAATTTTCGTCAGAGGCAAGACATTCTTTAATGTTACTTTATTCTTGCGTGCTTCGTGGTATAATAACTGTGCACCTTCTTTGCTAAGGCGAAGATGGCCAGGTTTGATTTCACCGAAGTATAATCCGAGGCGATCAATGTGCAATCTATCTAAATCGATCTGAGCTAATTCTCGGTTGACGACAAAGATGCGATCTTTTTCGTTTTGGAGGTAAGCATAATTCTCTTCGAGCGCATAGCCAAACTCTTTGACCAATAGTTCTTTGATCGCTTTGATTTCTCTAGTATTAAGGATTTTAAGTTTCTGCATGGTCTATCCCACTCCCCAGACGGGATCATGTTTCCGTTTGATCTCGGCAATCTCTTTGAGAATTTCTAATTCATTTTTGGATAAGTATTTCTTTAGCACTTTTAATTTCTTAAAGTGTTCTTCTGGGATGTCAGTATACAGGAAATCACCCTCCTGAACTTGACGGCCGATGGTGACGTCATCCATGGCCATAGCTAATTGTTTTCCTTGTTCAGCAGTATTGATGTTATCTTGGCCTTCTTTCATACTTTTTACGGTCGTAAGCCGTCTGCCATTTTTATCCATAATCGGATCACCCGCACGGATCTTGCCGACTTCGATCTCTACACCAGCGATGGCGGGATTATTCTGACGGAAGACGTAGCCCTTAAGTAAAAGAAACTTACAGGGTCGGATGAGAGTAGACAATTCACGCAGTTCAATCTCTTTTTTGAGATTGCTGATGTGCTGCTCGTAATCCTCAATCACTTTATAGATGACGTCGTGAGCAATAACTTTTAATCCTTTGACTTTACAATATTCTTCAATGTCGGGTGGTATGGACACATTGAAGCCAAGCAGAATGCCATAAAACTCATTCTTATCACGGATGGATTCTACTTGGGAGATGTCACGTTTGGTAATGGTTCCTAAATTGGCGGAGGAAATAGGGACCTGCTTTTCTTGTAAAAGTACTTTTAATGCTTCTAGACCGCCAATCGTGTCAGCTTTGATAATAACACCAACTTCGTCGCTTTCTTGGACGAGAACTTCACCGATCTCTTGTTGGACTTCCTCTTTGAGACGAGCGATATCTTCTTCTTTGCCAGAGCAGGAACGAAGAGGCATGCCTGCAACGGCTTTATCCAAACCGGGGGCGGCGATCTTAACGCCGGTGGCGGCAAATACTTCTTTGACATTTTGGAATTTACTTTTTTTCTCCCGCATCTCAGCTAGTTCTGCGGGTTCTAAGAGCGCGCGGATTTTAGTGACAATCGGGCCATCGATTCCGCCGATGACAATAGTATCATTGACAGTTAGATGCCCGTTATAAATAATGGTATTAAGGGTTGTCCCAAGACCTTTCTCTTCGGTGACTTCGAGAAGCGTGCCTTTAGCATTTCCCTCTTCCTCAATCTGCAACTTAGCTTCGAAATATTTTTGTGCTAGACCAGTTAAAACCATGAGGAGTTCAGGGATGCCCTGACCAGTCAATGCGGAAACAGGAATAATGGCTAATTGTTTCGTGTAATCCTGCACGCGGTCGAAACGTTCTGCCTGCAATCCTAACTCGTTAAATTTGCCGACAAGGTCGTACATCTTCTTTTCGAATTCGCCCTGAATAGAATAGTCTAAACTGTTGATTGCCTCTAATAAGAGGGTTTGCTGGTTCCATTTCCAGCCGTGGATGAGATCGATCTTGTTGGCAGCGATGATGAAAGGAACTTTATGTGCTCGTAAAATTTCAATGGATTCTAAAGTCTGAGGTTTGAATCCTTCATTGATGTCGACGACAAGAATGGCTATGTCAGCTAAACTGCCACCGCGCTTGCGCAGAGAAGTGAATGCAGCGTGACCTGGCGTGTCGATGGTCAGAAGACCAGGAACGGTCATTTTTCTTCCTGAAAGATCGAGCAGTTTGCCGCAGATTTTTTTGATGGTGTCAAGAGGGATAATAGAGACGCCGATGGCTTGGGTGATCGCTCCCGCTTCGCCAGCAGCGACAGCACTGCGACGAATCTTGTCAAGGAGAGATGTTTTTCCGTGATCAACATGCCCAACGACGGTTACTAAGACTTTGCGGGTAATCATGAAGAGTTCTTTGGGAGTGTTATTTTTAAATTTATACTTTTTAAGAGCGTTTTTCGAAGACAGTAATTGTTATATAGGATTCTCTTTCAGGAACGTGGATGTTAGAAAGAATAACTCATTCTTTGTTGGGAAGAGCCATGCTAACAGGGCTGGCGGCGGCAGTTGTTGCTTGTTCTCCAGGAAGATTATCAGATGCGGATTCAGATGCAAATGTTCGTGCCCGAGGGGATGATGCTCACACTGTTTATTCTGGACGCGTGAATATTCTACGTGATGTTAATTCAATCGGAGGAAAAGAGGGTGATTCTGAGGGAGAAAGAGAGGGTAACGAGGGAATTGATACTACGAGAACAAGCCCATCCGCTGAAGAGAGAGCGAATTACAGAGAGGAAGCAGTTCTGAAAGAGAAAGTAGAACTGGAAGTACAATGTGATGAAACGTCGCCGTGTTATTGCGATTCGCTGAGGACAATACGAGGAACGGTAGCGTATGCTCGACCAGTCGTTTCTGATTATACGATCGCGTTCGTGCAAGGAAATGATGACGTTGCTCTGTTAGATATTCCTTCGGAGGAAATTGTTCCCCTTGCTTCGTGGAAGGGAAAAGAATTATTCTTGTCGGGACATTATCTTTCAGGAGTTGTTAATAAAGAGATGTCAGAAAGTGAATGCCAATTAGTGAACTTAGTTTCGGGAGAAATACTTTATGAGGGAATTTGTCCAAAAGATATTGATCAGACATTTTATGTTTCGCAAGATGGAGAGGAGCTGGTCGTGGGGAATTCTTTTTTTGCGGAGGAATTAGCTTGGTTAAACAGTTCAGTGAGTGTCGCTCATCCAAGGTTCAATTACAAGATGGAGACAGTTACATTTGCGGGAGAGACAGGGGATGGCAAGGAAGAATCAATCTATCTTTGGAAATTTGTGGATGAACTGTTCTTCCCGCTGCCAAAACCAGATGGGGCGAGGGATAGTCATCCATTATTGAAGGATGGTTCTTTGTTATTTACTCGAGATGAAGGGCAAGGAGTTATCCGTTTGATGCGGTATGATTATGAATGGGATGATATCTTTGAGGAATTTTGGGGGAGCGAGAGTTATACGAAAAGAGCAGCGTTTAACGGGACGACGCTGGTTTCAGTAGTCGCGGGGAATTTATTGGAGGGATATAATATCAAAACGGGCGAAAAAGGGGTGTTTGATATTGGTGTGGACGGGACTGTCCCCGGTCTTGATGCGATGTACGTGGCGTGGGCAAAAGGGGGAATGCTGGTGTATTGCGAATTGAAAGATGGGTGGAAAGGGAAGGAAGATTTTTAAATAATCCTCTCTTTTTCCTCTTTAAACCCAGCGTTGCAATGCCCTGATGATGACCATGATTTAGGGAGTTATCCGCTGGGGTCATTCTTGAAATGATTCTATAGATTAAAAAAGAGCAAAAATAAGTTCTTTAAATCTTCAACTCTCTTAACTTCTTCTCAACATAGTCTTTCTTTTCAGCCAGCGCGGTCGGCGAGCCGCCGCCGTGCCACGTAAACCGTGGTCGCATCTGAATAGGGAAGATGCGTTCATTGGCATCGTCAAAGATGACAGCAGCACCGGTCAGACGAGGCAGTTGATTGATCTCTTCTTCCAATCCGTGACGCATATAGCTTTGTGTCAACTGTTGCAATGCTTCAACATCCATCTGTGCGGTGAGACGATGGGCGATAACGGTATCTGACTGGGTCATGACGTCGGTATGGATCTTACCTGGTTGCTGTGAGGCGAGGATAAGAGAGATGCCCGGCTGACGACCTTCACGAAGAATGGTAATCAGCGCATCAGTGGCAGCGGTTTTGCCTTCTTTAGGCAACAGTTCGTGTGCTTCGTCTAAAGCAATCCAAACTAATGGTTCTTTAAGCTGCCCTTCGGCAGATTTAGTGAAATAATGCATGGCAGCATCGACTGTTTGGAATTCTTCTGTTTTACGAGCGAGCATGCGCTGGTTGAAAAGGGTACGACAGATCAGCCCGACGACGAGCGCCTTGATTTCCCATCCCGAGGACATAGTAGCGTAGGGCGAAACGTCTAAGACGGTAACTTGACCACCGGCAACAAGATCTTTGAGAGATGTTCCTTCTTTAGAAAATATTTCCCAACCTTTCGCTCTTTCAAATTGGTTGACAACGATGCTTTTGACGACATGATCACTCTCCGTGTCTTTTTTGATGATCTCAATGAGATGATCTAAATCATAATTTCCTTCTTTTTCATTCAAACGTTGGACAATTTTAGTGATGAGGACACCTTCCGGAGAATTGGGATGAATGGTAAAAGCAGTACACCAATCCAATGGATCAACGTCTACTGGTCGTAGGGAAAAAGGAAAATCAGTGGGGATGCCCGAATTTTTGTATTGATAATAAAAGCCTGTAGGCGTGTATATCTTAACGTCTAATGATTTCGCCTCCATATTCCAATCTTTGAGTAAAGAAGCATCTTGATAGTTAGGATATTTCATGGTCCAATAGATGCCCATGGTATCGAGGAGAATAATAGAAAGGTTCTGCTTTATTTCAGGAGGTAAATCAGCTAAACCCTCAGCAATAGCACCCATCGAATATGATTTCCCTGACCCTCTTTTGCCCACAATAAACATGACATGAGCACTAGCAATGTCCAGATAGACGGGATTAGAGAGGGAAACGGTCTGTCCCATCTGGATATACTGTTTCCCAATAAGAATCGTCCCATCTTTACCGTATTTTTCTACATCGCGTTTAGAGCGGCCGATGACAACATCAAATACCATCTGTTAGATGAAAGAAAGCGAGGATAAAAATGTTTCCCCGAAGAAGATTTATATTTTGCCACTTTCAAGCAAAGACTTATGGAACAATATATGATGCCGAAAAGGCTGGATTTTAAACATCTGCGCTTATGTTTAGAAAAGTACCAAGCAAATCGTCTTTTTATTAGAGATTGTGGAGGATACGATACAAACGGCAAATATAGAATGCAAGGTCTTACAAAAGTAGATGAAGATCTAGAAGGAAGAACTCTTGGTTTTCGAAAGGAAAGGTCCGGATTATATTTGATGATCGATTCGGAGGAAGTGTTTCATTTCCTATTAAAGGATTATGATGCAGGGTTTTCTTTGGCTTATGAACGAATCCAACCCACCGAAGATGGAATCGGGAGAATGATAATGTTAAGTACGGGCATTGATCCTTACGATCAAAATCTGCCAGAACCACGGAAATCATCCCTACGTAATATTTTTGATAATCACCTCGTAGAAATATCTTTTAAGGGAAGAGTTCATCTTCAATTTCATTCTTGGTGGGAGAAACCACATTGGAAGTATTGGATGGTCATATAATAAAAGAAAAAGAAGGAGACAGACCTAAAGCTGATCATCTGTCAAAATGGTGACTTTTGAAGGCTCTTTGATCTTTGCTGAAGTTCCAACGATGAAATTAACGCCTAACTTTTCAGCTAATTTCAAGAGATCAACATCAACAGCACCATCTAAAGCAAGACCATAGATTCCACCATTAAGGCTTTTAATTGTGGAGCTGAGCTCACTAAGCGGTACTTTCCCCAAGATATTGAGACCAGGATCAAAGATGCATGCTCCTCTCGTGCCAACAAGATCTTCCATTGTCTTCTTTAATGATTTCTTCTCTTCGGGGGAGAGACCTTTACGAGGTGGTGGAGTCGTAGCACCGCGAGGGACAAAAGGTGTAGCTGCTGCTTTGTTTTCCGGAGATGCTACCACTTTTTCTGAGGGAGCACTGCCATTGGCGAATTTAGAGTTCAAAGCTGGACGTGCCGCAATGGTATTATTTCCGTTCTGTCGATTGTTCTCAAAACGACGTGCAGGTGTCTGGGAAGGAGTGCGCTGGCTTCTGTTGAAGCTGTTCTGTTTTTGGTCAGGATGATCTTCTCGCAGTGCGCCTTGTTCATCAATTCCCATATCTAAGCGTGCTTGTTCAGCAGTGATTCTACCACGCAAAGATTTATGGATCTCTTTCTTGGTGATCTCCTCAACTTCTTTACCGTCAGGCGCTTTACAGACAAAATCAATATCAGCGACGCTTAACAGTTCACGAATATTTAAATCTCCGCCGCGGTCTCCATCAACAAAAACGGTGATTGATTTCTTTCGGCTAAGATCTTTAATTGTCTGAGGACAGGATGTGCCGTTCATAGCAATAGCGTTCTTGAACCCGTGTTTTAAGAGATTGAGAACATCTGCACGACCTTCAACGACAATGACTTCTTCACTTTCGTCAATAGAAGGACCAGAAGCCAAGCGCTCTGGACCATATTCAGAAACTTCCATCATCCGTACGGATTGGGCAACTTCATCAGCCAATTCTTGAGAATCAGGGAGCGTCTCTTCAGTCAGTTCACGGAGAAGCTCTTTAGCCCGGTCGATGACAAACTGACGTTTACTGATGCGAACATCTTCAATCTTATCAACATGAATTTTTGCATTACAAGGACCGATACGTTGGATGATTTCCATCGCTGCCCCGACAATCGCAGTTTCAGTCTTATCAAGAGAACTAGGAATGATAATTTCTCCAGCAGTACGTCCGCCGTTGGTATTGGTATTGACTTCGATCCTACCAATACGACCGCTGCGTTGTAATTCCCGCAATTCTAAGTCGTTGCCAAGCAATCCTTCGGTCTGTCCAAAGATTGCTCCGATGACATCAGGACGGTCAACGATACCGTCAATCGTAATTGTCGAATGAATGATATATTTTGCCGCTACTGGGCTTATTTTTGCCATGGTAATGCCTCCAATCAAGCAAGGCTTTTAGAACTAGAACTTCCAATAATATACACACTCACGATTCTTGAACCAGACCCAACAATGATGATTGATTGTTGATGAGTGATGAAATGTGAAAGTCCTGTCCTGTGACTTGCTATTATACTAAAATGCCATAAATTCCGAACAAATAATGGCATTTTATATATATAAAATCCCCCTGTAAATATTCGACTATTGGGGAATTTTAGTATATATGATTATGAAGCCCGCAGCACTAACCCCTAAGTTCATGGCTTGGCGTTCGCCGTTCACTCCCTTAGGTACTCTCGTGACGGGCTTTAAACTCGTTTTATAGGGTAGAGTATATAAATATTTTGGTCGTATTTTCTATTCAAAGAATTAAATTTTTAGATTAAAAAGGAGAGGAAAAACCCCAGCAAACCCGAAGGTTTGCTGAGGAAAAGAGGTGGTTTTTGAGGTGTGTTTACTACCAAACAATAGTGGTCATATTTAAATGTTTTGTTTAATTTGTTACTTTTAAGTAGTTTCTTAAAAAGATTTAAATAAAAATAGAAGTCATGGGATGATATGGTATTGGAACGGAAATTATTGACAAACACATTTGCAATTTTAGGAGGGCTTTTAGGAACGTACGTCGGCCTAGAGTATACAATTTCACATGGCCTCATCCAAGAAGGGGTTGTGCCGAGATCTGAAGACTTAAAGATAGCAGGGCTATTGATGACAGTAAGCGCAGGTCTTGGTGCTGGTGCAAGCGGCCGCCTCGGAGAAGGTTTGGCTGATCTGCTGGGTTATGCTAGGAAGAAGTGATGCTCGAAGAATATCAAAGATTAATCGGTGAAAAGAGATGATCGACTTTGCTGCACACGGGTTTCAGACAGGAAGAGTTATTTTGCCAGGGTTAGAACTAGCAGTGGATTTGGCCCCAAATCAATGGTTTAGATATGATGGAAATAAACTAAACCCAAAAAGATATCAACAAAAATTGGAGCGAGAACTGGACCTAGATTTAAATTTTGAATGGGGAGATAATTTCTGGAAAGCAATATTATTTGGAGGAAGTGTACAAGGAGGAGGAACTTATCGTATTAAAGTGCATGGCGAAACTCCCACCTCATAAGTATTATTGTAGGAAGGGAAATGATCTTTTCAGGATATAATCAATTTGTGAGGGGGCATGAATCAACCCATGCTCTCCGTTTCTATGGCAAAGAGGATGTATTAATAAAAGCATTGCAAGCCCACAGGTTTATTCTCAATCCATTTGAAAGATATGAAGACGAAGAGGAACAATGCGATGTAGGGGGTATTTTTGCATTATATCAAAAAGGATGGATAGAGAAAACACCGAGAGATAGAAGATATCTTCTGAATGATCTTCTCGCCAGCAGACGATAGATTTTATAATGACAATCTCTTTTATGGGAAAAAATGACTCAATTCACCTATCAAGAACGCTTCAAGACGATCAAAGGGGTATTCGATGAATTTACAAACAGGACGCTTTTTGAGCTAGAGAGTAAAGGGGCGTTTGATGAGCTGGTCAGCCCATTGAAAGTAGGTAAAGAGAGCAGTGTTTTCTTGGCAAAAAAGGATGGGCAAAAGGTGATTGTTAAGATTTATTTTATCCAGCCGGCGAATTTCCTGAAAATGTTTGATTACATCCGCAAAGATCCGCGGTATCAATATCTACAACAACACCGCCGACAGATCATCTTGGCATGGGCGCAGCGAGAATTCAAGAATCTACATCGAGCAGTAGAGGCAGGGATTAGATCTCCGAAACCGCTGAATTGGTTGAACCATATCATCATAGAAGAATTTATCGGCGACGAAGAACCAGCACCACCATTGAAAGATGCGCCGCCAGAGGATCCTCAAAAATTCTATGGTGAAGTGATCAAGAGTATGACAAAGCTATACAAAGCGGGGCTGATTCATGGCGATCTTTCTTCGTTTAATATCTTAAACTATCGGGAAAAACCTTATTTCATCGATTTCTCACAGGCGACGTTGATAAAAGCGCCAAACTCAAACGAGTTATTGGTGAGAGATGTGGAGAATATTGTACGCTATTTCAAGAAGTTAGGCGTGAAAGCAGATGCAGAAGAAGTGATGATAAGAATTGTTGGCAAACATTTAAAAAAGAATTCGCCAGAAAGAGAATAATGGACTCTGAAGAATTTTCTTATGAATTGAAGATCCCGCAAGAACGGGTTGCAGTGCTAATCGGAAAAGATGGCGTGACCAAGAAAGAGATCGAACAATTAACACATTGCCGATTAGATGTTTCTGCAGAGGGTGATGTCATCATCAAAGGGGAAGACGGTATGGAGTTATACATCACCAAAGAAATAGTAAGAGCAGTTGCGCGCGGATTCAATCCAAAGACGGCAATGCTCTTGCATAAGACCGATTATGCCTTAGAAATGATTGATATGAAAGATATTGCCGGTAAGAGTAAAAATACAATGGAACGATTAAAAGGAAGAGTCATCGGCAAAGGCGGAAAAAGTAGAGAAGAGATTGAACGGCTGACGGATTGTTCCATTTCAGTTTATGGTAAAACGATTGGCATCATCGGTGAAACCGATAATGTTGCATTAGCACGACAAGCAGTAGCGATGTTATTGCAAGGATCGATGCATAAATCCGTCTTCCAATTTTTAGAGAGAAAGAAAAAAGAGATTTTGTTGGGATGATAACAGCGATTATTTTTGATCTAAACGGAATTTTTTTGAAAAGTGAATTGTTGAATAAACGAGTAGAAGAAAAATGGAATATCCCTAAGGAACAGTTTCTACTTGCACTTACTGAAATTATGGATATTGTCCGCAAACCAGGAGCACCACCTTCTTTCTCTTTATGGCAGCCATATTTCAAACAATGGAAATTGAACATTTCTGAACAGGAATTTTTCACATTCTGGTTTTCAGGAGAGAAGATGAATACAGAGGTCATTCGATTATCACGAGAACTACATCGAAAGGGAATAAAAGTCTTTATTCTGTCCAATAATTTTAAAGAAAGAACACAATTTTATAGAGAAAACTTCCCAGAATTATTTACTTCTATTGACAAAGCGTATTTTTCGTGGGAGACGGGTTTTGTAAAGCCGGATGAAAGAGCATGGTTGAACATATTAGAAGAAAATAGGTTAACACCGAAAGAGTGCTTCTATGTTGATGATTCTCATAAAAATGTTCTTGTAGCAAAAGGGTTAGGGATAGACGCTTATTTGTTTGAGGGGTTAAATAACTTGAAGAAAACTATTTGGGAAAATCGAGAAATATAGAAAACACCTAAACCACAATTTTTATAAACGCCCTCCTTTTTTCTAGGGTGAATGGCGCAGAAGACAGCGGAAGAACTGGCAAAGAAGCAGCGAGAGATTTCTATTGCAGAATTTTTTGAGAAAAACAGGCATCTCCTCGGTTTTGACAATCCGCGAAGAGCACTGATGACGGCAGTGAAAGAAGCAGTAGACAATGCTCTTGATGCTTGTGAAGAGGCGAGAATCCTCCCTGAAGTAAATGTCGAACTGATCCAATTAGAGGAGACACGGTTCAGAGTCATCATCGAAGATAACGGGCCGGGGATTATCCGAGCGCAGCTTCCTAAGATTTTTGCCAAATTACTATACGGTTCTAAATTTCATAAATTAGCACAAACCAGAGGACAGCAGGGGATTGGTATCTCTGCAGCAGTTCTCTATGGTCAGCTGACGACGGGAAAACCGGCAACGATCATTTCTAAGACGGGTAAAGGAGTAAAAGCAATCCAGGTGAAATTAAAGATTAATACGCAGACAAATAGCCCGGATGTTGTTGAGGAAAAGGAAGTAGATTGGGATGAGAAAGAACAGGGAACGCGCATCGAGATCGATATGGAAGGAGCTTACCTTAAAGGGAGGCAATCCGTCGATGAATATTTGAAAGAAACTTCTATCGTCAACCCTCACTGCACGATCATCTATACAAACCCAGAGGCAAACCAATTCATCTTCCCACGCGCGACAGATCAGCTGCCGCCAGAAGCACGAGAGATCAAACCACACCCTTATGGAGTTGAATTGGGAAGATTGATCAAGATGTTAGAAACATCAACAGCATCAACGTTACAGCAATTTCTGACGGAAGAATTTGTCCGAGTCGGTGCGGGAACCGCAAAAGAGATCTGCGCGAGTGCGGGTCTGCTTCCCACTACCAAGACCAAGAATATGAATCGAGACTTGACGGAGAATTTATTGAAAGGGATCCAGAATACCAAGATCATGGCCCCTCCGACAGACTGTATCTCGCCGATCACCGCTGAACTCTTAGAGAGAGGGTTGCGGAAAGAGATCAATGCAGAATTTTATTGTTCTACGACTCGACCGCCTGCTGTCTACCGCGGAAACCCATTTATCATTGAAGCGGCATTAGCGTATGGAGGGGAGCAGGAGGGAGATACGTCTGTGCGTATCTTACGTTTCGCCAATCGCGTTCCACTTCTGTATCAACAAGGAGCATGTGCTATCACCAGCAGCATCCAAGCGACGACATGGAGATTATACGGGTTGCAGCAGAGCAAGAATGCGTTGCCGATCGGACCTTGCACTGTCGTTGTCCATATGTCCTCGGTCTGGGTCCCGTTTACATCAGAATCTAAAGAAGCGTTAGCCCAGTATCCAGAGATCATCAAAGAGATCAAATTAGCGCTACAAGAGTGTGGTCGAAAATTAGCATCGTTTGTCAACAAAAAGAGAAGGATCAATGAAGAATCGAAGAAGCGGAGTTATATCGAAAAATACATCCCGCATGTGGCCGATGCGTTAAAAGGAATCGTCGGACTCACCGACATCCAGAAGAAACAAGTTGAAGACGACCTTTGCACTATCCTTGAGCATACACGAGGAGAATTAGAAGAGATCGGTGTAGATAATCCAGATTATGACCCAGAATTAGCACAGATCGGTGCAGAAGAGGAAAGTGAGGAATTGATGGACGAAGAGGAAGATATTCCGAAGAAGAAAGGAAAACCGAAAAAAGAGGAAGAGGATGGTGAAGGAGAGGAGTCGTTCTCAGATTATGAGGACAGCGATAACGATACAGGAGAACGACAGATGAAACTGTCATAAAAATCATGGCAACAAAGAAAGAAAATACAATGAGTAAACAAGTCCTGGGCAAGATTAGAGATATCGCCAAAGGAATGTACGATACTATCCGCCTGCAGAAAAAACCAGAGATTGAGATGCCGATCCGAGCATTAAGTAATGTTTCCTATGATGAAAGAGAAGGATATTTCAAATTATTGAAAAGTGTCAAGTCACGAACATTGACTGCGTCAACGATCAAAACTTTTGCTCAGACGTTACGGATGATGGAGTTATCCAAACAATTAGTAGAAACAGATGACATCGCTACAAAGAGGGAAGCATATTATGTGAGTAAGAACTGGGGGGATGCTCGCTTTCGGGAACAGCCGGAATCAGACACAGTTATGGATGATATCGAAGCGATGATGGGCGTCAATCGTGAACAAATCGGGTTTATCCCCGAGGAGAAAGGGGGGGCTGTTGCAGGAGAGTTGACGGTTATCGATCAAGATCAAGATACAGGAAAAGAATTAGAGATTGATTGTACGAAGTTTGGGTCAGGAGCATATTCCATTCCCAGTTCAGTAGAACATCTGCGATTCAAAACAAAGGCGAAATTCATCTTGGCGATAGAAACAAGCGGGATGTTTGAACGTCTGAATAAACATAATTATTGGAAGAAAGCAAACTGTATCTTGATCTCTATGGGAGGAGTTCCGACGCGGGCCTGCAGACGCTTCATCCGCAAACTTGCCGACGAACAGAAACTTCCAGTGTATGTCTTCTGCGATGGCGATTTCTATGGCTACTTCAATATCTATCGGACATTAAAAGTAGGATCAGGGAATGCAGCGCATATCAATGAATATTTCTGTGTACCACAAGCACAATATATCGGCATTACTCCACAGGATATTATTGATTACCAATTGCCGACGCACCCATTAAAAGAGATCGACATCAAGCGGGCAAGGGATGCATTAAAGAATGATCCTTTTGTCCAGCATTATAAAGCGTGGCAGAAAGCGGCAGACCAGCAAATTAAGATGAAAGCGAGGGCAGAGCAGCAGGCATTGGCTAAACATGGGCTTAATTTTGTTATTGATAAATACCTTCCGGATAAGTTAAAAAATCAAAAGACGTGGCTTCCATGATGAAGAAAAAGTGGGTGGTGTTGGGGTTACTGGTAGTAGCAGTGTTATTTATGATGTACATGAGAGGTTCTGATACCATGACGCAAAAAAACAGAATTGTAGTGTTTGAGACAACGAAAGGAACGATCAAGATAGAATTATTTGAAGATATGATGCCGATCACCACCAAAAATTTTGGGGATCTAGTGCAGAAAGGCTTTTACGATGGAACACGTTTCCATCGAGTTATTCCTCGGTTTATGATTCAAGGAGGAGATCCATTAACTAAAGATGTGAATAAAAAGAAAATGTGGGGCACGGGCGGTCCGGGATATGAAATCAAAGATGAATTCGTGAAAGGACTATCTAATGTTCGAGGAACAATCTCGATGGCTAATCACGGGCCAAATACAGGTGGTTCACAATTTTTCATCAATGAGGTTGATAATACATTTCTTGATGGAAAACATTCGGTCTTTGGAAAAGTGGTGGAAGGGATGGATGTTGTCGATAAGATCGTAAATACACCGCGGGATGCGCAGGATCGGCCATTACAAGACGTAGTGATTACAACAGTAAAGATCATATCTTCTTAATTCCAGCGATCATCTCGTTATAGGCGCTGAGTTCGGGAGGAACAACGATCTTTTGGAGAGCTACGTTCTGGAAGCCGGAATCACTGATAAGAAGACCACCGGCGTTTAGTTTTTTGTATATTCTCTTCTCGTATTGCGGGTCAACATCTTTCATGATACGAAAAGAACGTTCAAAATAGATGTCATACTGAGGGAGAGCCGTCGTGAAGATATCGTCTTGAAGAAATTGCAATGAAACCAGAAGATGGTTCCAATAGAATGAAATGAAGCGATTATCTTGGGAGAAAGTGACTCCTACATCGTCAAGAATGGTAGTGATCAAATCAACGTTATCGTTAAGATCAACAAACAAAAGATTGATCTCAGTTAGTTGAGGGAACAGTTTTTCGATAAATAACAGGGGAGTGATAATATCACAACCGCAACCAGGATAAAATAAAGTGGGGGCTGCCGGAAGAGGATGATTGATGGGGTTTATTTTTTCAATGTTTTCATAATCAACATCAAAGAAGAATTGTTTGATTTTCTCTGTTGATGGTGGTCTTTTCTTAATTCCTTTCGGTTTTATTTTTCTGGGGAAAAAGCTGAGGATGTTAGACATGTAAATTGCTATTTCTCAGATAAATATATTAATTTGATCTTCCTGATAGTTTTATATGTCAAAACTTTTTGAGGTTCTAAAACGAGTACCCTATTTTTGTGTCATTGATATTGTTGTAACTTTTGATAATGGTTCTGAAGTTAAATCAGGGTTTAAGACTAATTCCACAGCGGCAAGGGTCAAAAGTAAGATCTTGGCGGGGATTGAATTAGATATGGGAGATTGTCCAGAATTAGCAGGAGGTTCAATGGCTGCGTTCTTAGCAATATTTGAAAATGCAAACTTTACTTACCGTAGGGAATGGAGAGCGGGTTATTACATTGAATTAAACAAAGAAGTTTCAGGGATTGCTGGTGTTAAATCCATTCGAATTAAGATTAAACCAACCATCATAAACAGATTATTCAGAAGGGAACGTTTTGATGAAGAATTCTTTAAGATATAATTGCGTTTATTATTAGTTGGTTAATGTGATTTAAGAGGGAGTAATTTGAATATCCTGCCGAAATGTTTAAAAGTGGTTTTCGGTTTTACTAGCTCAAGGACCCGTAGCGTAGCCTGGATATCAGCATTTAACTGATAGGATACATAGCGCGACAGCCTTCTACGAGCAAAGGCAGGCTTTTGAGTTTGTCAATGCTTTGACGAGAGCTGTAGATCGGGAGTTCAAATGCAGAATTTGGAGTTTTGAACTCTGGCTTCGGCTGATTGTCTCCCCGGGTCCGCTTTTTTTAATAGGGCTTCTCTACTTTAATTTCACGAATCTTCTGGAAATCTTTAAGATTACGCGTGATGAGAGTCGCGTTATGGACAAAAGCGGATGCAGCAATTATGGCATCGGGGAGTGCTATCCCATATTTTCTCCGAAAGTCAGCAGCAATTTGAACGAGGGGATTGCCAACGGTGATTTTCTCAAATTGAGAAAGAAAATGGAGAATTTTTTCTCGAACGGCAGCATCTTTACATTGTTGCCCCGATAACAGTTCTGCTTCAGTGATGGCAGAGAAAATGATCTCTTCATTTTCAGCAAAAAATTGTCGAGATAGTTCAAGTCCTCTGAAGAGATCGATAAAGATATCCGTATCAACGATCTTCATAGTTTTACTCTCTGTGAACGCCTCTTCCAGCTGTCTCTCGTTTTCGTTACATACTTAACACTATCTTCTTTAATTAATCCGTTCCAAATTCCCGCCGTCTCTTTGAGAAGATTCTCACGGTTCATCTTAAAAAAGTCAATGCGGCCGCCTTCAATGCTAAAGAAAACAGTATCACCGATGTTAATGTCTTGGATCGTTCTTACATCTTTAGGAATGGTCACCTGATAATTCCTAGTAACTTTAGCTATGCCCATCATAGTTAAATAATGATGATTTTATTTAAACTTTTCTGCAGCAAGGTAAGATGAGCATTCATTTACTAACAGGGGGGGGTAACACCTCTTTAAATAAACTATTTGGTTTTAATCGGTTAATACATATCAGAGGTGATATTGATGAAGAAAATAGTTTTAGTGGCGGGATTAGTTGTGTTGATGCTGTTTGTAGTGGCGTGCGCACCAGGAGAAACACTTGCTGGACAAGCGGTGAAACAGGATAAAACGTGTTTAATTGGGGAACAGCGCTGTAACTTTGTAAACAAAGCAAGTCTACAATTTAGTTGCGAGATGGTAGCGAATGAAAACTGGCCGGGCGTTAATGGAGATACCTATTGTAAACAGCAGGAATACCAATTTTGCAGCCACGGTTTCTTTACTGTTCAAAACAAAGTCGGACCAAATGTGTATACACCATTCTCCTGTGGACAAGTCCTTGACGAAGAAGATTGGAATGCAGAAAACGGTGATTTAACCTCTAAGAAGTTTTCATCCTATCCTAACTTTGAAATTGAGGATGTTATCACAGTATACAGCTGTTGTAATTTAAAATAATCATTTTTTATTCTTATTCTTGATTGTCGATATCTTTAAATACCTCCCTTTCCTGAAATGAGGCAATGGGGTTAATCAACAAAGAGGGTGAGAGGATGGATATTCGTAAAACAAGAACGTGTGAACAATGCAAAAACGTTGTTCCTTTAGATCAGGTGAGGTTGTATCCGAAGGACGAAACTAGAAATCTGATTCTCTGCGAGCCCTGCTGCACTGATGTAAAGATGAAAGCGGCAGGTAATTTAACAACATCTAAAATAAAACAGCTGGCGCCAGCAGAATTGGTTAATTTTCTCTGTACGCGCTGTAATTATCGTTTTAAGGCAGACCGTTCAAAAGCAGGCGTGACTTACAATCTTCATTGCCCTTATTGTGGTAAGAATGACAAGTTGGAGAAGAAGAAATAAATATGCTCTATATCCATCAATTGAGTCATCTTACACCGAAGATGGCGGATCTGGAAAGTGTATATTTAGTTCGAGAGATCAAAGGGAAGACACCTTATCCTTTGAGGGAAGACCAACTTAAAGCTCTCTTTAATGAGTTTTTTGTCTTAGGCAAGGAGATTGGGACGATAGAAAGAGGGTTGGAATTGGTTGAACCTACAGTAGAACTGGTCAAAGTCTTATTGCAGAAACAATCATCGCTTTATGAAAATATCAATCTACAGCGAGCAGTGCAGATGTTAAAATCACTTCCTCTTCATCTTCAAAATAATTTACTATTCCTCCAAGAATTCCAGATTTGGCAGGGCGCAGCGCCGCAGGATGTGGCGTCGCTTTTCAACCGTGTTCCACAATTGAGGACGATGGAAGAGAAAGTAAAGACGAATGAAGAGATCAAGAAAGTATTCGGCTTTTTATTACGCAACCCGGAGTTTTTCTTTCAATATCAAGACGTCGTTAACGAAGGACAGGTTTCTACAACCAATGGCCTGCAGGAAGGGATGGAAAAAGGCTTTTTCTTCCATGTGACGTTAGAAGAAGCGACGAAAAAATTAGACTACGATGCAATCAAAAGAAGAATCCCCCGTGAAGAATTAGATTTTGTGGAAGAGATTGAAAAGAATATTGAATTTATCAAAGAAGCGATTGACACAGCATATAAAGCAAATATGAGGGTAGTTAATCTTGTTGTGGTTCTTTATGCATATATAAAATGGCTCAGTGGAAAGTGATGTCCTGTAAATAAACTTTATAAAAGTCATTTTCAAATGAGTATTGATGAATCTTAAAAAGGGGATATCTCTTCTCTCACTGATCGGCACTCTCTTATCTTCTCCTACTTTTGCAGATGGACCAAAGCGACACCCACTTTACCCCCAAGGAGATCCAAAACAAGTATACACCGAACAGATGCCTAAGAGTATCGAAGCGGTGGTAGGAAAATGTGGAGATGTTTCTGTAGATCAAGTGGAGCAATCAATTTATGTTAATATTCCAGGATTTTATCTTACATTAGAAAATAGAGTTGGTGACAAAGTTTGTTCTACTTTTACGTTTCCGATACGGGCGGGAAGACATTGGGAAAAACATTTCGGCAAAGTAAGTAAAGTGATGGAGACACCAATCGGCGAAGGAACGATCGATGAGAAGAGATGGAGCGGGACTTTTAGGTATTTTGATGATGTTTGGAAGACGAGATGTGTGCGATATGATGAGGATAGGAGACACCGGAAAGTGTGCGTTGAAAAAAAGAAAGTATTGGTTCATCGCAAAGGTGACATTATCCGTGAAACAAGCACATTTACGGACGAAGGGAAGCCGATGACTGTACCAATCGAATATAATTGGATGCATTCGTTAGGGATGAAGCTTGTCCCAGAAGGAAAAAAGAGTTACACAACTCGGTGCGTCATTCACGCGACAACAGATAGCCATACTGTAGGGAATGCAACATCACACTGCTGCGTCGGATTGCGGATCGATGATATGTTACGATTATATGGCCTAGTCCTTCCGGATCAAGAACGAGGAGAGGCACGGAGAAATGTTAGATTACGGACGGATTATGCAGTTGTGGAACGGAGCGGTACAGATTTAGTATTACATGCTGACGTGTATGATCGGAAGATGAATTATGTTGGTCTCGTGCAAGAGGCTCTAGGTGATGCTGGATTCATTCAACTCGACGAACGGCAGGTCAGAGAAGAAGTCCAGAAAGCGGAGAGGCAGTTTGCGGAAGCATATCCTTTCTTAAGGAAAAAGTTGTTGACAGATAAATTTATCACACGGGAAGAAGTAGGAAAATTGCATTATACTATTCCTATCGAAAGATTGGTAAAATAAGAGAGTTTAAACACTCTTCTCCAATTCCTTCTTCAAAAGAGAATCCAACTTCTGAGGACGGTGACGGCAATAGGATTCCAACTTGCTGGCTTTGCGATGCGCCCAATCGTATACTTTGTAGGGAGTAGGATGGTTCTTCTTATGCAAGCGTTCTGCCATCAGATTGCGTTCTGCTAATTCATGTAAGAGGACAAATTTTCGTTCGCGCGGCGTAATGTCGTCGTCAATCCAGACATCTTTCTGCGGGATGAAGCGATAGCGATAATGATGGCCCCCTTCTGTAAAGTCGAGAAAAAAAACATCACGGACAAGTTCACCATTGACGACCCAAACATTGATGTTTTTGCTGTACTTCTTAATGAGGTGAGAACGGATTTTTTTGAGAACATCTTTTCCCCGATGTTGGAAGGTTTGAGAGGCATGACGTTCAGCGCGTTCAATCTGATCTGCTTGAAAAAGCGCAGAATTGTATTTCTTCTTCTGACGGAGAAGACGATTCTCTTCAAGTAAATGGTCAATATAGTATCTAATTTCTTTATGCTTTGATGATTCATGATCAACCCAAAATTCATTCTTGGGAATCATCGGGAAAACGTAATGCTGGCCAAAATTCGTGAATTCTTCATCGAGATGTGTTCTGACATAATTTCCATCAACGATCCAGACCGTGAAACCGGATACGACGCTGTGCTTCTTTACGTAAGGCTTCTTCATGGGCAGGCGATTATTATTTTAGGGGATAATAAATCTTGCGAAAAAGAAATGTATATAAAGATGAAAAAAATGAAGAGAATCGTGGAAAGAAGATTACTTCTCCGTGCCGTCACGATTCGTGATGCACCAATACTTACAAAGTGGTTTAATCATCAGGATAATGTCCGTTTCATGAGCCCAATCATTAGAGGAAGAAAACACACGCTACGTGAGATCAAGAAAGAGATTAAATCTCTGGATAGGGAATATGAACGATCGTTTATGGTTGTAGAAAAGAAGACGAAGAAAACGATCGGTTATGCCGGAATCGATGATATTTTCCAACTGGATAAGAGGGGAGAAATTTATTTTATCATCGGAGATAAAAGTGAACAGGGGAAGGGATACGGCAAGGAGATTGTTGCTTTATTGTTGGAGTATGCTTTCCATAAGCTGAGATTACATAGTGTTTCTGCATCAGCCGTTGTTGAAAACAAAGCATCGCTCGCAATCCTGGTGAAATCAGGATTTAAAAGAATTGGAGTTAGAAGAGATTATAATAATATTCAAGGAAAATATGTTGATGAAATGTTGTTTGATTTATTGGATAGGGAGTATTTTAGGAAAAGGAAATAGGGCTTTCTTCTTAGAAAACTATATAAATACTCTTCAGTCCAAATGATCTTAAAGCGCCCGTTGCTAAGCGGCTAAAGCAATCGCCTGCAGATCAGCTAGGATGAGCTCTTGGAGCGATGACCAGAAGACAGCGATCATTCGAGGGTTCGAGGGAATTATGAGCTGAATTCGGAGTTCAGTGGTTCCGAATGTCCCTCCGGGCGCTTATTTCTTTTTTAAAATTGTCAAACTAAATTGATATAACGCAAACAGGGAAAGCCCAAATGGAAGATAGCCTAGGAAGCCAAGAACGGGCATCTCAAAGATTTTCCACCCTCCTACGAAGGGAATGTCGTAATACCACTTGGCAGGCGCCCAGTAGTTCCAAAATTCCCAGAGAACACCACAGATCAGCGTGCCGACCATCAACGTAAAGAAGAGTTTAGGTTTTCCTTTTCGGAGTTCTGCGAGGATTGATTCTTTCTTATTGAGATAGTTGATCGGGTCTAACAAGAAAAACATACTTATCCAGACGAGTGGATAAGTATAAAGCGGGAGAACAAATGGCAGGATTAAGCATAACAAGCCGAGTAAGATGAAGAGTGAAATTTTTTGAGAGGTAATCTTCATTCTGAATTGAAATCTATTGAAAAGAGAGAAGGAAGACAGGAGATCACTGGTCTCCAAGACTGCAGGTAGAACGGTTGAGAAAGCGAGAGTGAACATCAGCCATTCGGGCTGACCAACGCCTTCATAGCGCCAATTCTCGACAGAGATGTTAAGTAATTCGTAAAACCACCAGAAGATAGCGGAGAGAACGAAGAGAAGCCAAAACCGACGAGGGGAAGTGAAGAGAGATTTTCTTTTCCTATGAAAGACGAGAGCATCAATAAAGAGAATGTACCCCACCCACAATAATAAGAAGAAAGTGTACGTGGAGAATGGTTCTACCCGGTAAAACAGGAGGATCTCTCCTGTGATCATCAGAATGATCCCGATGTAACCCCACCACTTGAACATTATTAAAATGATAATGAAGAAGTATTAAAAATTAAGGGTTATCTCTCCATTCCCGCGCTCTTAAACTCTTCCACTGGCCGTGCTTTCAATTTTTGACAGCGTTCTGATGCCCGAGCAGGATGGTCAAAGATACCATAGAGAGTGAGTAGTGTGCCATCGGCTTTATGGACTTTAGTCTGTTTGCTACAGGTAACACAACGGAAAACTGCTGTTGGAAGAGTTTTGTATTGAAACATCTGGAAAGAACGGCAGTGTGGGCAGATGGTGACAGAGTAGGGCATAAGAAGAAGAGAGAACGGTTCCTATAAAAAGGTATTTAAAATGAGAAGACATATTCTTGATAAATGGTCAAAAAAAATATCTCTTCTCTGGAACTCGCCGCGTTGATGCAGGAACTTAAGTTCTTGATTAAAGGTAAAATCTCGCAGATTTATCATCAGGAAAATGAAGAAATCCTTTTGCAGCTGCACGTCCCAGGAAAAGGTAAACAGCTGCTGAAGCTTGTGCCAGGGAAATGGCTCTGTTTAGAGCAAGAGAAAGAAGAGACGCCAATCAAGCCGAGCAGCTTCTGCATGCAGCTGCGGAAGTATTTGAGTAATGCGTTTATCAAAAACTTCTCACAAAAAGATGCCGAACGGATAGTGGTGTTAGAATTAGAGAAAGAGGAGACATATTATCTGATCATAGAGTTGTTCTCGAAAGGAAACGTCGTACTTGCTGATAAAGATCACGTGATCATTACGGCGTTGGAACGGCAAATCTGGAAAGATCGTATGGTCAAGCCACACGAGAAGTACATCTATCCTACGAGCAGCGTGAATTGGAAAACGTTGACGGAGAAAGAAGTAGGACCTATTTTAGGCAGGAGTGAGAAGAAGAATGTAGCAACAGCGTTGGCAACGGAAATCGGTTTGGGAGGGGTGTATGCAGAAGAAGTCTGTGTAAGAGCAGAGATTGATAAGAATAGGTTGCCTAAAGAAGTAAAGACAGAGGAAGTGAGGAGAATTGTAAAAACAATCCGTTCTTTGCTAGAGCTGATTGAGAAACCAAAAGGATACATTTACGAGGAGGATAGCACTCCCTTACCATTAACGGGCAAGAAAGAAAAAGAAATTGTTGCAACCTATAACGAAGCGATCAGCAGATTAAACCCTTTCCAGAAAAAATCCCCCTACGAGCAGAAAAAAAATTCATTATTGCGCATGGTGGAAAGCCAGGAAGAATCAATCAAAGAATTACAGCAGAAGATTGAGGATAATGCAACAAAAGGAAACAAAATTTATGAGCATTATACCGCTTTACAAAAATTATTGGGGATTGTTAAGGAACTGCGCAAGACAAAAGATTGGAAAGATATCGCTGTCGAATTGAAGAAGGAGAAGAAAATTAAGTCTGTTGATCTGAAGAATAAGAAGATTGTGGTGGAGTTGTAATGAGACCAGAAAATATTTTCTTTATCATCTTTATTGCAACCATTCTTGTTGTGCGGATTGGTCTTTATGTGGGCGGCCTATTTGCTGACGATCCTGATCGGATGGGACTCTCGATAAAAGGTATGCGCATCCATCATTGGACATATGGGGCGTTGATGGTACCGGTAGGCATATTCTTAGGGAATATTCCGCTGCTCGCAGTTGGTTCTGGACTATTTATTGATGAGTTGACGTATTTGATGATGGGAGGCGAAACACATGCAGATAATTATTCTTTTATCTCTTTGATAGGAACAGTATTTTTTGTGGGAGTCGTCTTCTTATTACGAAAGCAGATTGTTTTCTGGAAATAGATTTTTAAGAGAAAATGGTTTGGAGAGACAAATGATCAGACAATCATTCATTTTTCTAGAGAAAATTGGTCGGCAAGGTGAAGAAAATATCTGGAAGCAGGGAATTAGAGATTGGCAGGATTTTCTTCAACGTAAAGAGGTAAACAGAATTTCTGCTCTACGAAAACAATACTATGATCGCAAAATCCGGGAAGCACAGCAGGCGCTGTTAGAGAATGATAGTGCCTATTTTATCGGAAAGCTGCCCTCTGTGCAGATGTGGAGACTCTATCCTCAGTTCAATGAAGAATGTTGTTTTCTGGATATTGAGACGGATTCTTTAGGAAAGATAACAGTAGTCGGTCTTTCGGATTATTATAACACAAAGATATTCGTGAAAGGATTTAATCTAGAGAAAAGATTAATTGGGAGTGAGTTGCAGAAGTTCAAACTGGTGGTTACGTTTAATGGAGGAGCGTTTGACTTGCCAAAGTTGAAGAAGGAGTTAGCAATAGAACTGACAGTTCCTCATCTCGACCTCAAGCCGTTGTGCGTCAACCTCGGGTTGAAAGGCGGGTTAAAAGAGGTGGAGCGAATATTGGAATTGAAACGACCAGAGGTGGTTGTTTCTAAGTTAAAACAGGAGATTAAGAAAACGTTATAAACAATCCCATATTCTAACATTGTTATGACACACACAGTCACCCCCTGGGAAGTAAAAGGGGACATTGATTATGGTAAGCTGATGAAAGAGTTTGGACTTCAAGCGTTCCCCCAGCTGCCAAAAGCATTCAATGAGATGGTCTTATTTAGAAGAGGGCTAGTCTTCGCCCAACGTGATTTTGAACGGATTATTGCTGCGATGAAAGCGAAGAAACCGTTCGTGGTAATGACCGGATTGATGCCAAGCGGGAAATTTCATTTCGGCCACAAGATGGTAGCCGACCAATTAGTTTTCTATCAGAAATTAGGGGCAAAAATTTATTTGACGGTAGCAGATGTTGAAGCATATAATTCACGGAATCCAAATTTAAAAGAATTACATGAAACAGCGGTGAAAGAGTATCTAGCAAATTATGTCGCACTGGGGTTGGACCTCAAAAGGTGTGATTTTTATTTTCAATCAAAACGTTCCACGGATGGAAGAAAAGCGAGCGCGTATTACAGCCTCGCGGCGATGCTTTCCCGTCACGTGACGTTTAATGAATTTAAAGCAATTTATGGTGAAGTCTCTCCTGGCAAGATGGTGTCAGCGTTATTACAGGCGGCAGATATGCTTCATCCCCAACTGCCAGAATTTGAAGGAGCTTGTCCGGTGATTGTTCCGGTCGGCGCGGATCAGGATCCTCATCTCCGTCTGGCGCGTGATTTATCACAACGGTATAAAGAATGTTCTTTTATCCAGTTAAGTTCAACATACCATCAATTTCTACCGGGATTGAAAGGAGGAAAGATGTCTTCGTCCGACCCTACTTCCTATATTGCATTAACTGATTCGCCGGAAGAAGCGGCGATGAAGATCAAGAAGTATGCGTTTTCGGGGGGCCAGCCAACGATTGAGGAACATCGTATGAAAGGAGGAAACCCGGATATTGATGTGGCGTACCAGATGTTGAGATACGGTTTAGAGCCGGATGATGCGAAACTGAAAAAAGTATTTAATGATTACAAGTCAGGAAAGTTATTGACGGGAGAATTGAAACAGATATTAATTGAGAAGATAACATTATTTCTGAAAGAACATCAACAGAAGCGTGAAGTAGCTTTGAAGCACGTGGCAAAGTTTATAAACTGAAAGATATTCATTTGAAGATAGAGGTGATAGGATGGCAAAGCGGAAAAAGAGTCGTCAGAATCGTAGAAAAGTATCTTCTGCTAAAAGGTCTTCATCATCTTGGCATGCTACGCCGTTGAAAGGGAGTTTTATGGCGACGTCCATCATTGGTTTCTTTATTACGGCATATTTAGTGTATCCGACAAATCCTGATTATGGGGTAGCGTTTATGGTTGTCTTTATCGCAATGTTTATTGCTTCGTTGATCAGCATGACAAAAGCACCGGTGGTGGAATAGATGGCATTAGAATGGAGTTTTCCAGGTAAGAAAGTTCAATTTTTAAGAATCGAATTGATTACAGTAGGGATTATTGGGTTGTTAGTGTTAATATTAACTTATTTACAGTTTTCAAATCTGCTGTTTGCATTTATGTTTACAGTTATCTTCTTGGGAATTTACGTCGTTTTGAGTTATCTCTCTCAGTTGATACGTCTTGTTGAAGATCATTATCATGTCACGACAAGCCACTTTGAAGTGACGCGCAAGACGCGGTTTAGAACCAGACGGGAAAAAGTGCCTTTGAAAGAAATTAGAAAACACAAGCTGGATCATGTTTTTCTGGGTGGTTATCTAGTCAGCAATCGGAAGAAACGGCATCTGGTCTACTTTAATACAAAAAAGGAATTGAAGCAATTCGAGAGTTTCTTGAAGAAGCATACGAAGAAGTAGAGAATTATTTCTTTCCATCAAATTTCTCTTTGGCTATGCTTTCTTTCCAGAAGACAACGTGGCTGGCACGTTTTTCAAATAAAGCTATGGCAAGCTGGGTGCGGATCTGATCTTCGTTGATGCCATGTTTGATAGCAAGCATCTTAGCTTCTTGCAATGCTTCGTCCATCAATTGGAAGTTCTCTTGTCGACAGGATTCTTCAGCAGCACGTTCTTCCTGTTCAGTAAGATAAATCTCTTCCCAGAGGGGATAGTTACTGCCTTGAATAGTGCGAGGGAAAGTCTTGGAAAAAGCCATGGAGTACAGCGAGAGGATGGATTTTAAAAAGATTTATATGGTGGATTAGTTTATCTGTGTAGAAATGAGACTGTTTTTCTCATTTCTTACACGCAAGTATTCCACAAATAAATAAATGGTTTGCTTGCAAACTGCCACTCAAAACACTTAATGAAGCAACGACTTCATTAGTGTCCCAGTGAAATATTCTTTTCACTGTGAAGAGTGGTGGAATACTCCGCGTTTAAAGAAGATGGTGGCCAGAAAAAAGAGAAAAGAAAGCAAGCTTCTTCGAGAAGAGGAGAAGATTGAGAAGTTAGAGAAGAAGCAGCTGGAAAGCCTGAAAGCGTTGCGGGAAGAAGTGAAGAAAGACGTTGGTACTCACCCTTTAACAAAGATCACGCGGGCTGATGTGGTTAGAAGTTTAATCGGTGCTCTTATTGGGACTGTCGGTCATTTTGCATTCTTTTACGGCGTGGAGCTAGCAGAAAAGATCTCATTTGTACGGGCAACTTCATTATATGTTTTGGATGCTGTGGTGGTATTCCTTTTTATGTATTATTCCGGCTTTAGAAAGGTGAAAGAAGTGAAGATCATGCGGTTTATCCCGCTACGAGCGGCGGTGGTGTATTTCATTTCATTGATAGTAGTGATCGCAACGTTATTCATCTTTGGCTTAGTCGATACAGAAAGTACATTTGGACATATTTACAAAGCCGTTTCAACGACTTTGATACTAGCAGTGTTAGGTGCAAGTACGGCAGATATTTTAGGGAAAGAGTAAGATGGTAAATATCAAAGAGCAACTAGCGGAAGTGAGTACTACTTATGGAGTAATTGCGGAGAAGTTAGAAGCTCTTATTGAGCTGATGAATCAGAAAGTCGGGGAGACGACTGAAATTAAACAAAATGCAGTGAGAATTATTGGTTTTATGAGAAGGTTAGTGGGATCTGTTGAGAACATAAAAGATTTTGTGGATAGGATGATTAGAAAGAATAAGCCGCTGGAGATTTCTATTGAGAAACTGTTTGATACTTTGAGAGATTTAAGCACACTTCTGGGAGTTGTTGCTAAGAAAGGAAAGAGCGATCTGTTGATCAAGAATATCGCTCGAGGGAATGATGAAGTAAAGAGAATTCTAAATGAACAGAAAGCGCTCCTGCGCAGAGTAGCATAACGCTCGGCTCTGTAGAAGATCTCGAAAAAGTCGCTTCGGCCGTTGCGTTCGTGCTGCTTTTGCTACAACTTCTATAGCTGAGCAGCACCAATAACCTCAGGAAATTCCAGTTCTCACGCAACATCTTGGCCCAAGCAGCGACTTTTTCTACAGAGCCATAACGCTCATAAACTTTAATAAAGAAGATCCCTTTCTAATCACCTTATGCCGTCATTCTGGGTTCATGTCAATCAGGTACTGAAAGAAGCACAGGTCGTCATCGAAGTGCTGGATGCACGAACGATCGAGGAAACTCGTAATATTGAGATTGAAGGAAAGATCAGGCGGCTGAATAAGAAGATTATTTATGCCATTACAAAGTGTGATCTGGTAAAGATCGATGAGTTGAAGATAAAGATCAAGAATTTGCAGCCGAGCGTGTTTATCTCAAGTAGGGACCATCTAGGAACGACGATTCTCAAGAAAAAGATTTTGGAATTATCACGCGGGGAGCCAGTGATCGTAGGCGTGGTGGGATATCCTAATGTGGGAAAATCTTCACTGATCAATGCGCTGGCAGGACGAGCAGCAACGAGGACGTCAGCAGAGAGCGGGTTTACAAAGGGGATGCAGAAAGTAAAGGTTGGACCGAAGATCACCCTGCTGGACACGCCTGGAGTTTTTCCACGCATGGAGAAAGATACAGCAAAACATGGGAAGACGGGAGCAGTAGATTTTGCAAAGATCAAAGATCCAGAGATTGCGGCATTGCATTTGATTGAGGATGAAAAAGAAAAAATTAAAGATCATTATAAAATTGTTGAAGATGATCCAGAAGAGATTTTAAGCGTCTTATCCCGAAAGTGGAAGCGATTACAGAAAGGAGGGGGTCCGGATCTGGAAGCGACGGCACGGCAATTGTTAAAAGATTGGCAGACCGGAAAGATACAACGATGAAGGAAAGGATCGTAAGATTGCGCAACGCCATCCGCTACCACCGAGATCAGAAGGGTGATGATCGCTGCTGGCTAGATGATCGCTTAGTATGGGAAATCTTTTCTGGAGAGAAGGTTAACACCTTGCCTTCTTATGAAGAGGGGATGAGGAAGTGCAGGGCTTACTTTACATTGAGAAGTGCGGATCACCAGGATCAAACTCCGGAAGATGTGATTCTTGATAAAGAAAGATGGGATGAAGATGTTATGATGATGGATGGGCAGCAACTAGAACAGGAACTGAGAAGACTAGAGAGTGCTATCCAAACATTTTATAGTGTCACTGATAGTGAAAGGACAATTGATGATGACCGAAAGTTATACGGCGTTCTCCCAGAAAAGATACCTGCAGATTTTCGACTCCCCTCGGAGAAAGATTTTTTAGGTCTAGGGAGTGAAAAGAAGGGTTGTCCACAGTTCTGGAGAAGCCACATGCATTGTCAAGGAAAACACAATATCCATCAATGGGGGCCTTGTAAGGATGGAAATAGATGAGATTTGTGCCGAGGAAGCAAAGGATAGAATAAAAAATAATAGGAATATTGTAATCCTCGATGTGCGTACACCAGAAGAATTTGAGGAAGAGCATTTGCCTCATGCAGTGAATATTAATATTTATGCTGATGATTTTGAAGAAAGAATTAGTCGATTAGAGCGCACGAAGACATATCTTGTGCATTGTAAATCTGGCGGGCGGAGCAGGGCAGCGGTGGAATTAATGTTAGAACTAGGATTCACGGATGTAACAAATGTTGTAGGATGGATGTTTTAGGAGGGGTTTATGGAGCTTAATGAATTGCAGCGGAAGCAAGAGGAATATGATACTAATTATTGGCAACACAATGCTTCTCAGTTAGAAAAGATACGACATATTACACTCCATCTGGGAAAGTTGTTGGGAAAGCTATCTACTTATTGTGAAAGAGAAGAGCATGGTGAAGAATATCCAACAACACAGATTGAGAAAGAGGTTATCCCTGATCTGTTAGTGTATTGTCTGCAATTGGCAAGTATTCTGTACATTTTAGGCGAGAAAACTTTTAATACTAGTTACTATTAACTTATTTATGACTAAATTTACTCAGCTTGTTGATGATATTAACAATAGAATCAGCCTTACTTTCACAGTTGGAATTTTTTATACTGATGGTAGAGTTTTTTTTAAAAACACATGGGGGAGAAAACTACTTAGAATTAGTGTCAAAATGGGGCTCATTAATCTTCTTGTATATTCTTGCCTATATCATGTTTCAAAGATCAAGAAATGGAACTAGGAAAAATATTTTACTGGCGAAGTTTACAAGATTATTTTTAGAGTTAAATCTTGTCTTAATGGGCTTGATAGTTTTTTATTTTGGATTCATAAAAAATGTTGATTCATGGAACAATATCTTTGAATTTTTATTTTCAAAAATAATGTATGGGATGATATTTCTTGTTGGTTTAATAGTGCCGTTGATATTAATATTGATATTTTTATTTATCCATCTTGTTTACTTTAATCGTTCTTCAACTACCATTAATTGATGAACTTGGATTAAGAGCAATGGTTGTAAAAGCATTTTTCAACGCTACTGGCTGGATTCCATTTATAATTTTGTTTATAATAATTAATCTTGTTATAATAATTTTAACTTACTTTGGTGTTTCATTATCCATATATAAAATATTCAAAGAATTAAAGATAACACTTGAATGAATTATTCATTCTTCTTTAATATTAAGCAAGATTCATTGTTTAAAAATTTAAATCCAACCGTTTCTTCAATTAATATATTAATCTTTAAGTCAAAGTCTTCGTCTGCTAATTGAGGAAGTTGTTTTATTATTTTTTCTTTATCTAACTTCTCAAATATTCGAATCTTAAGTTCACTTTTAGTTAAAATTTCCCCAAAAGATTTACTATTAAGTAGGATGGTTGTTCCTTTAGGAACAGAGTCATGATAAAAAACAACTTTTTCTTTCCATATTCCAATTCTATGCGACCATTCTCTGTCTTCTTTTAAATCAGAACCAGTATCATAAAAATTACGGCTTCCATCAAAATCAGTAATAATGGTATCAAAATGAATTTTATTCAATTTTTCGGATATTTTTTCTATTAAATCCCCACTAAAACTAATAGTTTCAATATTTTCTTTGGATACAATTTTTCTAATTATTTCTTTTAATTCAACTCTTGCAATTGACAGACCATAATTAGTTGCCATGGAATCAGTTCCCCAAGAAGCATTCAATTTTGAGTCATCTACTAGCCAACCCCTATCTAAGATTTCATTAACTCCTACTTTAAAGAACTCAGTTTCTTTACTGGATTCGTCAACAGTTTTTACTGAGAATATCTTTCTAAGGAAATTTTCATCCCTAAAAGATTTACGGACTAATCTTTTCAGTTCCGCTACTTTTGAATCATTAAGAGGCATTTTTTTGATTATTTCTTCATCCATTTTGTTCTTCTCCATCATTATTTTTAGGGATAGTTAATGAGATGTTTTCGTTTTCGTTTTTTACTTGCGCACTACCGAAATAATAATTAGTGTTGTAAGTAATATGTTGATGTATCACCCCTCCCTGTGAAGCTCGTGTTTGTGGACTATTCTCAGCATATTCTTGGCTTTGATCTCCCTCTTTTTCAGAAGTTTTGAATAAATTATAAAGCTCTTCTAGCCATTTAATTACATCAGACAAAGATACAATTGTTCCAGCAGCAACAAATAAAATCCCCGTTAAAGTTTCTTTTTGGTATATTATGAGATAAGATCCAATTATTATTGATAGTGCAACAATAGCTGCTGCTTTAAAATTTATCCTTTCACTCATTTTTCAATCCACTCTCTAATTGGATAAGATATTAAGATTCCCAAACAAATTAATGCCAAAGCTTCTGCCCATTTTAATAAAGATGAAATGGAATCTCTAGTCTTACAAATTCCATATTGATTTTCAGAAGATTTTCTTGCAATATCAAGAGCATTATTACATTCTTGAACTTCTTCTCTTATTTTACTCCTTTCTTGATAAATGGATTGAACATTATTCTTAGCTTCTTCAATAGTATTGACGTCATGGACTTCTTCCCTTAAAATCCAAGAATTTTCTGTTCCATTGTAAACTCTTGCAGAATCCAATAAATCTATTTTGGCTTCATAAGGTAGAATAATACACAATTCATTATTTACTAATAGTTTAGAAGATTCTTCCACACATTGTTGTAATTTCCAAATTTCAAGTTCGTAATCAACTCTCCATCCTAACCAAAAAGCATTATAAGCATGAATTAAAGACTGATTTATCTCTTTCACATTACCACTTTCTTCAAGTTCTTCTCTTCCTCTATTGTTATCAGCTCTTATCTTCTCAGCTTCAGTCTTTGGAATTTGTAATTCAGAGATTTCTGTAAATGTTCTGTCTAAAAGACCTCTTGCTTTATCTATTAATTCTTCTCTCTTCTCTGGAATGTTAAGTGTATCATGGCATAATTTTTCATCATAAAGTAAATTGATATCTCTTAAATTGTCATCTTTTGAGATATAAATAGTTTCATGATTACAACCATCAGATTTTACAGTTAAGATGATATTCATTTCAATAGGGATCCATGCTGTTAATGAATAGGAACCAATATTATTCTCCCAATCTATTTTAGCCAATTCAATAGTATTAGCTCTTGATAATTGACGAAGGTTGTAATAAGGATAATAAGCAGAGACATATTCTGGATAATTTGAAGAATCATTGACATCCGTTGTAATTTTTCCATTTACTGTAAACCAGAACCCCTCTTTAACAGAATCATTAGGAATAAAGAAGTTTAAAAGTATAAATAAGAGAATTATAATTACCAGAAAAATTATTAAGCTATAAGTGATTATTTTTTTAACTGGTCTCTTATTTTTCAAAGTTTTCTCGCCCCACTTCTTTAATAGTATCTCAGTATTAAGTTACTTTAAATAACTTATTATCTCACAGTTAGTTTTCTCGCCCTAGTAAAAAGTTAAAAGAGTGCCCGAGTAATATGTCGCTTAACAACGATTAAACGAGAATATCCAGAGACTATATCCGAAGAATGACTAGTCAACCTCCATAATCTATTTAAAGCAGTTTTGTCAAGGAGATATTAAATTATGAATGAGGTGTTGTCTATGAGTTATTTACAGAAATATGCAGATAAGTATAAAGCAGTTCTTTATGTTGTGTTTAGAGTATTAGTCGGCGGCGTCTTTATGATCCATGGCGCACAGAAGTTGTTCGGTTGGCTGGGTGGACAGAAAGTTCCAGAACTTATGAGCTTGATGGGCGCAGCAGGGGTCATCGAGTTTTTTGGCGGGCTGTTAGTATTGCTGGGATTGTTTACACGCTTGGCAGCGCTGGTTGGCGGAGTAGAAATGCTCGTCGCGTTCTTTATGGTCCATTTTCCGAATGGTTGGAATCCTGTTGCAAATAAAGGCGAAGCAGCATTGCTCTACTTTGCGGCGTTCCTTGTGTTGTTTGTGTATGGTAACCAGAAATGGAATGTTGAACAAAGCTTGTTGGGAAAGGAAACGTTTTAAGTTTTCTTTTTTATTTTTTTTATTTTATGGCTGAAGGAAGCTTACTTGTGGCTGGATTAGGAGGAGGGTTAGATGCTGTAAATGCTTCTCTTCTGTTCTATGCTGCGAAAGGAGAGAGTAAAAAAGTAATTCTCGGGTCTTCCCGTACTGCTGATCTTTCGCGGATTGACCGCCATAGCCTTCTTGGAGAGAGTGTGACATTAATCAATGGTGATAGCCACATTAATTCGAGAGGGAGATATCCTGAGCCGCGCCTCGCAGCTCTTCTTAATGAGCCCATTCTTTATTTTGCGCGAGAGTATGATCAAAAAAGAGATCTTTCACGGATGAGAACCGGGATAGAAACAGCACGAAAACAGTTAGGGATCGCGGAGATGATTTTTGTAGATGGTGGAGGAGATAGCCTCGTCTTGCGCACGGGAGATGCGATTGCGGTCAGCGAAGAACAGGATCCTTTTGCAGGGGGAGATGCAGATGTTTTAGCTGGATTAGCGGGCTTATCGCAAACATATTTGGGGGTTGTTGCTGTTGGACTTGATGTTGATGAGCGACGATTTCAAGAAAATATCGCACTTCTCGCTCAACGCGGCGGTTATTTTGGAAGAGTGAACCTAAAGACGGGAGATAAAGAAGATTATACTTTAGACCACATTCTTTCTTTTGAAAAAGGATACCTTGAACGATACTTTGAACTAGCGGAAAATGTGTTGGTCTTATCTGAGCGCGACCAGAATGATCCTACAAAGATGAAATCACATACAGCGGTTGTAACCTATCATGCGATGAAAGGAAATTTCGGTGTGCAAAGAACATATGTGGACTGGGAACCAGAAGTAGAAGGAAGAAGAGGTGTGATTGTTAAATCGGAGCATTGCTGGATGTATTTTGTAGATGCAGGGATGATTCATCCATTGAAATTGGAATTGAATAAATAGAATGTACCAGTTATTTCTTAGGGTATTTCTCTTCAAATAATTGTAACAAGCGTTCAGCAGTTTTTCCACCAATGCCTTCTACTGTTGTCAGCTCTTCTTTAGAAGCATTAACAATATTTTTTAATGATCCGAAATGTTCTAATAATTTAGCAGCATTAATGGAGCCAATGGAAGGGAGGGAGGAGACAATGAATTCCATCTGTTCTTGCATAGATTTCGGCTTACGGTCATGTAACGTGAAGTCCCGGCTTTTATCTTGTTCACGTTTGGCCATGACGGCAAGAAGAGCAGCAGTATCTTGTGGGTTCTTACTAGAGATGATAGGAATATGGAAGTCAAGTGCTAGCGAAGCAATCATCCCACGGACAGCATTGGGGTGAATGTTGCGCACGGAATATAGATCTTCCTCACCTTCGATGATGATGACGGCTTTAGTGAAGTTCTGTTTTAATTCGCGGGCTTGATCTAACAAACGGCCGTCAATGATAGAAGCGACAAAATCAGGGACTTTCTTTAGTTCCACGCCTACGGTTCCAGAGATAACATAATCAGCAGAGTTCAGTTGTGCAGTCTTAACAGAAAGTCCGAGATCGATCAGTTCTTTGACGACGCGATTATTTTTCTCACGATGGTCAGCAAGAACGGCAACAACTGTCTCCGACGGGATATATTGCTTAAGCGTAGCGTTTTGATCGTTCTGCTTGCCAAAGAGAGCGAATTCTTTTTTGAGTGTTTCTAAGTTGCGATACATGCGTTTTTCTTTGTGATGAGAAGCCCAACGATAAATCTCATCACGAGTCTTGACAGTCATGAGAACGGTGACCTCTCCTTGTTCAAGGCGACCTGTTCTGCCGCGACGTTGGATAGAGCGGATGGCACTAGGAACTGGTTCATAGAAGATAACTTTGTCGACCTTAGGGATGTCTAGGCCTTCTTCTGCGACGGAGGTAGCGATGAGGACATTAAATTCGCCGTTGCGGAAATGGTCGAGAATCTCTTTCTGTTCTTTCTGCGAGAAACCGAGACCATTTCTCTTGGCTTGACCGACGAAGATATGATTGGGAATATGAGTGATGTTTAATTGCTGAACGATAGTTTCAGCAGAATCACGGAACTGAGTGAAGATGATGATTTTCGCGTCTTTGTTGTGAGAAATTTGTTCCGTGACCAGCTCGCTAAGCTTGATGAGTTTAGGATGTTGAATGTTCTGTTTGACGAGTTCTTGAGTTTGATAGAAGGCCATCTTAAAATGCGGATCGAGCACGAGATTTTGGACAGCTTTGACTTTTGTGGTGAGAGCTTCCTGTTGAAGTTTAGAAAGATAGATGTGAAGCGGGATGATGCCTTGCGTCTCAATGAGTTCGATGGCGTGGTCTATTTTCAGCGCTTCAGCGAGGAGGGAGATGGAACGCATGATGTCAAAATCACGTTCTCCGGAGGAGAGACGTTGGTGGAGTTCGGCTTGAATGGCAAGCAGTTCTGATTTTCCAAGATCTTCTGAGCGGGCATAGCCTTTGTTTTGGACTTCTAACAGTTTGCTTTTCTTGCAGTCGAGGAGAATTTTCTGGACTTTCTGAAATTCGATGGGGAAGTTTACGGGTATCCAATTCATCTCTACGTGTTGGATGTATGGTTTGACGTCGGGGTCTTTTTCGGTGCGGACTTCGACGCGTTCAATGTGAAGATTTTGACAGACTTCTTTGATCTTTTCTAGGTCGCTACCGGGAGAGGCGGTGAGGGCGAGGATGCGAGAATATTTGGCATTTTTTTCGTATTGTTTGGCGACCCAGACGTAGGCATATTCTCCTGTGGCGTGATGGGCTTCGTCAAGGACGAGGAGAGAAACGTCTTCTAGTCTTATCCTGCGGTTGATTGTATCGTTCTCTAATCCTTGCGGAGTACTGATGATGATTTGTGATGTCTTCCAGAGTTCGGCACGCTTTTCGGGTCTAACACTGCCGGTGAAGAGGGTGATGTTCTCCGAAGGGAGGTTGAGATGTTTACGAAAAGTGTCAACGTGCTGTTCACAGAGTGGTTTGGTAGGGGCGAGAAGGAGGATTTTTGATTGAGGGTAGTGATGGAGGCGCTGGACAGCAAGGAGCAGGGCTAACGCAGTTTTTCCTAAACCAGTAGGAAGAACAACTAATGTATTCTTGCTGGCGGCAGTGCCTAAGATGGTCTGCTGGTACAGGCGAGGGGTGAAATCTTTGAGCATGGGTTATTTTTAACATAAGTTTTTATATAGTTTTGTTGGGTGGAGAAGCGAGAGCGTTCATTTTAATCCCAACTTGTCAAGCAACGAAAATGCTTCTTTGTCGAATTTGGAGAAAGCAAACCACTTCTTGCCTAGATCTTTTAGTGAAGCACCAAAATGGTATACTTCTTTGTTATCGATGATAATAAATCGATCATGTGACTGTTTAAATTCTGTTATTTTTATAGGTGGATATTGAGAATTGTGTTTTACTAAATCGAGAGATAATTGTTTTGATATCTCTTTGGTGAATATTATTACTTTCACTTCTTTATTTCTTTTGTTCAACAACGTTAAAACTGAATCGTCAATGTAATTGTCAATGATAATTATCGATTTATCTGCGGTTCTGATAATATCTGAGACGAATTTGTAGGCATCAAAGATCTGCCCATCAAAGAATATGCCTTTTTCTGGTTTTAAGTCTTTACTTTGGATGGCATCAAATACTTGTTCGAACTTTTGGTCGTGGATTACTTGTTTTCTTTCAACATTATCTAGTCGTTGGAAGATTTGAGCATTAGACGCAATGAATCTTCGCATGGCGACAAAGGCACTCATGATTTGGATGCTAATTTTAACCGCAGTATCACTTTTGAGGACAGCGGAGAGCATGGCTACTCCTTGTTCAGTGAAAACATAAGGCAAATATCTTCTCCCACCTCGTGGATCATTAGGCGCCATATTCTGCAACTCCAGAGGGATTATATTTGAGGTCGCAAATTGCGACCTCAAGATTTCAAATTCAGAATCTGTTAATTGAAACATAAATTCAGATGGAAATCGCTCACTATTTCTTCTAACTTGTTCATTTAATCGTTTTGTTTCTACATCATAGAGCTTTGCAAGATCAGTATCTAGCATTACCTGCAAACCCCTTACGGAATAAATCTTGCTTTTAATGTTGTCCGTGGTTATTAGTGAGTTGTTTTCCATATTTTATGTTATAAGATGAAGATTTGAGTGGTTCTGTTCTTTATGCTGCAAACTATCGTATGGACTTTTGACGTTGCATAGATTAGCTGCGGCGAGATGAACATAAATCATCGTAGTATTGATGTTATTGTGACCTAACAAAGGTTGTACTTCTAAAGGAGAATAACCATTTTGAATCAAATGTGTAGCAAAAGAATGTCTTAACATATGGGGATGGACGTTCTTGCTGATTTTTGCGTTTTTTACTGCTCTCTTTAATATTTCACGAATTGATGAATCATCATAAGGAGAATTATTCCAACCAGTGAACAACCAACATTCTGGAAGTTTATTTTTGATATATTGTTGTAATTCTTCTTGAAGAGAATGAGCAATTATAAAAGGGCGGTCTTTTCCTCCTTTACCATTCCTTACCCAACCATAACCTTCTTTGATATTTAAATGGTCTATTTTTAGGTTTAACAGTTCTCCAACTCTTAATCCAGAAGAGTACAACAAACGAATCATGAGAGAGTGTTTAGGATTCTTTATGGAAGAAATTAGAGTTATCGTTTCTTCCTTAGTCAAGAAATCAGGCAATCGTCTACTTACTTTAGAATATCTTAAGTTAATGGTTAATCTACGGTGCAATATTTCTTCGTAGAAGAACTTAAGAGCATTGAGATAAACATTCAATGTATTTCCGGGAGCACCGTTATGGATTAGAACATCTAAGAAATCTTTAATATCTTTCTTACATAACGATAAAGGTTCTTTGCCTGATTTACGAAAGAATCGTTCAACGCATTGTTGGTAGGTTTGAATTGTTCTTGGTCTTAGACCACGACGCAATCCTTCCTTTCTGATCAGATCATTAATGTCCACGAGGATTTTCTTATTGCTTTTCGTTTAAATAGCTTAGCCGGAGTTGTCCAGTGCGGGAGTGGCTTGGTATTTTGTGGTATTATGAGCTGAATGTTAAGAATTCTTGGAGATAGAGGTTTGTCCAGTGAGTGTCTTGTGACTGGATAAGTAGTAACAGATTTTAGAGTTATGGCCCACGGGATTTTACGCGTTTAGCGCGTATACCCCGGTAAAACTTCGTTTTAGGGATATAAAGAGTTATGTGCAATAAATCAGGAGTACTTTAAGAAAAATCTAAGAGGGCAATTTCTCGACTAACTAATGGGGGTCGCCGTTACGTCACTTGATCGCAAGCTATCTCTGTATCTTCATTAACTTCCAAAGTTGGAACCCCTAGTTTTGCATAATTCTCCAGAAATGCAACAAAAAATCCATCTACTGGTTTTATCCTCCATTTATTATATCTCTTGCATAACGCCGCAAGGCCAACAGTGTCATTACCTGTATGATAAAACATTTCACGGTAGACTTCCTGATAATCCTCTGGTGTAAATGAAGCCGGAATGCCTGTAAAGCGCTCCAAAACTTCTACTTTTCCCGGATTATCACGAAATAATGCATGCCGATACACACTTGGTATTATCCATTGAAGCTTCTCTTCAGCAGCAAAAACATCTCGAGCTTTCAACCCAGTTATTTTCTCCAACATCTCAAATTGGGGTGCTGGATCATCAAGATGAAAAGCGAAATTAGCCATCTGTTCGAAAGCCCCTCTAGCTACTTCATATTCCGGTTTTATTCCTGATACCTCATGCAACCATAACAAGCCACTAAAAACATTTACATATTTCCAAAGGCCATCCATATAGCCGCACCCTCTATTTTCCACCTGAAGCAAGCGTTGGTACACTTTATGAGCAATTTCTGCATTTGGAGCTTCTTCTGTTGCAGCATAAACTATTTTTGCACCTCCAAAAAATGGAAAAAAGTCACCAACATAAGCAATCCATGTACACCCATCTTCATTCGTCAATTTATGGTATTGCCGCTGAATTAGTCTTCTTTTCTCTTTCGGAGATTCCGGTAATGTAGTAAGAAAATGTTCTAAATCTTTATCTTGGCTAATCTCTCGTTCAACAGATTCGATTCCGCCGCGCCGTTCTATTTCTGCTCTTGTAGCCTCACGACAAGAAGTTAAATATGCCAAACTACCAAGTTCTCGTCGGGGAGGTGAGTCTTTCACTTGTTCTCCAATCTCCGCTGCTCCCCCTTCGACAAGATTTACTTGAAAAGCAAGATAGGGAGAATTTTTTTGCATTGCCTCTTCTCGCAGGACCTTCAAAAATTCTTTGGGAATAGGTATGCCACTCACTTCAGCAATAGCAGCACATTCTTTCAGATAATCAAAGTAAATTGCTTCGAAATGGATTTCCACAGCTTCACGAGAAGTACTATGGGTCAAACCTTTCTGACGGCATTCTGGCCAAGTATATCTTAAAAAGTCACCCGTCAGTTTTTGACGATAATAATCTTCAATTCCAGTCTTAATATCGGCTGTTGGAATAGCGTAACGTTGCGCAAATTCCTGAAAGTGATCCTCTAAAGTAAGTTCCATTTTAATCACTTCGCAATAAAAATCAAGCCCTATATATATTAATGTAATAAGTAAAACTTATGACAAAAACGAAAACTATAAAAGGAACAGGTGTTTTTAATAGGGAATGGACACGGCATTATTAGAAGAATTAGGACTTACCAAAAACGAAATCAAAGTTTACTTAGCCCTGTTGGAATTAGGAAGCACTGCCGCTGGCTCTTTAATCAAAAAAGTAGGAATGCATCGAGCAGCAGTTTACGATATCATTGATTTGCTAACAGGCAAAGGCCTTGTTTCTTACGTTATTAAAGCTAACAGAAAGTATTTTGAGGCTCAAGATCCGGATAGATTGCTAGAATATCTTGAATCTAAGAAACAAGATTTAATAGATAAAGAAGAAAAACTTAAACAATTTCTTCCAGAACTTCAATTAAAAAGAAAGCTCTCCAAAGAAGAACAGGAGGGAACTCTCTACAAAAGTAAGAAAGGTCTCAAATCTATCTTTGAAGATATTCTAAAAGAGGGAAAGCCTTGGTTTGTTTTTGGAGCAACTGGAGAATTTAAAGAGTTATTTCACGCTTACTTTATCCATTTTCATGAAAGAAGAATAGAATTAAAAATCCCACTAAAAATAATCTTTAATGAGGTGGTCAGAAAGCAAAAAAGAGAAGAAGAATTAAAATTATCTCAAATAAAATATCTTCCAAAATCATACCTAAGTCCTTCTACTACATATATTTATGGTGATAAAGTTGCTATTATCAACTGGTCATCTGATCCCATAGCTTTTCTAATGAGAAGCAAACAAGTAGCAGATTCTTATAGGAGTTTCTTTGACATTCTTTGGAAAACGGCGACCCCCTAGACGCAAAACGAAACTTTACTCTCATAGGAAATTGCCCTTGTACTCCTGATTTACTCGCCTCCGCTTCGCTACGGCGCCCCTACATAAAGTAGGGGGCACATAACATCGTTAATCTCAATCGCTTCGGGGCAAAATTTACGGATGGGGCAAGAATTGTTACTACTTCTAAAAGACTAAGAAATCGAAAGATTTAAATACTTGCTCTATCTTTTTATATCAGGAGGCAAATAAAATGAATGAAAATCTTGTAAAAAGAATTGGAAAGACAGGACTTTATGTAGTTCAGGGAGATATTACTCAAATTCCAACTGATGCGATTATGACTGCAATTAATTCTGAAGGTATGTGGTATGGTGGAGTTGATGGCGCAATTAAGAGAGTTGCTGGAAATCAATATCATTCACAAGCATCAAAAGCTATGCCTCTTAGTGACTTGCAAACAGTAATTGCAAAAGGTAACGCATTAAAACATAGAGGAAAATTCAACGATGTTGTTTTTGTTGTTGATGATTTAGAGTCATCTTTAGATAAAGTTGTTTATACAGGTTTAGAGGCAGCACATCAAGAGGGTTATGGTCAATTACTCATCCCAGCAATAAGAATGGGTGTAATGGCTGGTGCTGTAGAAAAAACTCCTGAAGAAACAATTGCCAGATTAGGACAGGGCATAGAAAGATTTATGCACCAATACGGAAAACAAACTAAATTAGAAAATCTAACATTTGTAGTCTACAGCGATCCTAACACGGCAGGACAATTGACAAATGGATTAGGAAAAGTTTCACTTAACTAATCACACAATTCTTGCCCTTTATTCTTTTTTCTTTATTGAACTTCGTTCTCGATAGAAACTAATTTTGCCCCTACGCGACTTTTCGGTCGAAATTTTTCCACACTTCGTATGGAAAAAGAGATTAACAGGAATTATGCCTAGTTTTTCCACCTCCCCAGATAGTTTTATTAATATCTTCTCTTCCACCATATCAATGGATATTGCACAAGTACTGGGATGGATCGCTACAGTCCTCTTTTCGATTATGGTCATCCCTCAGATGGTTAAAACGATTAAATCGAAAGACACAAACGGGGTTAGCTTGCTCCTCTTTGTTATATTCCTCATCGCCAATATCATCGCCTTGACTTATGCGATCATGATTTCGCAACCGCCGCTAATCATCAAGTATATCATCGCGATTATAACGACTGTAGCGTATATTATCATATTTTTGTATTATTATCAGAAAAAGAAAAAAAGTCAAGTTGTAATGGTTAATCCTTAGAATACTTGCCCTAATACTGCACCAATCCCGTATCCCACTAATGCAGTAACGATACCAATAATTGCCATTTCCAGACCGTTCTTAAGCCAGCTTCCGATGGTAAATTTCGCTTTAATTGCGCCGGTGAGGAACAAAGCGATTGTTGATGCAACCAGAGAGATAAGTATACCCATTTGGACGGAGACAAAAAAGAAGGGAAGTAAAGGTATTGTTGAACCGATGATGGAAGATATGCCAACGACAAATGCGGAATGGATTGGACCGCCAATCTGACGGGTAGAAAGATTTAATTCTTCCGTCATCATGGTTTCCAACCATAATCGTTTAGAGGAAGTAATCTTAGTAACGATCTGATCGAGTAGTTTCCCTCGGAAACCTTTGCGTTGGTAAATCTTATAAATTTCACGACGTTCTTCATTCGGAATCTCTTTAATCTCTCTTCTTTCACGTTCACGTTCGGAATAATAGTATTGATTGTATGCTTTTGTAGAAGTGTAGGCGACTGCCGCCATGGATAATGATTCCGCTAAATTAGCAGCAATGCCCGCGATGATAATAACTCTTGTCTCATTAGTCGCGGCAGCAATGGCAAGAACGACGCCCAGGACGTTGACTACACCATCTTGTCCACCGAGAATAATATCTCGAAATTGTGAACCGAGAGAGTTATTCTTCTTTTCCATGAAAGAAGAGGAACGTAAAATATGTTTAAAAGGCTATCTATTTAGGAAGATTCTGTTTACCAGTGATAATAACGACTGATCCCTCACGGGCGATAGATACTTCTTCAAGATTGTTGATGATAAGATCATTTCCCATCAAGTAATAGGAGATATTACGTAGTTCACGGACGCGGATCTTTTCAATGTTAGGAATATCTAAAACTTCAAACGGAGCTCTGCCTTTGAGATGAGGATTATTCTCATCAAATAAGCCGATGAACGCGGACCAGGTTTCTTCTTTTGTTTCGCTCGGCTTGCGGCTGACTGTGACACTTTTCACTTTGAATTTCTTTTGAAAATCTTTCATAGTCTACTTGATGAAGCCGCGGCTTTTAAAGATTACGAAAATCTCTTTCTTGTGGAGATAATGAGAAAGGACAAAACCTCCCGCAAAAAGGAGAAGGCTGAAGATCCGGCTTGTCCAGAAACTGCCAAGGAGGTAACCGACGAGAAAGCCGATGATAATCAAGATAAAAGGAAGAATTGGTTCTTTGCAGCGTTTCTGGTAGAAGATGCGCCCGGCAAGCGCACCGGATAGCAAAACAGTAAGATAACTGAAGAAAGGATTGCGTAGACCAACAGCTAATAATAAGCCCAATACAAGGAAGAAGAGAGTAAAAGCTTCCGCCCAGTGCTCGTACCAAATATGTTCTCCTTTCATTTATTTCTCCGAACCGATGAGGAGGTAGAAAATTCCCATCCCAGCTCCAAGGATTACACCGATAACAAGTCCGACAGTTGTCCTACTCAGAAGTAAGAGACTAGCAAGAACGACCAGGATAATACCTAAGTAGTAGAGGGGGCGTGAGCCAAAGAAGATCTGAAGACCATCCAGCTGGGGTAGAGGGAGAAGAGAGAAAAAGGCCATCACCAGATTGATAATTATTCCTTTGCTAAATGAATAACTCGCAGGAGAAAAATGCAAACCGATAGCGAACAGGAGAGCAGCAATCAGATTACCATAAATACCCCAGAGAGAGACCATGGCATTATCTTTATAGGAAAAGCCGTACCTAAACTCGCCGAGGCGCTGTTTAACCATCAAATTAGCAACAACTGTTCCAACAATGATGATAGGGAGACGGCCAAGGCTAAGGAAGATGAGGACGAGCATGATCAGCAGACCAGTCCACCAAATCCTGAATTCAGCATTATAGCCTTGAGAGATAGCATACATTTTCTGACAGGCAATTCGAAAGAAGAGGCTGACAAGGGCAACGAGAGTGACAAGAAGGAAATGTTGGATGCCAAGGGTAGCATCGAATGTTCCAGTACCCCAATCACGAAAAGAGAAGATGAATCCGATTAGAAGAATGCTAAGGAGGAGATGAAGTGCTTCTGTATGTGAAAAACGAAGGAAATCTTTTATGCGCGCCCAGAATTCCTGCTTGCTGACCATACGAGGAATAAAGAGAAAGGAGTATATAAATGATTTGCTGCTCTTATTTTTTCTTTAAGAGCCAAGTTTTAGAAGACCCTTCACCGCGCTGCAATTTTTCTTCGGAGCACAAGATAAATTTTTCTGATAATGGCAGCTCCCATTGGTCTCGGCTTAGGATAAGCAGTGTTCCTTCCGCTTTTAATAACAGTCCCGCTTGATAATATAACTCATTAATCTTCTCTTCGTCTTTAGATGTAATGGTAAAGATCATTCGATCAATACTGCTCTCGGTGTAACGGGCATCAAGATCTTCTAATGAATGACGTTGGATGTCGATATTGTTTTTGAGATGAGCGAGAACAACATTTTTCCGCGCAGCGAGAACATTAGGAAGAGATTCATCGAAGGCATCGATCTTAATAGAATGGTTAGCGTTGTTCTCTTGTCGATGAGTGGATGAGAAAGAGAGTATGTTGTAAAGGGAGAAATGTTTGATGTCCCGAAAAGCTTGTCTTAAAGCGTATAACCCTGCTTCTATAGCGACTGCTCCATCTTTTACGAAGCCGACGATGATTTTTTCGTCAGGAACATAACCACTCTTCCGCACGATCCAATATGCCAAGTCTCCTTTCAATGATCCTGAATGAGGAAAGAGACGATACTCGCGAGAATTTATCTCTTGACCACAAAGATCAACTCCCAGCAAGAACTCATTTCCCGAAAAATATACGATCACAACAAGATCTGGTCTTTTATAATCTACAGTGAGAACGATGTTCTCAGAGTTTAATGTTGCTTGGAGAAGATCGTAAATCTTCTTGGCGATGGTTTGACGGTTATCTTGACCTTTAATATTTTCTACTTCGATTTTATATTTTTGGCCGGTGTGGAAGTAAGAAGAAACTTTTTCGGTAATCACAAATTGGTCCTGATCTTTACCATGACCGAGGAGGAGGACGAGACGACGAGGAGTTTGAGCGTGAAATAACAATTTTTCGACAGGTTCATGCTTTTCTGTAGAAAAGACAACCGCATCTCCCACGACTTCCCCTTTGATTTGTGTTAATTCAAAGAGTTCTTGTTGGGCAAGCTTGCCTAATCCGGGATTTACGAGAAGACCAAATTTCATTGTGGAGGACTCTCCCCACCCTCTTCTACTTCATCAATGATAATCTTCGCTGCAGCGGCGAGCTGGTCACCTTCGCTGAGACGCATGACACGGACACCTTGTGTGGCACGCCCGATCGTAGAGACCTCAGCACATTTCATCCGAATACCGATCCCTTGTTTAGAGATCAACATCAGATCTTCCGAGCCGTCAACAAGCATAACGGTTTGTACGGGACCGTTCTTGTCGGTGATCTTGATATTGGTCACGCCTTTTCCTCCGCGATTGCAGAGGCGATATTCAGAGACGGGTGTTCTTTTCCCGTAACCATCTTCAGTGAGAGTAAGGATCTCCATATTCTCTTCAGCAGCAAGCATACCAATAACTTGATCATCTTCGTCTAAGCGGATACCGCGGACACCATGTGCGGCTCGCCCCATGGGACGAACGTCTTCTTCATTGAAACGATTTGCCTGGCCTCTTTTTGTGGCGAGGATGATCTCTTGGTCACCTTTAGTGTAACGAACATTGACGAGAGTGTCTCCTTCATCAAGATTGATCGCGCGGATTCCTCCTTTGCGAGGATTGGCAAACTCTTCTAAGCTGGTCTTCTTGACAGTTCCTCGCTGAGTAGCCATAAATAAGTAGCCTTTATTGAAGTCGCGTACGGAAATGACTGCGGTGACCCTCTCGTTAGACTGCATTTCTAAGACATTAGCAATATGTTTCCCTTTCGATTCGCGGCTGGCCTCGGGGATGTGATACACTTTTAACCAATAGACTTGACCGTTATTCGTAAAGAAAAGAAGGTAATCGTGAGTGGAGCAAGTGAAGATCTTCTCGACAAAATCTTCTTCTTTCATACCAGCGGCACGGATGCCTTTCCCTCCGCGTTTCTGGGTGCGATAGACATCGAGAGGCATGCGTTTGACGTAGCCAGAATTAGTGATCGTAACGACGACCTGTTCATCTTCGATCAGTTCTTCCATATCAAATTCGCCATCTTCCCCAGCAACAATACTGGAACGGCGAGCATTACCATAATTATTTTTTATCTCACGTAGTTCATCTTTGATAAGATCGAGTATTTTCTGTTCTGAATTAAGTATCTCTTGGTAGTAGATGATCTTCTGTAATAACTCGAGATGTTCATCTTTGATTTTCTCTTGCTCTAACGAAGCGATTTTCTGCAGGCGCAGGTCAAGAATGGCTTTGGCCTGCTCTTCGGTGAGAGCATAGGTGCTGGTCAAAAAAAGACGTGCGTCGTCTATTGTCCGGCTGCGCTTAATCCCTGCGATGACAGGATCTATGTTATTGAGTGCGATAAGAAGACCTTCGAGAATATGAACCCGAGCACGTGCTTGTTGAAGATCATACTCTGTACGGCGGGTGATGACTATCTTGCGATGTTTAATATGCTCCTCCAGAAGATCTTTTAGACCTAGAAGACGAGGTTCGTTGTTGACTAATGCCAGTAAAGTGATACCAAAAGAGATTTTGAGGCGGCTGAACTGATATAATTGGTTGATGATAACCTGAGGGTCAACATCTCTCCGGAGTTCGATAACAACACGAATACCATCGCGGTCGGATTCATCATTGATATTACGGATGCCGATGATCCTTTTTTCATTGACGAGATCAGCAATCTGTTGGATGAGCTCTTCTTTGTTAACTTGATAAGGGATCTCTGTAACAATAATCTTATCGTTATCTTCAACGTGGGAAACAGCTTTGATCGTGACTTTGCCTTTTCCTTTGGCGTAGGCATGAATCAACCCATTGCCGCACATCACTTCGCCGCCGGTGGGAAAATCTGGGCCAGGAACTATTTTTGTCAACTCCTCTACGCTTGCTCCGGGATTATCGATAAGGTAGATGATGGCGTCAGCAATCTCATTGAGGTTATGGGGAGGTATATTCGTAGCCATACCGACAGCGATCCCAGACGAACCGTTTACAAGGAGATTAGGAAGAACCGTAGGGAGAATGATCGGTTCTTTTAGAGAGCCATCAAAATTGTCCCTAAATTCAACAGTATTTTTCTCGATATCGTGCAGCATCTCTTCGGCAAGTTTGTTGAGCTTGGCCTCGGTGTACCTCATGGCAGCGGCGTTGTCACCATCGATACTACCAAAATTGCCTTGTCCTTTGATCAAAGGGTAACGTAGAGAGAAATCCTGCGCCATCCTAACGAGAGAATCATACACGGCAGTGTCACCATGAGGGTGGTATTTACCGAGAACTTCCCCGACGATACGCGCACATTTCTTGAACGGCTTGTTATGGAACATGCCAAGATCATACATGGCATAGAGAATACGTCTGTGAACTGGTTTAAGACCATCACGGACATCGGGCAGGGCACGGCCAACAATAACAGACATGGCATACGTAACATATGCCTCTTTCATCTCTAGTTCAATAACACGCGGGATGATCTTAGTGCTTTCTTCGGGCTTATTTTCAGGGTCGGGAGGGGTCATTTTTTAGAGTTAGCGGAAGCGATTTTATCGACGATAAATGCTCAAGAAAAATGAGAGGTTGATGGTTTATAAAGATTGCGGTGGAGAATTATCACTTGCCTTTTCTTTGGTAGAATTCAGAAATCATCACAGCGAAGGGAATATTAAAAAATAACGGGAGAGAATGGATCCAAAATTCATTCTTCTTTCTTCTCCTGCAGTTCACCCATCGCTTTCTTAATCTCGTCTTTAGCCTCTTCCGTATTCTCATTAAGCTCGATGAGGCGTTCTACTTCATCTGCCTCTTTGTTCACTTCCTCTGCCTCTTTGAGAATCTCTTGGGGAACAAGTTTAATGAATGCCTGTTTGGCTTCTTCACTAGGAAGGTCAAAATATTCGAAGAACTTTTTGTTTAGTTTTATTTTGAATGTACGGCCAAATTTCTCTTTTGTGATGAATCCCTGTTCTTCTAATAACCGCATATGATCATACGCCGCAGCACTGCGTAGTTTGATGACATCTGATTGGACGATGGGGTATCTCCAAGCGATAACGGCAAGAGTTTCCATCAAAGGGCGTTCTAATTCTGTGCTGGAGACAATGCTGCTGACTAAAGGGATGAATTCGTCACGGACAGTCAATTTCCAACCGTTCTCTTTTTTAGTTAAGCGCAACGAATGGTCGCGTCCTTCGTATTCTTGCTGGAGCCTCAAAACAATTTCCTCGGTCTGCTCAACAGTTAGCGAGCAGAGGCTAGCGATACGTTCAGTGGTGATCTCTTTGCCGACAGCAAAGAGGACGGCTTCTACTTTCTTTTCGTTAACATCCATCTTAATGCTCCGCCATCTCTTCACGTAAGTAATAGATTCCTTCTTTGAGATCTACTCTCTTCTCGTCGATCAATTGATCCAAGAAGTCTTCCAATTGATCGATGTTGACACCAGTTAGACGACTAAGTTGCGCTGCAGTGAAGTTCTGCGAGCCCAGAAGGACAAGAAGATAATTCTTAAGCAGGTCCTGAGTATTTTTCTGGAGATGTTCGTTCTGTAAACGCAGCTGTTTGGCAACCATGTCCACTTGATGAAGACGAGCTTGGAGATCATTAAGCAGTGAGGAGATGTTCTGGCTGGATAATTGCATTTCACCGGGTTCTAAGATCTCGATTAATGAGGGCATATAATCAAAGCAGAAACTGATAATGTCCGTTATGGAAGCTGTTTTTATTTCCATCTCAGCAAAGATCATCCATATTTCTTGCTTTTCCTGTTTCTGAATCTCGGCAATCTCCTCTGCAAGGACAGTATATTTAGTATCTTTTCTGAGTGTTTGGATATATTCTCTTAATGATTTCTCGACATGCTCTCGAGGTCGTCCAGCTACTTCAAGGACAGTGCGAAACGTAATGCCTTTTTCCATGTTTTTGTAATAATAGGAGATTGTTTTTAAGCCTTTCTGAAGGAGATGCCCAGGACAAGAAGTACAAGTGTGGAGATCAAAAAATAGGGAATGGCTTTTTGGGATTTGGCAGCGGTCGATTCGTATACGATAACACCGGAGGGAGGGAGATGAACTGGTGGCGCGGGATTACTGGAGGAGGCTAAGGTCTCAGATGGGGGAGGATTAATGGTGGAAAGTAAGGGAGGACTAGAAGAATTTAATGTTGAGACAGTGTTCTCAGAAGGAGGAGATAAAACATAGATCTCAGCAGTCTTCTCTTTAGGATTTTTCAGCCCTTCTTGAAGAAAACGGGCTTTCACCATATACTTTCCTTCTTTGATACCGGGATCTATCTTGAGGAGAATATCCTGCTTCTTCTCTTCGTTGCTGTCCAACAAAATAGTCTTCGCATCAGCATCTGTTTCCCAAGTATTGTTAAAACAAGAATAACATTTCCGGCCGTTATAAACATAACCAGAGAGACGATAAGAAAGTGGAGGCGAGGAGGTTGATGCTCCCTTAAGATGAGCCGTTACCCGCAAGACATCGCCAACGTGGACGGAAGAGGGAACTTCTAATGTTATGCTCGCAGCACGGCTGGTGGGGGAAGAAGTATTTGATACAGCAGTGTTGATCGTCTTACAAAGACTGCTGGAGAGGTCACTCACTGGTATTATCTTTTCAGCACGTTGAGCAAAACCTTCTACAACAACCACAATTTCGCCGGAGGAATATTTCTTATTACAATTGGAATCTAATTGGAGAGGAATGGTTAGTGTTGAAAGATGATATTTTTCAGTCAAGAGAAAAGAAGTAATCCTGCTTACTTTCTCGTTGTCTTGCTCAGCCCAGACACGGATCTCATTTTTGGACTCGTTTCCTTTGTAGATAGTAAGACGAAGAGGAAGCTGATCGCCCCACCGCGCTTTCTTATCTGAACCAAGACTGATACTTTCGATAGAAAGAGTCGAGTTAAGGGAAGAGGAAGCATAAGATCGAGCAAATATTTTCTGAACAGTATTATCGGAAAGGTCTCCATCAGTACAGGCAATATTCTCCACGGAGAAAGTTACAAGATATACTCCGGGTTCGATGGCAGGAGAATATTTTTGTTGAAGTGAGGTAGACAGAGAGCGATTAGTCCAGGGAGAATATTCTTTGATAAGCTTCCCATCGATAGTTTCGATCCTGCCTTTAACCGTGATATCACTGGAGGTATTTTCCGTGTTCTCTGCAATGACGCTGAAATTGAGATTGGTGCTATTAAAGAGGGGTTCGCCGGCGAGTGACAACTTGACGCCGCATGATTTAGATGGAGATACAACAATAGTGGTATTCAATGAAGTATTAGTGGAAATATTAAAAGAGATATTAGTGGGAATAACGCCTATTTCCCAAATGCTATTTTGCTTGCCCGGGGAACCACCTTGGGAAAGGGATTCACCCCACGTACCGTCGCTGCGGCGTTCTAAAGTTCGGTTATTTTTAGATGCCCCGAGAGAAGAGGTGTAGTTAAACTGGGAAGAACAGGTGCCATTAAGAATAATCACATCTCCATCGTTGTTAAGGGATAAAGAAAGGGGAATGATCGTCCCGTTAAACGAAGAAGTATTCTGGAAAATATCCGGTTTGCGAGCGACGATGATAAATTCCTGAGGAGGTAAAGATAGGGAAGGGAGCGGTTTCTCATCGAGGAAACAGTTAGAAAAGTTAGTTGTCTCGTTTCCATCGTTCCAAAGCTCTACCCATTCATTATACTGTCCGCCGGAAGCAGCAGAAGGATCGTAAGAGATCTCATTGATCTCGATCGCCGCGGAAACGAAAGGTAGAGAGATAATAGTAAAGAGAAAAAGAAGAAAAAAGATATAGTTTTCCCACCACCCCATACGACGTTAGGCAAAGGATCCCGTTAAATAGATTGTGGGAATACAAACTAACGTCCCGGACATAGCTTTTTTACTATTATCAAATACTAAACAAAGTTTTTAAACGTCCTTCTATTCAGTAGTGATACGATGTCGTGGTTCAATAAAAAAAAGGTACCGAGAGTTCCGTTTCCGGAAGCTCATCCTGCAGGTGCGTTACGCTTCCCTTCGATGAAGCCGGAAGAACGTATTATTGAACCATCACGGGTGAAAGAAGCAGTAGGTTTAGAAACTCCTTCTATCACTGAAGAGACACCTTCATTACCATCGTTGCCTTCCTTCGAAGAACCAGCTACTGAAAGATTTGAAGAGCGAAGAACGATGTCCTCTTCTCAAGCGATACCACCACAAAGGCCGATGATGAGGACAACAATGCCTCCCGCTTATTCTAAGCAAGAAAGTGAGCCTTTATTTGTGAAGATTGATGTCTATCAGAGAATCTTAGGAGAGATAGATTCTATCAGAAAAGATGTTTCAGATGCATTTGAGGCATCCAAGCATTTGGAAACGTCAGAATATAATGAAGAAGAGAATTATGCCAAGCTAAAAAGAGGAATACGAGTAATTCACGACCGTCTGCTGCAAGTTGATAAGACTTTATTTAAAGCGCAAGGTGATTAGGAGGGATATCCATGGAACGCATGCCTGTTTTTGTTAAGATTGATGAATATAATGATGTTTTAGCTGTTGTTAAGTCGATCCGTAAGAAATTAGATGAAGCGAAAGAGACACTACTCAAAGTTTCAGATTTAAAGAATGAGGAAGACCACCAATTAGAGATGTGGCAAAATAGCCTTGCTGAATTAGAGAAGAAGATGGAGTTTATCGATCACTCGTTGAATGAACCGGAACAGTTCTAGGAGAATATGAAACATAAAAAAGCCGCTAAGAGCAAGACAGCAAAAGTTCATCGAGCGAGAGCTCTAGAACATAAAGAACATGAACGAGCACATGTTGAGAAAGAACCAGAATATATGATCCAGGTCGGGGATCCAAAGATGTTACGGAAAGACCTGTTAGAATCTTTGCGGGAAGTAATCATCTTTATGCAGGGATATGAAACGTTCCGGAAAATACAGGAAGAGAAGGTCGCATTGTTCACTATTCTTAAATCACAGATCAAAGAGATCAATACACTAGTAGATAGTAAGTTAAAGAAGTATCTGCCGAAAGGAAAATTACGCTCATTCTCGGAAAAGCAACTTCATCACCAAGAACAGGTAGAGGAATTGCCGGCTGAAGAAGCACAGCCTTTAGAGGTAGTCCCAGTAGCGACGCGACGGACGGAAACGCAAAGAGCACCGCCAAGCGAGTTGGATGAACTGGAGAAGCAGTTGAGAGATATTGAGAACCAGCTGCAGAACATTAGATAATTTTTTCGTTACTTTTATAAAAGATAGAGGGATTTTCGACTTGCTTCGGTAGTTTGCATGATGTGGGCGTGCCGGAGTGGTCAAACGGGATAGTTCGTTTGGCGAGGGTGCTAAATGAGTCCATACTCAAGTCGTTTGAGTTATGAGGTTTCCACAAGAAATCGATGAAAAACTGTGAGCCATCTATTGGCTTAGTGCCTACGCAGGTTCAAACCCTGCCGCCCACACTTTTTACCAACTGTTCTCCAAACTTTTTTAAATGGATGAAGTATCTTCTTGTTATGCCTATTGAAATATGTACGATTGGGGGTTATACACAGACCGGTGGAAATAGTGTTGCGATCAAAGTTGGGGAAGAGGTAGTTATTCTCGATATGGGCTTGAGTATGGAGAATTACATCCGCTATACGGAAGATCGAGAAGATATCAGCGCCAAGTCCTATAAAGAACTATTAAAAGCAGGCGCCGTGCCAGATTATGGTTTTATCAGCGACTGGAAGGATAAAGTCTTAGCAATCGTACCAAGCCATGCTCACCTAGATCACTGTGGGGCTATACCTTTTGCGGCAAGTCTTTTTCCGAAAGTTCCGATCATCTGTACACCGTATACGATAGGAGTGCTCAAAGGAACATTAGAAGACGATAATATTGACATTCCCAACACATTTATCGCTCTGAGTGCAAATTCTACATATAAATTATCAGAAAATATCACTCTAGAATTTGTACACGTGACACATTCAATTCCCCAGACGGTGATCGTAATTTTACACACCCCAGAAGGAAATGTGATGTATGCTAACGATTATAAGTTTGATCGAGAACCGACGTTAGGAAAAGCGCCTAATTTCGAACGTTTGGAAGAGTTAGGAAAAGAAGGGATCAAAGTGTTGATTATGGAATGTCTCTATGCAGAAGAACATCGTAAGATGCCTTCTGAGTCCGTGGCAAAACAAATGTTAAAAGAAGTGATGTTAGGAACAAACAGTCAGGGAAAGGCGATGATCGTGACGACATTCTCCTCCCATATCGCCCGCCTGAAGAGTATTATTGAGCTGGGGAAGAAACTGAATCGTAAAATTGTCTTCTTAGGAAGATCTTTAGCAAAATATATTGAAGCAGCTGAAGAGATACATATCGTCGAATTCAAAAAAGAAGTGCAGATCATCAGTTATCGAGATCGTATCGAGAGGACGTTACGGAAGATCATGAAAGAAGGAAAAGATAAGTATCTGATCGTCTGTACTGGCCATCAAGGCGAACCGAAGGCAATTCTCTCGCGCATGGCCAGAGAGGAACATGGTTTCCAATTCACAGAAGGAGATATTATTATCTTCAGCTGTTCGGTGATCCCGGTGCAATTAAATCAAGACAATAGGGAGAAGTTGGAGAGCAATCTGCATAGTAAGAATGTTCGAATCTTTAAAGATGTGCATGTTTCGGGCCACGCTGCACGAGAAGATCATCGTGAACTGCTTGAACTGATTAAGCCACAGGCAGTGATTCCGGCCCATGCCGGTGGAGAAAAAGCAAAAGAACTTGCAGACCTAGCGGTGAAGATGGGATATAAAAAAGTATTTCTGATGCAAGATGGAAAACGAGTTGTAGTGAAATAGAACACCTGATTTTTTACACGAAGTCTCCACCACAACAAACTTTATAAAACAATTTCGTTCTTCATGCCCGTAGGGGGTAGGAACAATGAAATTAGTCTTAGCAGAACCAAAATTTTTCAAAGATAGTATTAGTATCATCTCTGATTTAGTCACAGAAGCCAAATTTAAAGCTACTTCGGCAGGTCTGGAATTAGTGGCGATGGATCCAGCAAATGTAGCAATGGTCATCTTCAAGCTGTTAAGCAGCTCGTTTACGGAGTGTAAAGTTAAGGGGACAGAAGAGTTGGCAGTTAATCTCAATAATCTCAAACAGATCCTACGTCGGGCAAAGAGCGACGATATTGTAACTTTAGAGACGACAGATGACGCAAAATTGACCATCCAGTTCAAAAGTAACACGACACGTTCTTTTTCTATCCCAACATTAGAATTAGATGAGAAAGAACAGAAAGTGCCGGAACTAACGTTTCCTCTCAGCGTGACGACTGATTCTTCAATCTTGACGGATTCGATCGATGATGTTAGTGTTGTAGCGGAATCGGTAACTTTTCTAGGAGAGGCAAAAATGCTTTCAGTGAAAGCAGAAGGTGATCTTTCTAAAGCTTTTATTGAGATCGCTGCCGACGAGAGCACGACCATTAAAGCAGCAGGAGATACCAAATATAAAGCAAAATATTCTTTAGAGTATCTCAAGAAAATGGCAGCTGCAGGAAAAATGGCGGATCAGGTGAGCTTGCAGTTCAATAATGATTATCCTTTGAAGTTAGAGTATAAAGTAACGGATAGATTGTTGATGAGTTTCATCCTTGCGCCGCGCGTTGATAATGATTAACTAGGAAGAAGGAAAGTTTATCTTTTCCGAAACTCATTGTCATTGAAGATCGGTTTGATCTGCTCATATTTATAGCGTCCTTCTTCGTCATAACCAAAAGAAGCTTTCTGGTTAAGTTTAAAGAAAACAGCGCGGAGAAGACGTAATTGAGGATAGAGAACAATATCGTGAGGCCCGTTGTTTTTTATTTCTAATGTCAACCTTCTTGGCTCAGTGCCAGAATCAGCAATCATTGCCGTTTGAACAACAGTTACACCTAGACGAGCAATCGTACTACGCCCTTCTAACATCATGCCAATGCTCCGAGAGAGACCGATTGTTTCAAAGGTATGGCCTAACACAAAATCGCCAGAACGTAACAAGTAGGGTTTATCTTCAGTCATAATATGTTCTTCATACTCAGGAAGCTCTTTCTTTTTTAAGTCGATGACTTTATTGCCAATCGGCTTGAGAATCTTTTCACCAAGATGAAATGTTACACCCGCCGGACGGATCTGTTCTGGAAGAAAAGGATTGATGATAAGGTCACCATTGGCAAGAGCTGAGCGGATATCAATATCGGAGAGCATTGTTCTTCTTTAAAATAGGAAATTATTTATAATTTCTCTCATTGAAATGAATTATGCCACTTTATGGAGAAGGGATCTTATGGTATATCCTGATTGTCGACTCTATTGGGTATAATATTCTTTGTTGGACGAGGGGAAAATGGCATAAGAAGACGACTCATTGGCTCTCATCGTATATCCCGATGAATAAAGTGATGGGCTTATTGTATTTGTTTCTGCTGTTATGGATCGGAAGTGCCCTCGGACGGCTGGATATCTTGTCGTTCAAATAAAGAAGCAGGGCAGGATATAGGCGAATACCATAAAGAATATAAAATAACCACCCTCTTTCTCCTAAAAACAATACTTTGAGGAGGTTTATGAGATGGAACAAGAACAACAAGAACAAAAGCAAGCGAAAAGACCTGATTCTGACCGCTTTTGGAAATTTGCAACAGTCGCACTGATCGTCGTACTGGCAGTATTTGCATTTCGGAGCAATGGAGGAAGTCCAGCAGCACCAACTGGAGGAGCTGTCGTAGATGGGCAAGTACCAACCGCAGCACCAGTTGATATGAAGAAGCTAGTTGATGATGATGATGTGCTGGGAAAAGCAAGCGCGCCGGTGACAATTGTAGAGTTTAGTGACTATGAGTGTCCTTTCTGTGTACGATTTCATACTGATACGTGGCCGCAACTAAAACAAAATTATATCGATACGGGAAAAGTAAAAGTTGTTTACCGTGACTTCCCATTGAGCTTCCACCAGAATGCACAAAAAGCAGCAGAAGCAGCTGAGTGTGCTGGATCGCAAGGAAAGTATTGGGAGATGCATAACCTTCTCTTCACGAAAGGAGTGGAAGGAGGTATAGCAACGTTTAAACAGTACGCGCAAAGCTTAAGCTTGGATACAGCAAAATTTAACCAATGTCTTGATTCCGGCGAGAAAGCAAGTGAAGTACAGAAAGATATGGCAGATGGCGCTGCGGCGGGAGTCCAGGGAACTCCAAGTTTCTTCGTCAATGGAGTACCAATCTCGGGCGCGCAACCATATTCGGTCTTCCAACAAGTGATTGATGCGGCTTTGGCAGAATAGAGATAGATATTTATTTTTTTATTTTTATTAGCTTTCTAGAATACGTTTTATACAAAGTCAAGATAATAGAAAAACTAAAGAAGAGAAAAATAAGAATGTTTAAAACAAATTATTTTAATCTAATCTTTATTCCAACAGCATCCCCGAGTTGTTCTTTCTTCTCACGGATATGCCGTTTGACATGATGTTTTAGTGGGTGTAGGTACTGCGCATCAAAGGACCAGCGATCTGGCCCATTACAGAAAATGGAGATGCAAATGATGAGCAGACCAAGATCACGGATAGCAATGTCATTATAACCCAAACCGATGATGACAAAAAGAAGATGAAGTGTCGCAACAAATGAGGTAAGACGGGTGAGAAAGCCAGCAAGGAGAAAGAGCCCAACAGTAGTATCAAACAGACCGTTGAGAAAGATAATTGTTAATGGCTGAAGAGGGATGAGTTTCGTAAATCCAGGAAGGTAGCCGAGGAAAGTTTGTCCATTAAAGATCTGGATCATCCCGAACCAGAAGAAAACCACGCCAATACCAATTCGAGTGATAAAAGGAGCATACTGTTGATAACGATCTAGATGGACCATGGTTTTGAAAAATAGAGTTTCAAGTTTATATTCTTTACGGTTAAAGTCAAAAGAATTATAAGAAAATACTGTTTCCAAAAAGTGATGAATAATTGGATATTTTCTTTGTTAAGAGCATTAAAAGAGGTATATTCCAGGAAGCAGTATTATATTTATTCTTTACTCTTTGCGCTCTTTATCTTTTCTCTTAATCCGCTGCTACGAAATTATAAGCTACTCAAAGCACAATTCTCTTGGTTGTTGGTATTGCAGTTAATACTAGCATCACCAGTTACCTCAGGAACAGTACCATTCGTATTGCTGACTATTCTTTCAATCTTATCAGGAATAGTCATGGCGTTTAGTGTTTATGTGATCCGACGACAGATTTCACAAGGAGTAAATCTCGGTCTGACGGGTGTAATTATAGGGATCGTAGCACCCGCTTGTCCTTCTTGTGCATTAGGCATCTTTGGGGTGCTTGGTCTGGGAGGGTTACTAACCATTCTTCCGTTTAAGGGATTAGAACTGGGATTTTTAGGTATATTCCTTCTGATCATTTCATTATTATATCTAAGCAAGAAGATTGAAGCAAAAGTTTGTGTTTTACCACTGAAGAAAGGAAGGAAGAGATGAAGAAAAGAGGAGACTTACTGCATTAGGCAGCCTGTCTTTTGAGAAAGATCTTCTAAGCTTACTGTTCCTTCTAGACGCGTACCATTTTCTAATTCCCACGTAGGGTATCCTTTAATTTCTTTCTTTACACAGTACTCAGTCTGGGTACTGCCGTCGGGTAGAGAACATTCAACATAGTTAATGTATTGGAAACTACTGCCAAACATTTCTTTTTGATCTTTGCAATGAGAACACCAAAAAGCACCATACATGGCTACACCTTTTTCAGTAAGGCAAGATGCGAAATAGTCATACTTTGTGCTGTTTGACGAACAACCGATAAGGAAAATGAGAGAAATGAGGATGAAAAAGATTATGAGCGGTCTCATTGAAGTTAGAAGAAATCACTGTTATTTAAATGTTATGAGCTACTAAGAGTAGCGGTACCATGGTTTTCTGGTTATCCCTACATAAAGCCGAGTCGTCTTCCGCGGGTTGAGTTCGCTTTCTTGATTCCTTCTATAGTCTCTTCAAGAGAATAGCACCATGGCTCGAGTACTACACATACACGAGGGAGATCAAAGAGAACAGGTTCATAAAGATGAAGATAAGGAGGAGTATTGGTCGCTTCGGTGTGATAGAAGAAAGCGACGCCTTGTCCATGTTGGGGAAGATGATTCCTCTCCTGAAGAAGAATGGTGCGATTATACTTTGTTTGGAGAGCCCTCATCTCCCAGGGTGATGCTTTTTTTATAGTAGAGAATGAATGTTTACCGGGTTGGAGAGAGCCGTTAAGATAGTAGTCAAAAACGTTCCCGTGAATACCATCGATGATTATCTTGAATAGTTTTTCACCTTGCACCCCCGGCTGGAGATGAAATTCGAGACGGACACCATCTTCGCAGTAGAAGGGGGATTTCACCCGGTACAATAGGTCTCGAGGAGCGAGGGGTTCTTTTTCTTTGGTCATATTATTTTCTTTCTTCGATGAGCTTGCGAAGGAAACTACTTTTTTGAGACTCTGATTTAAATGGTTTTGCACGGACTATCGTAGGATAGAGGTTACGTGATTGAAGTTCATCGGTTAATTTTTCTTCTGCTATCTGATGGTCGTAGCCGAGACAAATGACATCTGGCCTTTTTTCACAGATAATTTTAAAGTGATCATTCTGATCGCCAAGAATTGCCTCATCGACAAGGCGTAAGGATTGGACTAGTTTTAACCGTTGCTGTTCGTTAAAGATGATCGGTTTTTTTTGCTTTTCTTTTGTCTTATCGCGAGCAATGACAACAAGCAAGTAATCACCATATTCTTTAGCTTGTTCAAAGTAGTTGAGATGACCAAGATGCAAGAGATCAAATGTCCCGAAGCACATGACGGTTTTCATTTTAGATTTTTTTGGGAATAAGTGTGGCTTGGTGGATGAGGAGGGTGGCAGTATTCTTTTTTTCTTCAATGATCTCGGCGCTTTGGATCTTTATCTTTTTCTGAAAGAGAGGGCAATCTAATACCACCGATTCAAATTCACCACCCTCACCAGCGATGTTGAGGTATGTTTTCTCACGAATCTTTTTTAAGCGTTCAATATCAATCTTAGTGATTGGTCGGTTTAGCCAAGACTTATCTAAGCCCTCCGCAGCAACGGCGGTAAAGATGATTTCAAATCCAGCATGAAACAGTTCTTCCATATGAGCATCTGGCTGCTTATGCCATAGAGGAGAAAATATCTTAAGACCGAGATTATCACAAATCTTTTCGATGCGATCACGTTGGTACGTCGAGAATAAAGCTCCACTGACAATCCCATCAATGTGATATTGTTCTTTAGCTTGCCGGAGAGCTTTCTCTAGATCGAGAAGCTCGATTTCTTTTTCTCCTGTTGTTTCTTGAATGATAAGCGGCAGTTCCATTGCCTGTGCTTGTAATTCCACTATCTCTACACCTGCACTTTGGAACATATAGGAATGAGAGTTCTGGGATTTTAATGTGATAAGACAAGTTAAAGCATAGTTTTGTTGTTTCATGATGTAGGCTGCAGCAGTGGAATCTTTGCCTGAAGAAAACAGGACGCCAAGTTTAAGGTTTGGTCTAGGGTAGAATTGTTGGAGGTATGTTGACTTACTGGTGTAGCCTTGTTTTTTGGAAAGACGTTCGATAGCGTTATCGATGCGTGAGCCGTACTGGGCGGCAACTTTTCTACGAAAAGCAAATTCTTCTGGAATGCCTTCTTTTTGTGCGATCGTACGGAGAATAATTTTAGTGTGTAAATCATCGATCTTATATTTAGGTGGTATCTTAAGTGAATATGTAATCAATTCTTTATCAAGATAAGGTAAACGAAGTTCAAGATTATTGTCCATAGTGAGGACATCGTCTCGATAGAGATCTCGTTCGTAGAGCTTGATCAACCCAGAAACACATTCTTGATTGATATTAGCGGATTGCTTATGCCGTTCATAGCCAGCAAAGATCTCTTCGCTGCCGAGACCGGAGAAGATTACTTTACAGCCGTCTTCTTTAGCCATCTCACAAGCAAGATAAAAAGTAAGAGCAACGCCAACTTTAGTGACATTGGAATCTTCGATAAGAGGGACTATTTTTTGAAGGAGGGGGGGGATTTCATCTATCTTCACTTTTTTGATCTTTAAGTTTAAGTGTAGTTGTTGCGCGATCTCCTGTGCGGCGAGCAGATCAGAGGGGGGAACGGTGTCGTTATCGAGGACAGCAGTATAGCACGTAAACTCATAGTCGCGATCTTTAAGGAATTTAGCCAGATACGTGGAGTCGATTCCTCCAGAGAAGAGAACGCCAAATTTCTGTTGAGGGATGCGTTTCTCTATAGCTTGATGGAGTAATTCTGTGGTTCTCTCCCTAATCCGTTGGATATCTTCTTGATGTTCAGGAAGGTAGTGGAAGAAATTGCGTCGTTGGATAGAATAAGTATTTGTTGAAATAGTGTACCGAAGTATAGACCGCGGGTTGAGTTCTTGGATATCAGTGAAACCTATTTTTTCTAATACTTTTTTTTCAGAGGCAAAGGCAAAAGAACCGTTGGTATGGGTAAACCACAATGGTTTCTCTCCAAGTATGTCACGAATAAGGGTGACGGTATCTTTTTTCCAGTAAGCGGCGGCGTAGACGCCGTCGAGTTCGTCTACTTTTTCAGTGCCGAACTTTTCAAAGAGTTGAAGAAGGAGATCGGCATCGTTTCGGGCTTTGAGACTAAATTTTTTTGCTAACTCTTTCCAATTATAGATCTCACAATTAGTTGAAAGAACACCTTCTCGTCGTAGCGGTTGGGACACGTGATCGACAACGGCATGGAGGGTATGGCCAAGAAGGTGATTACCTTTGATCAAAGGAAGGTCCCGGAGGGTTGGATTGGTGACGATTTCTGTTTCGGAAGCGACACCACAGCCATCTTTTCCACGGTTATGTAACGAGGCTAACGCTGACCTAATCTTGTCCTTTGCGTCCGGATGGTTAAAGATGCCAATGATGCCACACATATATCCTCTGTTCTACGGAATGTTTATAAATATTTCACTTCTTTTTAGTGGTGCTATGGATGATGAAGGGAAATTGATCGAGTTAGATGCGTTTAGACAGCGTCAACAAAGAGCTCTCAAAAGAAACGGGCTAAAAGAGAAAGTGTTGAAAAGAGGAGCAGTGCTTGTGCTTAGCGGGATAAGTGCTGGCTTTCTTTTTTTAGCGGGATATGGGACCTATAAACTCTTCTCCTCGGAACCAGTTCCTCGCGCTGTTCATCATGATGCTAGTACGGATTATCAACCGGCGCAAATTGAGAAAGTTTTTCTTCCGCCTAACGTAGAATTAATCCACTATACTCCAGAGCAAACTCAACGAGAAGGAGTGGTCATTAATTATTCAGGATATCGTATCTCTTACATAGACACGGACGGGGATCATACGGTAGATCAAATTATAATTGATGATACTACAAGTTCAGGATTTTCTCCGTTAGAAAAGAAAGTAGAGATCATGCCGATTGGTTCTGTTCATTTTAAGTATGGGACGGAATTGTTGAGAGGAGAACGAGAGAGATATTTTAGAGAACATTAAAGGTCACAATCAAAAATAAGATCTATCTCACATGCAATTCTAAGATATCTCCATCCTGCATGATATGATGAAGCATGTGTCTTTGCCCGGGAAATTTTGCTGACTTCCCCCAGACGCGACAGAATTTAAATTTCTTAAGAAAGTCTTTGTGCAGCTTGTTACAGATGTCCCCGACGGATGAGCCGCTGGTGACAATCATCGGCTCGTTCATGTCAGCATCTTTCTTTGGTTCTTTCATGTAGACGCGAATGAAATTTAGTTTCTGAAAGATCAATTCTCGAAGAGTATTAATATTGATGTCGGCTTCAGCAGAGACAACAATATCGGCATTGATCTCTTGTTTAACACGCTCTACTTGATCCGCAGTGGCAAGATCAGCTTTACTGATACACGTGATTGCAGGGAGATATTTTTTGCTCCCTTCAATGCAATCGATGAGATCATCTACATTGATGGGACTGCGGATAAGAATGTTAGCACTATTGATCTTGAATTCACGGAGAATTTGGGCAATAGTCGAATCGTCGATGTCGAGCGCAACGGTCTTGCCTATTTGGATGCCGCCGCGTGCTGTTTTTTTGATGAAGACTTCCGGCCTAGTCTTATTGAGACGGATACCGGATTCCCAGACTTCACGAAGAATGGCGGGATGATGTTCGGGATGATTAACGTCGATAACCATGAGGACAAGATCAGCGTTGCGGATGACGGCAAGTACTTCTCGACCTCGTCCACGACCGGAGGCAGCGCCACTGACAATACCGGGAACATCTAAGATCTGAATTTTAGCTTGTTTGTATTCCATAACTCCGGGAATGACACTTAATGTAGTGAACGCATAGGCAGCGACTTCGGAGTGGGCACCGGTGAGCTTGTTGAGTAGAGTAGATTTTCCTGCCGAGGGAAAGCCGAGCAGGAGAACGGTGGCATCACCGGATTTACGGACAGCATAACCATGTTCCGACTGCCCCGTCTTTTGCTGAACACGTGAGTCTTGCTTCTCTTTGAGCATAGCCAACTTGGCTTTGACGAGACCAATATGGCCTTGTGTCGCTTTGTTGTATTTTGTCTTCTTCAGCTCGTCTTCCAATTCTTTGATCTTATCTTTATAATCGGGCATTGCTATCTCAAATAGAGGGGGTGTTTTTTAATGTTTGTGCTGAGAAGTGTTAGAGAGAGAACCATTCTCCACCATAAAATGGATAATCATTGGACAGATAAGAACACGCCGAGAACCATAACAATAAAGAGGAGTCCTTTCTTAATGATATCACGAGCGGTAATCTTTTCTTTAAATGCGTGGGGAAAGAGAGTAGTGAAGAGGAGAGCGTAGAGAAGGACAAAGAATGGTTGAAATGATGCTACTCCTTCCATCAGGGTTACGGGGATGAATGTTAAGACGTAAGTATAAAGGGCAAATCCACCAAAGGTTGCTAGTTCCTCAAGAAAGAAGAAATGAGAATTTGTCTTGAAGCGATGAACTTGATCAATAATATTTCTACGCAGACGGGAAGAGGATAAGAGGGGGAGAGAGAATAGAAATGAAAAGACAAGACTCCACGTCAATCCTGTGCTCCAACTGGCGGATGCGAAGATATATTTGAAAATGACAACTTCTAGTGAGAGGATGAGTGAAGCGAGACTCATGTAGAGGAATGAACGGTTAAAGCGGAGCGTTTTTCCGCCATTCCAGGTGAGCAAAGCGCTGCAAAGGACAATGATCAAAAAACCAAAATATTGGGTGAGTTGCAACCGTTCATCGACAATAAGAAAAGCAAGCAAGGGAACAAATATCTTCCCTAATGAGAACAAGGAGACAACAATAGAAGTGTCGTCATTTTGTAATGCTTTGTAGTAGGGGTAGCGATACCCAATGTCAGTGAGACCGAGAAGGAGAAAGAAAGGCAGTTCAGACCACGTCGGTAGAGAAGGCGTTTGAAAGAAAAAGATGAGCGGTACAAAAATCAGGTTAAATACGGAAGAATAAAAGATGAGAGTGGGGGTGTCTTTGAATAAGCGGTTGGTGAAATAGGTATCAAAGATATTTGAAAGAGCAAACAACGACGATCCAAAAAGAACGATAAAGATCCAGAACATAAAAAGGTTAATTCCTAGGGATTTAACAATCTTTCGTCAAACAAAAAATTTAGTCTCTAAATTTATCTTTACGGAGAGCTTCTATAGTCGCAAGAAGTTCACGTGCGAGTTCGTTTACTTTTGCAAGGTTTTTTGAGGAGATACCCATGTCTAGGGCTTGGTGTGAAGCATACTCATGAAGCGCTTGAGCTAAATTTTTTATATTTTCATTAACAAAAGGATTTGCTGGTTTTTCAAGTTGGTCAAGCAGTTGACCTCTTCCGCCCGTAAACTCAGAGCACTCCCCTAACTTTTGATTTATCTTTTTTAACGTTGTAGGAATTGATGAAGACAAAGCAATAATGTTGTTCAAAATAGATGTTAAAAGGTTTAATTTTGTCCCTGCTACTGGATCTAAATACGGTTTATACTTACCAAACCAACCAGCCATAATCACACCTCTTCCAAATCTCTTTTTATTTAAAGAGAATATAAGCTTAATAAATCTTTGGGTAAAGGCCAACTTTAGAAAATGTGTAGATTAATTTTTTCTTCAGAATTGAAGAAAAGTAAATTATTTATAGAGATAGCTGTTTTAAAATGTGATGAACAAAGAAGGGAGCTGGGCAACAAAGATTCTGACAATCGTTCCTGAAATTAAGCAAGGCGTGGCGAGCGGCTTTTTAATATCATTATTTTATGAAAGTATTAAATTTATCCCAATAATTCTTCTTAAATTTATTATTGATTATTTTGTTACAGGAAAAACAGTCGCCACTCAACTGATATATGCAATAAGTGGTGTCTTTATCTCCTATGTTGTATTAGAATTGATAGAATACTTTTCTAAAAGAGCAGCATTCCGTTGGAATCTTCAATATGAAAAAACAATATTGCAAAAAGCAGAGAAGAAGTTATTAGAATTAGATATCGGATATCATGAGACTTTCAACACGGGAGCACAAGTCTCTAAAATTTCTAAAGGAGCACATCGCTTAGCGGAACTGATTTGGTTCGCGTTTGAAGAATTTATACCAACACTAGTTCAATTGTTGATGACTGTTGGCTTATTGTTATATGAACAGTGGTTGCTTGCCGTGATCTTTGGTGTTTTTGTACCTCTAATCATCTGGATCACGATCTATGAAGGAAAAAAAGTGCAGCCGCTACGTCAACACTATCACCAAAAATATGATGAAGCAGTAGGTGAGTTGGGAGAAACTCTCTTTAATATATCCACTGTGAAGGATTATGTGCAGGAAAAACAACAAATCAAGAAATTTGAGCGACTCTTACAAGAGTATTCTGCTTTAGCAGTCGCACGTCATGATTATTCTAGTCGTGTTTTAACTCTGCGTGATCTTCTCATAAATGGGGGGAGAGTAGCAACCCTTGGTTTTGCTTCTTATCTCGTAGTGCAAGGAGAATTAAGCGCGGGAAGTTTAGTCTTAGTATACACGCTGACAGAAAAAGCATTCTTGTCATTATATCGCATCGGAAGACTTTATAGTTATCTTGGTGATGCAATGGAGTCAATCAACCGCCTAGCAAACTTGCTGCAAGAAAAAGCAACTGTGGCAAACATCCCTAATGCACAAACTGTCTCCCATCTGGAAGGAGCGATTGAGTTTAGAGGAACTGTTTTTTCTTACGGTGGAGAGAAAGAAGTTCTGAATAATTTCACATTAAAAATAGAACCCCACCAGATTGTGGCATTGGTGGGAAGATCGGGATCGGGAAAAAGCACGGTCGCTAAACTCTTGCTGCGAAATTATGATGTTTCCACGGGTGAGATATTAGTTGATGAGAAAGATATTAGGACCTATAAGATTGAAGATTATAAAAAGAGAATTGCGGTAGTATCACAGCAAGTGGAGATTTTTAATCGGAGTATTATGGATAACATCCGTTTTGCAAAATTGGGTGCAACACGTGAGGAGGCTATCAGTGCAGCAAAAAAAGCGCATGCTCATGAATTTATTATGGATTTTCCACAAGGCTATGATACGATCGTAGGGGAGAAAGGTGTGCGCCTCTCTGGTGGACAAAAACAGCGAGTTAGTATTGCTCGGGTATTGTTAAAGAGTCCGGATATGTACATTTTTGACGAGGCAACATCATCGCTGGATTCTGAATCAGAACAATATATCCAGAAATCAATTTTTTCAATTGCTGGGCAAAAGACAACTATTATTATCGCACATCGTCTTTCGACGATCCGCAAAGCAAATCTGATTGTGGTTATGGATAAAGGAAGAGTAGTAGAACAAGGAACATATGAACAGTTACTGCAGAATAAAGGGGCGTTCTGGAAGATGATTCAATTGCAGGAAGGGGCAGAGTTGAGAGAGTAAACTCTCTGATAATAACCATAATCTTTATATACAAACTTCCCGCTTTTGAGCAGAATGGTCAATGAAGTGATTGAAACAGCACAATCATATTTTTATGATATCACCCTAGGGGTAGCGATCCTCTTTATTGGTTTTGCATTGGGTATTATTGTGAAGAAAGTAGTGTTTAAAGTTCTCAAAGGAGCCGAACTGAATAAAGTTGTTAATCGAGTGGGAATCCGCCACGATCTAGAGAAATGGATCAGTTCTTTGGCATCGTTTATCATTTACTTGATCACGATCGTCTTTTTTATGAATTATCTCAACATAACGTCAATTGTGTTGTATTTAATTGTAGGCGCGGTATTGATGCTTCTGATTCTTACTTTTCTCGTCGGTCTGAAAGATGTTATTCCCAATTTTGTGGCATGGGTTATCATCCAAAAGAGAGAATTGATCCACGAAGGAAGAAAGATCGATGTACGAGAGATATCCGGTACAGTGGAGAAGATAGGATATTTAGAAACAGAAATCAAGACGGAGAATGGAGATACACTCTACGTTCCAAACTCATTATTTCTTAAATCAAAGATGAGGGTGCGGAAAGAATGATCGATATTGTCAATGATGTCTGGAAAGGCCGGAGGGATTATCTTCTTACCCATGGTGCGTTATCGAAACGTCCTGATCGAGGGAAGAATGAAAAAGTAAATATTCCCTGCTTTCGAGAGGATTTAGGCAGAGGGTTACTGTCTGATTATCAAGGGGAATGGGTAGTGTATCATAAAGGTGTCTTGTGTGGGGTGAGTACGGATGGAAAAGAACTTTATGAAACAGCAATAGAGTATTATGGATCAACCAATCTCGCGGTATTTAGAGTTCCACGAAGTGGAGAAAATCTAGAAAAAATGTTTGATGATGCTCAAGGTCAATTCTAACGCTTCTATCTCTTTATACTTTCCAGAAGACTAACGACATCCCAGACCTGTGTCCGATGATAGGAGGAAAGGTCAAGAGTGTTAAGTTCTTCTAATTCTAAGAGGGCTTTTTCAACAGCAAGTTCAGCGTTGCTGTTAAGAAGCGAAACAATCGCTGCGGTCCGTTCGCGGAAGACTTTTCCAGAATCTTCATCATCGATGAGACTTTGAAGAAGTTCAACGACATCTTGGATTATTTTTGTTTTCATTTTTTCTGCTGTAGTTCTTTGACAGCTTCTTCTTGTACGGATTCTATGCTTCTTTTTATATTTTCTTCTTGCTTAAGCAAATTCTTAAGGCGAAGTTCAGCGATCTCTTTCTTCTGTTGAAGATCAAGAAGAAGATTTTGAGGTGGAGAAGCGATCATGATCTTTCCGACAATTTTGTATGCTTTATCGGTTTTACCAAGTTCTTCACAGGCAGAATTAAGTTCGATCAGCGCTGATTCTTGCTGTTGTTTTTGGAGAAGGATATTTTGCATATTCTGCTGCAACAGCTGTAACTGATCTATTTTTGAATGAGTAGCCATGAGAGTGGTACCTCTTGTATTTTAAACCGGGAAGGGAAAAAGAGTTTAACGAGCTTTGACGTGGTTAACAGTACGACGGTCTTTGTACAGAATCTTACCACCACAGTAAGGGCAACGGACTTTCGTCCGAGTATATTCATCTTCTACTTTTTTTCCGCAATCAAAACAGACGTAATACATTGTGCACCTTTTAGATTGTATATGCCTTACCGGCAAACTTGACGCTACATTTACGACACTGCCAGATGCCCATCGCGAGACGCTTTACAGCGGTTTTACTGCAAGAAGGACATTTATGAGCAGAACGTTGAATCGCTTCAATCTGACCAAACTTTTTCTTGGGTTTTGTCCCGTAACGGGTGCCGAAACGTTTTGTTGAAGTTGTCATGATAATTCCCTCATAAGATAGAGTGGGGCTGCCCGGAATTTCGTGAAATTATTCATTTCCGTTCGAACCGGGGTTCAATGGTTTTTTTGTTGTTCCGGTCATCGCCGAAGGCTCACCCAAACCATTAGTGATAGTTGCTCGAAAATGACTATTTGAGAGTCATCTTCACCAGGCTACACTACAGCCCCACAGTTTATTTATAAACTTTTGTGTTAAAAAGGGCACTATATTAAAAATCTTTCTTCTGTGGGGAGTCAGAACGGGGAAACAGTCAATCTTTTCGTAGCTTTAGTTAATACTTCTAGTTTCTTTCCGTTCCAGACTATGGTGTCTTCTATTCTAATACCAAATTTGCTGGGAAAATAGATGCCTGGTTCGATTGTAAATGGGATATTTTTGGTGACGGTTGCTTTTGGATCAGAAAAAGATGGTCCTTCATGGACTTCTATACCTATTCCATGGCCTAACGCGTGATTGAATGTAGAAGCGTATTTGCCGAGCTTCTGGCGAGCGATTCTATCTAATTCAGAGAGAAATATCCCCTCTTCCACAGCTTCAAGGGAAGCCTGCTGGGATCCGGCGAGCAGACGATACATTTCTTCTTCCTCGTGAGTCGGTTTACCAAGGAGAATAGTGCGGCTCATATCGGCGCAATAACTATTGATACGAGCACCAAAATCAAGTAATAAAACGCCTCGTCTGAGAGGGGTGATAGAAGTGATGTGATGAGGGATAGCCGCATTTCTACCGGCAGCAACGATCGTGGGGAAGGCGATAGTTCCACCATTTTTACGGATGTGTGTCTCAAGGAAGAGGGCAACGTCTTGTTCTGTTTTTAATTTTCGATGAGGGAGTTCTCTAATGAGCGCGTCAAATGCTGCAGTTGTCAGATCACATGCTCTCTTTATCATAAGGATTTCTGGAGGGACTTTTTCCAGACGGAGTTGTTCTAAAGAGGAAGAGATGTCTTTTATTTTCGCTTTAGGGAAGATCTTTCTGACCCTGTCTAAGTTCTCCACGGTGAGATTACTTTTGTTGATGCCCACAGACTTAAACTGTTTACTGCCGTATTTTTTTGACCATCCTTTGGCAAGGTAGTGGACAGTAATTCCTTTTTTCTGAGGCTTATGGTCAAGAGGGGAGATGAGAAGAATAGCTTTCCGGGGAGTGATCAAAAAATAACCTCCTGTAAACTCTCTCCCGATAAAATATGGGACAGCAGGGTCCGTATAGTTAAAGAAGGCAAGATCAATCTTCTGTTGAGTAAGAAGCCGTTGAAATTGGAGTAGTTTCATGAAGGGAAGAAGGGAAGATATCTTCTTAAATCCTTCTTTTTCAAAACACATATAAACCTTAAAAAAATAAGTAGATCTATGCAAAAAGTGGTCTTAGGAAATGGGTTAACGATCATTCATCAGCGCAAGCCAGGAAATTCGGTAGTGGTTGAGGTGATGGTGAAAGTAGGTAGTAACCATGAACTACCAGAGGAAAGAGGGATCTCACATTTCTTGGAACACATTTTATTTGAGGGGACGACAAAAAGGCCCACTAATCGAGAGATTTCTAATGAGATTGAGAAGATTGGAGGAGACTTTAATGCGTATACCACAAATGAGAGGACATGTTTCTATGTGAAAGTCCTAAGAAAACACTTTCACAAAGCGGTAGAGATTCTAGCAGAGATATTACAACAGCCGCTTTTCGCAAAAGAACATATCGAGAAAGAGAAGAATATTGTGTTAAAAGAGATTGATATGGTTCATGACGAACCGAGCTATTACCAATGGATTTTATTACAACAAAACTTGTTTAAGAAAGCACCCTGCCAATTTCCGACTTATGGTGACAGAAAAGTTATCAAGAATCTGACGCGGGAGATGGTGCTGGCGTATTTTCAGAAACATTATGCGCCAAACAATATGGTTATTTCTATTGTAGGAGATGTAGGAAACTGGAAGAAGGAAGTGACAACTCATTTTACGATGGAAAAGAGAACAGTGCCTCGACAGGGATACCCAGAAGAACCGATAGCGAACAAGAATCAAGAGATCGTTGAGAAAAGAAAGAATATTGCCAATACCTACACGGTTTTAGGTTTCAAAACAGTCCCGCGAGGACATCACGATACATATGCGCTGGAAGTGTTGAATGGGATTCTCGGTCGGGGACAAAGTGGCAGGATGTTTATTGAAATCAGGAGTAATCGGGGATTAGCTTATGAAGTAGGAACACAGCATTTCGCAGATGTGAATTTTGGTTTTTTCGCAGTCTATGCTTCGATCGATCGAAAAAATAAGAAATTGGTGAAACAGATCATTCTAGAAGAAATCGAAAAGATAAAACACTGTACGGACGATGATCTAGAAGAAGCGAGGACATATGTGGAGGGAAGTTATCTCTTAGACATGGAAGATGGCCAGAAGATCGCCGACCAGTTATTGTTCTGGGAACAGGTAAGAGATGTGAAGTTAATGGATGATTTCTTGAAGAAAATTAAAAAGGTCAGTAAGCAGGATCTGGTGAGAGTGATTAATACTTATTTTAAGTATCATACGTTTGTGGTGTTGAGAGGGAAGTGAGAGAAGTACTGTTAAAAAGTATTGGCTTCCTAAAGTGAGTGTCGGTTAGGCAGATAATTTAGGTATACGCCGTCTTCGCGATCTTCTCTAATTTTTCTTTATTTTTCTGGAAGACAGAAAGGAGATTATTGACTTCTTTAGCAAGAGCCATCTTCAAATCTAAAGGGTGAAGTTTTTTCTGTACAAATGCTTCTTCGATCTCTTCATAGGTAGAAAAAGAGACGTTGCCTCCAAACTTCACTGGACGCTCAATAGTAAAGTTCTCTTTACGATCAGTTTTGATGACCATAATCACATTTTTGAGAAAGGCTAATACGCCATTGTCCTCGACGATACCTTCTTCACAATGGGCACCTTTTATCTTGTCCATTACAGCTTTCTCATCATCGAGCAAATCTATTTTTGACTTGGGGTCAGACGATGACATTTTCTTGCCGACCAAACCAGGAATCAGTGGAGTCATAACCTCTACCCGATGTTTGTAATTCAGTTTAGGTAGGTTTTCGCGCGCAAACATGAGGATCTTACGTTGATCTACTCCTCCATATTGAATATCTACATCAAGATATTGCTCATCTAAAGATTGCATCAGTGGGTAAATCAAGCCGCTTAATTTTGGATTGTCGCCAAATTTAACTACCTCAGAAGCGGATTTCATCGCATCATGGACAGAGGTAAATGTAGCCATCTTTAACATATCTATCATGTAATCTTTATTGAGTTGATAAGAAGAGCCTTTAACTAGTTCGATATTTTCAATGTCAGCACCGACGGCAGCGAACATCAGAGGGATAACTGCACTGTAATAAGCGTACCGTTTTTCCAAGACATCCCAGGGGCAGTTGTCTAATGCTCCGTGAAGATCAGCAAGAAGAACTTTAACTTTGAAACCCGCTTTAAGAAAGTCGGACATTTTCAATACCCAGACAAAATAACCGATGTGTGGACGTCCAGTGATGGCTGTGCCAAGATATACGGACGGCTGTTTTTTTGCTTTGAGAAGATTAAGAAGCTCTTCTTCCGTGACGATCTCTTGCGTATTGCGTTTGATGAGGTTAAAACGGTCTTTGATGTCCATGACCGCTAGAAATGATGAGGAGTATAAAATAGTTACTGTTCTAGCACACGGAGACCTTTTCCCTCAAATTTATTTGCGCTAACCCAATACTGAAGAAAATGAGATATGTTTTCTTGTGCTGAGTAAGGAACTTGGCAAGCAGGGATCGTAGTAAGAGGGAAGTCTTCTTTACCGGAAGTCATTCTTACATCAAAATGGCGCTTCCCCTCCAGAGCTGTCGGTTTGAGAACAACGATGCCAAAGAATGGTTCGACAACATGTTGTTCACAGAATTGATAGAAATCTGACGAATATTCTCTTGAGGAATACTGAAGCCAAGGGATGACGCAAACATCTTTTTGGTGGGAAACTAAGTATTTGTATACCAGAGATTGGTGTTGATCAGGAGAGAGAAGATCAAACGCTTTTCCACTTCTAATCGATGTAGTTGAGTACCAACGGGAATCTGCATATCCGGCGACGAGAATTCCTGAAGGAAGAGGAGTGGCATGGGGATCATAGTTAGACCATAACATTCGTTGGACGGATGGTGTGACAACTAGATTTGCCAGCGTTTCTGTCATATTAGCCTTTTGAGAGAAGAGGTATTTATGTTTTTGGTTTTGGTATCAGGGAGAAGAGATGGGATTATCACTGCATTTCTGTCGCAAAATATAAATAGAAACGCGTTATTAGCAGATAACGGGGGTAGAACAGCATGATAAAAGTACTTTTCTTTGATTTTTGGGGAACATTAGTAGAGAATGGGGTCTGGAGCCCAATTAAACAGGTAAAAACGATTTTGGGAATTAAAGATCCTTTCTCTGAATACGTAGTAAAGATGGAAAAGGCGATGATGACGAGATCTTTCTCTTCGTTAAGGGAGGCATTTCAAGCATTATGTGTTGAATTTAATGTTTCTTGCACGGAAGAGAATTTAGACCTATTGGTAGGGATGTGGAACAAATCATGGATGTTAGCAAAACCATACGAAGAGGTAGTGGAAGTATTGCAACAGCTCACGCAAGATTATACGTTGGTGTTAGTCTCCAATACGGATTGCTTCTCGATCAATTCTGTCTTGGAGAAATATGCATTGAAACAATACTTTGAGAAAATTGTTTTCTCATGTGAGATAGGAAAGATTAAAACAGATGAAGATTTCTTTCCGACTGTGCTTAGAGAACTGCAGGTATCGCCGGAGGAATGTTTGATGGTTGGAGATAGTCTGCAGAGTGATATCGAGCCTGCAGAAAGAGTAGGGATGCATGCGGTGTTGGTTGACCGTAAAAATTCGCGAGAACATGGACATAAAATCAGTTCTCTGAGAGAATTGGAGAAGAAGATAGGAGAATTGCAGTAGATGACAGAAATCATATTTTTAGGGACGGGATGTATGCAGCCGACAAAGCTCCGTAATCATGCGGGGGTTCTACTGCAACATGGAACGGAGCATATCTTATTTGATTGTGGTGAAGGAATCCAACGGCAGATGAGAGTAGCGGGTGTAAAGCCAGCGAAGATCACTAGGTTATGCATCAGTCACTTCCACGGAGATCACGTTTTTGGAATACCTGGTCTGTTAAGTAGTATGGGGGCTGATCAATTTGCAAGCAAGCTGCATATCTATGGTCCGAAAGGGACAAAGCTTTATCTTCAAAATTTTCTGGAAGCATTTGCGGCAAAGGATATCATTGAACATGAAGTCCATGAAGTGACCTCGGGTGTTATTTTAGACGAGGAAACATTTACTATCGAAGCGAAGCCGTTAAAACATTCCGTACCCTGTATCGGCTATCGTTTTCAAGAAAAAGATAAGCGAAGAATCCACGTGGCGAAGACGGAAAAATTAGGATTAGAGGGACCACTCTTAGGAAAACTACAGGAAGGAAAGAGCGTGGAATGGAAAGGAAAGACGATCAGAGCAGATGAAGTAACTTATATTGTTCCAGGGAAGAGTGTGAGTTATGTGACTGATACTGCGCCTTGCAATGGGGCTGTGGCGCTAGCAAAAGATGTTGATGTCTTAATCATCGAGGGGACGCTGCTAGATAATCTTCGAGTAAATGCAGAAAAATCGCTCCATCTGACGGTGAAACAAGCAGCATTGATCGCATCAGAGAACAATGTGAAAAAGTTAGTGATTACACATATCAGCCAACGGTATAAGACGAATAATGAGATCATGGAAGAAGCACAGACTTATTTTGAAGGAGCAGTCGTGGCCGAAGATTTTATGAAGATTAAAGTGTAGATTTGAATAATAAGTCCGGTGAAAGATGTTTCAAATTAGAAAATTCAGATCTGATGATGCGGTTTCTTTAGCCCGATTACATCGAGGAACAATCCGTTCAATTAATAAGAAAGATTATACACCAAGGGAAATCACTGTTTGGTCAGGAAGAAGTTCAGCAAAGCGTTTTCGAAATCTGGGAGAGATAAATCAACGATATGTTGCTTTAGAAAGTAGAAAGATTGTGGGTTTTGCAGACTATAAAGATCATGAGTTGATGGGATTATACATCCACAAGAATTTTTTAGGAAAAGGGATTGGTAAGAAATTATTGATGAAGATTGAAAGAGAAGTTTATGCGAATGGGGGGAGAACGCTGAAATGTATATCGACAATCACGGCACGTCCTTTTTATGAGAAGAACGGATTTAAAGTAGTCAAGAAGGCTATTCATCAAATAAAAGATCAGAAATTACCTGTTTTTGAAATGAGAAAAAAGCTGATAAGAAAATGAAATGGTATTAAACCGTAAAGCGAAGGGTACAAGAGGAGAGAGGGAACTGATTAAGATATTTAATGAAAGTGGCTGGTCGGCAATCAGGGCAGCAGGGAGCGGTTCTTCACGCTATCCTTCGCCAGATATCTTGGCGGGAAATGCAGTAAGAAGAGTCGCGATTGAATGTAAAGTAACGAAAGATCAGAAGAAATATCTCTACGCGGAGGATGTTGAGCAATTACAGACGTTCGCACAGCGGTTTGGGGCAGAATCGTGGGTTGGTATCCGTTTTCCTGGTGAAGAATGGTACTTCTTGATGCTAGAGGACTTAGAAAAAACAGGTAATTGTTGGGCGGCTTCTTTAGAATTAGCAAAAAGAAGGGGCTTGACAGCTACAGAGTTGATGGGAAAAGAAAATAATGATCTTAACCGAAACATTTAAAAGGGTTATTAGCACACAGTAATTACTTTTGATACTGGGTGGTAGATTTACGGCAAAAATGCGCTTCACTCCCAAAAAAATAGAGGAAATACTTATAGCTATTCTTGGTCCAGAAGGGACACCACTGATCAGAGAATTGATCGGAAAATCGAATGTTTCAGAGTTTGATTTAGCAACACGGACAAAGAAAGATATTAAGATCATCCGCAAAATGCTTTACATCCTTCACAATTACAATCTCGTCGGTTTTACACGGAAAAAAGATAAGCAAAAAGGGTGGTATATTTACTACTGGACGCTGCTGCCGGAAAGTATCCGTTTTAATTATTACAAGATGAAGCAAAATCTTCTTGACAAATTGAATGCACAGTTGGAAGAGGAGAGAAAGGAGTTATTTTTTGTCTGTCCAAATACGTGCGTGAGATTAAATTTTGACCAAGCGATGGACTTTGAATTTCGTTGTCCAGAATGTGGTGAATTGATCAATCAAGACAACCCGGAAGAGAGGATTAAGCAGCTACAATCACGAATTGCTAGTCTAGAAGCCGAATTTACTGAGCTGAAAGAAGAGAAGAAAGAGAAGCGGAAGCAGGGAAAAGAAAGGAAAAAAGTAGTGAAAGCAAAAATAAAAAAAGTAAGAAAAACTGATAAGAAGAAATCCGTTAAGAAAGAAACAGTTCTTAAAAAGATTAAAAAAATAGTGAAAAAGAAATAATTATCTCTTCTTCTTACCTTTGATGATGCGTTCAATCATCACTTCTTCGTGGAGCACTTTTGATGTCAAACGTTGGATATTCATCTCCATAGAAGCGACACGACGCTCAACGAGGATCAATACTCGTAAAGAGTAGACAATCGCAGCAAGTGTACCTACGATTACAGCAAGAATAACTTCAGCAAGATCAAGTCCTGGCATAATATACACACCTCTTTTATTTATATAGTACGATGTACTATTTGAGGTATATAAATATTGCGGTGAGGCTGCAGGTTAGAAGACCACAATCTGCCTAAACATTTATAAAACAGACAACTTCTAATGAAAGTATGGATAGTTATGAAAAATTGTTGCAAAAGGCGAGACAAGAGCTTCCTGAGATCACACAGGGAAGCGAACGATTTACGATAGATAAAGCGATGGGGCATCTTGAAGGAAATAAGACGGTCTTAAGCAATCTCAAAAAAATTGCCAAGGATATGGATCGTGATCCAGAACATCTCTTAAAGTATCTTCTGAGAGAATTGGCGACACCAGGAAAATTCTTTGGCGAAAGGGTTATTTTCGGGACAAAAATTCCAGCATCAGCGATCAATAAGAAGATCAAGAAGTATGCAAGTGAATTTGTGTTCTGTCCGGAATGTCACAAGCCGGAAACAAAATTGATCGAAGAGAAAGGAGCACAGTTCATCCGCTGTAACGCCTGTGGGGCAAAGAAGCCAGTTAAAGCAATCTAAAATGAATTTTATTGTAGCAGAAAAACAAGGGGCACACGGAATTCTGATTGTCGTGACAGATAAAGATCTCTTGGGAAAACATTTTGAAGAGGGAAAAGTCCAATTAGATATACGTTCTGTTTTTTATCAAGGAGAAGAAAAATCTCCAGAGGAAGTAAAGAAGTTAATTGAGGGTGCACGTGATGCGATGTTTACCGGGAAAGCAGCTGTGGCACTGGGAATAGAATTGGATTTGATCGATCCAAAAAAAGTCTTGTATGTGCAGAATGTTCCACATGCGCAAGTAGCGTTGGAATGTAGTAGGTGTAATTGTTTGTAAAAACGTTGATAATTCTAAGAATAATGATGAGATAAAGATTAAAATAAAGGAACAAGAAGAGCTTATTAGACGAAAATATAGTTTAGAATCTCTTTCGGATCTGCCTAAAATAAATATTTGGAGAGAGGCATATCTCAAGTTTAATGCCAAACCGAAGGATAATAAATCCTCTGTCGAAAATTTATATCAATTAGTCCTCAGAGGAATCAAGTTAAAACCAATTAGTGCTTTAGTTGATACTTATAATTTTGTTTCTTTAAAATATATGATACCTCTGGGTGGAGAAGATGTCGACATGATAAAAGGAGATCTCAGACTAACTTTTGCTGGGGAAAATGAAGAAGCAGTTCTTCTCTTAGGTGACAAAGAGGCACGAGCACCACATGTTGGAGAAATTATTTACAGAGATGCAATATCAACAATCTGTAGAAGATGGAATTGGCGCGAAGCAGAAAGAACAAAACTAACAGAAAATACAAAAAATTGCATCTTAATATTAGAAGGACTTCCTCCATTTACAAAGCAAGGGGTGAAAATGATCACAGAAGAGCTGAAAGAACTAATCAAGAAATATTGTGGTGGAGAAATTAAATGTTTGATTTTAGATAAAGAAAACAGAGAAGTATTAATTTAGAAAAATGAGCTAACCCATAAACGCTCCTAATCCGACTTGCTTCTCTTTATCTTTGCCAAAGATATGTTCTACATCACTCTTAATGATGTTAAGAGTCTGTTTTAAGTACGGGGAGAAGTCATATTTCTCTGCTAACATCAGTGATGGTCCAAGGTATTTAATGACGGAACCTTCAGAAATTGTAAAGATTAGTCTCCCACCGCAAGCAGTGCACTTTCCAGCGAGTGGCGGGCGACGATATTTCTCGTTGCATTTCACGCAGCGAAATTGTTGCATGGAAAATTTCTTGAGATTCCCTTTCAAATCTTTGATGAAATGTTTCTGAATAACCAATTTAGCAACATCGTCCATATTAACAGCACGAACTTTTTGAGCAATTTCCATCTGTCCCATCAGTTTTTCTTCCATGGAGGGAATGGTCTTGTAGGCAGAACATTGCACACCTTTATTGAAATTAGTTGTTGGATGAGTAAATCCGTATTGTTCGTACTGCAGTGGTGTTCCGAGACGATCACTGATCTGTTCTACTTTCTTTTGGTCTGGACCGGATTTCACTTCCCAAGGGGCTTTCATCTCTAACGCAGCTTCATAGAGTTCCAAAGGATAACGCCAGACAATATCAACACCATGAACTTGGTCATCAACTTCAGAAGGATTAAGGAACGCAGTCAAGACTAAGGGTGAGTCCATCGTTTTAGCACCACGTCTTTCAGGAAGATATTGTCGAGAGAAATTAAGAAGAGCATCCATCAGAAGCATAACAGCAGCTTCATCACCATCACAATCACGCCTCATCCCGGCATGATACATCGGATGGGTAATCAATCCCTGCGTTTCGGAGAAGCCGATAATCCTACCGACTAGTCCGGCAGAGATATGGGGAGCGATGCCAACTACAAGATGACCGACAAGGTCTTGTTCTGTATTAATGTTATAAAATGGTTCTAAATGATAAAATTGAATCAAGAGATCATCGATGAATTTTGCGACTCGTGATAATACTTTTGGTGCAGATTCATCAAGGGAGTCAAAGCCGGGGAGGATAACATCTTGGGGTTTTATTTCTACGACTTGTTGATCAGACTGAAGATCAGCACCATATACATCGTGAGTGTATCCCAATTCCCGTAATCTTTGGACAGAGGTCTTTATCTCTTTAGGCTTGAAATGGGTGATAGGTAATTCTGTGCAGTCATAGCGAGTGGTTCCGTCTTTATTAACATAGACATCATGTTTGGCGCGGAGTAATCCTTTGGTCAAGTGTTCTACAATATGGTGTTTGTTGGAGGTGCCACGAATGCCTTTAATGAGATCGGGAAAGATTTTTTCATTAAGACGTCCTTTGGCCTTGGTGAAGTAATAATTAATATCAAGATCTTGGTGTTTATAACGAGAAGCAGGGCCGTGACGGCATTGATCTTCTGACAGATCACCACATTGTCGACAGAAATAATGTTGGATGCAAGCCGTACCACAGTCCTCACAAGAAGGATAAATCATTTTTTTCTGGCAGGGTTCGCAGAAGAAACAGGGGAAAGCGCTATTAACTTTGCCGTTGACTAAAGCAGCTTGGAAACTGCGCAAACGATCGCCTTCTTCTCCCACAGGAAACATGACCTGTGGGGATCCGGTAAGGTGGCGCATCTTGGCTTTTTCTGGACGGCCCATTCTTGCACCAATAAATGTTCCAGCTTTATCCCGCTGAGTTATCTTATTGAAAGAGTTGAGGAACTCTAACGCATTTCTAAATGAAGAGTGAGAAGGGAGAGATCTCTGCTCTAATTCCTGCGGGGAAGAAAAGTTAAAGATCAAACCAAGATATTGGGCTTCTTTTTGTTCGATGACAAGATTATCTTTATTGATAATCTTGTGAGGAAGACCAATATTATCAAGAATCTTTTTAGGATAGGAAAGTTCTTTGTTGAAAGGGAGAATAATTTTAGTGATGCCGAGTTGGTCACATTTTACTTTTCCCTCTTTTAGCCATTGAAAGAGAAAGGAGACATCTTCTGCAGATGCAAGCTTCCAATAGGCGGTGAACTCAGGATGTAGAGGAACGGCATAATGAGTAGAAATAGAAATTGCTTCTTCAAAAGTAGGGTATAAAGTAAGAGGGGATTGAAGAAGTTCATTGATCCTTTCGGGAGAGAGATTCAATTTTTGCGCCGTGTCGTTGAGCCATGAACCAGTCTGGTCTTTGCCCATTGCTTTTTCAAATTCTAGCATCCACCACTCGGGACAATAACCTGCGGGAACTAATTTTTGTCCGTTCTCAGAAAAATCACCATAATTAAAGAGGATGTCACCAAGGAAGAGAATTTCTTCAACAGATGGAATGAAAGGTTTAGCTTCCTCCTCATTTTGCAACTTCATAACAGAACCATCGGTGAGACGAACGACGGGCCCTTCTAATGAGTCACAAATAGCAACGGTTGCTGCTTTTCCTGGACGTTCAACCTTGAGCTGGGTGCCAATAGCAATGAATTTGTCAAGGACAAGGAGGGTTACGGGGTGAAGTGCCGCCGTAGAAAAACCAGTTGTTCTTGCTCTCCCGTAGCGAAGACGGAAACCGCCTGCTCCTAAAGGGTGCGTTAGAATCGGACGGCCGGCAACAAGATCCATAATAAAAGTGTTATTTGCTTTCACTACTTTTTCTGTTGATGTTTTTTCTTCATTGTTTTTAGCAGGGCCATGAGAAGCATGAATTTCTTCTTTCAGTTTGATGAAGTCAGCAAGCCAGCTCCAATCTAGACCCATCTCTTTTCCCCATTTAGAGAGACGTTTCCATAGTTTTGGCGCTTTTTGGCAGAGGCCTTCAGCAAGAACCAACGCAACACCACCACGAATGAGATTAGACTCTATCCGAGGAAGATCTTTATAGTTGGAAACTTCGAACTGTTCAGTGGGGTCGCCGTCCACTTCAACAGGAAGATGGGAGATCATAAATTTCAATTCTTGATCAGAGGGACGGTATTGAAGGTTAGTAACACGTTCGTGGTAGTCTCCAACTTCGATGGCATAACGATTGACTTCTTTTTCGTCAGGATCATAGGGTGCATAACCCATTCTCACTCTCACATAATCAGAAAGGATGACGGAAGTAGATGCAGCAGTTCCACCGGCCCCGCGGATGGGGCCGGCATATTGGAGAGCAAAATATTCTTTACCATCTCTACGCTTTTTTATTTTAAGTCCGACGAAGCCTTCTAATGGAGCTGAAACGATCCCTAACGTGAGATACGCAAAGCCGACACGAATGCCTACTTCCATCGCCGTTTGCTTATCCTCAAATTTACAAAATTGTTCTTTGGCGACCTCTTCGGCAATGGTAAAACCAACACGCCAATCAAGAAGACCGTATTGTTTTTCAAGTTCAGTTATACGTTGGGTAACAGTAGTATTAGTTATTTGCGGTGCGACCACAGAGATGAGACCGACAACTCGTTCAGCCATGTTTTTGGCTAATGGAATAGCAACTGTCCTTTCAGGGTCTAGGCCTTTCGCTCGCGCTTCTTCAGCAACAGCATAGGCTTTTGTTACACTTTCTGTAATCTGCTGGAAGTATTGTTGTATCTCCGGTGATGCGACGATGGCCACGTTAACCAAACCTCAAAACTTTTATCTGTCTCGTCTTAAGATTTACAATAGGGACGCGTGCTGGTTCGGGTTCATGTCCTAATTTTTCTTGAAATGAAGTCTTGCCTTGCCAGCAGCTGCCACTGATCATCGTGACGCCGCGATAATTTGCCTGTTTGGAGTAATGAATATGTCCAGTGATCAGGAAATCAGGGATTTTTTTGATCAGGAGGGGGTCCTCGGCATGAGAAGGATAATAAGGAGTAGATTTGAATGAGGGGGCTAAGTGGCGGCGTTTCAGAAGAAACTTCATGATTAAATCAGAACGGTGATACCCGCCTTGTGAACGAATGGATTCAACGTTAGCAACGTAATAATCAAAACTATAACCGTGATACATCATCACATCAAAACCAGGAAAATCGTCTCTTTTTCCGATGTTGACAAGAGCAGGATTGGTGACCAACGTGACGTTAGGAAGATTAAAAAGACCAGGAGCGAACTCTTGGTAAAACACAGGTTGCGGCTCGGCAAGATGGACCACATCATGATTACCGGGACAGATGATAACTTGTTTATCGGATGGTATCTGTTTTAATAATTCGGTAAATGCCGCGTATTGACCGGAGATGTCGTCAATCTCGAGCTCTTCTTGTTGAGAAGGATAAATGCCTACTCCATCGACAAGATCACCGGCGATGAAGATATATTTGACATTATGAGCAATGTTGCGCTGTTCATCATTGCCCGTCTCCCCTTTTAACCAATAGAGAAACTTATTAAATTCTTCTTTGAGAAAGAGTTTTGATCCTACGTGGATGTCAGAAAGAAAAATAACATATTCTTCTACAGGACCTTTTTTAAGTTCATGATCTTGAGGAATATCAGGCCAGACAAAAGAATCGGCAAAGATTACTTTATCATAATAAACACCGGCGACACCTATTACTTCATCAACGACCAAGTCCTTGGCAGCAAGAAAGGTTTCGTTTTTGTTCTTGGAAACAATAATCTTAATTTCTCCTGTAGGGTCTTCTACAGTTATCACAAGATTGCCGGTTTTGGTTTCACCAACCTCTTTGATAATGCCAATAAGAGCGATTTTTTCTTTTTCGTTTTTTTGAAGAATACGTTTAATGGTAAGGGTTCCTGTTAATTCTTTGCGATGACGAAGGATTCCTTCTAGAAAACGGTAACGAGTTAAGAAAAAGTTAGTGAAATCCTCCACCAGATATTTTCTGGGAATATTTTGATAGGAAATGATGATCGAAACAGCAGATAGAGAAGGAGAAAAAAGAAATTGGTCTTCTTTAGAAACATTTTGAAATAGAGAGGATTGATTTTCGGGAAGATATTGTCCGTCGTGAGACGTGAAAGAGAAGTCTTCTTCTGGAGATAAAGAAACTTCTGTCGAGATGATCTTTTGATTAGAGGGGGGAGTGCTTAATTGAGAAGAAGAAAATTCTTGAAGTTGAGATTGATAAAGTTCATCATCACGATCTTTTTCCGCGTCGACGCGGCTTTTATCAATTTCATACCAGTCAACGAGGGAGGATTTTCCTAAAATGTTGGTGTAATCATCATTGAGAACTAGAAGATCTTCTTCCAGTTCTAATTTGGTGATGATAGTATCATCTAAAGAAGCTTGATGTCTAGTAAGAAGTTCTTCATTGATGAGTATACCCTTTTCAAACATTTCTCCAATAAATTCCTGAGTTGTTTTTTTGACCATGGTGATTTTGTGAGTGGGTTAGACAAAATGGTTTAATGGATGGTTAAGAGAGGTGCAATGACTTCTCTAGGATTTCTTTGAGTTTGGTAACGACTGATTCTTCCAAAGAGATGGATATTTGACGAGTTCGCCCGTACCGCCCTTTTGAAATGATATTGGCATTGATAATCCCTAACATATCCAATTCAGCCAGGATATCCGAGACCCGACGTTGGGTAAGAACATTATAATTACTCTTTTTACACAGAGTACTATATAACTCATAGATCTCCCCTGTAAATATTTGTTTTTGTGGCGATGAGACGAGGAGGAGAGTGTATAACACCAGCTGAAATTGTTTGGGTTGATTTGTAGCTGCATTAATAATCTTATCCGATTCTACACGATGTTCAGCTTCATCAAGATGGGTGATAGAAATGGTCAGAGACCCACTCCGTTCTGCAATTTCCCCAGCAACTCTCAAAAGATCTATCGCCCGACGGGCATCTCCATGCTCACGAGCGGCAAATGCAGCACACTTTTCGATAAGTCCAGCTTCAACAGTACCCTCACAAAAAGCTTTTGCTGCTCTTTTGCGAAGGATATCTTGAATTTGGATAGCATTATAAGGTGGAAAAATAATTTCTTCTTCAGAAAGACTACTCTTGACACGAGGGTCAAGATTTTCTGCAAAGATGAGATTATTGGAGATGCCAATAAGACAAATTTGAGAATGATGTAGTTCAGAATTGATTCTTGTTAAGTTATAAAGCATCTCGTCACCGATTTTTTTGGTTAGTTGATCAACTTCATCGAGGACTAAGAGAATTAACTGTTTTTTACGTTCGACAAGTTTGTAAAAGATGTTATATACTTCATCAGTAGGAAGACCGGTGGGAGGGATTTCTTGGCCAAGGAATTTGATCAATTGAGCGATAAGTCGATATTCAGTATCAGCCACGCGTTTTAATTTACAGTTTAAATAGATAGTTTGAATGGGGATGTTATTTTTCTCAGCAATTTGACGCATGGAAAGAAGTATATAACGCACAGAAAGAGTCTTACCAGTGCCTGTCTTTCCATACACAAAAAGATTAGATGTACGTTCTAAACGTAATGCAGGAGCTAAAATGTTAGCTATTTCTTGGATTTGTTCTTCTCGGTAAGGTATATCCTCTGGATAATGAGAAGATAATAGTACCGACTTATCAACAAATAAAGAGTCTTTTTTTAGGAAGTTTTCAAAATAATTACCTATTTTAAGCATAGAGACCCCCTTATTTCCTGTGGAAAATGATGATTCTTGGATAGGATATGATCAAAAAAGATGTGGTTTAAGATGGATAGGTTGATCAGTTGGAAGCTTTCTTATAAAGACTTTTAATTTTGAACAGGTCTATCTTAGAATATATACCAAATAGATAAAGATATTCTTTTACGGCACTTAAAAATGGTTAAATGTAATTAAAGAAAATATTGAATATTCCACTACAGTGGATAGTAGAGATATTACCACTTTTGATTTTAGGAAATTAATGTGGTTTTTATTATTTAACATTTATGATTTGTTATTTGTTATATTATTATTTACTATATAGAAAATAATAATAATAATAATAAAAATAAAAAGTTATGATAAAGAATAAATAATGATAAGTAAAAATATGATACTTATTTGATAGTAAGATTGGTGAAGATAAATTCATGAATTAGATAAAAAATGTTATTATGCTCTTTGGTTTCTGAATGCATCAAACCATTGTTCAATGAGTGTTATTCCCTTTTTTAGGATATTTTCCTAATGTTGATTGCATTTAACAGTTTAGCCTATCATTCTTCTTGAACATTCCTCTCAAAATTTTTTATTAAATAAATGTATGAAAAACCAATAGAAGACCATTTTTCCATTTCCATAAGAAATATCATTAACTAGTTAAATGGTACTAATTTGTTGATTGAATTTTAGTCCCATTCTGCGCAGAGAACTGATCGTTGTCAGTTTTCTTGCGCTTTCAGACGTTTCCTGTATCCATAATTAAAGAAGATTTTACCTAGTTCATTAAATTTTTTCTTGTTTTCCATTAGAAACGATGGGGTGGCGGTGGTTGATCAGGGATTTCCAATTATTTTAGGTTGACTTATTGTTAAATGCAATTATTTTGGCTGGTGCTTTCATTTAATTAGTCTTTTCCATTAATTTCTAAGAAATGTTTATATAGTTTATATTGTGTTTTTCTACTTATGGTCTTAGAATTGTTATTCAATCCATTTTCCCTGAAGAAAAAACCCTGGCAGATGTTTATCGTGGGCTTTTTTAATTCTATTATTGCTCTTATTCTTTCTTATATAGTATTTAAAGATGCAGCGGGGTTATTGTCTGTTTTTTTAGTAGTGATGTCTACTCTTCCTTTATTTTATGTGACGATCAAACGTGAAGAAGAGCTTGACTTTAAGTATCCAGAATCCCGTATTCTAAAAGAACATGGCAAAGTACTTTTTTTCTTTATGTTCCTGTTTTTTGGGATTTTGTCGGCAATGGTATTAGCCTATGTTTTTCTTCCACAAGCAATGGTTGATTCTGTCTTTAACTTACAACAATCAGCAATCATGAATGTAAATAATGCAATCCAAACTGGACCAAGCAGTGCAGTTGTGACGGGAAATATCACTTCAATTAGTCTCTTTATGAGAATATTATTCAATAATTTTAAAGTTCTTTTCTTCTGTTTGGTCTTCTCTTTTTTATATGGTGCCGGTGCGATCTTTATCTTAACTTGGAATGCTTCTGTTATTGCTTCTGCAATGGGAAATTTAATCAAGACAGAAGTCGCACATGCGATCAATTCTATAGGTTTGCCCTCGGTTGCTACTTACTTCAGCGCGGCTGCTTTTAGTGTCTTTCGATATATGACTCATGGTATTTTTGAAATTGCTGCGTATTTTATTGCTGGCTTAGCAGGGGGAATTATTTCTATAGCGTTTATCAAACAAAACTTAAAAGAATCAAGAATTTATATGGATGTATTAGATTTAGTCTTAATCAGTATTGGCTTACTTGTTGTTGGGGGGATTATTGAAGTATATATTACCCCCGTTTTCTTTGGCTAATTTTTATAATTTTTATTATAATACTTTTACTCTTCCCGGTTGATTTTGAAAGATATCGCCGCTTTCTAACATTCGTTGAATAATCTGTTCTGTATTATTTAAAGGGGATTTCTCAATCACTTCTTCGATGAAAACTCCTTGGCCCCGATCTAACTCTTTAATTATCTTAACTAATTTCTCGTATGATAATTCTTCTTTTACTGCTGTAATTAGTCCCAAATCAGATGTTTCTGGTGGTTTTGGTTCTGTTTTAGTTTTTTGTGGTGATTGTTCTTTTTCTCTCTCATCTTCTTTACTTTCTTCTCTTATTTTTTTATTCTTTTTCTCTTTTGGTTTCTCTTGTTCAACAGGATGACTTACTTCTTTTTGGGTATATTTCTCCCATCCTATCTTTTTCAATTCTTCCTTTCTTATCTTTAGCCAAAGGGAATCAATTTTTTTGATAATTTCTGGCGAGATATATTTCTCTTCATTATATAATCTTATTCTCCCTATCATTTGGATAACATCTCCTACTTCTCCAGTTCGGATAGCTTTACTTTCTTCAAATAGGCGGGCGACTATTTTATCCGTTCCATCATCTAAAAGAAGATTGGTGATCATTCCAATTTTCTCTTTATTGATGATCACTGCAATTACATTTACCCTATATATCCTCTCTTCTTCTCCTATTTTTAGGTAATTTGGTTCTTGTTCTTTTTCTATGATATATTCTCCTTGATGGATAAGTCGGAGAGGGATTTTACATGCAACCTGTCTTTTATTCTTGTTTTCTAGTTTTGATGTTTCTTGTAGTGCCATGGTCCTGTGTTTTAACTTCATTTAGTGGTGATTTACAATCTCTGTACAAATCCTTTCCGCGGCTCAAAAATATCTCCTGAACGGCGGAGCTTATCAATAGTATCATTGATTGTTTCTGGGCTGATGCTTTTCTCTTTGGCGGCTTCAATGACCATCTCTAAAGGAATCATCTTTGAATTTGTCTGTTCTTCTAGAGCGTGGATTATCTCTTTAACTATACTAATTGTGCCTCGCTGTGATGCAGTGATACTACTGCTGATACGATCAATGTCGATCTTACCAGTTTTCTCATCTTTCGCTATTTGATTAAGACAGTAATCTACTAGTTCTATCGCTTTCTGCGCATCTGATTTTTCAACAGTTTTAGAAAGGCGTACTTTGGCCATCGCTTCTGATAGGCGTACGAGTGCTTCTAATTGACGGGCAGTGATGGGGATGCTCTTTATCCCTCCTTCATCTCCCACGCCAGAATTACGCATACTTATATAATATGATTTTATTTCTTCTATCGCTTCATCAGACATTTTCGGATTCATCTTTGCTCTAATATGGGCAAAAAATTTTTTTAGTAAATCAGTTGATATTTCCGAAATAGCTTTTTCCGGATCTTTGTGCAATCCAAGAATAAATTCTGCCGTTTTCTCGTCTTTTTCACGGCTAGGCAGATCTTTGACAGGGAAGATGAGGTCAAAGCGGTTAATTAATGTTGGAGGGAGGTCAATTTGTGAAGCGATAAGATCGTAAGGATCGAAACGGCCAAATTTGGGGTTAGCAGCAGCGAGAACAGTCGTTTCACATCGTAACGTAGCTTGGATATTTGCTTTAGCAATGCTGATCGTCTGCTGTTCTAATGCTTCGTGGAGAGCGGAGGTATCTTCTTTACCCATCTTATCCATTTCATCAATAATAGCAAACCCTTGGTTAGCAAGGACGAGTGTCCCTGCTTCTAAGCTCCAGCCTCCTAAGAATTCATCTTTAACGACACTTGCCGTTAGGCCTGCTCCTGTTGCTCCTTTTCCGCTCGTAAACCGCGCTTTTGGTGCAATTTTAGAAAGACGTTTAAGAAGTTGTGATTTCCCTGATCCCGGATCACCAATGAGAAGCATATGCATATCTCCTCTTGTTACAACACCATCTGGTCGGACTTTGCGACAACCACCGGCAAGCTGGAGGATGAGCGCTTCTTTGATCTTATCGTGGCCATAGATTGAAGGAGCAAGACTTTTAGTCAATCTCTGAAGAACATTGGGATCTCTTCCGATCTCTTTGATTTCTTCTAATTCTTGTTCAGTAATGTTTAGTTCGTGTTGATCTTTTTCTGCTGGCTGAACAAAATTTGCTTCCACAATCAATTCAAATTTTGTAGATTGCCCTCCACTGCGAAGAGTGACTGGCACTTCAGTTACCCATCCACTGATAAGGACACGGGAGCCAGGACTAGTTCGTCTTTCGGACATGGGCGAAACTAAATCGTCTTTAAGGAAAACGTTGATCCTCTTAGGTTGGGCGCCGTCTAATTCTTCTGCTGCTTCTTCTAAGACCAATCCTTGACCATCTACTAGTTCTTTAGACACTTCTTTGAATTTTCCTTTTCGACCACAGCCGCAACGGCTGGGCTCTTTGTATTTGTTGTCTAGTTGGAGAACGGTGAGGATATTACCACAGGAAGGACATTCAAATTTTGATGCAGCAACGTGAGGACGGACATCTGATTTCTGACGAACAATTCCTTCTACCCAAATAAATTTCTTGAGGTGACGGCTTCTAATCTCGTTGATCTGGATCTTTTGAGAATCGGGAAGGTTCTTGAAACGCAAGGAAAATTTTGTTATCTTTTTGGGCAAGTCAAATTCTTTGATGGCAAGTTCTCCTGCTTTGAGAATGTTTTCTGGATCTTCGAGCATCTCTTCTGATAATTCAGTATTAAATCTAACTAATTCAGCAAAATCAAGGACTAAAAAAATGTGGCCTTTACGAACTGCTTCTAAGAGCTGTGGATAATAATTTTGTTCAATGAACTCCCGAAAAGTCTTAATTTGTTCGTCTACATCCATGCTTCTTTTTAGGCTTCTTTATCATATTTAAAGATTTGTTGGGTGAAAGAGATGAAACAAATATAATTCTGATTGGACAGTTTTCTATACTTTTCCTAGCAAAAGACCAATGACTGTTTAACAAGGAGCATACAAAGACAAAAATACAAAAACAAAAAGTATATTCCTACTTAGCCAGAACTTTCTTTAGGTTCTCAATAAGCTTGTCGGTAGCATCATTTACTTGTTCTTCTGTCTTTGTTCCGGTACAGACAATCTTTCCATTACTAAACAAGAGAAATGTTGCATTTGTACCCTTCAGTTTATGGACTAGCCCTGGAAATTGTTCGGGCTCATATTCTGTGTTTGGTAATTTAATTCCTAAGACATTTAAATTAAGGTCCATACCAATACTTCCGGAAGCAACAATATTCTGAACTGTAATAACCGGCTTGATTGTTACATTAATATTCAATTTTTTTAAGCTCTTGATGATACTTTGGATACTTTGATCAACCTCTTCCATTGTCCGTGCACCAGTACATACTACTTTTCCACTAGAGAAGATTAATGCTGAAGTCTTCGGCTCTTTGATGCGTAATACCAATCCAGGAAATTGTTCTGGATTATATTCTGTGTTTGGGAGCGTGGCTGCCATCTTTTCCAAAGGAATATCTTTCTCTAGACCGGTAGATACCACAATGTTTACAATTCGTATTTTTTTCTTGGCTGAGCCAGTTGCTGTCATCGTTTAAACCCCCTATTTATACTTCTAAATGGCTTAATGTTAAGCTAAGTATTTAAATATTCCCTTTATAAACTGATTGCTCTCTTGTTTATATATATGCTCCATATATTAGGCAGTATTCTTCTATTTTTAGAGAATATTTAAAAATTAACTCTCTCTTGATTAAAATATGTATACTCACCTCCTTGTTCGTGGTGGGGAATTGTTCCTCAAAGGAAAAAATTATGTTCTCTTTGAACAGCGTCTAAAGCGGAATATTTCCACCCTCACAAAAATAGAACTCAAAAAGATCACTTCTCTTCGTGGACGATTTATCCTTCCTTTTTCTGAGAATCATCATTTGTTAAAAAGAGTATTTGGTCTAGTCTCTTATTCCCCTACAATAAGGGTGGAAGCCAAGATGAAAACAATACTCTCTTGTGCTGTTACTCTCCTTAACGAAAAGAAGGGGACATTTAAAGTGGATGCTAAGCGTTCAGATAAGCGCTTTCCTATTCAGTCTCCTGAAGTAAGTAGACAACTAGGGCAGTTTATAGAGAATAATACTGCTTTATCTTTCCAAAGAGAGAATCCCGATTTCATCCTTCATGTCGAGATCAATAATGATGGAGCTTATCTTTTTTTAGAGACTATTCCTTGTTTTGGAGGGTTACCAACAGGATCGGAAGGGCCTGTTTTCTTATTGGTCGAAGATGAAACAAGCATTTTAGCGGGTCTACTGATGATGAAACGGGGCATAAGTATTATTCCCATCGGTTTTAGAGAAGAGGATATTTCTCTTCTACAACGTTTTAGCCCTTCCACACTGATTTTACGAGTAATAGATGATTTTTCTGATTTAGAACGGCTTTCTCGGAAGGGGACCAATATCCTTGTCACGGGCGAAACGTTTGAAACATTAAATTCTATGACGACAAGTCTCCTAATTTTAAGGCCGTTGGTCGCGTTTGATTCAGAGACTATTAAAGAAAAAATTCTTCAATATCAGCATGCTTGACACTTTAATTTCCGACCCATTTGTCATAGATTGTACTTGCTTCTGCTTCTGATTGCGCTTTGATTAGCGCTCTGCCATCTTTAAATAGAAGAATGTTTTGGAATGACAGTGTCTCATTGTCACGGAATACTTTACCTACCTTTTGCCATCGTTGTTCTATCTCTATAAAATCTTTCACTTTTCCATTGATCTGGTAGCGTCCTGTCGAGCAGAATAACATCGATTTTATTTTATTCTCATGTTGTGATAGTTCTTCTCCCTGAGTGCAGGCGATACAATTTTTCTTTTTTGGAATCCTTATTTTTTTGATGGTGTTTTCCCAAATGTTTAGATGAATCAGTTCATTCTCTCTGACAGTCTCTGCTCGTTGAGTGATGATTTTTAATGCTAATGTTACCTGCTGGGCAGAAATTGATGTTATTATCGTGTTAAGTACACCAGCAGTCGTGCATGTTTCTGGTGGAGGCGCGGTAAGAAAGCAGCGCAGGCAAGGTCCGTTAGGAAATATGGCCATTACATATCCTTCTGTCCTAATCGCAGCAGCGTAAATCCATCGTTTGTTATTTTTCTTACAATAATAATTAATCAAGAAACGAGTCTGCAGATTGTCCGTACAATCTAATACGAGGTCTGCCTCTAGAAGAGTATCAATGTTCTTGGTATTAAGATCAACTGCTTTTGGTATGATCTCTATCTTGGAATTAATCTCTTTTAGTTTTTCTGCTGCAACAGCAGCTTTACTTCTTCCCACATCTTTTTCTGCGAAAATGTTTTGACGTTGAAGATTGGAAAGCTCGATTATGTCTCGATCAATAAGGATAATTTTCCCAATGCCAGCACGAGTTAGGAGTTCGGCAGTACTGGAACCTAATGCTCCTATACCAACGATTACCATACTTGCTCTTCTAATCTTTTCTTGTCCTTCTCTTCCTACGATGGACAAGATTTCCTGTCGAGAATAACGTCCTTGGTCTGCTTGTTGAAAATCATCCATTGATAATCATCTCTTTCATCACGCAAGCATTACACACTTCTTTATTTGCCGCTTCACCACAACGTGAACATTGTTTTATCTCATCGATCCGTCCTTTCTCTTGCTCTCTAATATTTGGGAGAAGCGCGAGAAATGAATTGATAATCCCCTGTTTTGTCCCTTTATATTTCTGTTCAAAATCGTTAAGCATTTCTTGCACGTGATGGCGGAAGCCTTCTTTTGAATAAGGACATTCAGTAAACTGGACTTGGAACCCTTTGAGTAAGGCATAAAGACGGACTTCTTTCTCTAAACAAAAATATAACGGTTTTACCCTTTGGATAAAGTGTTCTGATTCTTCAATCCCCGAGATGGGGCCCATCCTTCCGGCAAGCTGGGTGTTAGCTTTAAAGATGTTCATCATGATGACCTGTGCTTCATCATCAAGATTATGGCCCGTTATCACTTTTGTCGCACCGCTTTTAGCGGCGTATTTATTGAGCAAATACCGTCGCCAGACCCCGCAAACATTGCACGGTTTTTTCTGGGTACCTTTGTTGATGATGGGGTATGCTTGGTCTAATGTCTTACCCAATTCGGTCTCGAAGCTGACGATCTCTAACGGGATCTGATGATCACTACAGAATTTCTGAAGATCTATAATGGTCTTCTCACGATATTCTGCAATCCCTTCATCGATAGCAAGTGCTCGAATGTTTTTTGTAGGGATGTTATTTCGCTCACAGTATTTCTTGGTCAGATACAACACCGTTAACGAATCTTTTCCTCCAGAAGTGGCGACGCAGAGAATATCTTTGCGGCCAATCAGACGGTATTTGTTAATGGTTTTCAAGACTTTTTCTTCAAAATAGTTGATGAAGTGAGTTTTACATAGTGCTCCATGCTGTACTTCAATTACGGCTGATTTAGAACAATGAAAACAGTCCATCTTAGCCACCCGAGACGACACTTAGAAGTTCAAATACATCATTATCATGTACTGTTTCGTCCCCAATAATCACTTCGTTATTACGGACGACAAGAAATACTTCAGGATTTATCTTTAGCTCTTTAAGAAGGTCTGTGACTGTTTTTCCATTGAATTCGATTTGCAGAGTGGTCTTTTCTCTTTCGTTGTATACTGTAATGTTCATGCCCCCTCCTTTTGTCTCAAACTAAGGCAAAAATTGGTTGGATTGTTTTTTAGGACAAGCTTTATAAATTTTTGTGGTGAATTATTTAAAGAGTGATATTATTCTTTTGTTATGGATAATTATATTTTATTTGGTGAGGATGAGAACAGCAGGGAACTAAGTCTCTCTTTAGGATTTGCTCATCTCTTCTGTAAGGGAAAAGATTTTGAAATCATCAATGCTTCTTCTAAGAAAGAATTACTTCTTAAAGTGCGGCAATTGCAACAGAAGAAAATAGTTGTCCTCTTCAAACCAACGACTGAAGAAATGTTACGCTTCGCGTTGGAGAAGACTACTGTTGATGGGGTTATTGGTGTTGAAGAGATTCATCCTTCTGATTCTGTCCATTACCTGCGAGGAGGTTTAGATCAGATTTTGTGCAAGATTGCGCGGGAAAATGGGAAGAAAATAGTATTCTCTTTCTCTTCGATCTTAAATTCTTCTCACCGTTCGCGCTTGTTGGCAAGAATCATATTCAATCTGGAATTATGTCGCAAGTACAAAAATCAGACTGTTTTTGGTAATTTTTCTTTGATTTCGGAGGAGATGCGTTCCGCAGCAGATTTACTTGCGTTTCGCCGTGTTTTAGAGAAAAAGTTTATAAAGTAGCCTCTTTTAAGTAGTTAAATTTGGTTTTAGTGTGTTCAATAGAATAGGTGAATAAACTATGAAAACACTAAAATTAATGGCTTTAGGAGTTCTTTTAGGTGCAGGCGTCAGCAATTGTGAACCCGATGTGGAAAATAATTATTATAGTGGATCGGGAATTACTCCATCTGGTGCATACAGGGAATACACCTGTAGGGATGCTGCTGAAAGTTGGGGTAATTGTATGAGTCAACCAGGTTGGGACGATAATAAACAAATTCCCTCTAGTTATATTACACAATTAGCGGATGATTGCGAACGCCTTCCAGACCCTCAAAACTGTATTGATTGTGTTGTATCAAGTCCTTGTGATCCTAAACATAAAAAAAGTCCATTTAATTTTTGTGAAGAAGAATGTCCTTTGTAATTTTATAATTATTTTTCTTCTTTTATTTTTAGGTAGATTTATAAATTTCTATCTCTTATCAATGTGATGAGGGATATATGAGAAAAAGAGGATTACTTATAGTACTAGTTATTGTTCTATTAATCTCTCTTACTATTAATATTTCTGCTGCGGATCCTTTAATGTCTATTGAGAAGAAATTAAACGATCAGAAAGTGCTGGCGTTAGGTAAAATTGTCAACGCAGCTTATTCCGCGGGTTGTGATGCAGGATCAGATGATGACTGTTGGTATGATGGGGATGGGGGGATGAAAGGTGGGGAAAATATCGTTGTTGATAACAATCGGGTCGCTATTACTTTAGATGTTGTTACTCCTTCCACCATAATTACAGGTCATGGTGAGTATGAATGTGACAATGTGGGTGATGATTTAAATGCATTAGGAAATAAAGGAAATTCTCAAGGTTGTTTTGTAGGCTTAATTGATAAAGATTCAGGGGATTATGACGATGGTGCAGTAGGATACGCGGCGAAAGGCACAATCTTGGATCATCAATACAAATCCGTCGCTTTTGCAGGACGTTATACTGCTTGTGATGACGATGATGCAAATGATGCCAAGAAAGGCCTGGTTGAAGCTCGTTTTAAGACAGGTGGAGTCAACGGCCCAATGTATCTTTGTTCGGGGGATAGTCAATGGCATATCTGTAAAGATGATCGAGGAGAAGAAAATCCCCCGTATTACGGAACGTATAGTTATGGTGAAGGAAATAGCATCTATAATTGTAGCGCTAATGAACAAGATGTAGTGACTTGGATTAAGCTTCCAGGTGTCGATAATGATCATGATCTTTACACCGATTTAGCTGGCGATTGTCGTGACGATCCCACCAACGATCCGCAGTTTTGTAAAGTGATCACTACCGCTGATTGCAGCGGTGAAGTAGGAGCATTGAAATATGCTTCTTGTGCGGTCTGTATCAATCCTAGCCAACCAGAACGAGGAGGGGATGGCATCGATAACAGCTGTACTACTGGGAAGACTGGTGATAGTGTTCTTACTGTTGATGACAATATGGACTTGCCGTTGTATAAAGAAGTGTGTAATCAAGAATTTGAATTTAGTCCGGAGAGCAGCGAGCAGAACCGTTGTTGTGGTGATGACGGGATTAGAGATGTTGGCGCAGTGATCAATACACTCTCTGGTGAATACTTGTGTCTCAACGGTCAAGAGGGGGAAAAAGAATGGAAATGGATTTCTGCTGGTGTGAATAAGTTTACAATTTTTACAGTAAATAAAATTGCAGAAAGGTCCTATGATCTTGTCTCAAACGGAGAACGTTGGAAAGCGTGTTCTGCGAGTACGGAGGGGAAACTCGAAGCGTCTGCTTTTTTCCCGAATGATGCAGCGCGATTTTATTGCAGTTCTACTGATGATGAAGCAGTCTGGGCGGATTGTGCGAAAGTATCGGAGAATGGTATAAAGCAAAGAACTGTTGGTCAAGGTGTTTTCGATCTGATGAATTTTGTTAAAGATAGTTCGATCCATTTCAGCAGCCAAGGCGGATTTACTGCCTACGAGATGATCTATGGAAAGCGTTATCCTTCTTTTGCTGGTTATGATTATCTCGATGTCTATTTTCAATTTACGGATGAAACGTTGGAAGAAGGAGTAGGACTCCGTCTGGATGCATGGTCTACTAAGGGGAAGATTGCAACAGAAAATGTGATGGGATATGTCATCAATGGAGCTTCGCTAGTTGGTAAGAAAACATATCATGCACAGATTCCCATGCAAGGATGGAGGGATGTTACAATTATTTCTTTTGTCCCAGTTAAAACTACTTTAGAATTGAAGAATGTCCATCTTTCTAAAAAGGGAAATGATCCCGTCTGTGCGGGAAATCTCTGGCTGGATTCTCTTGATGCAGAAGATCTTTCGGTTGAAGAAGGTCAGATGTGCACTGCTTTAGGGTTAGCGTGGCTAGGTGATAAAGTAGAAGATCCTTCACTGCGCTGTTGCGGTAATACGGCTGGTGAATATGGTGTCGGTGACGAGAAGGGGTGTTGGAATTCACAGAGTGTTGATATTGGTCAGAGGATGACAAATGTTCAATTTGAATTAACGTACGGAAAGGGAGAGTGGACGTATGGGACGACTGCCCAAAGTATCTCTGCTGATGTTGTTATCTCTTCTCCAACGGAATCTAAAACTGTTCATTGTTCACAAACTGTCGATAGTTCTCAACCAACAAAATTATGTGAAATTGAATTTAGCCTCTCACAATTTAGAGATGCTACTCTCATCAATGTAAATGGTAGCCGAGCTTATTTTGCTGATCCTCTTCAACCAGAAGCGTATGATGAATCGTCTACTTCTCTAAAATATGATGACCTTCTTTCTATTGGTAAAGAGAAGAGTATTTTTTATGTGATGGGTGTGGCGGATACTCTTACTCAGGCTTATTCTTTTAATCCTTCGGTTACTGAAACATTGGCTTATTCATGTGATTCTTCGCCTTGCCGGATCCATCTGAAAGGGGTTCCTCCTTATACGATCCACAATAATTTTCCACAAAAATATGATCTCTACTTCGTGACAGGTGTTGACGGGAAAGAGATTCGTACTCTCATTGATAAAGAGAAAACCGTGTATGCTCCCGATGGTTGGTTAGAGGTTGATGCTGTTCCGTTACAGGTGCTTTTTGCGGGAACGGCATTTCTTGGTTGCGGCGACACTACTTCTTTTGGGGCTGTTTCGCTAGTGTCTGAGAAAGTATGTTTTGCACAGAAAGTGGATACCGATGGGTTCTATTGTGATCCTTTCGGCAATTGGAAGAACGATGAGCTTCCGATGACGAGCTATGATGCAGAGAATAACATCCAACTAGTCCCTGGAATAGTGCACCAACCAGGAGATCGTAATCACACTTCCTCTATCGTCTTTGGTAGGAATCTTTTAGAGAATCCTATGTTAAGTTTAACAAAGTAAATTTGAGTAGAAAATATTTATAAATAATCCTCAAATTGGGATACTATTCGGTTTTAGGCGTGTTCTTGGAGGACTATACAATGATACGGAAAGTAATGGTAGGTGCGCTCTTGGGATATAATATTTTAGCCTGCGGACCAACAACTGAGAATAACTATTATGGTATTACACCCAGTGGCCGGGATGGTTCTTTTTCCTGCGCTGATGCGGGAGAGGTTGAACGTCTTTGTAAGTTAGACTTAACTGGAAGAGATGATAAATTTGCAGATAATTCCTGGACTGATTGTGTTGCGAAGGGATGTGAATATTACCACTTTAGTCAAGCATGTATTGATTGTATGGTTGCCAGCGAATGTGTTGATCAACCTAAAGAATCAGGAATGCCTGAAACTCCTTGGGAATTATGCGCCGCGCAAGGCCAATGTCCTAAACAACCTAAAGAATGGGCATTTGATGTTTGTTATTGATAAATTCTTTTTATTTTACTTTTCTCTTTCTCTATCGCTACATTTATATAGTTTTTACTCTTAATTTCTGTTAGTACCATGAATTGGAAAAAAGAGGTTTTGATTAATGTACTTTCTCGTATTTCTACTTCAACGTTCTCAAAAAAGGTGATAAACAATGAAAATAGAAGTTAGTATTACAAAAGGAAAGTTTTGGACTCTAACAGCGATGTTAGTCTTTGTTGTTAGTATTTTTGTATTTGCGGCTAAACCAACTCCTGTTGGCCATAGTGTTGATGAGGTAGAAGGGCTGAGTGAGCTTCAGAAGAAAGTTAATGATCTTGCTGCAAAGAGTGAATGGCCCGAAGGTTCTTACTGTGTGTGGAAGAAAGGAGATTGTCCAACTGGGTTTAGTGAGGCAAGTTTACATATTGATGCTGAAGATGATGGGGATTGGAATACGGGTGGTCCTATCGGTGATAGTAAAGAAGGTGGGAAAGATAATGTTGACATTTATGCGTGTTGCAAAACTTCATGAACCAAAAACCAATACTCCTCTTTGTACTTTTTCTTTCTAGCATTTCGTTTGCTGCAGCATTAGAGTGTTCTGTCTCGCAGACTGCTTGTAATCAACCGGGAGAAGCAATTATTTTGTGCCTCTCTGATCAGGCAAACGCACATGCCGAACTCCCCCAGAGCATTGGCGGTGTGCAAAGCTGCTCCAATTATCAGTGGAAATTATGTTGTAAAGATATGTTTGTAAGTAATGATTGTAGAGCCGATAATCAGATTGCTTGGCTCGCAGCTCCGACGAATTCTCACGCAGCGCAGAGCAGTGGTTCAACATATTCTATTCCTGTCTGTGTTAATGGTTTACGTGAAACAACATGTTCGACCTCTTCTTTTTCTGGCTCAACGTGTGTTCTTTCATTTTCAAGCAAAACTAATGCACATATCGCAAGTTGTGATGAGTCAAGTTATAAGAATCGAGTTTATTGCGCGGTAAATTCAGATAATGACAAAGATGGTTATGCGGCGAATATCGATTGTGATGATGATAATAAAAATGTAAATCCTGCAGCGGAAGAGATCGGCGATGGTTTGGATAATGATTGTGATGGTCTGATCGATGGTGATGATTCTGACTTGCTTCTCCTCCCAAAAGGGTGGTATCAGGTTTCTACGGAATTAGATAAAGATCAATTTGGTTCCTATACTGCTGAAGGGGTTGAAGTGAAGACTTTAGAAACAGGCCAGAATGTCTTTACACTCACCGATTCAGGAAGAAAAGGTCTTCTTTCTAAGAAGATAAAGATTGAGAAAGGGAAAGAGTATGTTGCGAGAGGAGTGTTGTCATGTGAAGGGACAATACAGCTCGTCTTTGATGATACTGTTGCGGAGGAGGAAGAAAGCGGCTTTTTGGGGTTTCTGTTGGGAGTTGACCTGGTAAATTCAGCAACAGGAAAAGATTCTCTTTCTGTCGTTGCAAATTCTGGCGAAGCAGAATACGCAGCGTTGTTTGTCGATGTTAAAGGAGAGAATTGTGAAGTGCGTGATCTACAGATTGATCTGAAAGGAAAAATACAACCTGTCGAGTACAATGATGCGGTCCAACCAAGATCTTTACCTATCGAGCCGACGACAACGTTTGCTGCTGCTGCCTGCTGTCCTCAAAATACCTGTTGGAATGGTTTTTCTTGTGTTGAGAATATGCGCGACCAGACTTTCTTGTCAGAGATAATCACAGAAAAAACAGTATACCAATGCATTGACGGCAACTGGGTCTTCCGCGCGAAATTATATGATTGGAACAATGAGGAATTTGGTTCCTGTCCCAATGAAGGGCAGTGTTTCGTCTTGAGTTCGCAGAAAGATGCTTCGCCGGAGGCGAAGGCTAGTGATTTTTACTCGGGAAAATATCCTTTGTGTGTCAATAATGGGGAGTATATTTTTGATCACTATTGCCATGAGGGAAATTGGGTGACACGGACGCAGCTTGCTGCGGAGTACTTGCTCAAAGCCGCTCCAAGTACTGATTTCACACTTTACTGTACTAATCCTCGCGATGCGCTAGTGAGTTTGGAGAACCAAGATCAATTTGTCTTAGGGGACCCGGTGGGTGTTGTGTCTGGACAAGCGGGTGGTCTGTTGGCGGTGGATAAGCCTCAACCAACACGTATCTGTTTCCCCGACCTGACGGAATCAGGAAAAATGCTTGTTGATGACGCTGATAATACTTGCATCAATAATGTTTGTCTTTTACAAGATACTGATGGAACTATTGCTTTTGCCACAACGTTGAACGAGGATGTTAATGATGTTACCGGTTCATTCGTGCAAGCGTTAGGGATTTCACCTGAGAACTTCGCTCAGTCTTGTAGCGGTGAAGGGGAGTATAAGACTTGCGTCATCAATGGTATAGACGGTGAGATTTATTATTCTCCAACATTAAACGCATTGATCTATAGTAAAGATGGTGTGTCGTTCGATCCAGGCATGTTTGAGACGATCATCTCTTTCTTCACAAAATTATTTGGTGGAGCAGTTGATGAGACTACTCTCATCATTCCAGCAAACAAAGCGGTTCCTTTCATCTATCTCTCTAAAAGTGGAGATAAATCCGCTCAAGCATTTGTGGAAGATAATGGCAGAGATGCAGCGGGGAATCATAATCTTACTCTAGTCGCTAATTATTCTGGGTTCAAAACCCCAATCTGTCTCTTTGTGAATCATCTGGCGGCTCCCTCGTCTGCTGGTCAGGGGGTGTTAGGTGAATTAGCAGGGCAAAGTGGTTTTGTCTGTGTTGATAAGGATGAAATACAAGAAATTGTTGCGACAAAAGATGTTGGTTATCTTTGGCCGCAATTAACGGGCAGGTTGAGGGTCGAATAGGATGAAGATATTAAAACTGATCATTATCGTCCTGCTTGTTTTGTTTTTCTTCGGGGCTTTTTCTCAATGGAAATATTTTATCAAACCGATCTCCGAAGAGTGTGGCCAGTTTAATCTTAATCCTGATGTTTCTCATCAGAAGAGTTGTGATTGCAGCGGCTTCTCTTTTTCTGAGATTGCAAAAGGTTCAACTAACAACTATTGTTTTGGCACCTGCAAGATGTGTGAATGTTCTAACTACTATCTGGAAAATCAAACCAGAAAGATTGTGGATTGTTCTCAGTTTGGTCAAGACGATTAATCTCCTAACAAACTTTTATAAGGATAAACTCTTTATTCTAAAAGATATGAACAAAAAGAGGGATGCTTTTCCTATTTTGCATGCTAAAAAAGGTCAGATTACTATCTTCATCATCCTCGGCTTAGTGATTCTTACTGTTTTTCTCTTTTTGATCTTCATCGTAAACACCAGCCAGCGCGCGAACCTAGAAGCAGAAAAAGCAGAAGCATTCGACAGTATTTATTCTAAAGAAGGATTATATTTGTATCTGGATACGTGTTTGAAAGACTCGTTGACTGAAGCGGTTGCCTTGATTCAAAAACAGGGAAGACTTTGGCGAGATATCAATCCTGGTGGCTTTGTTCCGTTTGAAGAGGGTAAAACAGGAGTAACAGTCAATGGGGTTCCCATTGCGTACGGGTTAATCTATAATCCTTTTGAACTTTCACCAGAGGCGTACCCTTGTGCTTCCGAAGAAGGAAAACCAACATTTTGTTCATATCACTATCCTGATTCTACGGTCCGTTTTGGTGAATTAGTGTTGTCGTTGTCAACTGTTGAAGATGATCTTCGTCGCTACCTCAACCAGAAAGTTGTTGATTGTGCAGAGAAACTAGCTGTTGAAGAGATAGCACCCGATGCAGTTGTAGAGATCTCCAATCCTCAGTTTACTGTTTCGCTGCAGAGCAATGGTATCGCTGTTGATGCCACTATCCCTTTTTCAATGGTGATTCGGGGAATCCATTATTTTACAACTTCCTCTCTCAAGTTCTTTTATGACACTCCGCTGCGCGAGGTTGTGGAGACTGCAGCTTACTTTCCTCTTCAAGCCGATCGGGATCACATCGATTTTTCCTATGATGAAAATACTTTGATTGCGCAAGATTATGTTGTTGGTTCTAAAGAGGAACTGAAGGGTTCTCTCGGCCAAAGTATGTGTACTTTCAGTGAGGGTAGTGATTCTTCTTATTTCATGTGTACAAAGAAGTTAGTAGTCGGATATTCTTCTTTAGGATTAAAAATGAACTTTCAAAATTTAGATAATGGAGATACGCATTATACCTTCATTTCTCCAACAGTACACTATACATTTGCTCGGCAAAATCGTCCACCGGCTTTAGATTATGTTGCGCGTTATGCTTGTCCGAGAGGAGAATATGATTATCTTGCAATTGCCGGAGATCCTGCGTTAGGCACGATTGATATCACAGTAACTGCACGAGACCCGGACGAACAATTACCTACGGTGAGTGTTATTGATATTTCCGAAACTCCTCTATCGGCGGACAGCGATCCTCTTACTGAGCGTTTTGTAGCTTCTAGCCTCAATCCAGGACAATATTTGTTGAAAGCGGCGGCGAAAGACCCTGCGGGATTGGAAGATACGCAGGAGGTACGCGTAGTAGTAGATAATCCCATCTCTACTTCCATTTCTGTCCATCATATGTATCCTGACCTGATGACTGCAACTTCAGAAGAAATTGTTCTTGTTTCCCCAGAAGATCCCATCACAGTTGAGATGAACCTTCCTCAGAAATCATTAACCGAGGATCTTGGAGAATTTCGTTTTTCATTCTTGACGGATCAACTAGAAACATTATTTGACTTGATCCCTGACCAAGGTTCTCCATTTGCTTTCAACAGCTATTCTTTTGTTTTTCCTTATGGTTTTGAGGGGAAAGATTTGATTAGAGAGATAACAGACACTTCACAATTTAAATACGCTCCTTTCACCAGCAATGTTAAGCAAGGCACATTTACTTTAAATTATAATATCAATTATTGTGGTTATCATAAACAATCCAGTGAAAGTTCGGTCCCTGTTATTGTAACTCCCTGTTTACCACATCAAAATTCTGATCACCCCTTTCCTTATCCTTATCAGGATTATGTGGATAAAGATCATGATGGTATTGCAGATAGGGACACTGATGGGGAACTGGTCCTAGAAAAATTAGAAGATCCGTTCGATGCTAGTCACGCTTGTTGTCTTGGCGACCCCACTGTGCCGGCAGCTTGGAAAATCGCTTCTTTAGAAGACAATGTTGGCTGTTTTAGAGATATGGTTGATGAGGAGGAGTCACTAGGTTGCTTTGGCGATGTTGATGCTAAAGGGAGGGGATATCTTTTAGAAAAAAGAATCACTAGAACTACTTTTTGTTCAGGATCAAGGGGAAATGTTTGTGATGGTGAGGAAAAGTTCGAAGCCGAACCTCAACAAAAATGTGGCATTAAAAGCCAAACAGAATGTTCCCTCGTCGCCCAAGAATGTCAAGGGCTTGCTCCTTATACAAAAGGTGACGGCTTCTGGTGTTCTGGAGATGTAGGATGTGGAGATACAAAGAGTAATGCTTGTACTTCTGAAATTGTCACAAACGTGAAAGGATTAAGTTTTGATTACGTCCAATCACAACACGAGCAGTATAGTTGCGGCTGTACTTCTAAAGAAAAAGATCGAACTTGTCTCAGATTAAGTGATGAGGTTATCGGTACCTGTCGAAGAGGGACTATTCCTGGCACTTCCATAATTAATCCTCTTTCTTCTTATGCGTGTAGGTAAGATATATCAAAATTTGATCGCTTATTTTAAACATTTTCTAGACGAGAACGTTCACCAAACATTTATAAACGTTAAAGCATTTATGAAATTGAATCATGAGAACCCCAAAAAGAGGTTTAGCGTTAGCTTCTGCTTTATCGTTCCTAGTGATATTTCTGAGTGTTTTCATACCTGCTGTTTCTGCGCAAGAAACCAATCCAACACAAGCAAAAGGGTGTTATTTTTATTCGCAAGGAAGTCTTGATGTTTCTTGTAAAACCGGCGGGGTCACTGAAGAAGTAGCGCAAGAGGACTGCGCGGCACATAGCGGTTGTGTTCTTCCTAATTGGTTTAAAGCAGGGTCGACCTGTGCGGATATTCCCGAATGTAAAGTTGTCGCTTGTGATGCGGCTAAATATGCTTGTCAGGAAGTTCCTTTAGGCACGTGTGTCCAAGCTGGTGGGAAAGAGATTACTGCTGAGAACAAAGCGGCAGAGTGTACAAAAGGCTGTTGTGTTGTCCCCCTGCCTGGTGGTCCCTTCTGCGCTCCTGAATTAGTCTTTAAATCGACATGCGCAGAGATTGCAGCATCGAAACAAGGAACAGCAAGTTATAAGTTTTATAATCCGGACTCGATGACATTGGCTCTTTGTCAACAGCAATATTGCAAAGCCGCAGTTGCGGAAGGGAGCCTGATAGGAATTGTAAAAGATCCTACCGGACAGGCCATCGCAGGCGCGACGATCTCAATCTTAGGCACTGTTTCTTCTACTCAAACTAGTGCTACGGGAAGTTATTCTCTTCTTCAACTTGTGCCCGCTACCTACTCAGTAAAAGTCTCAAAAGCAGGTTATATGGAGGTAATCAAAAGCGTATCTGTGTCTGCGGGAGATGCAACTACTTTTGATTTCCAATTACAACCAGCAGCAGGCGCATCATCTTTACGTGTCACTGTCCGTGATACTGTACAGAAACTGTTGCCGGGGATTACAGTTACGTGGAAAGGTCCTGTTCAAGGAACGACCAAGACAGATAGCCAAGGAACTGCTCTCGTTTCTAATATTCCCGCTGGTGAGTATACTTTACTGGTGAGCGCGGTGGGATATGTTTCCCAGGAACAGAAGAGAGTTATCGGCGCAGGAGAGACCGTCGTTGATGTTACTTTACTAAATGCCGTCTTTCAAGGAGTGCAAGGAACAACATTTGTAAACGGTGAAAAGACATATGGTGTTTCGATCTATGTTGATGGTTTTTTCAAAGCTAAGTCTCAATATCCCGATGGGAAATATAGTGTCTCTCTGCCTGCCGATGGGAAAGAACACACTGTTTCTGCGACGTACCAGAGCTTTGTCTCTTCGATCGAAACAGTAGCGGTTGCAAAAGAACAAACAATACAGAAAGATCTCTATCTGGTTTCGTTAAAAGGGGAGTGTGCTGTGGATGGTCCTTCTCCTCAGAAGAATGTTCAAGTGTTCACTGCTTCTTCGGTATTAGGAGAAAAAAAGGTCCGTCTCGTCTGGGAAAAACCGTGTCCTGAAGTAGCAAGTTATACGTTACAAAAATCAAGAGGAGAAACACTTCTAGCAACAAATACCATTTCTGGATTGGAGACCATCTACGTTGATGATAAAGAGTTGATGTGGAAAGAAACATATTCTTACACTCTTGTCGCTCACTTTGATTCGGGCTTATCATCAGAGAATGCCGTGACCGCAACAATCACTTTAGGTGATGAGGAATGTGAAGGCAGATTTGTTGATGCAACTAGTACTTGGTCTTCATTCTGTCTTGTAAATGAAAGACAGACGGTTTACACTTGTACAAATCAGAATATACTCACACCTGCACAGACATGTTCTTCTTTAGGAACGACGTGGTATTGTGCTCAGACAACGGGCACAACGGCAAGCTGTAAAGATGCGGGAATCTGTTCTGTCAATACCGCTCCTTTTGGTTTATATGCAGTTGAGGACGTATGCTATGGACAGGACGACGAAAAATTCTGTTATTATGATTACACAAAAAATACTATTGCAAACCAATGTGCCAGCTGTGCAACTGTGACAAGCTGTTTCGATTACCGGAGCAGGGGTGCATGCGAGAAGAATAATTGTGTCAGTTCTCAATGCGCGTGGGTGGATGTTGCATCCAACCCTCCACTTGTTGATTATAGTTATCTGTTCTCATCTGACATCTATAGTCCTTTAGTGACCTCGACTGAAACGGGTGCTGGTTATTGTGTTGAGAAGGAATATGACAGTGACGAGAAGTGTTCTCTCTGTAGCTCTAGTTCGAGCTTATTTGAGAATTACTTTTGTACTCCTAATGTGTGTTCAAGTCTCGGTCGCTGTTTTGCTAATCCTGAACAGACAAGCTGCGAGCAGTGTAAAGAGAGCCCAGCACCGGATGCGACCTGTTACCGCTACACTTCAGAAACGGAATGTGTTGGAAAAGGAGGAATAACAAAAGATGAATTTGGGCGTCTTTCGTTTTCTGGCGATCGCTGTTCCTGGGGTCGTTGTTCTTGGGATGGGGCAAGCTGTATTAAAGATGGTAATGCTGATAAAAAGGATGATTGTGCTCTCGTGAAAGGCAGCTCAGTCGCTTGTGCTGTGGATAACACTCCACCCACAACAACTATGTCCGGCGCTTTGGTAACGACACAATCCCCGCTCGTCACTTTCACTGCTGACGATTCTTCTGCAAAAGCAGGTCAGACGAATCCTCTTAAAACTTTATCCTATTGTCTAAGTTCCATCGGCGGACCAAATGTGTGTACTGCCGATCAATTTGTTTCAGTAGAGTTTAAGGGATTGACTCCTACGGAGAGCATTCCATTTAATATCTCTCAATTTCCTACGTTGGGTGGAGCAAAGCCAGAGGGAAATATCTTCACTATCTATTTCTATTCGGAAGATGTTTTTTCCAATCGTGAGCAAATCCAGGAAGGAGTATTATATATTGATACTGTTTCTCCTCAATTTACAGTTGTTGAAGAAGTTGCAACTACCGGGACGGTCTCTCAGCTGAATGTTCATCTTGAAGAGGTCAATGAACCAATTAGTTGTACTTTTTCGTTACAGCAGGTCTTACCTCTCGGTGCTGTGCAGACAACGACTGTTCCTCTGGAGGTTCTCGATAAGAAAGCATTGTTTTCCGACCTGAAAGGGATTAAGTATGAGTTAACAACAACGTGTACGGATAAGCATAATAACATTAACACCGTGACTGAAGCATATTCGTTCGACCTAGAGCCGAATATTAATATTATCTCTCCTTCAAAAAATGAAGTTGTTGTGAAGACTTCTGTTCTCTTTAAAGTGGAAACAACGATAGGTTCTACCTGCGTGTTATATGATGCAGCAACTAACCAGAAAATCGCCGATTTCGTGACTGATGAGGACGGGTTTAATCACGGGACGGAGCCTATCTCTCTGGCAGAGAGAAAATATGTGGCGGAACAGAAAGTTGTTTGTACTGAACTGCTTACGGGAAAAACATACGAAGATTATTTTGATTTTACGGTAGATACTTCTCCTCCTTCTGTTATGATCGAACTTCAAGAAGACTCTAGGGTGGTACAACATAAGGACACAGGGTGGAAAGAATCGTTTATCACTTCAGCTAATGTCCATCTGGCTTGTTCTTTGAATGGTCTAGCCTGCCAACAAATCTATTATTGTCTTGGTGAAGCATGTACTCCTGCCGATCTTTCGGTGTTTAAATCGTACACTTCCTCTTTTGTGGTCGAACAAAGCACAAAGATCTGTTATTATGCGACACGTGAAGGGGAACAATTGTATAACAATATCTCTTGTGGATTCATCGGGATAGATGGTTTTGGTATCACGTTAGATCTGCCACCTAGTTTTACTTACAATGATGAAGTTTGGGGAGTGAGCGCATCTCCTACATTTGATTGGCAGTTCTTCACAAAAGTTCCTACTCAAGAATGCAAGTTTGATTTTATCTCTTCGTTTACGTATGATGCGCTGGCAAAATATAAATGGAAAGAAAAAAATAGCGGTGAAAAATATCTTTTCGGTAGCTTTCCAGAAGGTGTCTTTTCATCGTTTAATCCTAATGGTGGAATCAAAACTGTGTATGTCGCCTGTAAAGATGGGACTGGTGAAGTTAGTCCTATCCAGAAAATGAATTTAGAATACGATCCAACTCCTCCGGAAATAAAGACTGTGAGCAGTTCCCCAGACCCCGTAATTGAAGGAATAAATACTTTACTCTCTGTTTCGACTGATGATAAGACGACGTGCGTATTTATCAATGTAGAAAATGGGAAAACTTACTCTTTTCCTGGGAAGGAGGAACATGTCTTAGATACAACTCACGAGACACTTTTTTATGTCGATGATTTCATCGGTGATAAGAAAGAGTATGTTCTTAGTGTGATGTGTGAAAACGGTGCTGGACTGAAATCTGCAGTGCAAAATCTAACTATCTCTGTCGATTACACACAAAAAGGCAGTATCACTTCAATCTATCCTCAAAAAGCGTTTGTTCAGAATGGCCCTCTTTCTGCCGAAGTTATTACCTCAAAGAGCGGCTATTGTGAGCATAAGATTGGTGAGGGATATCTTCTCTTTAGCGAAACTAATGGTAATGTACACAAGACCATACTTAATGGCACTGGAGAAGGAGCATATACGCTTCCATTTCGTTGCTTCTTTGGCGACACTGAACAGACGGGGGAATTTAGTTACACCATCGACAAGCAGCCACCTATTATCGAGTCTATCGATGATGGGATAGTGACGTGTGGTAAAGATGAGTGGGCAGTTCTCGTGAAGACAAATGAATCTGCACTCGCAAATTACTCCTACAGCGTTTATGCAGCTACCGGTTCGACGATACTTACTGGCAACAAAACCTCGTTCAGTAAAAGTGATTTACTCTTGGAAAGTTCGGCAGGTCCAGATTCTTCTTTGGTAGTTCCTCTGTCCAGCTTTATTCCGTCGAGCCAAAATACTACTACAGGTTTTATTATCTCAATCAAAGCAATTGATGCTGCAGGAAATATTGGGCCCGTTAAAGATAGCGATGGAGTGATCGTTTCCAATTCTTCCCATCCAACTTGCCTTAAAGATTCTAAACTACCTTCGGTTACTTTTTCAACAGTGGACAGCACTTCTTGTTCTTCACGGCTGGTCTCAATGAGTTGTGGTGATGATACGGGTTGCCAGAATTATCTTTATGGTGTTGGAACGACTGTTGATTCTTGCATTCCTTTGAAACAATACAATGGTAAGAACATTGAAATCACTTCTACAAGTTATCTCTGCTATGCAACAAAAGATGCAGTAGGGCAGAACAAGTCGAGTGCCACGCAAGTTATATTTGAGGATAAAGATAGTGATGGAGTTGCTGATACTTGTGATAGTTGTCCTGAGACTTTGGCAGGTAAGATTGCAGATAGTCAAGGTTGTGCCGAAGGCCAAGTTACTTTACTTCAAGGAGAAATTGATAGTGATGGGGATGGGCTTCCTGATGCTTGGGAAGAGCAATTCAACTCCTTGACTTGTCAGCTTTCTTCAGTCAGCAAGGATAGTGATGGTAACAGCATCTCCGATGGACTGGAAGATTATGATAGTGATGGCAAGAATAACTATGAGGAATATACTTCTGGAAAGAACCCTTGTGTTGCAGAGGTTTCTATCTCTCAGGACGAAAAACCAGCAGTGCCTGTTTCTTTCCCTACACCTTCGTTTAGCACAGCGTGGGTACTGTTGATCTTGGGGATCATCTTTTCATTTGGAGGATTTGGTTATCTTCTCTATTCTTACTTAGCATCTGGAAAGAGGACTACCTCAGGACCACAGCGTGAGTTGCCTGCAATTAAGTTGGCTGCTGCAGCTCGTACACCTTCCACTGCACCACAGTTCGGTTTAGGAGACCAGTTTGCGGCATGGAAGAGAGCGCGTGCAGAACGGGTAAAGGAAAAAGAAAAGCAATCAATCTTCGGTGAATTTGGTAAAGGTAAGAGTCTCGTTTCATTACAGGATCTAGCTCAAAAATACGTTGAGCATAAAGAAGAAATACGGCCTCAACTTCATGCTCAGGAGAAAGGAGTTTTTGATAAATTAGAATCGATCGCCCAGCAAACAAAGAGAAAAGACATTAGCGATGTCGTGAGCAAGGATGAGGCTCAAGACATCTTCGAAAAATTGCGACAGATCAGCAAGAAAAAAAAGAAGGGTGATTAAGGAACTTGGTAACTCTAGGGAAGAAAGGTTTAGGGGTTGGGCAGGTCTTTGTCTATATCGTTGCAGCGCTGACGTTCGCGTTGATTATGATTTTTGGTTATAAGATTATCAATGATTTTATTAATAGGGGAGAAGAAGTACAGTTCCTTCAATTTAAGAATGATCTAGAGGCATCTATTAAGAAGATTTATTCGGAATATGGCTCTGTGCGAGAAGAGACGTTTCGTTTGCCTAGTGGATTTGATCAAATCTGTTTTGTAGACTTTACTTCTCCTTATAATCAAAAACTCTGCGAGTATGATGCTGTTGCTTGTAATTTTTGGAAGTCGGGGGGGGATTACAGTTCTACTGCGGAAAACGTTTTTCTTAAACCAGCTGCAGCTCAGCAGATCAAAGTATTTATGATACACACCACCCCTGCTCATGAAGGGGAAGATGGTTTTCTGTGTGTACCCATCGTACAAGGAAATCTAATGATACGTCTGGAGGGAAAAGGGGATAGTACATTAGTGTCCCTTCCTGAGTCGTAGATATGGTAAAAAACGCTCATAAAAGAGGACAACTCGATCTTCCTTTTAATTGGATTTATGTTTTAATTGCCGGTGCGGTCATCTTATTGTTCTTTGTGGGTATTGTTGTGAAACAGAAAGAATCTTCTGGGCAGCAGTTAGGGACAGAAGTAAATCGGCTCTTAGAGTCTATTTTAGGAGCTGCAGCTTCTGCTGAATCCACTAAAGTGGTTGTTCAAACTGCCGGCCTAGCGAACGAGATCATTTATTTTCAATGTACAGAGGGGGTAACAGAATATGGTATCCAAGGAAAAGGATCGCCTATCTCTGATATTGTTACTCCTTTATTTGCTCCCGGCAAAATCCAGACCAAAGAACTTTTTCTGTGGAGCCTTCCGTATAAATTACCTTATAAAATTACTGATTTTCTTTACTTAACAGCACCAACAATACAATATGTGGTGATCGGTAGTGACCCCCGTGGGCAAGAATTTATGAAAGAATCCAAATCCAGCGAGGATGCAGCGTTCGCTATCCGTGTCGTGTCCGTGGATGATCTTGGTTCTTTTTCTCCTACTGCAGGAATGGAGATGATACGTATCGTCGATTATACCGGTTCCGCAGTTCAAGCTGGTAGTCCAGTTCCCTCAGGGTTGCAGCAGAAAGGAGATGAAGAGGTTAGTGCTGTTACTTTTGGCACAGGCATCGTAACCTTCTTTGTGAAGAGAGGGACGTTATGGGAGAGTGAAGGTTCAACTGCTCTCTTTTCATTAGGGGGGGAACTTGATGCGGTACATTACGCTGCGATTTTTGCGCAGCATAAACAGATGTTTGACTGTGGGATGCAGAAAGCACTTCTGCGAACAGGATATGTTTCTAAAGTTTATCAAGAAAAAGGAAAGGCACTCATTGCTTCACCAGTCTCGCAACAGGGAGTGTGTCCTGTTCAGATGAGCGGGTTATCGGGATTATTGTTGAACCATCATACTTTGGCACAAGCTTGCGTCGGTTTATATCCGGATAATTGCATTCAATTGGTACAGGCCGCAGCTGAACTAAGAGATTGGAATAGAATAACATGGGAGGCGGGCTGTAGTCCGTTATATTAAGTCGGGAAGTTGGAGAAATCATGAAACGTGGCCAGATTCAGATGACGGAGACGATTGCGGTTCTCTTTATCTTTTTTATCTTGATTTTCTTTGGTCTTATTTTTTATTATAAGTATGTTGATTCTTCCATCAAAGCAAATCAAGACCAAAATCTGGAGAAGAGAGCGATCGACACGACAACGCGTGTGATCTTTCTTCCTGAGATTCAGTGCGGTGGTGGGAGCGGTGGTACAAATGTCTATTGTATCGATCTTTTAAAAATGGAAGCTTTTCAGAAGGTGCTTCCTGATGCTATAGATGATTATTATTTTAATCTCTTTTCATTCGCAAAGATTACAGTTCAAGAGGTGTATCCTGATAGTTCGAAATTGTGGGTCGTCTACGATAAACCTAAGAAAGATTTCACTTCTAAAAAGGTGACTTATTTTAGTGCAGCATTGCAAGATACTAGTATCATCGCTGGCAGTCCGGTCACTTCCTTTGGATATGTAACTGTAGAGGTCTACTCATGATCAGTTCTGATGTGAAGAAAGGGCAGATGGAAATGGTAGGGCTAGTCGTCATTGTCTTGCTGGTAACGATAGCTTTTTTGTTTCTGGCACAATTTGCTTTGAATGATCGTTCAGATACTCATTTTTTTGCCAGAAAACAATTAGCAACGAGTACTCTTTCTGGAATCTTACAAACAACAGTAAAAGGATGTCAACCAGACGAATCTCAATTACTTACAGTAAGTATGTTATTACAGGATTGTGCTGTCAATAGAGGGGGAAATTTTGGTTATGTCTGTGGAGGAAAATACAGTTGTGATTTTCTCAATAAAGATCTCTTACCCACTTTTTTAGAGGGAAGTTTAGATGTCTTTAAACAACACTATGAGTTGAAAGCTGTATTGGTTCAGGATCCGGAGCAACCATTAGTGTTGATGACGAGCAATGGGGGATGTAAAAGACAGAAAAATGTTGATACTTCTGGTGATTTTCCTTTATCTTCTGGTGCAGGTCTGGTGAATACGGTCTTGCTGATTTGTGATTGAACTTATAGTACATATTTAGTTGGCCGTTCATCTCGCGGAAAATAGGAAGTTAATAATCTCTACAACCCGAGAAATAAGAAAGAATTATTTTCCATTCTGTTCTTTTCTGCTTCGCAACAAGAAAATTGAAAACTATCAATTTTCTGTACTGAAATGAAATCCTCGTTTCATTTCATGAACCTTAGCGAGATGAACATTATGTTGGTTAGTTATTATTTCTATAATTATCGTTAAAGAGGTGTGGATTATGAATCTTCATAAAAAGGGTCAAGGGTTATCGTTAAATGCAATTATCGTTGCTCTACTGGCATTGATTGTACTAGTTGTTCTTACTGTTCTGTTTGTGACGCGGACGGGGCAAGTTGACACCAAAGCACAAGAGACAGCTAATACAGAATTGATTACTATGCGCATCACGTATGGGACTTGTCAACCGACGGCAAGTGACGAGAGTTCTTTCTTAGCTGAAATAGCTAGTGCTGGTTCTGATGCGAATGCAAAAGCTGCTGCTAAAACTAAATTTGAAGGACGTATCCAAACGTGTAAAGCAGTGGCTGACAAGACTGCCTGTGAATCTGGCGCCTGTAGCTGGAAAGGCTAAGATTCTGGAGTTGTTTTATGCGCAAAGGCTCAACAGAGATGTGGTGGATCATCATCGGTGCAGTCATTGCGCTTGTCGTTTTGATCATTTTACTTGTTCTCTTTACCGGGAAAACAGGCGGCTTGGAGAAAGGCCTCACAGAATGTGAAGGAAAGGGGGGGGTTTGCACTAATTCTGGCACGACGCAATGCCCGGGCAATACTCTAACAAGTACTTCTTTTGCTTGTACTGAACCCGGTGCCGTCTGTTGTCTTGGTGTTCCAAAAGAGTGCAGGAAAAATGATCCGGCAGCTTGCAATAGTGTTCAAAGTGATTGCAAAGGTCCTTACGGTCCTTCCACTAACCAACATTATTACTGCGAATAATTGACAATGCTTCATCGATCACAATGGAAACCCGTTTTTCCAAAAAGTACCCGCGGAGAAACAGATTGGTCTAGTCCGGAAACTCTAGTGATCATCATTCTTGTTGTATTATTGGGATTGGCGTTTATCTTTTATGTTCTCAAATTGAAAGGGAGGTTGTTGCCATGAGTTTTCGTTGGGGTATTAACGGCAAGAAAGGGATGGAGATGTGGCAGTTAGTGTTGATGATTCTTGCGTTGATTTTACTCGTCTTTGTCATCGCTTGGTATGGCGGATTAAATAAGGAGATCAGCGGGTTGTTGGGTAAGTTGACGGGGTTATTGTAATGGTAGATATTAAGAAAATTATTTCTTACCTCATACCTTTGTTGTTTTTGATTCTTGTAGTGATTTGGCTGTTTGGTGGTTCTTTTCCTGGGCTAAAAGAGAAGTTGGGTGAAGTTAAGAATTATGTCAGTTTTGGTGCAGAGACAGAATTAGGTACGACTCCAACAATACCTCCAGATCATCTGCGAGCGATTGATAAGTTGATTGCAACAATGAAGGATATGCAGGCGAGTTCTGTTTCTACGTGTTTTGCGAATTACGGGGGCTTGCCGGACTTAGGAGAAAAAGGAACTTCTGTAACGTTCACGTATGATGCATTGAATGACAAAACAATTGTCTCCATTCTGGGGGGAGTAGAAGGGGTACAAGAAATCTCTTCGGAAGAATTGAAAGGAATCAGGCCGTGTGTGATTGCGGGGAAATATACTGATGAGAATGATGTTGCTGATAATTTTCAATATACACTCTTGACTCCCGATCCCCATCAAGTGAAAGGAGATTATTATATGGATGTCAAGACTATTAGTATCCGGTCAAGCACGTCGGGGGTTAATGGGAATTTTATTAGGACTAGCGAGCCGGACTTCACTTTTGCTTCTGATAACTTTCAGGATGGGGGGTGGATTTTTACACCAGATAATAAACGGATCTGTTTTTTTCCGACAACAGATGGAACTTCGTGTGAAGGCGAATATGGTGGCTTACAAGATAACTGTTTAGCTGACGCTGGGTCGGGGGATGATTCTGCCATCGTGAATCTTCTCTCAGCTGGGAACATTAATTATTGCGTCAAGAAAGATCAAGCATTACGCTATAAGTGGAT
>JACOZP010000009.1 GCA_016181265.1 Candidatus Woesearchaeota archaeon
AACTATCAGTTTTCTGGAACAGCGACCGAGTCGCTTGTTTCTGACGCTGAGCTTTCCACTCGTGAACACACGAGGAGAAAGCTCAGCTTCTACAGAGCCTGAAAATTCATAATCCTTATTAATCTCCTCCATCAAGAAGCACTAATGAATAAAAAAATAGTTATTGTCGGGGCGGGAGGACAGGGCAAAAATATTTCGCTGCTTATCGAGCAGATTGGGGGATGGGATATTTTAGGATATGTTGACGATAACCCTCAGTTGAAAGGAAGTATGGTTCGGGGGTATCTAGTCCTGGGCTCTTTTCAGGATGTTTTTAACTCATTGAACAATGTTGCTGTCGTTTTTGCTATTGGTAAAAGCGAAATTGTTAAAGAAAAAGTCTCCTTGTTGAAGTCTATGCGGAAAGATTTATCATTCCCTAACATTATTCACCCCACTGTAAGTTTTAGTGCAAAAGATGTAGCCATCGGTGAAGGAAATGTTATTAATGCTAATGTGGTCCTGACGACAGGAATTGCTCTGGGCAGTTTTAACTATTTTAATCGCTGTAGTAGTGTTAGTCATGATGTTTCAATAGGAAGTTTTTGTTTTATTCATGCGGGTGTTCATCTTTCCGGAAATTGTGTAATCGGAGATAATGTCTGGCTCGGGGTCAATTCGACGCTCATCGAAGGACTGAAAATAGGCAGTGACGCAACTGTTGGTGCAGGAGCGGTTGTTCTAAATGATGTGAGAGCCAGAGCGATTGTTGTAGGTAATCCCGCGAAGATTCTTCGTTTTAAAAACGAAGATAAATGAAAACAAATGAAAACCATAGTTACTGGTGTGTTGTATCGCGGTGTCGAGTCGTTTCTTCAGGATTATTTTGAGAGTATAGCAGGACAATCGACCAAGGAATTCCAACTTTATCTCTTTAATAATCATCAAGATTCCTCTTTTAATCTCGAACGTTGGACATCATTTATCTCCGGTATTCATTTGACAGTTATTGATATCCCTGGCCGACCCGTGCCACCCCCTACTCTGCGTCAATATATGGTTGACATTCTCAGAACTCAAAGAGCTGATTTCCTCATTTTTACTGATACTGATGATTATTTTGACCAGAAAAGGTTTGAAATGACAATCAAAGCGTTACGGGAAAATGATATTGTTTTTAATGATTTAACTCCCTTTGATTCTGAGACGAAGCAACGAAAATTATCTATTTTTTCTCAGAGACCGATCTCTACGATAACTTTTAAAGATATCCTTGATTATAATCTTCTGGGCTATTCTCATACGGGGATAAAAGCACGTTGTTTAGATAGAGCTCTTCCCTTACCAATGGATGCGGCGTCTAAAGTCACTGATTGGTTTTTCTTCGGCGGACTGCTTTCTCAGGGGTTACGGGCGACATTCGTTCCTGGGACAACTACGTATTATCGACAATATGCAGAGAATACTGCGGGGATTGTCGAGACTTTTGACGAGCAAAAAATTCGATCAGGTGTAAAAGTTAAGAAAAGTTATTATCAATATCTACTTCCCAATCTTGATCTAAAATCTGCTTTGTCGATCAGTACTCGTCTTCAGAAGATCAAACAGTTGGAGAAAGAGTTGTCCGATCCAGAGAAAATGAGAAAGTACCTAAAGCAGGTTAATGCGAAGGTACAACAGCAGAAGATGTATTGGTGGGAACAGATTGATTTTAGCTTTTTAGATGATGTACCCTAGTTTAATTAACTTTATATAGGCTGGTTTCGCATACTATTTTAATGACGAAACGCTACGCTCTTGTTGTGCAACTTCCCGAGATCATTAAGGAAGGAGCAATGACTCTCACTAAAGAGATTATGCAAAAGTTTAATGTTCCTAATATCTGGTTCTATCCACCACATATTCCAATTAAGTATGGTTTTAACTTTGATGATGAGGAAAAGTTAAAGCGTATTGTGGGAGTATTCAATAAGACTCTTTCTGCTTTTCATGTAGAAATTGCAGGCTTACGGTCGGGGAGTAAGCTGTTCCATTTAGCAGTTACACCTAACTCAATGTTAAAAGAAGTGCAGCGACAGCTTCACGCTACCCTCAGAGAAAAACTCCCTCTGGAGGACTTTCGACTCGAGGAAAGTTCTGATAATTATGAGTTTCATTTCAGTTTAGCTGAGAGTACTGTTGATGAAAGAAAGGTTGAGGAAATACGTCGCTTTATTGAAACCAAAAATATGCATTTCTCGTTTACGGCAAGAAGCATTGGTATTATGGTTAAAGAAGGAGATGCTTTTGTTGATTTGTCTTTGGAGGCAACTCCATCAAGTGTTTATCAAAGGCTAACTAATCCACAGAGGCCATTTATTATTGCTGAGATCGGTTCTAATCATAATGGTGATCTTGCTAAAGCGAAGCAGCTAATCGACGTTGCCGTAGAAGCGGGCTGCGATGCAGTAAAATTTCAGTCTTGGGATTATAATAGCCTTTTTTCACAAAGTGTGTTTGATGCACATAAAGACTTTACGGCGAAGGGAATTGATGTCGTTAGTCTGGAAGCTGTTCAAAAGAAATTGGCGTTGTCTAAAGAGGATCACGTCGAATTAAAGAACTATGCTGACAAAAAAGAGATTCTATTTTTTTCTTATCCCTTGAGTACAAAGCATGTTGATTGGTTAGTTGAACTTGATGTTCCTTTTATTAAAGTTGGTTCTCCCGACTTACCTAATCTCCCCCTATTAAAGTATATTGCTCAACAGGGAAAACCAATTATTCTCTCTGTGGGGATGGGTATGCTCGCTGAAATTGAACGTGCCCTTGAAACTATTTACTCGCAAGGCAACAAACAAGTAATCTTACTCCATTGTGTAGCCGTATACCCACCGAAGAATGAAGAGAATAATTTACGAAATATCCCTATGTTGAAAGCCGCATTTGATGTTCCCGTTGGTTTTTCGGATCACTCAACAAGTACGGCTATTCCTGCCGCTGCGATCGCTCTCGGAGCTACAGTGATTGAGAAACACATTAAATTAGACGATCATCATTGTCGGGACGAAGCAGTGTCTCTTACTCCCGCCGAGTTGAAAAGACTAGTGAAAGATGTCCGTGACGTAGCAGCATCGCTGGGAGCAAGTAAAAAGATTCTTTCCGAGGATGAGAAGAAAAGACGTGTCTCCACTTTCGGCCGAAGAAGTATTCTTACAAATAAAGTGATGACAGCAGGTGAAATAGTCACTGAATCAAATGTTGTTTTCAAAAGACCAGGGACAGGAATTTCTGTAGATAAGCTGGAATTTGTTATTGGCAGGAAACTGAAGGCGGCTAAGGGACCCGAGGAAGTAATTATGTGGGATGATCTAGAGTAGGTCAATGATTTTTTTCTCCAGCTAAATTGCTTCTTATTTTTTCTGTAAGTGAGAAATCGGTACTCTTCTTTGGTTTATGCAAGAAGACGTTATACCCTTTCTCATCAAATCGTGGGACGAGATGCCAGTGAACTTGTTTTACATTAAATAGGTTAAATATACCTTTTCGATTTTAAACGTCTTTATTAACGCATTTCTCACTTCGTTCACTTTGTCCATTAAATATTCATAATCATTTTTGGAGAGCAGATGCAAGTCCTGCACTGTTTTTTTCCACACAATTATGGTGTGTCCCTTAACGATGGGATAATTTGCCAGGCAAGCATACAATTTAGTATCCTCATAAATCATTGCTTCTTTTTGCGGTATTGGTAGTCTTTCATTCATGAAGAGAAATAAGTCTAGTAAGTATATAACATTTTAGAAAAAAATAATCTAAAGATTAAAACGCGGAGTATTCCACCACTCTTTTGAGTGGTGGTTTGCGAGCAAACCACTTATTTATTTGTGGAATACTTGCGGGTTCAAAATTAGGCATGGCCTATTTTGATAACTAAAATTTGTAAACATTAGCAGATACTTGATATCTTATTCCTGTAACATCAAACTCTGCAGGATCTCCCAATCCCTTTCTTTCCACTAAAAATAGTCTTGTTGATTCATCTGCTTGATATCTATCGGCGGCTTTCCGAATTAAGCTTTCTTTAACTTCATCATTCTCCCTATCACCGGTTTTATAACACCAGTAAAATGGTTAAAATACATTGTGAAATGGTGTTCTCAAAGATATATATCAAAAACTAATTGGTTCTCTTCTTCATTAGAAATTCTGCAATATCAAAATCGATTTGGGTATCGATATCAACTGATCATACACTGCTCCATTTGGGGAAAATACTTTTTGATAATCTGCTCTGTTTTTAAGGACAATCTCTCCCGTATTATAATTTTCAATTCTTCCATCTGCTTTAATAATTCTTGCCCGTTCGATGGGGTGTTCGTATTCAACAACGCTGATCACTGAATCAGCACTTTTCTCCAGAAAGAGCGCGATAGCGTTGTCGATATCTTCAACGGTCCTCAAAGGAGATGTTGGCTGCAGCACAACAAATAGATCTGCTTTATAGCCTTCTTCTGTTTCCAGACGTTGTAACGTGTAGATATAATTATCAACGGCCAATGCGGTGTCGGTAGCCAATTCGACGGGCCGCATAAAAGGGATTTCAGCTCCATATTCCCGGCCAACAGCTGCGATCTGCACATCGTCTGTGGAAAGAATGATTCTGGTGATATATTTTGATTTCTTTGCTTCTTCAATAGCATAAGCAATTAATGGTTTCCCTAAAAGAATTTTAATATTCTTGCCAGGGAGGCCTTTCGATCCTCCTCGTGCAGGGATGATGGCGATGATGTTTTTTTCTTTCATCTTTGGCTTCGATTTTTTCTATTTTCTCTGGGTGGAGAACAATTCCTCCACAACGTCAGCAAGACGTTTTCCGGCTTCTCCATCGACTGCGAATCTCTTTCGATTTGTACGGAGAATATTACTTTCTAAGTCGATTGGGGAACAGCAGAGTCGGACGAGTTCAGGGATTTCATTCCAATGTTGAGTATAAGGAATGGCTCTTCTGTCAACGGCAGGAAAAGGGTGGATTTCGTCGATACCTGGTAGAAGAGCTCCTGTGTTTCTGTCTAAAAGACAAGCCTCGGTGAGTACCGTACTTCTACTTGCAAGGATAGAAGTAGAAGCAAGCATAAGTTCTTCTGCTGAACCGGCTTGTGGTGGCGAATATACGAAATCATGGTGGTTAACGAGTTTTTCCGTCTCTCCCATTTCCCGCGGGTGAGGTTTTACTACTAAGCGTAGACCTAAATCAGAGGCTGCTTCAAAAACTGCTGTGGTTATCGCCAGCTCGTAGCCGAGCCAAGCAGGGTCCCTACTTAAATTAACATTTGTCGAGAAATAACTATAAATTGTTTCGGGTAGGATTACTCCTTCTCTTCTCATAGCAGTTAAGTATGCTTCTCTTTTACGATTATCGTATGAATCTTTTTTAAGTTGAAGCTCATCGAATGCCGTCCAACCGACAATTCTCGTTCTGGCAGCTACTTTTTGGCCTACGTCATCTCCTAATTCATTTACCAACGTTTCGCGACATTGCTCATCCATGATGGCTAAGACTGTGGGGTAGTCTTCAATCCCACTACCAAAGAGATGCGCATAGTTCCCGTCTCTTGTGTTTACAGAGATGGAGGGAATATTTTTTTGATTTGCTGCATTTACAAAATAGCGATCTGATGTACCTTCTCCAGAAGCACCAGTGATCACGCAGTCAAAACCACTTACTAATCTGTTGATGTCTTCTGGAGACGGTTGGACAAGATTATATTTCAGATCTCCAAATCCTTTTGCCTCACTTTCATTTCCAGTGGCGTATATTGTCACAGCGTGGCTGCGAGCTTGTAGTTCATGGATACCTGTCCTCAGAGATTTTCCTGCTAGAGTTTCTTTAGCAGTAGCAAGTATATTCATATAAGGAAATGCTTTTAATTGATTTATATAACTTATGGAATAAAGTATTTTCATTCATAAACTTAATAAGAGGAACGCTATAACCTGTGTTACCCATGAGATATTGTGTAAAATGCGTTCAGCCTGATACTCGACCAGGAATTAAATTTAATGACGAAGGAGTTTGTCCCGCATGTGTCTACGCTGAAAATATGAAATCCATAGACTGGACAGAGCGAAAGAAAGAATTAATGAAACTTGTTGAAGAGCATAAGAAACATAACAAGCTTCTTCAATATGATTGTATCATCGGAGTCAGTGGCGGAAAAGATAGTACGAGGCAGGCGCTTTATGTGAAAGAGGTATTAGGATTGAAACCTCTGCTAGTTTGTTGTACTTATCCTCCAGAGCAGCAGACAGAGCGCGGAGCTTATAACTTGGGGAATCTGATATCTCAGGGTTTTGATACGATTTCAGTTAGTCCTAGCCCCCACATTTGGAAACGTTTAATGAGACAAGGATTTTTAAAATATGGGAACTGGGCGCGCTCGACAGAGATGGCTCTTTTTGCCAGCGTTCCTCGGGTAGCGATTGCCTATCACATTCCACTCATTTTCTGGGGTGAAAATCCAGCAACACAATTCGGAAATCTCGGAGTCGGATCACTTAATTGGAATGGTAACTTAATGAGGAATAGCAATACTATCTCCGGCGGTCCGGATGTTCTTCTAGAGCAAGACATGCATGAGAATGATATTATCTGGTACCGCTACCCTTCTCTTACAGAAATGGAACAAGCTAATTTACAGATTGTTTACCTTGGCTATTTTTGGAAAGATTGGAGCAAGTTAAATAACGGAAATTTTTCAATAGCACATGGTTTAGAGATACGAGACGATCCTCCGGAAAATCAAGGTGCACTAAATCCTTTTGATGCTCTTGATGATGATTTTGTTGTTGTTAACCAAATGATAAAACATATTAAGTACGGTTTTGGCAAGGTGACAGATGAAGTTTGTGAACAGATTCGGGTTGGAACATTAACTCGCGCGGAGGGGGTTGAGCTTGTTAAAAAGTATGATGGGAGATGTGCTTCCTCATATATTCAACGCTTTTGTAAATACATTGACATTTCTGGAGATACTTTCTGGGAAGTTGTGGAATCTTTCCGTAATCAAGATGTTTGGACAAAGGATCCAGTCGCGGGGTGGAAATTAAAGTGTCCTCTCAAATAGATGTAGTCGTGATTGATTATGGTGTTGGTAATATCCTTTCCATAACTAATGCTCTCACGACTCTTGGTTATGATTTTGTTGTTTCTAATAAAAAGGAAGATATTACCCGCGCTCAGGCTTTAATTCTACCGGGAGTGGGAGCATTTAACGAGGCAATGCAAAATCTTCAGCAGTTGAATTTAATCGAACTCTTACGAGAAGAAGTACTGCTTAAAGAGAAGCCATTATTAGGAATATGCTTAGGAATGCAGGTTCTCGCAGAAGAATCTGAAGAAAATGGAATTCACCGTGGTCTCGGTTTAATCCCCGGGCGGGTTATTAAACTTGAAGGTGATGATGTTGTTCGTATTCCTCATGTTGGGTGGAATGACGTTGTAGCTTGGAAGAATTCTCCTTTGTTTTTAAATATGGAAAGAAGTCCCCATTTCTATTTTGATCATAGTTACCACTTTATTTGTGACCGGACTATCGTGGCGGGAACGACGTTGCATGGTCAAGAAATTGTTGCTGCCGTACAGAAAGGAAATATCTTTGGGGTTCAGTTTCACCCGGAGAAGAGTCAAAATAACGGTTTGCGCCTCTACCGAAATTTTTTTAATTACATTAAAAATTATCATCCTCAACATGTTAAAGAAACGAATCATAGCTAATTTGGTTGTCAGAGATGGCATCGTTGTACAAAGCATCGGATTTGAGAGATATCTCCCCGTAGGGAAACCCGAAGTAGCAGTTGAATTCCTTAATGCTTGGGGTATTGATGAGATTATCATCGCAGATATCAATGCGGGTATAGAAAGGCGTATCCCTGATTTACAAATGATCTCTTCTATTTCAAAAAAATGCTTTGTTCCGGTAACAGTTGCAGGGGGTATAAAATCCATTGAGATGATGAGGGAATTAATTCGCTGTGGAGCAGATAAAATTGCAATTAACACTGCTGCTGTCGAACATCCCTCTTTAATTTCTGAGGGTGCAGAAGTATTTGGGTCACAGTGTATTGTTGTTTCTATTGATGTTCGTAAGAACAGTGAGGGGAAGTATGAAGTCTTTTCGCGGGGAGGAAGAAGACCCACAGGGCTTAACCCCGTTGAGTTTGCCCAGACCTGTGAGCAGCTCGGTGCGGGCGAAATAATCATCAATTCTATTGACCGCGATGGATCCAGAAAAGGATACGACCTCTCTCTCGTTGCCTCTGTCTCTGATGCAGTCTCTATTCCAGTTATCGCTCTGGGGGGAGCAGGCCATCCTCGTCATTTTGTTGACGCTCTTACTACTGGAAAAGCAACCGCTGCGGCTGCAGGAAATTTTTTCCACTTCTGTGAACAGAGTGTTGTCCTAACCAAGGAATTCTTAACCCGCAATCAAGTTAATGTCCGGCACGATACTTATGCCCAATACGCTGATTTTCTCTTTGATGGTGGAGGAAGAATTCAGCGAAGATCCGATGATGAATTACAGGGTCTTCGTTTTAAATTTCTTCCGAAGGAGTCCATATGAAATATTGCCAACGTTGCCTTTATCCTGTAAATCACCCACTGCGCTTGACTTTTGATGAAGAAGGGGTATGTAGTGGCTGTCGTGTTCACGAGGAGAAAGATAACGGAATTTTCTGGGATACCCAGAGAAAGCGTTTGGGGGAAATCCTCTCTGCTTTTAAGAGTACCTCTCAGAGCCAATACGATTGTATCATTCCGGTAAGTGGTTCCCGTGATTCTTACTTTATCGTTCATTTAATCAAGAAGGTATTTGGAATGAAGCCACTTCTTGTTACCTATAACAAACAGTACAATACTGACATTGGGATTCGTAATCTCGCATATCTTAGAACTCTTTTTGATTGCGATCTTTTGACAATGACGGTTAGTCCGGAAACTGTAAAGAGAATAACTCGAGTTACTCTTCAGAAGATGGGCAGTATTTACTGGCATTGTCTTGCTGGTCAAACTGTTTTTCCTGTTCAAGTTGCTGTGCGTTTTAAGATCCCCCTCATCATTTGGGGGGCGCATCAAGGAGTTGATCAAGTAGGAATGTTCTCTCATCTTGACGAAGTGGAAATGACCAGGAAATATAGAAAAGAACATGACTTAATGGGATTCGAAGCTGAGGATTTAATTGATGAGGCGATGGGGTTAACAGCGAGTGACTTGTCTCCCTACTTCTACCCTCATGATAAAGAAATCGAGATGGTCGGTGTTCGAGGAATTTATTTAAATAATTATATCCGCTGGGATTCCAAGAGACAGCATGAAGAGATGATCAAACTCTATGGGTATGAAACAACCCCCCAGCAGAGAACATTTGATACCTATAATGATGTTGATTGTTATACTTATTCGGATGTTCATGATTATATCAAATTTTTAAAGTATGGTTTTGGCAAGGCGACTGACCATGCCTGTCGGGAGATTAGATTGGGACGAATGAGTCGGGAAGAAGGGATAGAAGTAGTAAAACAGTACGAGGATAAAAAGCCAAAATATCTCCCCCTTTTTTTGGAATGGTTAGGGATCACAGAGAAAGGCTTTTATTATTTTATTAACCGTCATCGTGATCCTACAATCTGGCTGAAAATGGATGGCGGTCTCTGGCAGCTGAAAGACTCGATTATCAACTATAAAGAAGATAGCAACGTTAATCAAGTTCGTTTACCTGTGAGAGAAAAATGTACATTTCAATGTACTCCGCTAAGAGCGACTTCGTTAGGGGATAAGTACATTCTTATCGGGCGCGGTTTTGTTGATTCTAAATAAGAATGCTTAAATAATCTTTAGTGGGTCAGATAGTTTAGCACGATCTTCTTTACGGATAACTTTCCGCAGTTGAAGGTCACCAACACCAATGGCGTTGAACCTGCTTGCGTACATTATCTCGATGATTAAACGAGGCTTTTTGCGTGATCGTGAACCGTAGTGAAAACATCTCGAGGCATTTATCATCAATGTTGATCCCGCTTTTCCCGTAAAGGGGATGGTCTCTTTAGGAGAGATATATTGATACATCTTCTCATCTGGAACGCGACCATCATAGTAGTTCATTTTCCGGGCAATCTCCGTTGATTTGTCTGCAGGGATAAGAGTAAACGGTCCAGCATCGTGATCAACATCGTGGACAGCAATAAAAAATTGGAACCGGTTATGATCCCTTTTATCAAAATGAAATTTTTGTGAGTCTATGGTTTTATCATTAACATCAGTGTGCATTAAGAAGATGTTTCCTAATAAAGGCATTTCGCCAAGATAGTTAGCAACCATGCTGACAATATCTGGTCTGGTGGCAAATTCAATGAGCGGTTTTATCTCTTGAAAATCACAATATCTTTTTTTCTCTCCATGTTTACCAATCAGAAATACTTTTGATTTGAAGTCTTGACTCTTCTGGTAATATGCTTCTACGTCATCTTTTCGCTGCTCAAATACTTTTTGACAATGTGCGACGATGTCGCTAATGCCGGGGATATCTTCTGGTTGAAGAAAGAGGAACTGGCTCGTTTCTGGTAAGGAGAGGCGTGGGGGGTACTGGCGCACGAGATCTTTTATTTTCCGTTTTCTGGTAATATATGCATACGGATGGGCAGTGATTTTTGCTCTTTTTATTATTTTCCAGCGATATTTAGCGGAAAAGCCCATCTTATTGAGAATGAAATTAAAGATCCGATCACTTCCTATTTTTCTTAGCCGAGCGATACTGTATTTATTCATGATCTATTTGCGAGAGATATATTTTATTTATAATGCTTTCGGAAATTGGCTTCGGAATCCGAAATATTTAAAAAAAGACTGGTTTTCGCCTAAATGATGACTTTTCACTCACTAAAAGATAAGAAGAAAGTGATCCGCCGAAGATCGTTCAAAGAAACCATCAAGCTAGCTGTTGTCAGAACTAGCAAACAGTTCTTAATGATTGATCTTGTGCGATATTGTATTGCCTTACTAAGATTTATCTACTTTACGAAGATTAGAAAGCGATTTCGCGTGTATAAAGGAGATAGAGAAAAAATTAGTGATAATACGATCTTTCATAATTTCCCCCGCTTTAAGAGTCTTGCTGTGATTAGATCAAACCTTCTCATTCGTCCACTTTCGATCATTGATCCCATTTATTCTCGATTAGAACAGACAAGCGTTCTTTCGATTGGCCCAAAAGCGGAGGGAGAGCTCTTTAATCTGGTTGGCTATGGCTTCTCTCCCTCTAAAATAAGGGGTGTTGATCTCGTGTCTTACTCTCCTTGGATAGATGTGGGAGATATGCATCATCTCCCGTATCGTAATAACTCTTTTGATGTTGTAATGAGTGGCTGGGTTATTGAGGGATATAGTCGCGATCCGAAACAAGCAGCTGCCGAGATGCTTCGTGTCGTAAGAGATGGAGGTATTATCGCTGTTGGTATTGGCTGGTCTCCGGATTCATTTCGCCAAAAGTTAAAACAAACACGTGGCTACAATTTCGAGCGACGCTTAACTAGTGTGCAAGATATCCTTAATCTATATGGTAATTCAGTTGGTTCTATCTACTTTTCTCAAGACCTGCGTGAAGAGGCGAAAACAAGGGCATTCGGTCAAGATATTATGGTCATTTTTTCTGTTAAGAAGAATTGATCTTCGTTTAATAATACTTATAAAGAATTCTCTCTAATATCCCTGGATGGGTTTGTATTTCTCTAAAGGGAAGAATGTCGTTCTACGACCACTGCTTTCTCGGGATATAACAGAAGATTATATCTCCTGGTTTAATGATCCAGAAGTAAATATGTACTCCCGTAGGAGACTCTTTCCAACAAATGAATGGCAGGCGAAAGATTATCTTTTGCAAGGACAAGCAGATGGAGCAATCTTAGCAATTTGCAATAATGAGGGAAAACATGTTGGAAATATCAAGTTTGGACCGATTAATTGGGTTCATCGCTCTACGGAAATAATGATTATAATTGGTGATAAGAAAGAATGGGGAAAGGGTTATGCACGGGAAGCGATGTACCTGATCGCGAAACACTTATTTAACGTCTTAGGACTGCATCGGATTGAGGCAGGAACAGTTAATCCAGCTTTTCTTACTGCTGTAGAAAAAATTGGCTGGAAACGAGAGGGCACTTTTCGCGAGGCTTACTTCTTAAATGGTAAATTCAAAGATATTGTAAAAGTTTCGTTATTACATCATGAGTTTATTGAGAGAGCTGAATTTGAACCATGACACTGAATGTTGGGATTATTGGTTGTGGAAATATTGCATCGTTGTATAGTAATGATTTCTCTCGCTGGCCAGTCACACATTTAGCGGCTTATACCGATCACCCTATGACAAAAGTAGTTGCTGTTTGTGATACCGATCCCTCGCGAGCACGTTCCTGCGCGGAGAGGTGGGATATTCCAAAATGGTACGCGAGCTATGTTGAGATGCTGCAACAGGAGAAGTGTGATATCATTAGCATTTGTACCTCTTATGAAAGCCACGCGGAGATTATTAGAGAGATTGCTCGGTATCGTGTCCGTGCGATTCTTTGTGAAAAGCCGTTTACTCATAATCTTGATGATGCTCGGGAAGTAACAGATTTGTGCAAGAAGAAGGGGATTTCTCTCGCCGTCAATTTTCAGAGAAGACATGACCGGTTGCATGAGTATGTCAAAGAGAATCTTTCTTCTCTAGTTGGCGATGTTAAAAAAGTTACTTTCCTTTATTCTGGTGGAATTATTAATAATGGGAGTCATGCTTTTGACCTTCTTCGCTTCTATTTTGGAGAGATCTCATCTTTATCTTCCATTGTTGAAGATGGCACATCTGACGGTTCCTTTGCTATGGATCCTAATTTGACTGTCCATCTTCGGTTTACATCCGGCCTTTCGGTAGTACTGACTTCTTGTACAATCCCAAATCATTCTACTTTTGAAATGTCGATACTTGGTACGAAAGCAAGATTAGATCTTCTGAACAAACCTTTCTTTGGTTATGATTATCGTTATTTTCCCTACGTTTCTTCTGAAACGCTTCCTTCTGTTACTTGTTCTTCGAGCGTTTTGAAACACACTCTCCCTAATGATTTCTCTCGTGATTTGCTTGTTAGGGCTATTGATAATCTAATTCAGAGTATAGAAAATAACGACCCTCATTTTGAACTTGTCTCTTCCGCTGAAAATGGTATTTCTGCATTAGAGTTAGTTTCAGCGGCGATCTTTTCAGCAAGAACACACCAAGAGATTACATTCCCTTTCACGCAGTCTCTGACTTTACCACGATTACAAGGGGTGTTCACAACATGGAAGAGAAATTAGCGCTGTTTGGAGGAGAGCCAACGTTTACGGGGGCTTTGCCGATAACAAATACTATTGGTGTTGAGGAAAAGGAGGCAGTTAATAGGGTTATGGATCGCGGTATCCTTTCTAGCTTTGTGGGGAGATGGGATGATCGTTTTTATGGAGGGCCAGAGGTACGACGGTTTGAAAGTATATTTGCTCAAAAATTCAAAGTTAACAATGCGGTCTCGTTTAACTCAGCGACGACTGCTCTACAGGCAGCAATCGCTGCCGCCGGTATTGGGCCAGGAGATGAAGTAATTACCAGCCCTTATACTATGTCGGCAACAGCTTCGTGTATTCTTGCTAATCATGCTATACCTATTTTCGCAGATATCGATGAACATACTTTTTGTCTTGATCCGGTTGATGTTAGGAAAAAGATTACTCCTCGGACGAAAGCGATTCTATCAGTAAATATCTTTGGTCATGTTCCTGACTATGATCAACTCTTAGCGATTGCTCGTGAGCATGGGTTGTTGTTGATTGAGGATTGCGCGCAATCGCCTGCTGCTTTTTATAAAGGAAGATATGCTGGAACAATCGGTGATATGGGAGTTTTTAGTTTTAACTTCCATAAGACGATGCATTGTGGTGAGGGGGGTGTTTTAGTAACTCAGGATGAACGTTTAGCTTTCCGCGCCCAGCTTGTGAGAAATCACGGTGAAGTGGTCTTGGATGAAGTTCCAGTGAGTGATTCTCGGAAACAAGAAATAGTTCTTGGTAGTAATTATCGGTTAAGTGAGTTGCATGCTGCTATTGCGACCGAGCAGCTTCAAAAACTCGATTTTTTGACTAAAGCGCGTGTAGCTCTCGCGGATTACCTTACGCTAAAGCTTAAAGGAATTCCAGGTCTAGAATCCGTCTTTGTCAGATCTGGCTGTACTCATGTTTACTACATTTATCCACTGAAGTACGATGAGAATTATTGGGGTTTCCCTCGATCTAAATTCGCGCAAGCATTGAAAGCGGAAGGCGCGCCGATTGCAGAAGGGTATGTTAAGCCGTTATACTTAATCCCCCTTTATCAGCGCAGGAAAATGTATCCCAGAACTGCTTTTCCTTTTGTCTCTCTAGATTCTTCTGATGATCCCCATTATCAGAAGGGCAGCTGCCCTGTTGCTGAACGGATGTATGAAAAGGAGTTACTCACTACAAATATCTGTCGATATCCACTGACGAGAGATGAAATAGATCGATTTATTTCTGCAATCCAAAAGATTGATCGCCATAAAAGAGAATTACGGAGTTAGGTCTACATGGTTAAGACGATCTTTTTTTTTAGCCAAGACCCTGGCAGTGCTAATGCCCTTTTTCCGGTGATAAAGAAGATACAAGAAAGAAAATGGCTTTTTAATGTATTCGTTTTCGCCACAAGACAAAGCAAAGAAATTTTTCGAGGCGAAGGAATTGATTTCACTGATCTTGATGTTCATCATTTCTCTCCGGAGAATTTCCCTTCCCCTGCGTTGATTATAGTTGGAGCGAGCGCGGGGTTATGTCCCGAAAAGTCAGCGATCCTTTTCGGGAAAGAAAGAGGTATTCCTACGCTTTCTATACTTGATTTTTGGAGCAATTACTCCTCTAGATATAGTGAGAAAGAAAATGATTTTGCGTATCTTCCTGATTTCGTCTTGGTGATGGATCAAAATGCTAGGGACCAAATGATTGAGTTAGGATTTTCTCAGAAAAAAGTTATCGTGACAGGTAATCCTTTTTTTGATACTTTCAAGCTTGCTTCTGTTCAAAACGATACGCGAGACATCCTTTATGTTTCTCAGCCAGAAGTGAAAGAAGGAAAGTACTCTCCGAACTATACTCTTCTTAAAGATATTTTGGACGTCAAAAAAGAATTGAACATTCCCTCTTCTTTGATCATACGTCCTCATCCGAAAGAGGATTGTAATGCATACAATGAGTATTGCACCAGCGATATCGTTGTCGATTGTACTTCTTCCATTCGCTCCTTGTTACAGAAATCATCAATAGTTATTGGAAGACATTCCATGGTCCTCTTCGAAGCTGTTTTTTCGGGGAAATTGGTTCTGAGCTATCAACCAGAAAATGAATCTGTTGATCGTTTAATTACCAATATGATGGGCCTCTCTTATTGTGCGAGATCGAAAGAAGAGTTAATAGTTCTCTTTAAGAAAGCAACAAGTGGTGAATTAAAAAAGAAGGAGATTGGTATAGTTCCTTATCTTAATGATGGGAAATGTACCGAACGGGTTGTTGCAGAGATCGAAAAAATGTTGGTTTTATTTACATAAATCTCTTTACGATTTTCTTAGCTTTACCAAGATCTATTCCAAATTTTCTTTCGATTGCTAACAAGATCTGTTGATCTTCAACAGCGATGGCTCGTAAGAATAATGCGCTCAAAAAGTAGATTGAGATGAAAAATATGGAGAACAGCATAAACTTGACAAAAGATAGTGTCCCAGCGTATTGTAGATAAGAGTAGCCTAGTCCTAATGTAATGATCCCGCTGGCGATATATTTTAAGTAATATTTGCCTTGATAGTGAAATTTAAGGAGTCGCTTTGTTTCAAATAGGAAGATTACCTCGCGTAAGAAGATAGCTGTTGCCGTCGCGATAGCAGCTCCCATCAGACCATAGAGAGGAATTAGTACAATATTTAACGTAATGTTTAGCAAAGCTACAGAGATATTTATAGAGAGGATGAATTTTAATCGTTCGAATGTCTTGAGAACTTCTTCGGTCGGTCCGCTCATAACGCTGGCGAATGTTCCTCCCAGTAGAATTATCAAAGAAAGCGCAGCCGGTAGATATTCTTCTCCAAATAAGTATTTGATGATGGAGGAGGGAGAGAGTACGAGCAAAAGGAAGAATGGTAAGCTGGTGAAAAATATCCATCGCGCGACGACCGAGAAGAGAGCGGCAATTTCATCTACTTTTTCATTCGCTTTTAATTCGGCGATGATCGGGAAGAAAATTGAGGAGAATGTGGCGAGGAAGATGATAGCTGTTCCAGATAGAGAGAGGGCAATATTATAAATTCCTACTGCCGTGGCATCGGCAAGATAACCAAGCATGAATGTGTCTGTCCAACTAACAATATCAATAAAAACTGCTGAAAGAAAAAGCGGCAAGGAAAAACGCATAAGTTCTTTGTATTCTGGTATTGGCTTTACATTTGACTGGAAGAGAGGAGAGACACGATTTAAGAGAAAGAAAGCGATGATCAGCGCGAGGAGCGCTGAGACTAAAAAGGTAATAGAAATGGAAAGGACAGAACCTTCAATAAGGATTATGACTCCTACGAGAAATAAAGATATTGACTCTTTGCCAAAAGTGTTTGAATAAATGTTATATTCCGGCTTCTTAAATGCAGTAAACGCTTTACCAATTAATTTGAGCATTGTAAACGCAGGAATGCTTAACACCATGATTAGGAGAATCCAGCGAAGTTTTTGGTTATGAAAGACTTGTTCAGCAATAAACGGAGAGAAACTGACTAAGATAATGACGATGATGCTTGAAATAATTCCGGACGTTTTTAGGGCAGCGATGAGTGTTCCTTTAACTCGCTCTTTATCTCCAAGGCCGTTATAATGCGCGATAAACTTTACAATGCCATTATTTAATCCGACAGTGGCGAGCAGCGAAGAGATGTTAACTACCATTAGTCCTAAAGAGAAAAGACCAAAATCCTCTGGTCCAAGATAACGAGAGACAAGAAGTTTATAACAAAAACGGAAGATGTATAGTACGAAAGCCCCTAAGAAGATTATCCCTGCCCCTCTTGCTACTTTGCTAATTCCACTATCCACTAGCTATCTTTTACATAAACTATTTATAAGGCTTGTTAAAGAGGAGTCTCATGGCTACGATTATCCTTGGTTTGGATGGAATGAGTTTAGAGCTCCTTGAATTATGCCAGAAGGATATGCCTAATCTCCATGGACTCCTTTCGAAGAGTGCTTATACTAGTGCCAAGAGTGTATTTCCCATTCTGTCTGGCCCGGCGTGGACGAGTATCCTCACTGGCCAGGGTGTTGGGAAGCATGGCTTTCTTAATTCTTTTTATTATGATGATAAGATGCAGGTTAGGATTACCCAACCGGAAGATGTATCAGAAGAGCATTTGTACGAAACTCTTTCCCGATTTGGGAAGAGAGTATTTGTGATGGATGTTCCTTTCTCTACTTCTCGTAAGATTAAAGGAGATTTCCTTGATTCTTATTTTTCTACAAAGGAAAAACGTGATCAGATTGTGCCTGCCGATTTAGTTACACGATTTCCTAGCATCAGGAATTATCTTAACTACAAGCCGAAGATCAAAAATATGAATAAAAATATTCGAAGTTTTATTGAGATCATCAATAACAATGGGGAGATCATTAAAGATATCATCAATTCTAAGAGCTATGATCTCATGTTTTTTCAGCTTAGTATTGTTGATTGGATCCAGCATAAAGCGTTGATTGAGATAAAGCACCGACCACGAAGTAGGAAAGCGAGAGTTTCTGTTTTGGTGCTTAGAGAGTTGGATCATTTAATTGGATGGATAATTTCTCACCTTTGTCCCGAGGATCATTTCTTTGTGATTAGCGATCATGGTGGGACAGAATTGGAGGGTACATTCTTCATCAATAGCTGGCTGCGCAAGGAAGGTTTCTTGAGATTAATGGAACCGGTGAAAAGGAAGAACAATCTAGATGGCAGTAGCAGCTCCCGTCTCTCAAATTTTCTGGGAGAGACTATTGGCTTTCTCGCTAAGACTGCTAAGAGTAATAGGCTTCTCTTGAACATGGCAAAACCAATTCATCGAAAAATGAGATCCTATTTTGGAAAAGATTTCAGCAGTGAAGAAAAGATTAATTACCAAGAAAGCAAAGCGGTATGTCTAATTAAGAATATTCCTATCATCAAGATTCTGGAAAAGGATTTCGTTAAGAGGGAGCAGTTAAAGAGGGATATAATGGCCCGGCTTCGTGATGATTTAGCTTTTACCTCGTGGGATATTCTTGATTATTATCATTGTTGTGATGCGTCTTCAGAGATTAAGGGGAGGTTACGCCATTTTGGAGATATTGTTGTTGATTTAGAGAAACAGGAATTAGATGTATTTTTAGGTAATCGGATTTTCCTGAAAGGTAAAACAATGTTCCATGATGAGAATTCCATCTTTATTGGCTATGGTCCAGAGATTAAAGTTGGCAAAATCAAGCAAGAAATCTCTATTATGGATATTTGTCCAACAGTCCTTTACTTTTTCGGTATTCCTATCCCAAACAGTAAAGACGGAAAAGTAATGGATATTTTTAGGAAAGAATTTATCCCTCCCTCTCTGGAGTCACCAAAGCCCGATGATGAAAACATCGAGATGATAGATTGGTGATCACTAGTGCAAAATCTCGTGCAGTCTCTCAGCGAGCTGGCATAATCTTCTTTCAGTAATCTTAGTTTTTCGAATTGGCTTCATCTTAACGAATTCTTCCTTTGTAAGAGGATCATAATGAATCTGCTTCTTGCCGAAAGTGCTATCAACGATAGAAGGTTGTCCCAGATCGCCGCGGAAAGGAAATAGTTTGAGATGGAGATGCTCTTTTTTCTCTTTCCACGTCGTAGTCTTACCGTACACTGCGACAGCGACACCTTCTTCTCGAGTAGATGAGATCGCTTTAAAGTTCGGCTGCTCCTCTGCCATGATTCTCGTCATTGCCGCATTCAGTTTGCTAAAAGCAAGACCATAATTCTTTGCAAGTTCAGGATTCCCTGCCAGCTGAGCAAAATGAGAAAAATGCCCTAAAGTCATCAGTTGTATTGTAAAATCTCGCTGATGATCCCCTCCTGTCTGGGGAGATAATGTCGCAAACCAGCCGTTGACAATGGAATCGCCGATGCGAAAGATGACGATCGCATTATATTTTGTCCGCGTCCCGACGGGCAATATTGCTTCTTGGCACCAGACACAATCATCTTTGAGAGAAATGTCTTCTGCTAAGAGAATTTTTAATTGCTGTACAGTATTATGCATGAACCATCTAACATCAAAAATGCCGTAACATTTATAAAAGATGTGAAAGGGGAATTTTTTCATGACGCTTAGCGACTTGTTAGAACAAGCAACTACAACCAGTAGCGACTGTGTCTTTTGTGATTTTTCCACAGCCGATGTCGGAGACAAAGATAGCCGCGGTGCAGTAAAAGTATTCCAAACAGGTTCTAGTTTCGGGCAGGATTGGTATGGTATCCTCCAAACCGGTGTGATGTCTGATCCAATGAGTGGTTTTCGACTGTTACTTGTTCCTTTAGGTCATATTCAATCTTTTGCTGAAATCGCTAAAGATAGACGACTAGCAGAAAATTATGGAATTGCAACTGCACAGCTAAGCTTAGCGATGCAAAGAATCAGAGAAGAAGAATATGCTGGTACAGATACATTTACACCGGGTCAAATCGTCTATGGAAAATGTCATACTCCCGTAAATTCACAATCTCATCTTCATTTAAAACTGGATGAATTTAGCGGGGGGTTAGCACAAGCATTTCCTCCTGACGCGGGATGGATAAAAAAGCAGACCGGGCAGAGTGAAGGATCCATGGGAGAATTATATGTCAGAGCACGACCAGTCACAACAGTAGAATTAGAGTTGGAACGTATCACCTCACTAGCCGATAGGTTGATTGACTACGCTAAGAGATCAATTTAATATACTCTTTCTCTCTTCTCTCATCAAGATAAGCATCAAAGTAACCGACGACCAAACGATAATACGCCTCCCCGGATTTCATCTGAACATGCTCCACTATCCCCGAAGCCCTTATCCTCTCGCCGGGGTATGCTAACATGCAATAATCACGAGAATAAAACACTATTTTGGAGATCGGAATGAGAGCTACCTGAGGATCGTTCTCGATTATCGTTGAATTCTTGATATTATAACAACCCGGCCTTACCACCGAGCTAAAGTTATCAACTACTTCTCCTTCAATCACTGCCTGGCCCACAGAGGTGTATTTCTCCTCTCCCCATTTGAACCAAACTTCTTCTTCTTTTTCCGCTGCGAAGATGACAAAAAGGCTACCATCAAAGTAACCTTCTGTTTTCCGGCGTTTCATCGAATGAAGGAATTCTTTTTCTTGGGAGATTGAGAAGCGATTGCGCTTCTTATGAAACGCAAGCCACTCTTCATCCGTCTTCCAATGTAAGAACGGATGGGTTGCACTTTCGAGATAAGACATCAATTTCCAGAAATTCTCTTTGCCATACACGACAATATTAATATCTGAGATTGCAGGATTATAATGGCCCATCAAAGTAGAATATGTTATCCCGAAATCTTTGATCCTCAGGCCGCTTTGGAGGAGAAATTGAGAGAAAGAAAATACCCTGAAGAGATATTGATCCAAAGATGCGGGTGGCATGGACATCAGTTCTTTAAAGCCCCTTCGAGGGAAATAGATTCGTTCAATCTTGTCGATCGGGATCGAAAAGAAAAGATGGTTCTTATCATGAAAAGGACTGGTATACACATACGAGGAATACGCTTCACGGAAACGAGCGATATAAGACTTCAGCTCTTCCTTCTCTGCCCACATATTCAGTCGATTCATCTTTCGTCCCATAATGAAACGATACGCAAGAGCACTGCTCTCGACAGTGGAGGTAGGAATATATTTTGGTTTAACTAAAATAGAAGAAGAAGGATGTTCATTACCATAGACTTGGCATTGCAGACCATCTTTAGTGGTGATAATTGATGACTCATAAAAATGCATTTCTTCAAGCCTCCAGTCACAACATTCAATCGAGTAATGCTTTAAGGTATTCTTTCTCACCTTGTTCATTGGTATACGTATTCATGTAACCGATAACTAATTGATAGAACTCACGCCCTTTCGGCGTCGTCACCTTTTCCAGCAAACCGCAGGCTTCTACTCTTTCCCTTTCTTTTGCCTGCAAAGCAAAAGGCCGCGACCAAAATACAATGCGTTCTATAGGAACTTCCTGATAACCTTCCAGAATTCTGGATTGGATAATTTCATAATAGCCCGGCCTGACGTGAGAATAACGACAATCCTTCACGACACCCTGCATAACGACTGTAGCCAAAGGCTCATGCTTATCTTCCCAATCATACCACTCGGAAGTTCCCATCTCAACAACAAAGATTGAAAAGACATTTCCATCAAAAAGACCGTCATCACGTTTTCGCACCATGTTATGGACATATTCTCCTTCCGTAAACACTTTTGACACGACTCGGTCCTTATAATAGCGAGCCCAATCCTCTCTCGACTTCCATTTTAAGAGTGGGTGCTGTACCGTCTCCATGTGTTTCAAGACCCGCCAGCCATTTTCAATACCAAAGATCAAAATATCAATGTCTGACTTTCCTGGAGTATAATTTCCCAACAACGTAGAATGGCTTATTCCCAGATCACTGACAGAAACTCCACTCTGTAAGATAAGATTAATGATCCCTCGTGTCGCTTTTAGGTAAGGATCTAAATCTGCATCCGGAACTTTCAGGAATTGGCATAACCCTGCTCGAGGATCGTGAACTGTCAACACGTCTGTCTCCGGCACGGCAAAGAACCACTGTTGATGATTTTTATCAGAGAGAAGCAAGTGAGGGAGATTTCGTTTCAGAACAGCAAGATTCTCTCTCCCACTCTCTTTATCATTAAAGAGATTAAAGCGAAAAACACTTTTCTGAAAGAGAAACCTCTTCTTCAGTTTCCGAAACGAGTCTCCGTCTTGTAGCAGATCTTCAGGGATGTATTTTGGCTTGACAATCACCCGTCCAGAGGGATGATGAGTAGCGTAGACTTTACATTGGATGCCCTCTTTAGTAGTAATTAATGATGATTCCGGGTAGCGAGGATAATCAGCATCAGGAGATCTTCTAGGATGAACAACTTCCATCTGTGCAGAAAGATTATAGTTACTTTCCAATTCCTTCACTCTCTCATTAAAAACTGCAAGGCACAATTGGTTGTAATCTGTTCTACCAGTAGTAAGATTATCAACAAAACTGCGGACTTTCAGTAACTTTCCTTGAAGACGGATTTTTCTCTCTTGCTCAGGAAGTTCTAGCACATATTCCAGATCCATCAGATCAGAAAGCCGATCGATGATCTCCGTGTTCACCACTTCACGAGGTGCGCCGATTAACCGCGAGATATGCTCGCGATAACGCGGTGGAAGACTAGAGGGGTGAGGATCACGTGAAAGAGACTTGTTTTCTGTCAGAAGAGAAAGATGCTGGATAACCTGAGGGTACTGTCGCAAAAAAGGTTGTTGAGATAGAGTTCTGACCGTGACCGGAGTATCTTCGAGAACATCATGCAATGCAGTAGTAAGTATAGAAGAAACGTCTCTCTCACCGCATGCGTAAAGCAACCTGACAAGATAGATTGAGTGAAAAACTAGAGGAGTGATACCATCATTCCTTTTCTGATCACCAAATGCCGTTACGAGAAAATGAAAGACCTCTTTAAAGAGATCTTGCTTTTCGCCAAAAGAATGTGCAACTTCATCCGCAGCCCGACTAACATCTTCCTGGAACTGCTCTTTAACCCGAACATAATCCGGACGTACTTCTTTTAAGAGAGGATCTGACCCGAAAGCAATACGTGATTTTTCATCTAAGACAAATTGAGAGATACTCGAATTCTTCTCTTCTCTAAAGCAATTGATCGGCCCAACAACAATATCTTTAGGAACGGCAACATTCAAAGCAGTTAATATTGTTGGTGCGACCTGACGAATATCCACATCATTCATCAGTCCTCGTCTCTTAACTTCTGGTCCGCTAATGATAAAGAGCCCTTGTCGTGAATGCCCAGCACTATCTGCGCCAATCGCCGTGTGCCAAGAATAGAGATCCTCCGGTACAAGATCAGGGTTAGAGGCCCAACGTAAATCGTCAAAATAGATCGTTAAATCAGGACACTCAGGATGAGATACATTTTGGTATATTTCTTCCGCAGTGTAAACTTTCGTTTGGAGTTGATTCCCCTTATCATCAGGAATCTTTGTAATCTTCTCTGCAATTTCATCGCGAACATCTCTCCATTTGCTGCCTAACTTCTCTTTATTGATACTGATTCTACCGTTGTATGCTCCTCCACCCCAAGCCAAGCTTCGGTCCATATCTACAAGTTCCATCTTAAAACGCGTGCTCTTGCTAAGATCAACACCCTCTTTCAAGACGAGGTAGCCCTCTTTAATGAGCCAGTTGTTAATGTTGATCTTGCCCTCCTGTTTGATCATCCCATGATCAGATGCAACGATAACAGTAGTATCGTGTGGTAGAAGTTGTAGTACTTCTCCCAGTTTCTGATCGATATAAACGTAAAAATCTCTAATTGCATTCGCATGGGGGGAATCCACGATGAAGCGACGATGCCCCTCATCAAAATGACGCCAAAGCATATGTTGAAGTCGATCAGTTCCTAGCATGACTGCCATGCAGAAATCCCATTCTTCATTGACGATGAGATCTTTCAAGAGAGAAACCTGCATATTAGTCATCTCTTTTGCCCGGCTGACCAGCTCACCAGGATCAAGGCTTTTATGGCTGCCCAACCCCACCGCAACATCGAAGAAACCTTCTGGATTACCTAATGCTTTAATTTTATCTTTGAGGCTTTCTGGGTAAGCGCAGTTACTTTCAACTCCCGGTGTCATGAAATCGGTAACGATACACCCTGGAAACATCGTGACTGGATAGGAAAGAGGGACATAAAGAGCAATGCTCTTTCGTTTCTCATCGCCGATAATATCCCAAACCAATCTCGCTTTATTGTTCTTAGAACTGACAAGACGATATTCTCCCTGCTCATCCTTATAGGTGTAGTTAAAGACACCGATCTCACTTGGATCTTTTCCAGAGATCATGGCATTCCACGCCACAATCGTAGAGGGAGGAATAGTGCTATTCATCCGAGCGTACGTGCCATGTTCCATTAGTTTCTGGATATTAGGCAAAAGATTGTTCCAACGCTCAAAAACAAGATCTGGAACGCCGCCATCAATACCAAATAAGAAGACTTTTCCCATTATGCTTGAAACCTTTTAGTTCTCATTTATTTTGTTTGGCTGTTATCTCCTCTAATCTAGATATCCTAACTCTGCCAACCTTTTCTTTACTTTTTCTTCGTTTTCTAGAGAGTTTTCTTTTGCTCTTTTTTCTTCTTCTCTGATTTTTCCCGCTATCTGACAGAGAACATCTTCTATGTATGCTGAAAGAGATGGTATTCCTTTCTCCTGACTCCTCTTCAGAAGAAGTGCTATTATTTCTGAGGAAAGATCAATCCGTAAGGTCTCTTTTTCCATTTTTTAATTTTGGTTTTAGATGTGGGGATTCTAAAGTCGTTCTTGGAAAATCCAATGTCATGAGAAATTCGCCGAAAGCGCGAAATGAAGTAGTTTCAAGAAATGAGAAATCAGTCTCATTTCTGAACAGAAAAGAAATATTTTTTCTTTTCTTGTTCTTCATTTCGCGCTTTCTTTGATAGGCGAATTTCTGTGACACAAAAAGGCAACAGCTTTTTGTGCAAAAACGAAGTTTTCTGCACCAGAAAAGCAGAACGATAGCATTCATCCCGATCTAAAGATCGGAGCTTCCTGCTTTTCTCAGTGTAACCCTGAATGATGTTGGTTTTAGGATTCTAAAAGCCTGACTGGGTTTATTAAAGATTGTGAAACTATTCTTTGGTCGCATTGAAATGTTCTTAGGTAGGAGTTCTATTCAAATATTGCTCCATTCCCTCAACTAATAACGAGATATTTGCTGGTTCTAATGAACGCATTTGACAATCTCCTGGTAAAGCTCCCGTACCTTGAAATGAAGCTTTATGTATTGCAGCAACGAATTTTAATGTTTTTGTTTTGTCTGTTTTTTGATCTAATTTCTCTTTTATAACTTGGGGCAATGTTTCAATTTCCTTGATGTTCAGTACTTCGTCAAAAATGTTATAATAAATGTTACCAAAAGTAATTACGGGTTTTTGGAGAAGAATTGCTTCCCAGCCCGATGTTCCCGTAATTGTTAATACTAGTGAACTATTTTTGATCAGTTCGATGGAGTTAGCACGGGGCGAGATTAATCTAATATTTGGAAATTTCTTAATCCACTTGTGAAAATAACGGGGTCGGCTTGAATAACAGAAAGTGTGTTCTTTGACGTAGAGTTTATACCCACAGGGTAGACTCCGAGAAATGTTTTCGATCAACGCGAGCTGATTGACGTACCATTTTCCGTAGAGCGAGGTTGATGCTTCAGGGTCTTTGTGTAAAGGGTAATAAACGTATCTCTCCCCACTTTCAGGCATATCAAAGATCCCACCCATATCTAATAATTTATCGGTAATTGGCCACAAGTACTGTCTTAGGTCGGGGAGTTGTTTTCGGTAGCGTAAGGTTTTTAGATGTCCCATATATTTCTTTATCTTTTGGGAAGCGCTTACTTTTACTTTCGCTGAATCATCTGGCTTACATGGATTTTCTCTAAAATGGTTGATAAAATTCTCCGCAATTTCTGTCTCTTCTTTTGTTAGATTTCTCCCTTTAATTTCCTGGTACTCTTTGACCAAAAGAGGCCATCGATCTTCAAAGTTATTGTTAAACGTGAATCGTTTTGGGACTCGTGCATTTACAATATCGAGCTGCAAAATTCTGTTCTTTCGGAGTGTACTACAGATAATGACACTTGCAAAACTAGAAGTTCCGAGTGAGACAAAATAATCAAATTTTGTACTTTCGATAATTTTTTCCATTTTTCTGACGAAGTATTCAACCCAATAGAGAACTTTCTCTGGCGTGAATTTCAGCCTTTCTTTTCTTCGAGGAGCAGTAATTTGCCAGATGTCCCAACTTTTGAATCCGTATTTTTCTTCTGCTGCTCTGACGAATTCAATATCAGGGGAGAATGATGTTTCGCTGTTATTACTTATTGATTCAATGGGGAGATAATCATTAAAATCAATAAAGAAGATTTTTTCTGTCGAGATTCCTTCGTTTTTATAGAGAAGATCTTTTCCTTTTCCAATAACTAAAAAAGATGCTTCTACACCATGTTTTTTTTCTAATTCTTTGGCGAGAGCTAGCATTAATTGGTCTCGTCCGGTAGACCCACCAAGAAAGAGGACCCTCTTTCCCGATAAATGTTTATTTTCACTCATGTTTTTTCTGATGGTTGACATTCTTTTTATTAATTTTGTGATTCTACGGGCTCTGTAAGAACAAGCAATATATCCTAGTTATTGGGGCTTCTTAGCTTTGGTCTGGGTGACTGGAGAAGCATGAACGCAACAGTCAAGCTGACTTTTTCGAGATTTTCTACAGAGCCTCCACCACCAAAAACTTTAATAACCAGCAAGACAGTTCGATAGACAAAGAGGGGCAATATCCATGGTGAAAACATTTTTCCGTAAGTTTTTCAAAAAATTTAATCCATTCAATAAGAAAGCGAATCTAAAAGTGGGATTATATGGTCCTCCCAACGGAGGTAAATCGACGCTTGCGAATCGTATCTGTATGGATTGGTTGGGCGAAGAGATGTCTTCGGTCTCTCATATCTCTCACGAGACGCGTGAGATCAAGATCAAAGAACAAGTGACGATCAAAAATAAAAAAGGAAAAGAATTGATGTTCTCTTTGGTCGACACTCCCGGGATTGCTACCAAGATTGATTACGAAGAATTTCTGAAGAAAGGAATCAAACGGACAGAAGCCAAAAAACGGGCGAAAGAAGCGACCAAAGGCGTCATCGACGCGATCAAATGGCTTGATAACATGGATTTTGTTGTCGTCGTTCTCGATGCAACAAAAGACCCTTACTCTCAAGTTAACATCACGATTATTGGAAACTTACAGGCGCGGAATATCCCCGTACTGATTGCTGCCAACAAAGTTGATCTCAATAAAGCAAGCATCGATGCGATCAAAGCAGCCTTTCCCCAGTACGAAGTTGTCGGCATCTCTGCGAAATACGGCAAGAACGTTGAAGATTTTTACGACAACCTCTTCAAGTTGGTGAACTAACAATACGTCTGCAGCATAAAGATTTAAAAATGATGAAAGTTTCCTCCATATTGGAAAAGAGGTACTATGGTAACATTTCAGTTTGTCCCCTATCAAGATATTGAGGCTTTGACTTCTGCTAAGCGCATTAACAAGCTCTTAAATATTGTCAAAGGTGATCGTATTGTCATTATGGAAGGTCGTCTCCGCAAAGAAGAAGAAGCGGATTTGATCGAAATTACCATGGAAGAGATCGGTTCTAAATTTCGTGGAATAGAGTTAAGCGTCATTTATCCTGATAAGACAAAATTAGATGCGATGCAAAAATTACGCAGCATGTTCACCAATATGATTCTCGGAGACCGTCAAGGGTTGACGATCATCGGTCCGGCTTCGATTGTCAAGCGCATTGAGAAAGACCCCGATAAAATTGAACTGTTTACCAAAGATAACGTGAATTCACCCCGCTACCGCGGTAAGCGAAAAAATAAATAGGGGTAGCACTTCTGGAAGCGTATGCCACACCAATGTGTTCGTTGCAGTACGCTCTATCCTGATGGAGCACAAGAGATTCTGAAAGGCTGCCAGTGCGGCGCACGCCTCTTTTTCTACATCAAGAAAAAACATATCGAAGAAGGTAAAGAACTGATTAATAATCTTTCTGTTGAAGACAAAAAACAGATCGAAACAGATATTGCTGAGATCATGACCATCAAAGAGGAAGATCTTGATAAGCCCGTTATCCTTGACATTGAGGCCATTCGTGTTCTCCAACCGGGGAAATATGAACTAGATCTAGTTCATCTATTCAAAAAAGACCCATTGATTATCAAATTGGAAGAAGGGAAATATATGATTGATCTAGGGCAGTTGTTTGCCAAAGGCAAAGAAGGGATGGATAACGAAGAAGAGGATTAAACACCTATTTCTATGGGCCATTCCAATTTAGATGATATCATTAGATCGAGCAAAGTGATTGTACGTCGTGGTCGATATGCTTATTTGAAAGCACAAGAAACAGCAATAAATGAGCATTTCTTCATTTCAAAGGATAAAGATGAAGTTACGGTTGTTACTGAAGAGAAGAATGTTTCAAAAACAAAACACGATCAAGAAGTGAAATGGTTCAAACTTATTGAAATTAAAGTTTCTCTACCGTTTCTTGCTAAAGGTTTTCTTGCTAAAGTTACAGACACGATTAGTAACAAAGATTTGAATATTCTTGTAATCTCAACATTTTCAAAAGACTATATTCTTCTTCGTGAAGAAACCTACAGTATCGCTGTTGAAGCATTAAGAAGAGTTGGGTTCTCTATTGAAGTTGAAGAAGACGGAACAGCTAAAGTTATAAATTTTCCTCCACGTTAGTTATAACTTACTCTTCTGCGCTTTATCTGAAATAATCGCGCTATTCCCCGAAGGGTCTTCCAGAATGATTTTAATTTTCTCCCGTCCGACAAGCGCTTTATTTAATTTCTTGATCAGATTCCGTGCTTTATCTTTTGCCCCATCGTCTTCCTCCGAATCAAGGGACGATTGGATGATTGCTTTCACCCTCTCCAAGACCCCCTCTACGTTGGTGACGTACCCATCTGAAGCCGGGCCGGATTCGATCGTGATCACGTGAGGAATTTTTAATGTTGCCTCACCGGATTTAACAACTTTGATGTTCAAGTCCTCTTCAGACTCTACCTCTAAAGTAAATTTGCATGGTTCTTTCCGTTCAGCCGGTTCAACGTCCGATTTCCTCGCACCACAAGCATCACATTCCATCGAGAGAACAAATACTCTTCCAAAGAAAGGAATGTCTAACTCTTCTTCACGGAGACTACATTTCTTCTCTCCGCAGAATGGACAATCTTGGTTCTTGATTTCGGCCATAGCCTGTTTAAAGAGGAGTGGTTTAAAAACATTTCTGAAAAAAAATTTGTTTGTCACCAAAACTTTAATAAACAAAAGTAAAAAATCATCTACTCCGTTGCACCGGTGGTATAATGGCTAGTATCTCAGCCTTCCATTTTCGGATGAAGGTTTAGAAGAGAGCTGATGATCCGGGTTCGAATCCCGGCCGGTGCACTCATTCTTTAACTAGGTCAAAAATATTTTCAACAGCGTTAAATTTATAAATAACAAATTTATACTCCCCAATATGCCTATTTCAATAGAACCAGAACGACCACGTGTAAACGTCAGTGTCAATGAGGTTCGGCGTCAGGAGTCACGCCAGGACAATTCTTTCCGCTTTGCTGAACCGGTTCAAGCACAAAAAGAACAGAAAAGAGAACTGGTCGAAGAGCGGGAAGACAGAACAGAAGCGCGTGAACCACGCGCACCTCGTGAAATTCACTTTAGTATTCGACCTTGGAAGGTATTCAAATTCTTTCTCGTACTGGTATTATTATCCGGTCTTTTCTTCACCGGAAGATGGAGTGTCGATCAAAACGCAATCTTTGATTTCTCTTCTCAAGGACCGACAGCAGCAGCCGTAGCTGAAAACGCCGCTGAAAAAGTTGTTCCTACTACGGAAGAAAAAGTTGCCCCTACCGAAACTAAAGAGGCGGCTCCTGTAGAAACGACTGCCGAAGAGCCTGCTAGCGATGCTCCTGAAGTGATTATCACCAAGTACACAAAAGTTGCTCTCGCCATTCCTTCTGTCAAAAAAGATTGGCATGAAGATTGGGGAAAGATTACTCAACTTGCCATTACCATTAAGAATAACGAAGAAGGAACGATCAAACCTGCTTACTTTATCATGAATGTAGAAGGATACGATGATTTCGATAAAAAAGTACCTCTTCCTACAACTGCGCAAACAGTCAGCGCAGGTCAGAAATTAGAGGGTACGGTGAACATCCCCAGCGGTTTTGCCTATAATTCCGTAACTGCAGGAGACCTCGCCAGCGTCCATATCACTACTCGGCTATATGACGCCAAAGATGTTTTGATCACTGGGTATGAAACTGACTTTAACCTCCAAGGGTAAGAAAGTCTTATATATTTTATTTCATTATTCACTTCTGCCGGGTAAGAGTGATAACAGAGGAGTTTGGCTTAGAAAATCCAGCTGGTTTGCTTCTGCTGTAAAACTTCCTGTTCACAAGACTTACCTGGATACATTTTCCACTATCTAATACCAACACAACGTTTATAAACTAAAAACATAACCTTCTCCCCTGAACGATGACGAGAATTAATCGTATTACTATCCAGGGATTCAAGAGTTTCGCACACAAGACAGAGATACCTCTGGAAGGCAAATATAACTGTATCCTTGGGCCCAACGGATCGGGGAAGAGCAATATTGGCGATGCCCTCTGTTTTGTTTTAGGAAGACTTTCCGCTAAATCCATGCGTGCTGAAAAAGCCTCTAATCTCATCTTTAATGGCGGGAAGAACAAAAAACCTGCTGGTGCCGGAACAGTCCAAATCGCTTTTTCTAATACCGAGAAAACATTCCCTTTAGTAGACAAAGAAATTGTTGTTGAACGAACAATAACTAAGAAAGGGAGCAGCGTCTATCGGGTTAATGGCAAGACTAAAACGAGAACGGAAATCTTAGACCTACTCTCGCTAGCTCGTATCAATCCTGATGGCTATAATATTGTCTTACAAGGCGACATCACTCGCTTTGTCACCATGCCAACCTTAGAACGGCGTAAGACCATCGAAGAAATCAGTGACGTTTCTATTTACGAAGACAAGAAGCACAAAGCCATCCTTGAATTGAACAAAGTAGAGGAAAAGTTAAACAGTGCCGAGATTATTCTTAAAGAACGAGGAACCTATTTGAAAGAACTAAAGAAAGATCGCGACCAAGCTCTCAAATTCAAAGAGTTGAAAGATAAAATTGATTCTCATCGCGCCACGTTCATTCATCATCATATCCAAGAAAAAGAAGTGGAGAAAGAAAAATTAGATAATGAGATCAACAAGCATCAGGAAACGATCACAAAAGCCGAAGAGCGTATCGCTGAACTGAAACGGAAGATCGAAGAAAGCCGCCAGCACACGGCTGCAATCAATAAAGAGATCGAGCAGAAAGGAGAAAAAGAGCAAGTGCGTGTGCATAAAGAAGTTGAAGACCTGAAAATAATGATCGCTAAAGATCGCACCAGAATGTCTACGTTAAAAGACGAACTCAATAAAATCGCACAGCGGAAAGATCAATTTCAACAGGAGATGAAAGATCTCCGTGATAAGAACAGCTCATTCCAGCAGAAACAGAAAGAGACACAAGCACAGATTCAGAAAAAGACTAAAGAGTTGCAGGAAACCGAACAGAAGATCAGCGAATTCAAGAAAAAAAATAATATTGAATCCTCTCAGGAATTAGAACAAAATATTGAGGAAAAGGATAAGCTGATTGAAAAAAGGCAAGAAGAGATCCAGCAGATCCGTCAGAAGCAACAAGAATTATTACGTGAAAAAGACCGTCTCGAATACCAAGTCCAGACCATTGATGAACGTATCAAGAAAGTCAAAGAAGTTGAAGATCAGAACAAAGAACAAGTCAAGAAATTACAAAATCTCAAGACCGATTTCAAGTCCGCCACATTAAAGCTAAACCAATGCCTCGATCAAGACAGCGGCTTCGCTTCACAGTTAGCCAATGCTCGTAAGAAGATTGGCGATCTCCAAGAACAACATGCTAAACTCAATGCGAAAACATTGTCGATGCAGGCCGGCTTAGCGACCAATAAGGCGTTGCAAAGCATCATCACCAATAAAAAGAAATTTGGCGGAGTACATGGTACCGTCGCAGAATTAGGACAAGTTTCTAAGAAATATGCCGAAGCTCTGGAAGCAGCTGCCGGCGGGCGGATGCAGCACCTCGTCGTCGATAGCGATAAGACTGCTGCGGAGTGCATCAATTATCTCAAGTCAAACAAACTTGGCTCGGCATCATTCATCCCTCTTAATAAGGTCCGTTCTGCAGAAATCACTCCTGAAGACAAAAAACTTCTCAAAGAAAAAGGAGTCCACGATTTTGCGCTCAGCCTCGTCTCGTTCAAGCCACAATTCCAGAAAGCGTTCTCCTATATCTTCGGAAATACGCTCGTCGTCGATGATATCGAGACCGCCCGCAGCGTCGGCATCGGTCGGATAAAGATTGCGACGTTAGATGGAAACATCGCTGAAGCCAGTGGCGTAATGCATGGTGGATTTAATACTCGTAAAAGTTCTCTTGCTTTCCAAGAAAAAGATTCTCTCGCCGATCTAGAAAAATTAGAAGAAGAATTATCTCTAACGGAAGGGGTCATCGCCAATATCGGCGTCAAACGTGAAGCCAATGAGAAAGAAATCACTTTCCTCCGTACAAAAAGGGCAGAGATGGAAGCTGAGATCATCACGTTAGAAAAGACGCTTCATCTCAAAACTGACGACTTAGATGCTTCTGCTGGATTGAAAAAAGAGATGCAGGAAAAATTAATCACCGTCAATGCCGACTTAGCGTCGATCCAAAAAGACATTGCTTGGGTTAACAAGGATCTTGCTACTTTCAAGATGGAAAAACAAGCTTTCCGTGATCAGATCAGCGAATTGCGTAATCCTCGTCTTCTCGCCCAATTGAGCGCTTTTGAGGAAGTCCGTCAACAGTGTCGTGAAGCGGTCCTTCGTTTAGAAAGTGATTTGAAAAATAGTGGCATGCACATGGACCAGCTGCTTGGTTCGGAACAGGCGAAGATTAAAGAGATTGTTAAACAGCACGAGAAAGAAGAGGCGGCATTTACAGAAGAGATTAAGACTCTTGGTGAGCGGGTAGATGTTGTCGAACAAGAACTGAAAATCAAAGAACAAGCCAGCAAAGAATTCTACGCAAAATATCATCAGTTATTTGCCGAAAGAGAAAAGATCAACAGTGAGATCAGCAAGCAGGAGCATGACATCGAATCTGTTCGTGAAAAGAGCCGTGCTAGCGAACGTGAAGTAAATCTCGTTTCATTGAAGAATGCGGAAATCAAAGCAAAGTTAGCAGGATTGCAGGAAGAATTCTCTCGTTATAAAGATGCCGAGATCCTCAAAAATATTCCCGTCCAAGACATCCAAAAAGAGATCAATAAATTCGAAGTGATGTTGGCACAGATGTCTGCGGTCAACATGAAAGCGCTGGAAGTCTACGAACTTGTAGAAAAAGAATTCAATGAATTAATCAAGAAGAAAGAAGAACTTACCACTGAAAAGACAGACGTCTTGACGATGATGAATGAGATCGAGACGAAAAAGAAAGATCATTTCATGAAGACGTTCCACCGCGTCAACGAGAACTTCCAGCGCGTCTTCGAAAGCCTTTTCACTAAAGGGAAAGCCTATCTTCAATTAGATAACATAGACAGCCCTTTCGACGACGGGATGAGTATCCAGGTTAAAGTCAGCGGCAACCGCTTCATGGATCTAAAATCATTATCCGGTGGAGAGAAAACACTTACGGCATTAGCGTTTATCTTCGCTATCCAAGAATTCCAGCCCGCAACATTTTATATCCTTGACGAGATCGATGCTGCATTAGACAAGCACAACTCTGAAAAGCTGGCAAAATTGATCAAGACCTATTCTGATCGCGCGCAATATATCGTCATCTCTCACAATGACTCCCTGATCGCTGAAGCCGACACGCTCTTTGGCGTCAGTATGGTTGATGGCGTGAGTAAAATTACCAGCATCACGATTTAGGATTGATCATCCGCTTACAGAGAAAAAAGAGGTAGAAAATCAATGGCACAGAAAAAGGTACGTTCTAAAAAAAACACTTCCCGAAAAGCCGTTCCGAACAGGTTACGGTATGATACTTCCCGCCTCGGTTCTTCCACGTTGACCTCTGAACCATTACGGCCGATCCAGATCCATTCTCTTCCCGCGAAACAAACGCTTAATGTTTTGGGGCTAGGGTACGCATTAGGTGCAGTCCGCTTTGCTCTCGTTTTAGTCATCTCTGTCCTTGGTCTATTTGGTTATGCATCAGAAGCGGTATCTCTCCTCGAATCAGTGCATTTCACTTTCTCCCTCACGCCGCTAGGGATCATTGCCGGTTTATTAGAAACGACATTATGGGGATTCCTCATGGGATTACTCTTTGGCTGGGTCTATAATCGTTTCATCTAGAACTTTCTATTCTCTTTTCTGTTCTGTATTCTTCTTTCCTTGATAGGAGCCTGAAGAAAGTTTCTCTCCCTGTGGAAGATGGATCTCTACGTACGTTAATGGAACTAACCGATCATCTTCTCCCCACGCTCGGACAAAACAAGCATCAAGAGTATATCGTAGGATGTTTGCATACCTTTCTTGTCCTTCTGCAAGATCATCAAAGATCACGACCGCCGAACCATGATAATGATCAAGTCCCAGAAAAGGGTGAGTTCCTTCTAATATCGGTAAGGGCACCCAAGGGTACACTCTTTCCCCATTTCCCGAACCAAAAAAACGTAGTTCGTGGATGTTCTTTTTCGCATCATGGTAATAGACACGCACAAATGATTGATCGACGTAAATCTCTTCGAAAGCTAATCGTTCGATTGAGCTACGATATGGCACTGCAAAACTGTGTTCTAAGCAGCTAGAATTGGGAGATTCTGAACAGGCAGAAACGGCGGCAATGGTAAGTGCGCTAACGACGCCACAGAGAGTTTTTCTCGCAGAAAAAGACATCTATTTTCTACTGCAAAAATAGCTTATAAAACTTCTTTGCAATAAGATTATTATAGATGTCTCCATTCAAACGGATAATGGTTATTTCATTTTCCGTTAATCTGCTAGAAGTGTTGATGATCATCAAATGCAATGGAGAACGGAAATCACTCTTTTTAGACAAAGAGGCACAACGAAGGATAGACCTGTATGGAAACGCAAAGTGGGCAATCGTCGATCTATTGAATGAAACGTATTCTTCTCATTTTGCTGCTCCGATCGACCTCTACCATTGGTTGTATTTTCAAGAACACGATGAAGTTGCCTATTTCCTTAACGAAGCTGGTTCAAATGTCTTGAACTATGGCGAGAATAAACTACCCTTGGCATTTCATCTTTGGCTCGGCGAGAAGGGTTTTATCATTGGTATCGAACAAGAAGGGAAAGGCTTTAATGCCCTTCAAATTGACGAATTACGTCTCAAAGAAAATGAAGGTGCCGGGTTTGAATTCTTTCGGAATTGTCACGCCACTATTTTTTTCGACAACCCGCGGAACGCAAATGTTATCTATTTTATGCAGACGTGGCAGTAGGATAACGTTCTCCCATCAATAATTCAAAATACTCTTTCATCTCTCCGCCATATTGGATCGTATTCGTCCGTGCGTGGCAAGAGGTACATACTGTTACTAAGTTATCTGGTCGAGTATCTTTGTGATTGTAATTGATGTGGTGGACATGAAAATTGTGCCCTGACTGGCCTCTTTGTTCAGCGGGAGATTTATGACACCATTGGCAGGCATGTCCGTCTCGCTCTAAGATCTCCGGCTTAAGCTGTTGGAAGAGACGTTCATTGGAAGGTGTTCCATTTATTCTTGTCTGCGTTGCCTTATATGCGGCGATCAATTGCCAAGAATATCTTGGTTTTCCTTCATCATCTTCAAATAACCCGACAATCTCCGTAGCTTTATATCCATCTTCAAGAAGTCCGGCGATTACTTCGAGGTCGTTGGAGGGAAAATGAGAGCCTTTTCCTTTTGGAGAAGTTTTGGCGTGATTCCGTTGTCTAGTGTGTGCTGCTTTATACCCTGCTAGTTCCATTTTTGTGAGACTGTAATTTTGCATGATCTCTGCGTCGGGAGTATTAGATGAGAGAGCAACATAGATAGACTCACGAAGACCACCCTTACTGTTCCTTCTCGTTGTCTCGCTGTTATGTCCCCTGAAACTAGCTCTTTCCGGTTCTAAAATGATGCGATCTAAAGGTTGAAGAGCACTTCGATGAAACCCATCCATGTTTTCGGTATGCCATCGGTCGTATTGCTGAATCAGCTGGAGCGTTTTTCTTCGATCTCGAATATCAAAAACAAATTTCCCTTTGAGAAGCTTGTACTTTACGATGTTATCTAACCTCTGTCCCTTAGTAAATGGAAGCATTATTCCTCCAAAAAGATAAAAATCACTGACCATTGGGGTTCTGGAATCACTGACATAAGCATATGCCTCATGGGCCTCTACTTTCTGTTGTCTCGTTTCTAAGAAAGAGAAAATATTGAGCAATGTTTTCCCAAAATCATCAGGAGCAGATTCACTAAAAACACGCCCGAGATAACCCGTAACTAACTTTGCCCGTCCATCATTGGCATCAGCAAGAACTCTCACCATTACTTCTTGAACGTCCGGAGTTAGTGATCTCATCCATGTCCGATAGATTGGGCTATTCCAAAAGCCGGTACCATTGAACATTTTTTGAATAGGAAGAACTTGAATAACCCTGTCTCGTGTTTCTGTTATATCAAAATCCCCCGAACTTTGCTCACCAATAGTCAGATAGAGCTGTCCCATTTCCTGTGCAGTCATACTTGGTAAATCTTTTTCAAAAGGGAAGTATTTGGATGTGTGTTCTAAACTATCTCGGACGTCCTGATTCTCTCGTCCTTTTTGGTAGTTAGTGATCAGGACGCCATGAGGAGCAAGCCACTTGTTGTGGGCGATTCGATCTAATGTTTTACACTTCTCATCATTAAAATACCCGCAGTAATCCAGACTTATCACGTCAAACGGCTGCGTCGCCGGATGAGAAAGGTAATCTAAAGCAGAAGCTGGAACTATTTTAATTCGCTGTTCTAATGTTTCATTTACTGCACACATCGCGTCGTATTCTCGTGGGTCACATTCCAAGCTAACAACATTTTTTCGCTTGACGCCCAGCCGATCATACACATCAAACACTTCCGTCATCTCTCGACCCGCGAAACAAAGGACACGAAAATTTCTGATCTGATGAGGAGTATAATGCTTTCTCACAAAATCAACGATTCTCTCCCGCCATAATGATTTGGCAGGGTCTGTGGAAAACGATTTTACACTGCCCATTCTACACCCTGAATTTCAATAAGTCATCGTGAGGGTCGTGTTTCTCGCGGACAAAACGGCCAATATCCGTCGTACAGTTTGCATCATAACCATGTTCCATTACGCGCGCCCACAGCAATCTTTCCATCTCCGTATGATTCAGCGTTCTCTTCGCTGTCCGTTTTGATCCTTCTTTTTTATGTTCGATCATGATCGTCTGTCCACGCAGGCGATCGACATAATCCATCATGTCCTTCGTTGGCAGGACGAAGGGCAGCAAAGCGATCGTCTCCTTTGGATCGTGTTGATACATCCGGCGCAAACTATGGACTGCCGCAATCTCATGCGGGCAGAAGAAATCTTCATCGTTGCCCAGATGAGCTGCTTTTCGTCGGCGATCGCTGCGGAACGTTTTATCTTCACAATAACAGACGCCTCGGACTTCCCATGTTTGACTATATGCAATCTCACTGCCACGTGGAAGGAGCGGGATTCCCGTCAATTGGAGAGTGTACGGTCCTTTGCCCGGCCTTGATCGAGAAGGGACGCGCATAACTCGTCCGCTATGTCGGGCAAAAGGAATAGAAACAGGTTCGATCAGATCATTAAATGAAACATCCAAGCTATTCACAAGCCATTGCAGTTTTTTACCATCTCTCTCGCGTTGAAGATATCTCTTGTATTTCTCTAATTTTGCTTCAATGATTTTCTTTTCTTCTACAGTAAGATCGTCTTTATAGCGGCTACTCGCACTCTTTCCCTGTCTTAGTTCTTTTTCCATCACGGGAATTAACAGTTTGTAGGCGGCAAAATCTTGGAATGCGCGCAACTCTGCTCCTTGGATTGCGCGATATAATGAGACAACACGGCGGTGGCTATCCTTTCCGAACCACGAATAACTCGTACATGTTTCTTCTCCTAATTCTTCCTTATGCTCATGCAGATAATCAAACGCAGCTTTGAGGACTTTTTCTGGTGCCCATTGCGCTTCTCGCTTTTTTCTCTGAGAAAGCCTCCCACTTTTTGCATCTTCTCCCAACAGTGCTCGTTTGACGTGGGCCGCATCTAGATTAACCAACGTCCCTACGTCATAGACTACGCGCTGGCGAGCTTCGTCTGCAGGAATTCGATATTCTTCTGGTAAGACGAGAAGGGCATCCGCGGGAAGCGCATCAATTTTTCGCACGAGACCAAGAGTATCGAGGGTATATTCTCCTCCCCCCAATAAAGACCCTAAATCTCCTTCCGCCGTCCCGACAACGACTCTTCCCTGCAACGCCAGATCACGTACGTCCTCTACGGTGATAGGATTTTTATCCGGAAAGTGCTGCCGCATAACATCCGTCGCCGTAGCATCAGCAAAGTAGTCCTCTCTTTTACTTCTCAAATCAAGGTACATAAAGCTCTTTTATAGCGAATAATTTATAAACTTTGCGTTATTTTTATCACTAAACAGTGATGTTAAAAAATGATGTACCGTATCAAACAGATCCCTGAAGACTTCGTTGTCAAAGAGAAGAGTATCATTACGCCTGAAACACAGGGCAGATACTGCTACGTTCTTCTGCGAAAAACACAGCGCAATACTCTTGATGTCATCAAAGAAATAAGCCGGCAATTACACCTCAAAGAAAAACAGATCGGTTTCGCCGGTACAAAAGACAAGCATGGTATTACCGAGCAAGTGATTTCGCTCTTCGCTGTATCCCCCACACGGATTACTGCTCTTCACCTAGAAAACGTCGTATTAACTATCCTCGGGTTCGGACATAAACCTATTTCTCTCGGTGATTTAGAAAGCAATTATTTTAAGATAGTTGTACGCAATCTGGAGCCCGAAAGTGCGGCAGACACTCTGCCTCTATCTCCTTACTTAGAAAATTATTTCGATGAACAACGTTTCTCTACTGATAACGTCTCCGTAGGGAAAGCTTTGCTAAAGAAGAACTTCGCTGAAGCCATAGAACTAATGCGCAACGATGTCTGCCTTTCTCATTTGCAAGAGCATCCTCGAGATTATGTCGGAGCTTTAAAAAAAATCCCTCTCCGTTTATTACGTATGTATATCAACGCATTCCAAAGTTCATTATGGAACCAGACGGCTGCTGAATATCTCCGAAGGAAAGGAAAGGTCTGCAAAAAAGTATCCTCTTCGCAGGGAGAGTTAGTTTTCGTCAACGAAATGACAACCATTAAAGATATACAACTTCCTCTCGTCGGTTTTGGTGACCTCCTTACTGACGAGCCACTCATCCGTGAGATCGTCGATAATCTTTTACGTGAAGAAAACATTTCCCAGACTGATTTTATTATTCGTCAGATCCCTGAATTAACGGTTGAAGGAGAACTACGTTCTTTGTTTGTGCCCGTAACAGAGATCGCTCTTGATCAGCTAAACGATGATGAACTCAATGGAGGAAAGAAGAAAATAAGGATTCAATTTACTCTTCCCAGAGGCAGTTATGCTACTATGGTCATCAAGAAATGGCTCGAGTAGAGCAAATATTTTTATACCAACACTTCTCCTCTCTCCTCGTGATAGATAAATTAGGTCCCAAAGAAATTGCCCTTTTTCGGAAATTAGATACCCCTCAGAAGATTCAGGATTTTCTAGACAATATTCCCGTCAATTTCGAGCCGGAAGGAGATACCTGTCTCTCTCCACGCATGGTACTGAAACAAAATCGCGCCCATTGTATTGAAGGAGCGCTTCTTGCCGCGCTCATCCTTCGGTTTCATGGGCATACTCCTCTCTTAGTTGATTTAGAGACGACCCGGGATGATTTTGATCACGTCCTTGCCATCTTCAAACAGCACGGACATTGGGGGGCGATCTCTAAAACGAACCACGCCGTTCTTCGCTATCGCGAACCGGTTTATCGTTCTCTTCGAGAATTAGTCATGTCTTTTTTCCATGAATATTTCAAAAATGATACTGGTGAAAAGACACTTCGTCGGTTCTCAAAACCAATCAATTTAAAAATCTTTGATGATCACGGTTGGATGACATCCGAAGAAGAGGTATGGTATATCGCTGAACATCTAGCGCAAGTACCGCATGTTGAACTCTTGTCTCAGAAACAGATCAAAGCATTGCGTCCAGCGACCAACGTCGAGCGCAGATTGGGAAGTATTGTCGAATGGGAGAAAAATGGAAAACTTAGTTGTCAAAAACACTGACTACGGTGCGGGGAAAGGTGTATATGCTTCGCGTGAGTTCAAAAAAAAGGCAGAAGTCTTTATCTTCAGCGAACAGATCTTTCCTTGGGCGAAAGTGACCCACCGCGCCATCCAATTAGGTCGAAACCGTTGGTTAGAACCCGTCAAAGAAAGCTTTGGCCATTATCTTAACCATTCCTGCTCACCATCTTGTGCCTTCCAATTGCCCAATAAGATTGTTGCCTTGCGTCAGATAGGGGAAAGAGAAGAGATCACCATTGATTATTCAACGGTTGTCCATACGCCGAAGTGGGAGATGGATTGTCTCTGCCAGAGTTCGCACTGCCGAAAGATCGTCAAAAGTTTTCCCAATATGCCCGCTGAATTTCAAGAGAAGTATAGAGACTTGAATTCGTGGGAGAAATAGGATCAATATTCAAAAAAGGAATGTTATCTTTTAACTTTAAACATCTTTCCATGTCCGGGAATAATATAATCGGCCCATTCTATTAATTTTCTTCGACTCTCAATCAATGTTTCCATGTTCATTCCTTTTGCTTGGGAATGGTCTTTTTGTTTTACATCAAATATCTGTTCCTCCCCTTCCATCCACCAAATAACATCGCCGGCAATTGCTATTTTTCCAGTTGAAGAATTGATCAGAAGCGAAAGATGCTCAAGCACATGTCCTGGAGTTTCAATAATTTCGATGTCTTTTCCTAATTCGTGCTTGTCAAATTCAAGCAGGAGATCTTTATCATACATCAGATTAGTATCGAAGGTGATAAATTTCGCTTTTTCAAAGATGCCTGCGAGTAAGATATGGTCAGGATGACAATGAGATAAGAAAACATAATCAATATCCCCTACTTGTAATTTCTCTTTTTCCAATGCTTCTAATAGATTTTTACGATTACAGCCGGGGTCTGTAATTATTCTTTTATCTTTTGTAGTAATCAAGCAAGTAGTAGAACTCGCTGTCCATCCGTTCTTAATTTTCTTTGCATAACCTTCAATCAGTACTTTGACTTTAGTCATAAATATTCCCCCTTGCAATATAATCAAAGAGAATTTCATAAATGCAGCTTTCAACTGCCGTTCTAACTTCTCTTCCGGTTAATGAAATCCCTCTGTTTTCTTTAAGTGCGCGTACTTGATCATGGCTATTCCCAGTGGGGGTTAGAATAACAGTTTCGACAAGTGTTCTTTCTCTCTTTTTCAAATCGTTTGTGGGAACAAGATAAACAGAAACCATCGGCGGACAGAAGCCGTTGTAAAAACCAAGACCATTACGAAGAACTAGCCGTACGTTTTGATCAGGTAGAAGATCGCTTAGGCTTTCTGGAACGGGAACATATTGGCTTTTCAAGTAATTCTCGTTTGCACCTTCTACTTTAAATCCTGATTTTTGTCTTCGAGCAAGGTATACCATTTTTTGTCCGATTGATATTAAAATAAAATGAGCCTGCCCGGATTCGAACCGGGGTCCTATGGTCTCTTCTGCGTAAGCAGCCGAAGCCACATGTCCTATATGCCTTATCCTAAGATATCCAGGCTAGACTACAGGCCCAATTACTAGTCTCAAAATCCATATAGTTTTTAAAGTTAATGTATTTTCTTCATACTACAAAAAGGTGATTTTAATGAATGAAAAGATTCTCATCAATCAATCCGTTGCTATCTTATGTGACGGCAATAATATCGAACGCAGTATCCATGAACAAAGTGGAACAAATACGGCGATGGTCAATTTTAACACGATTATTCCTAAGCTACTCAATGGAAGAGGATTAAATCGGCTGATCTATTTTCGAGAAGGACAAAACATCTCTTCCAAATTAGCAGAGCGGCTACACGACCAATATTATGGTTCCGTTGTTCCCTGCCATAAGTCCGCCGATATCCCTCTTTCCATTAAAGCGACACAACTTGCTTCGAAAGTTGATACGATCATCATTATGTCTGGTGATTCAGATTATGTGGAACTCGTCACGCACTTGAAATCAGAAGGTGTTCGTGTTGAGATTGCTGCTGTCAAAGAGACAACAGCTAAGATCTTGATTGAGGAAGCAGATTTCTTTCATCCGATCACGCGAGAGGATTGGTTTATGTTTACACCACAGCGAGCTGGTGGCCGAGGAAAGAGAGAAAGAACACATCACGAATAAGCTACGTATTTAGTTAGTTGGCCAAGATGTTCGTCTCGCAGTGGTTCATGAAATGAAACGGGGATTTCATTTCAGCACAGAAAATTGATAGTTTTCAATTTTCTTGTTAGCAAAGCAGAAAGGACGGGACGGAAAATAATCTGATCTTATCTTTCTTTTGGAATAAATGATTCCCTACTTATTTTCCGCGAGGCGAACGGCCAACTAAATACGTACAATAAAGCTAAACCTTTAAATAAGCGCTTTATTTCAATGTTCTATGGTCCTCGAAAAGCTTGGAGACTCGTTAAAAAGTACGTTAAGCAAGATCACTAAGTCGCTGTTTGTCGATGAGAAACTGATCAACGAGCTTGTCAAAGACATCCAACGAGCATTATTACAATCCGATACCAACGTCCAATTAGTTCTGGAGTTAAGCAAGAGTATCAAAGAACGAGCAAAAGATAACCCGCCACCAGGCATCACCAAACGCGAACAGCTGGTTAAGATCGTCTACGAAGAATTAACTAATTTCTTAGGGAAAGAAGCAAAAGACATCACCATCTCTAAGAAACCGACCCAGATCATGTTAGTTGGTCTTTTCGGCTCCGGTAAGACAACTACTGCCGGCAAGTTAGCAAAATTCTACAAAAAACGTGGATCTAAAGTAGCCATCATGCAGACAGATACCTGGCGTCCTGCTGCGTATGAACAGCTCGAACAGCTTGCCAAGACCGTAGGCGTTGATTTCTTGGGCATTAAGAAAAGTAAAGATCCCGTCGCGATTTATCATTCATTTGAAAAACAACTCAAAGAGTATGATGTCGTGATCGTTGACACAGCAGGACGTGATGCGTTGTCTGACGAGTTGATCAAAGAGTTAAATGAATTAAATAACGCCGTGCATGCTGATGAACGCTTACTTGTCATCTCCGCAGATATTGGACAAGCGGCACAGAAACAAGCGCAGGCTTTCCACGACACCTGTAAAGTAACTGGTGTGATTGTCACTAAACTTGAAGGCACAGCAAAAGGCGGTGGCGCGTTATCTGCCTGTTCCGTGACGCAGTCTCCAATTGTCTTCATCGGAGTCGGAGAAAAGATTGATGATTTGGAAGCATTCCATCCGCAGCGCTTCGTCGGACGCTTGTTAGGGATGGGAGATATCGAATCGCTTCTTGAGAAAGCGCGTGAAGTCATCACCGAGAAAGATGCCGAAAAGATGCAGGAGAAATTTCTCAAAGGCGATTTTAATCTCGTCGATCTTTATGACCAGATGAAGTCATTGAAGAAAATGGGTTCGTTTCGTAAGTTGGTAGAGATGATCCCAGGCATGGGTTCATTACAGCTGCCCAAAGAGATGCTCGATGTGCAGGAAGGAAAACTAGAAAGCTGGAAGTTTGCCATGGATAGTATGACTAAAGAAGAGTTAGAAAATCCAGATCTCCTTGGCGCAGAACGCATTGACCGTATCTCCGCCGGTTCCGGCGTACGCGTGGCGGAAGTGCGTGAGATGATCAAGCAGCACCGCCAAAGCAAGAAGATGATGAAGATGTTCAAAGGCGAGAAAGACATGGGCAAGCTGATGAAGCAGATGAAAGGCAAGATGCCGAAAATGTGATCTTGAATAGTTTTCTCTCCCTGGATATTGTTGTAACTTCTAAGTGAGAATTCTCAAGAAAAGTTTATAAAGTGACGAGTGTAAAACTGGTTAATGACCACCGCCAAACTCACCGGACTTGCACCCGAATTTGCTAATGTTAACGTTACCATTAGCAGACCGACGCTTCTCGGAAGAAGCCTTCCGGATAGAGACGGAAAAATAAAATTAACGTCTGCAGTAGATCATTACTTGCCTCCCGATCTCCGTGGGACAGCCGTTGATTCCATCTTCACCTTTGGTCCTGGAACGGAAGCTACTTCCCGTCATCATGCTTTAATCTACCCTGTTGGAGAACGATTTATGCTCACTGATTTGGGCGCAACGAATGGTACTTTTTATTCGTTTATGGATGACCGCCGTAGACTCTTTCGTGGGTCAACCTATCTCCTTCGAGATAACGACATCATTCATCTCGGCAATCCTCACGGAGGAATCAGGTTTAGGATTGAATATGTTTCCTCTCCTCCACCTCCCAAGCCAGAATCACTACCCTCTTTCCATCAACGTCTTGATCAGCTGGCCTACGAAGCAACCCAAAATTATGCTCTTCTTGTAGGAAGTCAAGGGAATCTTAAGGGGGTTGAAAATGATACTGCTGCGGTAAAAAGGACTCTGGAGAGCCGACGTGGTTTCTCGGGAAACATCGAGACATTATTGGGAGAACGAGCGAATTTTAATACTGTCGTCCATAAACTGGAACAGCTTGAACATCGTGCTACTCCTCAATCACTTACCGTTTTCTATTACTCTGGACATGGGATGGAGGACGGCGGTGATTTAGATCTTCACGGCGTCGCTAAGATATCACCTCGCGAATTATATCTTTTCTTAAGAGATATTCCCGGCAGGAAAGTTGTTATTATTGATGCTTGTAATTCCAGCCATTTTGCTGACAAAGAGATCATCACTCCACAAACATTAGTCCTTGCTGCATCGCGAGAAAATGCATACGAAGGAGATGTTGGAGATGGGAGAAGAATGGGTTACTTCACTCGCGCACTCCTGCGTCTCATTGATTCCTCTCAAACACGACTTAACCTGAAAGAGCTACAAGAACAACTCGGCGCCGATGTTAAACTCGCCCGGAAGGGACAAGAACCGCAAGTTGTTGGAGAAACCATTTTCGTTGGAACACAAATGATTAACGTTGAAGAGTTATTGTAGGGGCCTTTCTTCCCTAAAACCGCAATTCTTACAATATTTCACCGTATATAAGCCATCTGGAAACTTATGCTGACCTTCATGGAGCTTCCGTTTGCATTCTGGGCAGGTGATGAGCATGTATTAAATAAGAGGGTGGGGCTTTTAATACTTTATAATCCTCGAATGGTAAGAACACTTACTGACAAAAGATTTTAATACGAAGAAGATATCTTTTCTTTTATGTGGCCTTCTCTAGGAGCTCTCTTTGAAAAGAAAGATGTAATTCAAAGAATTGATAAAAAATTAGCCCAAGAGATAGAACTTCTTTTACGTCTCAGAGACGTATATAAAAAGAAACTAAACTATTTCAATACTCTCCTTCTGGATTATTATACAGATGCGAAGATTAAACAGTTCCAAAAACTTCGATCTACTTTCCTCCAAAACGATCTGTTCAGTAGGGAAGTCGAAAGTATCGAGGAAGCAGCATTACGCATCGTTGAACAAAATGAAGCTGTATTAGAAAAGCGGTCAATAACTGGCGATCAAAAGAAGATACTGCTCGATTTGAAGAGAATATTGGCAAGAGAAGAGAGCCAGAGATTAAAACGAGTTCTCTTCATTCAGAAAAAACTTCTCGCTAAAAGTTTTGCAGATTTCTTCCCCTTAGTCCAAGAATTCAAGCACAGCTTGGAAGAAGAAGGAAAGATTCTCGGATTGGAATTGGAGACCTTAACTCAGATTGAAGATCGTCTCGAAACACTCTTTCATCTTAAAGATCCGTATGCCACATTTGATGCCAACAGTATCACTTCAGTATTACGCCAGGCATTATTGCTTATCGGCATCACCGATTTTAAATTAGAGTCGACCGGATCAACGGCGCGTGGTACTTCCATCACTATCTCCGACCTCGATTTCGTCCTTCTTCTTGAAAAGAAATGGTTTGATCTTATCATTAATTCAACCTCCTTCGCAGCCCTCCTGAACAAGCACATCCCCGATTTGATTACCTCTTTAGCAGAAATTAACGCCGTCCTCTTTGAAGAGAAGAGACCACATATCCAAAAAGCAGTAAATCTGCTGGAAGTGGAAGGTAAACTAGTCTTTAGAAACGGGAAAAAAGCGGTGATCCATCTTGAATTGATAGATGATTTAGAGGGCTACGAGCAACTCTTGTCATTTCGTGGTGAGCACGAAGAATGGTTTAGTGTTATCAGCAAGAAGAGAAAAGCGCAATTTGTAACTGAAGTCAAAACGTTGAAAGAATATCTCCTTGCTGTTAATCTCTATTCCTCAACAAGAAAAGCGATCACCGGGATATCAATTGAAATAATTCTACGTCGTTATCGCTTGAAACGCTTTCTAAGTATGGTGATTTCAGAATGTCTTCCTTGGACGGACAATTCTCCTGAGAAATTTAGAATTCTTCTTCATGATGCCGGAATCAGCAAAGGCGAAATCACTCGCTTCTTTGAAAGCGCACTAAAGTTCGCACCTTGGGAGAATGAGAGAATTAAGACGCAGCGTTTTCTTGCTGCGGCGTGGCGCTATCTCCACGGTGAGAAACCAGGATTCGCTCTCGCTGACTTCCTGAGAATCCATCCTCGTTCATTTTGTTGTAGTGTTATGATCAGTAGTCCTAAGCATCTCGCTTTGTTCATCCAATTGATGCAGGTCCTCTTTCCCCTGGAAGATATCGTTTTCATTCAAGAAAAGGAACGCAGTGTTCTCTACCTCTCTTTCCACAACGGCCGTACCGGCACTTACGAATACCCCCATATTGTTCCCATCACTAAAATCGACGAGCTCCTGAGATTGCCAATAAAAGAAATTAACTCAGCAATAAAAGGGGAATATCCTCCATCTTGGTCAGTTGAACTCAGAAAATCATACATTATTGCTTTCTATCAAAACGTCAGGAGAAATCTTTACTCGTAGTTTGGTTTTGCCGATGGAAGAATGATACGGTAGATGAAAATGACCGTGATAGACGCGTGATGGTTGCGTCTCTCTGATAAAATCAGTAAGGACAGACGAGCCTTTTCGACGCTCAGGATTATACGGGCCGTCGTGTAGCAAGAGAACATCGAATCCTGCAACGGTAAGCGCGTCCAATTCACCAATTGTGAAATGTCGGCGACGTTGTAATGTTGGTCGTGCCTCATAAAAATAACGAGGAGAAAAGTTTCCTCCTAACGCCCCGAAACGAATGCCATCCAGCTCGATGATTGATCCGTTAGGAACGTAACGAAGGTTAGGCACAATCAAGCCCCCTTTTGCTTTAACCGAGTCAAGGTATTCGAAATCCTCATGATTTCCTTTAATGACCCATGTTGGAATTGGAACTGGTTTACCACCTTGTAGATATGGTAAAAACTCCTGGCACGCACCATGACGACGAGTTGCGGCATCGACCTGTGAGGGGTCGGGAAAAATGCCCGTATCTCCTACCTGCAAAATCACATCAGCACCAAGATCAGCAGCTTTCGCAAAGAGAATGTCAAAATGACCGTGAACATCGCCCGCAATTGCAATCTTTACCATTATCGGCTATCTTAATCTTTTATTTATAAATATTCTTCTTGAAACTACCTGCTTGGGACAAATCATCACAGCTCAATAATTCTTCCAGTCTTACCTACGTTGATCACACGCGTGCTGCCAATTACTTCTTCGATGCCATGCGTCTCATGGATATGGCCGCAGATGTGGACATTCGGCTTTAGCTCTTCGATTGCCCGACGCACGCCTGAACTTCCCCAGCCTGGCATCTTTAAGCCGATAATGCTGTCATTCGGCTGGACATGGGTGACCATCAATTTTTTTCTAACTCCCGTTAATGAGTCATGTGCTTTCTTCAACGTCTTAAAAAAATCCTCGTCCTCTAATTGATGAACACCAACATCCGCATACCCGCAACCGAAAATTCCTACATCTCCTCTCTTTACGGCATACCCATGTAAATTCTTGATGCCATATTTCTCCGTCAGAAAACCGATCTCAGCCATCCCCTCGTGATTGCCGGGAATGATTGCCACTTCTAATCCTTTCTCTTTAAACGGGCCGATCAGGCCATGTACATTCCCTGCATGATCTGCCAGATCACCAGCAAGGATGACCAAGTCTACTTTCTCTTTGGCGCCTTTCTCCGCCATCTGCTTGATGAACGTGCGGTCGCCGTGTACATCGCTGAGTGCTAAGATCTTCATCAATGCTCTTTTTCTAAGCAAAGTTTTTAAATATTTTGCTTACTAACTGATAGGTAGTAATAAATACCAACTAACCCCCCATGAACCGAAGAAAAAAGATCATCCTTGGAATTGCCGGAGTTGGAACGCTCATCAGCAGCTGGTTAACCTATACTAAAATTCCCAAATAGTCGAATATTTAATAGGGAATTTTATATATATAAAATGCCATTATTTGTTCGGGATCTATGGCATTTTAGTATATGATTTCGGCGACGAAATGCTCCACGCCTCTCCACGTGAGATCGCTGTCGAAAAGAAAGTTGGCCGAGAGATCTTCATGAATTGGACTGATGAGCAAGAACAACGTGATCAGAAAGCGACTCTCGTAGAAAAACTGTATGATGGTGTCCAGCTTTGTTGGGATCATTTTACCAAGCAATGGCAACAGGTCGCGTTCATCGAAGTCGATGATCTTGGTGAAGCTATCAACGCCACGATGAATAGCTCTGTGTTTTATCCTAACACTCTTCGTTTGAATTCTCGTCCTCTTTTCCTTCAAGAAGGGACACTTGTTCACGAACTCGCTCATGCTTGGTATGGATCATTGTCGTGGAAAGAACAGGACCACTTTCGGAAACGGTGGCTAGACGTGTCTAACAAAGCATATCACCACTGCGGCCCGTATGAAGAGACAGATACTTGCCGTAATCCATTTAAATCGTGTAAAGACTATGTCCGTGAAGCGGCCACGACAAGCTGTTACGGCGCCTCTTCATTTGAAGAAGACGTAGCTGAAGTTGTCCGGACAGTTTTCTCCCTTAATCGCTATCCTCAAACTTTCCAACTCTATCTTCAGAATATTGATCCTCTTTCTTATCGACGTGTTGTTGCGAAGATTCAGCTCGCGGGAGAATTCAATTTTTTCTCAAAAAGAGAAGAAGAGACAGCAACAACGCTAATTCGCACTCACTTCGCGCGGAGATGACGGCCGGCGGAGTTTAAGGTCCAACACCAAGTCTTCTAACTTACGCAGTTCATACTTCACCGCATCGACTTTTCGTCTGATCTCATTATCTCGGAAATCAAACTTTAATAATTCACCATACATCTTGTCGACTTCATCTTTGATCTTGCCTACCTTGTCTACTTCACCTTTTCCAGCAAGAAAAACTGCTTTCCGCACCAATTCGCCGGGAAGATCGGCCAATCCTAAGACGAAGTGTTCTGGGGCAACATCCAGATCGACGAGTTTTCCTTCTTTGACAAACGAAAAATATAAAGCTGCTTCAACATATTCCTGAACAGCCACTTTATAGCTGCCTTCACATTCCAGACGGAGATTCTTACGCGCGATCGTATCCATCTCTTTCTTCTCTTTCTCCATCCTTTTTAGGAGATCAGCTGCTTCTTTCATCTCGTCGCGATGGATTGCGTAGATAACTTGTTTTGTCAGCTTTAGAACGTCACGGCTCTTCTTGATCAGATTCTCGCGTTCCGAATCATAATCCTGGATATGTTTTTGTAATTGCGCAAAATGAATCATAAAATTACAAATATCTCCTTTCTTTATAAGACTTTTTCATTAAATTTAAATATCATTTCTCCCTCCTCCTAGAAAGAGGTGAATGAGTGATGGCAAATAAATTTCAAAAAGTGTATGATCAGATCCTTAAGCTAACAGATAAAACCAAAGATAAAGTTCTCTTCGATCTGCTCGTTCTGATTACGGGAGACGACGAGCTAAATAAGATTTCCGGTATAGAAAGAAACATGTTCATTCGTCAGGCGAAAGACTACTTTGTCGCTAAGGGAAATTTCTCTTATAGATACCGTACTGGTATTCTAAGCACACTCAAAGTCTACGCGCAAAATATTGTCAGCGCGCGTAAGTTGTAAGCTTTCAAAAAAGACAATTTCCGATAGATTTATATAGAAAACTCGTTCCTGAACATTAAAATTATTTAATTATCAAGAGGGAAAAACAATGGAAGAAACTGGCTCACGACCATTAGACGCATTAAACATTGCGCGTAACAAGACCGTCATGGTCGATCTCAAGAATGGCTTACGTTACATTGGTAAATTAAAAGCATTTGACATTCATATTAATGTCGTTCTCAGCGATGCTGAAGAACATTTCAACGGTGAAGTAAAACGGAAATTAGGAACCGTTTTTATCCGTGGAGATACGATTACAATCATCTCTCCTCCTTAAGGAGATGAAATTATTTTAGTGATGCACTATGTCAAAAGGAACAGCAAGTCACGGAAAAAAGAGTGGAAAGAAAACCCACATTCGTTGCCGCCGTTGCGGTGAACATACATATCATGTTCAGAAGAAGCGTTGCGCTTCCTGTGGGTATGGAGAAACAGCCCGCCTCCGAAAATTCACTTGGAATAAGAAGAATAAAAAATAGAAAAGGGACGATTGGCAGTTCTTCACCCATCCTAATTTTTTAGTTTTATCTTTCTCGTTTATCTTTTTCAGATGATTTCAAAAAAAATTACAGGCCCTATATTCTCTTTGCTTTTATTCTCCTTTCTGCGTTTGCCGGAAGTCGGCCTTCTCAAAAGTTGATCACTTCAGAATATTCTATCAGAAAGAGAAAAGTGGTAAGTACATTCCTACTGTTTTACAAATCCTGCTTTAACCGGCTTCTCTTCTTTGACTGTTTCATAACATCGCTTCTTGATGAAGTCATCTCCGATATAATCACAGTACATCGTGTCCCCCGTGACTTCAGCCAGTCGTGTTCGACAACTGTCACGGACGATGGGACCAACAAGCTGCTGGCAGATCTCGATATCAACGGTTTCCACAGCAACACTAAAAAGACAGGACTGCTGTCGTTGTTGTGGCAAGATCGGTTGACACAACGCGGAATTATTCGTATCAACGGCAATCTTGTTAAAACAGGTCGATTTCTGCTCTTGATCAAAGATTAGGGAGCAGTCCTCTCCATTGACGGTACTCGTCGCAAAATGAAAGAAGCAGTTATCTTTCCAATACTGATCTTTAATCTCTAGACAGAGAGACTGGTCGTTCTTCTCTTCAGCAAACTTCTCTTGACAATATCCTTTTGTCTTTTCTGATGTGATCAAGTTACAGACCGAACTATCTTCTTTCTTGAACGCGAGATCAGCAACACAAGAATCTCTTATCGTCTTGTCATCAACTTTGCTGCAACGAAGATGGTCTGCATAACAATTATCCTGTGCCATTCCCTCTAGAGAAGCACAAGCAGTGTCAGCTGCTGCTCCTCCGGTTAAAGAATCATCCGGGATCGTAGTGCCATACGCAACGATTAAAAACGCAAGTGCAATCAGCACTACTCCAATAAACCACTGTTTCATAGAAGCGTTCTTGATGGCTTCTTCTTTTAAATCTTATGGAATTCGATTATAGTGGAAAGAGACGAAGTAGAATCTAATCGAAAGATATAAAAAAGGTGATTAAAACAGACATTCTAGCGTGGGCGTGCCGGAGCGGTCAACGTGTTATCAGCAAAGGCGGATAATATGACCATACGGGATAGGCTTAGGTTAATCACGCAGGTGTGATGAGCATGATGCGATGACAAGAAGACACCTATTAGCTTAGTGCTTACTCAGGTTCAAATCCTGACGCCCACATATTCATTTCTTACAGAACATATTTTAAATAAAACATTCTTTTTCTAAAAGATGAGCACTTTCCGTAAAAACAGGGAATACTTTGACCAACAATGGACTGCAGAGAAAGTCAAAGAAGAAGTAGAAAATGGATTATCTTTGTTGAATGGCATTAATCACAAGATCGTCACTATATTTGGTTCGGCAAGACCAACTCCCCAAGATAAAGTCTATCTCCACTGTGAAAACGTAGCACATACTCTTGGAGAGAAAGGATATGCGTTGATCTCCGGTGGCGGGCCGGGAATCATGCACGCCGCAAATAGTGGTGCAATGCGTGCCAAAGTTCCTTCGATCGGTATGCGCGCGACCTTACTTACTGCAGAACGCATTCACGATCCCATTTTTACTCACGATCTTCAATTTCACTTCCTCTTCATCCGACGCTTTTTGATGTCCATCAAGAGCGAAGCATTGATTTTCTATCCCGGCGGCTATGGCACGCTCAACGAATTATTCGAGTACGCCGTTTTGATGCAGACGGGTGTTGTCGATACAGTGCCGATGATTTGTGTTGATAAAGAATATTGGCGGGGCTTGCTTAAATGGTTGGAAGATTCCACGCTGAGAAAAAAGTTCCTCGACATAACTGATTTACATCTACTCTCATTCGCTGACACGGCTGAAGAAATCATTGCCCAAATTGAAGGAGGGAGAGCATGACTAAAGACCGCTATCTTCCCTCGTATTCTCCGGGAGAGATACTTGTCTGTTTTAAAAGGAACTTAAACGTCGGTCAAGAATTTGCACAAGTATTTGGTGAAGGCATAGGTTATACTTTAGTCAGTGTATGGGAAATAGGAGATGATGTTTTTGTCTATCGGACAGAAGCGGGAAAAGAAGAAAAGGCTTGTTCTGATTTTAAAGAACAAGGACAGTTTGTGGACTGGGCGGGGCGGCGGGATGCTGGTCTGGAGAAACGTTGGGAATCGCTGGATGATGCGATTGCCGCATTGGAAGAATTACGTGACGACTGTGAAATACCAGAAAGAGAATATGGACGAAGAATTGATGAAATTAAAAAGAAGTTGTAAAGTGGAGTTAGGGACGGATATTTCTACTAGCACAATATTCCTCTACTCTTCTTTCTAAATCGGGATAGTATGTGGAGGATAATGGACCTCTCGCTTTTTGATGGTAATAGAAAGCAAAAAACCAGGCAAAATGTTCTCTTAAATTGGCATTGTGCTCAAAGCCATCCTTTTCAAATTTTTCTTTGAATTCCCGAAAATTCCGGCGCGAGGACAAGCTTTCTCCAAAGAGCGCCCTGCCGACGACATGATCTACAGAATGACCGATTTCATGGATCGTAACTTGTTCTATTGTCATCTCTTTCGTGAAATAATCGCCATGGACCCCAATATAGATATCTCCTAGTTTAATAGAATAACCATTTTGGGAATGAGCTCTAATGACACCACTATGGTCCACACAAAGCCCGGCTACTTTGTCCCACGTATACCCATTAAATCCATGAATGTCATTCCTCTTACTCCGCGCGAGATCTTTAAACTCTGGAAATTGCGTTACTGCGCCGTTAAAATAAACGATTCTGACTCCTTGTTGAAAGAGTATTTCCAGAAAAGAAGGGGGTATCTTATTAAGAACTTCCAACGATTCAATTATTTTTGGCTCGAATGGCGTTAAGCTAGAACGATATTCTATTGTAAAGGGTGGAACATAATCAATCATTGTTCACGCCGAAGAGAATAATTTCGCCACTTTCTTCGCTCCAATCGCTAAAATAAACGAAGCTAATCTCGGACCTTTCTCTTTATTGATGAGAACTCTGTATGCCGCCGTAAAGAAATCTTTCGGTTGCACATCATTATTCTTACAAAGGATATACATCTCCTCGTGAAGCTCCGTATCTGTCCAAGCGCGTTCAGCTAATTTCTCTGCAACTTGGTGAAGAAGCTTTTGCTCAACGGGTGATACACTCACTGTAGGTTTAGCTTGCACCGTAAACGTAAACTCTTCCGGTGCATGCGTCAATAACCAATTCTTTGCACACTCTGCTCTTGCGCGCAGCCGTTTCCGATCGTGTTCATTTTTTAATTCTTTTTCGAAATAGACGATTGCTTTCTCCACGTCCAATTCATGGATTTGTAATAATGTTGTCAGATGACGGAAGCCAGGTTGATACGGAATTGTTTGGGGAATCGTTCCGATATAACTGAATTCATAGGCGACTTTCTGTTTGATCTCTTCTTTTTCACTGACTTTTTCCAAGCCGAAATAGATCCGTTCACATTTATCAAAATCCTCATATACTTTGAGAACATCGGCATCAAAACTGATGGCAAATTCTTTATTTGGCCGTGTACCTGCAAAAATATACCGCGCAATTTCCGGCTCATAGATCTCGAGAACATCTTTAAGGGTGATCACATCTCCTTTAGAACTCGACATTTTCCCCCCGGCGCCTTTGATGGTGATAAAATCATACATCACATACGTTGGCGCATCGCGATTCCACACTGCGGTGATGATTTTCTTCCCCGTATCATAACTGCCGCCAACAGTGGAATGATCTTTTCCGCCCGGTTCAAAATCGACGTTCTCGTAATTCCACCGCATCGGCCAATCGATCCGCCATTTCAATTTGACCAGCGGCTTTTTCTTGAAATCAAAAGTCTCTTGATGTCCACATTCACAAACGTACGAAACCGTATACCCCCCCAGCCATCTCAGTTTCGTTAGTGTATCTTTATGACATCTCTCGCAGAACATCGTGATCGGCAGCCAATGCTCATCAACGTCTTCCTCACGATATTCATTGAGGCATTCTTTGATCAGATCATTATGTTCTAAAGCTTTCTTGATTTCATCAGCATATTCACCAGATCGATATTTTTTTGCTTGATAAAGAAATTCTGGATTGATTCCCACCCGGGTGATCGTTGTTTCTACTTCTGATTCGTGATGTCGGGCATAGCTTTCATGACAGCCAAATGGATCCGGCGTATCAACGATTGGAAAACGTAGATGTTTCAGTAACAAATCCTGTTTTGGCATATTCTTCGGAACTTTGCGGAAAACGTCATAATCATCCCACGAGTAGATGAACCGTACTTTCTTACCGCGCTTTTCCAGCGCCCGCTTCACCAAATCGACAGTGATAATTTCCCGGAAATTACCGATGTGAACTGTTCCACTGGGAGTAATGCCTGCGGCAACGGTATATGTTTTCTTATCCCCCTTCTCACGGATAACTTTCTCCGCAGCGACATCCGACCAGTGATAAAGGTTCTCCTGCTCATCACCATGGTTCTGGTTCTCTTTTTTGAGGGAAGTTCCCTTTGTTTTTGCCATTCTGCCTGTGAACAAAGTGAGTTATATAAAGATTGTGGGAGAAATTCGTCGTTACTTTTATATACCACAAAACCCTCCTTTAGAAAAAAGAGGTTTGTCATGATTATCACCAGCTGCGGCAATTCTTTATCCATCGCTAAGAACGTAGCACGTCAGCTGCACGCCACGTTCTCTCCCCTTACTATCTCTTCTTTTCCTGATGGAGACATCTATCTCAAATTCAATACCTCGGTAAAAGGAAAGAAAGTAGTGATCATCCATAGTTTTCAGCCAGATGCCGATAAGAGTCTGTTTGATGTTATCTTTGCTGCTGAGACCGCTAAAGATCTCGGTGCGAAAAAAGTCATCCTCGTCGCCCCTTATTTGGCGTATATGAGACAAGACAAACGCTTCCATCCGGGAGAAGCGATCTCATCTCGCATCATGGCTAAACATCTTAATCCTTGTATTGACAAGATCATCACCATTGATCCCCACTTACATCGCTACAAATCATTAAAAGACATCTTTACCGTTTCTACCGTGAAATTAACTGCCAATCACGCCATCGGACACTACGTCAAGAACCACATTAAAGATCCCGTCATCATCGGTCCGGACTGGGAATCGTATCAATGGGCGGAAGTGATCGCCAAAGAAGTTGGTTGCGAACATACCGTTCTGGAAAAAACCCGCTTCTCCTCGCGCCGCGTAGAAAGCAAAATGGTCCGGCCCATCACGTTGAAAGGAAAAAATGTTGTTATCGTTGATGACATTATTTCTACGGGCCATACCATGATCGAAGCGTTGAAAAAAGCGAAACAAGAGAAAGCGCGTAGCATTATTGGCATCGGGGTGCATGGTCTCTTCGTAGAAGACGGATTCTCTAAGATGAAAAAAGCCGGTTTCAATCAGATTCTTACTACCAATTGTATCGAACATCTGACCAATAAGATTGATATCACTTCTTTACTAGTAGATGAATTAAAAAAAGAAAGATAATTTGGGCTTTATTTTCTCAGTACATCAGGATTATTTTGTTTTGGCTTCAAGATCTGCCGCCCACTTCTGAATGATCTTAACCAGAGTAATGTTTGTATTAATCCATTGTAAAAGCTCTTTAAGATCAGACTCGAGACGCTGAATCTCTCTTTCCAAGCGGAGCTTAATTGCGCCTGCTCCTTTTGCCCCATGCTCTTTGTTTTCAAATGAGCGGAGTAGTTCTTCTTCTAGTTCAATCTCTTTTAAATCCATCCTCATCGCACCTTTATAAAATGATGCCAGTTTCTCTAGTTTCTTGTCGGCGACAGAAAGTTGACTTTTCATCGTTGGAACGATATGATGTGCTTTGTCCGATAGCTTTTGTTCTAATTCTGATAATAAACTATCAAGCTGTCCATCACCTCGGGCAGTTTTCTTTTCTGCCTTGGCCAACCACTTATAGACATGGAGCATCTTATTGGCCAAACGGATAGATTCATCTACATGAGCTTCTTCTTTTTTCAATTTGTCAAATGCGAGCGACCACCACCGGTGGAACTCTACACCGGATGGCATGCTCGCCTACGGGCTCGGGTCGCTCGCAGCTTCAAGCAAAGGCAAAG
>JACOZP010000012.1 GCA_016181265.1 Candidatus Woesearchaeota archaeon
GCTGGCGCGGTCAAGAATGTCTGCCGAGCGTTGGTGGAAAACCTAAAGTTAGGTTCTCGCTGATCTCTTCAAATATCCCTCTGGACTTCTCTAAAAACAAGGTGAGCGAGACGAGGCAGACTGACCCGCCAAAGCTCGAAGAAACTTAATACCCACCTCAAAAAATCCTACTTCTTAAAATCCAACTCATACACCTGTACGGTGAACGGTTCTTGTTTCGTCTCCGTCGCAATGGTCTCTTTCTCCACGACATTCACTTTCCATTTCAACGAGACGCTATCTCGTCCATCACTTACTTCCACCGTTACGACTTTCTCTCCCACTGCAAGAAATGTTCTTTCGATAGTATCTGTTCCTACTACTCTCGGTTCATGGAGGTTGAACGACCACGTATATTTCAACGGATCATCATCCGCATCTCTTCCCGTCACTTTGAACAGGACTGGCTCGCCAGCCGTAGCGACAACCTCTTGCGCAGGCAAATAATCAACGATCTGCGGTGCGCGATTGCTATTCACAACATCTACCCTAACAGGATGTACTACTTCCGCCTCGCCATCGCTAATCACAAATTCTAACATCGTCGCCGCCTTTTCTGAGCTCAACTTCGTATCTAAGTATGGCATACGGCTCACCAAAGAATTCCACCACGAATCCGTCTTATTCACTACACTATTATACATCGGCTGCCAGACAAACACTCCCTCTCTAAATGATGCCTCCGTAGGAGGATTACGTAATTTTATCTCTAAAGGATCTTTATCCTTATCTTTTCCCACAACATGCAGCGTGAATTCTTTTCCCTCTTTGGCTTTGACCGTGTCTTCCACCATTATCTCCGGTAATGAATTTTTTCTCTTTATGTTGAGTAGTACGGGTCTTGTCACCTGTTCCTCCCCATCTGTTGCCGTCACATACGTCGTATGTTCTCCTTTGTCCCCTTTCTGAGTTTGCCACACCGCTTTTCGGGGGGGCAGGGGATCGGTATAATAATAATGGACAAGATCACCATCTGGATCGATTGCAGAAACCGCTAAAGATACGGTTTCGGTTTCCATCGCTGTTGCATTTAATAATTTCTCAAATGTTGGCGGTCGATTCACATTACGTAAGCGTACGAGAATTGATGCAGATGTACATTCTTTCTTTCCGCAGGCATTGATCGTGAGAGGATAAATCCTCTCTTTGAGAAGATAGTGTTCTAGCCGAAGTGTATTCAACAGATCGCTAACCATTCCTCCTCTCCGTTTGATCGTATCGTATTTCGGCTTCCACCACAACATTCCATTTATGAATGTCATTCCCTCTGGAAGATTTTCTGCTGAGAGGAAGACATCATCACTGTCGGGATCGTGCACTGCTACAGTCAGGTTCCATTCCTGTCCTTCGAACAGCACTACTTCTTCCGGTACAATCAATATTGGTTTCTGATCGACGTCTAAGACCGTAACTTCGACCGAGCTGCTGCTGTTAAGCTGACCGTCACTTGCCCTTATTTTTAGACGATATTGTCCTGAATCGTTAAATCCCGTTTGCCATTCACCCCCTTTATTTAGGGGCAGTTCGTAAGAGTATGTCACCTGGTCGCCATCGATATCTATCTTTGGGAGATCTATTCTCACTTTCTCTCCTTCGTTGACGACAATCGGGATATGGTCAAATTCTGGTTTTCTATTCTTCTTTGTAACAACCAAGTCCCATTCTTTTGTTATATTTAACGTTCCATCGCTGGCCATGAAGCGAAGATCATGCTTGCCGGCAGAACTATAATTAAAATAATACGAAACATTCTTCTCTGTACTGATGAGATTCTCATCAAATATCCAGTTGTACGTCAATTGATCTTTATCTTCATCCTCAACTTCCGCAAAAAAGGAAACACTTTGATCTTCTTCATAATGCACTTCTTTCTCGTCTGAAAACGTCTTCAAGACTGCGGGAGGCTGATTGACATTCAACACCTCTATTTCCATCTCCAGAGGAAGAGTCAAAGTGCCATCATTCGCGGCAAATGCGATGTTATAGCTCCCCTGGTCCTCTCCTCCCGTTTTCCAAACGCCTTCTTTATCGAATGGTTTGGAGAACGTAAATGTAACCTCATCTCCATCGGGGTCACTCACTGCATTTTTGAGGTTGACTACATCCCCCTCACGTACAATTACTTTCTGTTGTAATAATTGTGGCGACCTATTTTTTCGATCAACAATCAGTTTAACATATTGGATAGTCTCCGCTGAGCCATCACTTGCTGTCACCTTAAGGTTATATTCTCCCGCGTCGCCATAATTTGTTTGCCACTCCCCATTTTGATTTAAAGGAGGAGAATAACTATACGTTACAGCATCTTTGTCCGCATCCTGTCCCTCGACCTGTAACTTTACAAGCTCCGTTTCTGTCACTCGTAAGGTAGGGGTTGCAGCAAAAGCGGATCCTATCAGGAAAAGAAATACTACTCCCAAAATGACTGTTTTAAGCTCCTGCCTTATCATTAAAGTCCCCTCCCCCTAAAAACAAAAATAAAAAGAAAAAAAAATCCAAAATCTATTTCTGAAGATTGATCTTCACGATTTCCGGCGGCATATTCACATCAGCCACAACCAGCTTGATTTGTTTGGAAACTTTCGCTTTACCATCATCTGCCGTGATTGTGATGATATAATCCCCGTGGTCTGTATACGCAGTCTGCCAGACCCCGTCATCCCCTACCGGATTGCTAATCGTCACTTTGATATTATCATTATCAATATCTGTGATCACCGGTGTCAGTGTAACTAAGCTTCCTTCTTTTACAGTCATGTCCTGCACACCATTGATCTCTGGAGGCACATTGACATCTTTGACAACAAGCTTGAAACTCTTCTCTGATGATAATTCTCCATCAGTCGCTGCTACGTTGATATTGTATTCTCCTGCGCTGGTGTGATCGGTCTTGAATTCACCTTCTTTCAATGGATCGGATACCGTTACGGTCACTTTATCATTATTTGGATCTTTTACAACTGCCACAAACTTGACCGTTTCACCTTCATTGACGGTAACATCATGAACTGGTTCAATAACCGGAGCAACATTTACTCTCTCCACAACTAGTTTTATCTTCTTCTTCGTCGTCAGTTGACCATCGGTTACAGTAAGTGTACTGACATACTCCCCAGCATCACCGTAGTTTGTTTTCCATTCTCCCATGCCATTTAATGGTTGGGTATAAGTGTAATTGATCGTGTCGTTGTCTGGATCGCGTAATTGAACGATCAGGCGGATCTTATCGTTTTCTTTGACTTTTATCGTCTGCATCTCACTTTCAGCTTCGACAGATTTCTCAGTCGTTGGTTGCGTTGGTTGTGTTGCTGGTGCATCCGTCGTGGCAGCTGAAGCAGTAGGTGCTGGAAGTGATACCACTTCCTCTACTGTTTTGTTTTCTTCAACACTCTTTGTCGTTGCTTCTACACTCACGGTCTCCGTTTTTGGAGCTTCCGCACTGACTTCCTGTTCAACTTTCGCAATCTCTTTCAGGATATCTTGCTCGTCTGGCTGCGCATCAGCTTGTTTGTAATTAAAACAGCCCGCGACCATTAGAAATACTAATAATACTATTGCTACGATGATTGTCTTTTTCACTTCTCTTTGTATCATCTTTGTACACCCCGTATGATATATGTATCCTGATCGTGTCGCCAACCGCTATTTAAACATTTAGTGGCAACATCATATATACCGGCGGCTTCAAATAATTGTATTAACGTAAACCTATTTTTGTAAAATAAATTTATAAACCACGATCCTAAATCATAGATTATGACTTCCTCGTGGAGACGTACTCTCTCCTCTCTTGCTCTCGTATCACAACTTTTTTTGGGAACACCTTCCGCCGCCGTAGAACCACCGATCTCCCTTCGTCCAACGACAATCCAACCTCTCGCACCGGTCGGGAAAACAAGTAACAGTCTAGAAGGAAAAGTTGTAGACCCCCGAGATTTTCCTTTGTACGTCAATTGGAATCTCTTTTATCTTTCGCCCTCCGCACTCCCTACTCCCAAAAATTCTATTCTCTCTCTCGCTGATATGGAAGACCTGTCTGTTTCTACGTTGGGACTCTCCGTAGATTGTTTTATCGGTTCTAAAGATCTCAGTCAGGGATGGTATGGCACTCTTCCATTTGGCATCTTTGTCGATTACAGTTCAACACATCTCTTTCGTTCTCCCATTGATGATACCGGAACCGTAAACTACAACGGCATCACAGCAGGATACAGGATCAAAGGGGATATGAATTATTTTGCCATCGGATTCACGTTCGGTCCCTCCGTACTTTACCAGAAAGGTCCATTCTCCCTCGGACTTTCTATTGATCTGAAAGGGGGACTGACTTTCCTCGCGAGTGAAAATCAGATTGACATCGCCCTCACAGATAAAGCCATCCGGGCGCTTGTCGAGAAAGAAGGTGTAGAGCCTGATGCTCACGGCTCGATCAAGATCTACGGTTTCGGTGGCTTTGGCCAGATTCTTGTCGGACCAGTCATCGGTCTCTACGATGTCGTCTGTTCCGGTGGAGCAGGTCTGCGTTATGATGGTTTAAATCTTCGTGTTCAAGAATCTGTCGACAATCCACAATTGATGGCGCAACTACCCGGAAATTACAAAGCCGATTACAATCGTGCGTCTCTTCTTTTCGGCGCTAAATGTGGTTATCGGTTTCCCTAGAAGCTGAGCTTTCCACTCGTGTGTTCAGGAGTGGTTAGTATTGTATTAAATATCTACTGGAAAGTTCAGCGTCAGAAACAAGCGACTCGGTCGCTGTTCCAGAAAACTGATAGTTTTCAGTTTTCGGATAACCGACCCGAGCGAAGCATGAAATAAAGAAGCAGTTTATTTCAGCTCAGAGAAGAAATCGCTGTTTCTTTTCTTGAGCGAGCATGCCATTGGTCTATTGACCGATGGTGGTCGGTTTTCTTCGACTATGCTTAGCGTACCAATCTATTTCTTCCTGCCTTTCTTTTTCGTCTTCTCACATTAAATAGGCCAGAAAGCCTCGTCTTTTAAGACGAGGATGAATGGCTTTCTAGCCTATTTATGTCACAAAGTGCGGAGATTAGAAAGCGTCTCTTTAATTTTCTTGCGTCCCAGAATTGCACGGCAATTCTCAGGACTTTAGAGCGAGGTGAGACGCTTTCCCGCACTTTTATGACTAACTGTAAAATCGATCATCAGCGGAAGATGATCTGAGAAATGAAAATTCAATACCGAATATTTCTTCACTTTAATCTGGGGAGACGTTAAGATATAATCCAATCGTTTGTTGGGATGCCAGGCCGGTTCAGTCAGTGGCAGCGATTGCTTGTCCAAGCTGATTTTGTCTTTCAGGTGAGTTCTCTTTAACAGATCTTTGATCTCTTCTGCCCCGTTAAATGTATTAAAATCGCCCATCAGAATCACTGGGTTTTTGATACCATTGACGATACCGACTAATTCTTTAATCTGTCGTGCTCTCGCTCTTTTTCCTAACGCCAAGTGTGCTAAGAGAAGCGTCACTTTTTGGGGAAGGTCAACGGTCACTTCGATAACCACTCTTTTTGTCCCTTCGTGAAAGACGTGGTATGTCACATTCTGTATCTTATACCGCGAGATGATCGCATTAGCTTGTTTGTCAAGGATGGGCACGTGATGAAATAGTCTTAACCATCCTTGAAGAGGATATTTGATCTTCTCGACAAAATTATTAAATTGCAGATTCTCTTCGAGAAAACGTGCTTCATCCTTGTGATGGCTGCGAAATGAGCCTACATCGACCTCTACTAGCGCGAGGAGATCCGGTTTTAATCTCTTTAACGCATCGACTAATTGTTGATCGAGATGTTTTGGTGGGAAAAATATTTTCCAGAATTTAAGATACTGATACCAGATGCCTTCAATCCCTTCACAGTATTCGATATTGTAGCAAATGAGCTTGACCATTCTCTACTACTAAAAGAAAGAGACTATAAAAGGCTTGTTGAGTATTCAAAGGTAGTATTTTCCTTAGATTCTTTAAAGAAAAGTTTAAATTGCTTGCAATCTTCCCTCTTCTCAAAAAGAGGTCCTCATGACAGCTTCCTTTCAGAAAACAGTAGCCTATCTCCGAAGAAAAAAGAAAATTCTTTTCCTCACAACATCCAATCGCTGGTCTGGCGATCAAGAAAAGCCGAAGAGCACGCTGCTTGCCGAACAGATAGCTGCCACTCTGGGCAAAGAGAAAGTAACTATCATCAACATCCCGACATTGAAGATTTATCATTGCGAAGGAAACATTTCCCGTGCTAAAGGCAATAACTGTGGCGTAAGTGGTGCAATTTTAAAGGACTCATTCAAAAACCCTTCCGGACTCCATCGCTGCTGGGCAAGCATCAACAATAAAGATGACGAATTATGGAAGATATCTAAACCTTTGTTCGAATCTGATTGTGTTGTCTTCTTTGGCTCCGTCCGTTGGGGGCAGATGAATGCCTATTATCAGACGCTCATCGAACGCTTAAGTTGGATTGAAAATAATTACAGTACCTTGGGTCAGAAGAATATGGCGGAAGGAATCAATGCGGGTATCATTGTTATCGGCCAAAATTGGCGGGGGAAAGAAGTTCTTGGCACGCAGAAGAAAGTTCTCCAATTCTATGGTTTTAATGTTGTTAATGCTCTATGTTGGAATTGGCAATATACCCCCGATAGTGCTGATGAAAGCAAAGCATCGTATAAAGATGCGATGCATCAATTTAGGAAAGATATTCTCGTTCCGTTAACGAAGAAATAAACTATGCCTTGTAAAAAAATAAACCTAAAAAAAAAGAAAAATCGAAGAAAATACTCATCTTCGTTTCTTCTTCACTGCTTTCATCTTTGTTTTCTTTGACTTCGCTTGCGCTTTAGTCATCACACCGGCTCCACAAGACGTACATTTCCCTTTGTACGCAAACTTAAATGCATTTTTCCCACACAATAGACATTTACATACTGGCATAGTCAACACCTCTTTTAGTGAAGAATAATTCTAGAATATATATTACTTACTATAATATCTATCTATTAACAGCGACCAGCGAAATCAAGAATCATTTCAAGATGCCGTAACCGATCAATCTAAATCTGTCCCCTACTCTTCGAGAGATGGTGATCCTATCCCCTGCATTTGCACAAACTGGTTTCTTCAACACGCACGTCGTATTTTTCTTAGAGGGATCGACAACTACACCAACCGTTGCCGCAGAGTTAACGTTCAACATCAATACTTCTGCTTTCGCCAATGGCTTGACTTCTACTTCTTCTTTCGCGCCAACGACACGTTCTAACAAGTGAGTTTCCAATGCGATTTGATAATGCACCGGTGGTAATTTTCCGATCTTTCCAACCAGAGAACCCGTCAACGAATCCGACTTGACAATAGAAGGATCCAATAACGTCGATAACGCCATGCTTCCTCCAGGCATGATCTCCTGGACCGGTTGTCCGCCCGAGAAGATTTGGACAATTTTTGTTCGTAGTGGTTTCCAGATTTTTTTGTTCTTCTCTTCCACCATATACCCCGGAACGATCTCTATCTCGTCGCCGACGTGGAACACCCCTTGCTTGACCGTTCCTCCTAAAACACCACCAAGCATTTTCTCGGGTTTTGATCCCGGTTTATTAATATCAAATGAGCGGGCAACCAGCATCAGCGGTTCTCTTTCTACATCCCGCTTTGGCGTCGGGATATATTCCTGAATCGCTTCTAGTAGCATATCCACATTCACATTTGCTCTTGCTGAGATTGGAATGATCGGCGCATCTTTGTAATCCGTCGTAGAAAGAAATTGTTTGATCTCTCGATAATTCTCCATCGCTTCTTCTTCCGAAACGAGATCGATTTTATTCTGGACGATGATCACATTTTTAATGCCTGAGATCTGTAGCGCCATCAAGTGTTCTTTCGTCTGCGGTTGCGGACATTTCTCATTTGCCGCAACTAACAATAACGCCCCATCAACAATCGCTGCTCCAGAGAGCATCGTTGCCATCAATGACTCGTGGCCTGGCGCATCAACTAGCGACAATTTCCGCAGAGGTGTTGTAGGATTATTACATTTGACACATTTTTCTTTCGTTGTTAATATACCACAATTTTCGCAGCGGCTGATTGTGAAATCAGCATACCCTAATCTGATCGTGATACCCCTTTTTAATTCTTCAGAATGCGTATCTGTCCATTTTCCGCTTAGACGTTCCGTCAACGTCGTCTTGCCATGGTCAACATGACCGACAAGAGCGATATTAGCTTCCGGCTGGGTAGCAGAGAGCGGAGACCTGTCGCTTACCACAGTTTCCTTTTTAGGAGAAGTTACACTCTTTTCTGCAGTTTTCTCTGTAGTTTTCTTTCGCACAGGCATTTCCTTAAAGAAAAGTAGCATCTTTATAAAGGTTTAGGGAGTGATTTCTATTCTTAAGTAGAGCTCCCAATCACCAGATGCGGCCAAATCAAATCCCATCTTTTCTCACTCATTCTCTGTTGATAGGAATCCCAATCTTGGTATGGCTTTGGTGACGGTCTTACTTTCATAGTCATAAGATCTTCTAACCCGTGTGGTGCACAGACTGTTAGCGAATCGTTAATCTCTAATCTAACTCCCACACAGGTTGGCGTTTCTGTCCAGTAAGCGATCGCTTCACCGGAAGATGCTGCTGCAGGTCTTCCTAAATGTCGTGTACATTCCATCAGATGCGCTCCCGCTTGATTTACCACTTCCCATTTTCTCTGGGGGAAAGCTTTTCTCAACCGTCGTTCATACTCTTCTGCTTTTCTCCCTGCAAGATCATGTGAATCAAAATACACAACATCAACATCATTTTGATGTAATTCCGAAGGATAGCCATGAAGAACATTCCAAACTGTATTTCGTATCGCCCCTGCGGCAACATACCAATCCGGCAGATGAAGTTCTCGCGTTGCTCTCAAGAGGTCCATCAGCCAATCTTGTCCTCTGATGATGCAGGTTAGATTCTCTTCGTAGTTCATAGTCGTCTCTTTTTTGAACGTATTTTATAAAATATACTAAAATGTCATAGCTCCCGATCAAATAATGGCATTTTATATATATAAAATTCCTTATTAAATATTTGACTATTTGGGAATTTTAGTATATTCTGGTCTTCTAGTAAATGACATAACTAAGTTATAATCGCCCTGTCATTTACTATACATGAAATGAGAAAGCGTTCTCATTTCAGTACCGAAAACAAATTGTAGTTTGTTTTCCGGTATAGTGAGCGACCAGTCTCAATAGTTTTCTTTTGTCGCTCACTATTCTTTAGAAGCATTTATTAAACCCTAAACCATTAATCCCCCATGGTCGTCTTTGAGAATGTTTCTCCGCAAACAATAGAACCATTACTAAAGAAAGGCTTTTCCAAAGTCGCTTGTAAAACAATCTACGAAAAGATGTGTTTAGAAAAAAACGGTGTCAAATTGACGCTCTATACTTCCGGCAAACTGCTGCTCCAAGGTAAACAAGAAACAATTCGCGATATTCTTCCTGATCTAAAACGTCTCGGCTTATCTCATCCCGATCCGGAAGATCATTTCCGCAAAGAGACCGGTTGGATCATCGGCAGTGACGAATCATTGAAAGGCGATACTTTTGGCGGCATCGTCGTTGCTGCGGTCAAAGCAGATAATTCTCTCCGTCAAAGATTGGAAGAGCTCGGTGTCGCGGATAGCAAACTTCTTGAAGACCGTGAGATTGTCCGCTTGGCAGATGAGATCAAGAAGATCGCTCCTTGTGAAATCAAAAGTCTTCTTCCGCAGGAGTACAACCACGTCGGTAAAGTAACATTATTGCTCAATAATCTCCATCACGACGTCGCTAAGCATCTTCAACCAGGAAAACATGTTGTTGACAAATATCCTGGCTGCACGGTGGGCGATCTTGCCATCGAGAAGGCCGAATCTAAATATGTTGAAGTTGCCGCTGCATCTATTTTGGCGCGTGCTGCCGCCTTGCAACAGCTCCAATACTTAAGCAGCCTTGCGGGGTTCACTCTCCCTAAAGGCAGTACGCACGTCCAACTAGCGTTGCACGAATTGAAAGAACGGAAACTTGACTTTCGCCTGTTTGTGAAGATGGAATTTAGAAACGTGAGAGAATTTCTAGATTAAGAGAGAAAAAGAAAGTTCCGTTTGCTAAACAAACATACCTTTATTAACCCCTTTCTCCCTTACAAACAGATGGTAGATGCTCCGCCGGAATTGACTGAAGAACAGCGTAGAGAGCTAGAAAAGAAGCTGAAGTCAATGACTCCTGACCAGATCCAGCAATTGCAAAAGCAGCAGTGTATTTTCTGCCAGATCATTTCCGGAAAAATTCCCAGCAAGAAAGTCTATGAAGATCATTCTTGTCTTGCTGTCCTTGATATCAACCCTGCTACTCGTGGACACCTCCTTCTTCTCCCCAAAGAGCATTATGCGATCATGCCGCAGGTTCCGCAGAAAGAATTAGAACATCTCTTCTCCATCTCAAAGCTGCTTTCTCGCTTGCAGCTTCGTGCGTTGCGTGTTTCTGGCACAAATATCTTTATTGCCAACGGCCCGGCGGCTGGCCAGCGCGCGCAGCATTTTATGATCCATCTCTTGCCCAGGAAAGAAGGAGATCATCTTCTACCTGTTAAAGACAAACTTATTGATCCCTCCTTGTTAGAGAAAGTCAAAGATACCGTGCAAGATCGTCTATCAGTTTTATTGGGAAAACGCATTTCTTCCCGAAAAGAAGACAGCACAGAACCAGCATCATCTAAACCTGAACTTGTCGAAAAAGAGATGAAAAAACAACAGAAGCCGAAAAAAAACCGTGCCTCTAAGAAAAGAGAAATTAAAGAGGAATCAGAAGAACAGAAAGAAGAAAACAGCGATCCAACGGCAAGTTTGGATGAGATCGCGGAATTATTCAAATGAGGTTGAAGAATGGGCTGTGAATTATGTGATATCCTTGCCGGAGAAAGTAGGGCTGTGATCTTGTACGAGGACGATACTACTCTTATCGCTGTGCGTGATAACGTTCTTACTCCCGGTCAGATTACCATCTTTCCTAAGCATCATATTCCCATTCTCGAGATGGTTCCGGAAAACATCCTCGGTCACTGTGCTGCGCTTGCCAATGCTGTCAGTGTTGCCGTCTTTGAAAACCTTGGCGCGAAAGGGACAAACCTTCTCATCAGAAACGGTCTTGGCGCTGGACAAAATATCCCCCATTTTGGGATTGAAGTTATTCCTCGGCAGGAGAACGATGGGTTAAATCTCCAATGGGAGCCGAAGCAGCTCATGGAAGATGAGATGGATCGGACGTTCGTTTTATTAAAAGATGAACTTGCCGCGTTGCAGGGACAGAAAGAGAAACCGACCCCAGCTGAAAAGATAGCAGAGCAGAAAGAAGTAGTTTCTGAACCTAAAGAAGAGAAGATTAACGAGAAAGAGAAACCTAATTATCTGTTGAAGTCGGTGAAAAAGATTCCTTGAGATTAATTGTCCGTGCGAGAACCGTTCTCGTCATTCTATTCTTCGTCGGCATTTGCTCCGCATGTTCCAATCGATAAATTCCTAGCCGATGATAATAGAAAATCAAAACATTTTCCAATACCATTTCTGTATCCATTTTAAACTGACAGAGAAGTGGCAATTTCCCACTTTTATCCGAGACAAAAGCATTTGGAACTGTCCGGATAAAAGATGCAATCTGTGTATCATCCGTTCTCGAGGCACTCTCCTCTATCGTCTCATTCATCAACTCCAATGAACATGAAGAAAGAAAAATGACCGACTTATCCAGCAGATTCTTTCCAGGAGAAAAAATTTTGTTCTGCGTCCGCTTCAAACGATGCAGCTTGATCTCTTCAATAGTATCTACAACATACAATTCCGGATCTCTGAGAAGACTCTGTATAGCCTGCCGTGAGAAAGAGCCATGTCTCTCACGAAGTTTGGCGTTCAGATGCAGCACAGGAAATATATGTTAGAAAAGATATTTAAAATTTGTTGACAAGAATTTAAAAATAATCCTCTCAATTCGTGTTCTATGAACTCAGACCCCGTTGTCGTTGATTGTAAATTTGTCTGTTTAGAACCCCGCGTTATCAACGGAATAAACCTCCTACAAAAGCGAGATATCCCTGATTTTCATTTTCGTACGGGACGTGATATTTTTGTATCCGGAGAGAGCCATCTGGGCGAAATTAATGTAAATCATATCCTCCGTCCGTTGTCCGATACAGCATACTTAGTTGAACTTGTTAGAGCAATGAGTGGTCACCTTGGGTCGAAGTTAATGAGCAGTTTGACCCTTAAGCTTGTTTCCCTAGAGACTGACCTGGGATATCAAATTTCTATTCGCGGAGAGCCTGCATTTGAAACCTATCAGAGTGGAGTTCAAATCGCAAAATCATCAATTATACAAAAACAAACAAAATATGAGAAATCATTAGAATGGCTTCTTCAGCAAGGAGTATCTGAAGATGAACTTCTCCCTTTACATGTTGTTCAGGAAACCACTTCAAATCATCAAGTTACTCTCGCTACTAGGTCTACTTTCACCGGACTTGTTGCCCGTTGTAAGTTAACCCCTAATGAGGGTCATCTTTATCCAGGTTGGGCAAAGATTGCCGTAACTGACGAGAAGAGAAATATTCTTCGAAGAGCTGATCATTACGCAAAACTAACTGCATTACACCCTGCTCTTCGTCTGATTAAACCAATAACTCATTCTTTTTATGATAATGAGGAAGAAGGGGTCAGCGCATTATTAACTTTTGATGCACACGCAAATAGAGAACTTGTTTCTCTAGATGATCAAATCAGCTATTTCAGATTAAGAACAGAAATCCTCAGAGCATACGCCAAGGAAAATACTTTTGAAAATGGTCCTGCCGTCCTCTACGATGATGAACTTATTGATGTTTTTGATGTCGCATTAGAACATACCCTCATGCGCGAACACCGACATGATCATCTCTTCCAGACAAAACCGATTCCATTTGTCGTTGAATACGAGAAGTTAGAATCGTGGTTATATTCTGGAGAAGCATGCGAAGAATCTATCCAAAAGATGCGACGGCAAAAGAGACTATATCGGGAAGTATTTCAGAGGGCATTAGCATACGGGTCTGAAGCAACGATTCTTGCTAATGTAGATCGAAGAAAAAGTAACACGTTCCTTAATGAGAAGGACTTACACGTTTATGGTGATGACGACCTTATCGCTCCCGGGACAGAAGAGATTGTTTTAGGTTCGATGGGTCATCAAAATATTGAGAGACAAGTACATGCTTACGTCTTCATGCGACAAGCACTTGAACTGAAATACGGCAGAGAAATCCAATTATCTAAGCAACAACTTCTCCAAAGAACTCGTGATATTGCCTTCCTCTCTTCGCTACGTTTTGGTGCCTATGAGGCATCGCGCGGTCAACGCACTAATTTAGTCGATCTTGCTTCTGCGTATGGTCGTCATTGTTAGAAGAGATGTCCAGAAGAACTCCTTGTATGGGTGCTGTAGCCAAATATACCAATCGGGAAAGCTCTCCACAGTAATACCAGAAAATATTTATCGTTCCATTAGAAAGGGATAACTGTTTCTTAGTCTCTTCCAATGTGGTAATAGAACGGAGAGTGACTTGTTGGATACCCCAGCCATCTTCTTTGAAGAAAAAAGACATTAATGTTCTATAATTTTCTGCAATTTGGGCAAGAATCTCTCTTCCCTTTCGATCAATTTTACTTTTTTTCGAAGTAAGATCCTCATAAAAATGTAGCAATGCGTGTTGTATCAGCAGCAGATACGTGTACATGCTCCAATAAAAATGGGACTTTTGTTCTGTGAATCTCTTTTTTGAAATATTTCTTCGACAAAAGTTATCATACTGTCCAAAGCGTTGTGTCAATTTTTCTATTTTCCGTAGATTCATGTAACTGCTTGTTGCTACATCAGCTTCTACAAGTTCAAAACATTCCTGTGTTGTTAAGAACATTCTACGCAAAATTGTTTGTTGTTTTTCACCGCTGGGTTCAGTGATACTCTCAATTGTCATTTTCCCGTTTTGGGCGGATATAATATCGAATCCTAACAAGAAACGTTCCACTACATTTTCAACGATCTTCTCTTGCTGTTTATCTGCGGTAAAGAGAATAATCTTATCATAGCCCATACGGTATAGATTATTGAGAGTTACTCTGATTAATGGCTCTTCTCTTGCTACCAGTTTATGGACTATCTCCTGTTTCTTAGGCTTTGTACTTGCTGAAATGATTAATTGTCCTTCCAGCTCATTGATTTCAATTTCATCACCGGAATCAAGATGATGGTCTCTAACCCAAGCTATTGGTAGAAATATAGTTCTTCCCTTAATCCCTTGTGCTACAATCTTTCTTTTCATCTGATCATCTTTTCTTTGATTTATTTAAATAATTTTTGGAAATTATCGTTATTATCGTTAATAACAACAAGAATGCTAAAATAGTCCCTCTCTCGATTATTTCCTCTAA
>JACOZP010000020.1 GCA_016181265.1 Candidatus Woesearchaeota archaeon
CTACGTTAAACAAGACTACTTGACTAATTTCTATCCTCTGGATTCGTATAAGCTAAAAGAAAAGAGTGCTTTGATCGGGTATGCTGTCGCGGATGTTGCTTCACCTAAAGTGATTGAGCTTGATCGTCTTAAGACCATTAATATTACTGTCACCAAAAAGAGCGTTGAGAAATGTATCACTCCGTTATACTGTGAGTACACCACCGGTGCACATGCCGCACTCCTTGTTCCCTTCAAAGATATCTCTTGTTCAAAGGGAACACAGCAATGTTTCTTCGCTTCTGGCAGCAGTATTTTCGGAGCAGGAAAGCCCATCGCTGAAGTTAATGCAGAGGGGAGTTTGTCTAAGTATAATCAGTATTATCTCACGCAGAAAACCGCTCCTCTTAACAGCGACGAGCGCGCCATGGTTGTTCTTGAGCGTGTTAAAGGTCTTCATGATGAAGTAGTCAGCGATCCTTTCTCTGCCGCGGCAACCGTCGAAGGAACACAACCTACCACTATCCAACTTGTGCCGGGAGTCTATCGGGTTACCGCACAGGTTTTCAATAAGAATAAAGTTTCTATCCCTGCTGATGATCGCTGCTTCGCCTACGATGTCTTGACGATTACAAAACAAGAATGTTCAACTGTTGCGGCATCTGTGCAAGAAAGTTATCTGGAAGGATCAATACAATGGGATACTCCCGCAACGTATCTTACGATTACACCGGACGAATTGTATCCTTCCCAAGAATTATCGTTGATTCTTCCTGCCTTTGATCTTGCTGCTGTTCCAGAGAAAATCACCGTTCCCCAAAATGAGTGTGGTGGCTTCCTTTGCGCCGGCAGTGGCTGCCTTTTTCAAGCTTGTAAAGAAAAGAAAGTCTCTGTCCCGGGGCGCGTAGTTGAAGACGTTGAAGCGGCGGGATTGATCGGGAAAGTCACCAATTCCACTGATTACCGTGCCTTGCTCAGGCCAACATTTAAGTAAACGTAAACTAAACCAAAATTCAAGATACGAAACGAAAGATAAAAAGAGGAAAGATGAAGTCGCTCGAAAGAAAGGTTATTGGACTCGTTATGATGGCATTGATTGTCATCATGCCTATTTCTTCTGCCAATGTTCTGGGTGGAACACTTACTATCACGAAGAACAGCGGCCAAGCCGGACTTGACGGGTTTGTCAACGCTAATGATGATACGTGGACAGTTGAGGCAGCAATCTCTAATCTTCAGGCAGGAGAGACTGTCGCTCCTGAGAACGTCCAGATCAAAGTTGGTAACAATAAGAAGAATTTTAATTCTTGTTCTCTCACTGATGCTGGTGCCGTCTGTCAATATCTTGAACCCTTAACTGGCGGTATTACTCCCGGTGCGTATACATTTAATATTCTTTACGCTCCATCATCTGGAGCACCGGACCAAAAGACTAGCATTATCAGTGCCGATGGAGCCGCTCCGTCCATCACTTTTAGCCAGGGAAGCGTTAAACAAGAAGGAGAGAAAGTCAAGCTTTCGTTCACAGTTAATGATAATGCTGCACCACCCTGCGTTGGTCTTTCCAAAGTCAGTGTTCTTGATGCGGATAGCAGTGCTGTTCTTCTTGTCAAAGATGATTTCCCGGAGAAGTCATGTAATTCTTATGTCTTCGCTGAAGATTCGGTATTTAATGGTTATCTTCCTGCTGCTCTTGATGGCGAAGGCGTCCGCCGTCTGAAAATCATCGCTGAAGATCGCTTTGGCCACAGCGCAACGAGTAATGTTGTTTCTTTTCTTACAGACTTTGTCAAACCCGAAGTTACAAATTTCAATTTTACTGCCTTCGGCAAGTTCATTGGCGTCAGCGAACAGGTTTCTAGCGTAACAGTTAATATCAAAGAAAAAAGTAATCTTGCTGTCCAGACAGTTCTCGCCACTGCTGCACATACGACATTAGACAAGACTCCCGCCAACAGCTGTCAGCGGACAAAAAATGATCCCAATGTGTGGGAATGTAGTTGGAACAATGTAAAAATAGATCCGACTCCCTCATTATCTGTAATGTTCTCTGTAAGCGATGCTATCGGCAACAATATTGAAACAACACTCACTCAAAATTTTGTAACCGATACAGATGCTCCTGTTATCGAATACTTTGGTCCATTATTAGAATACAATGGCGTCGGCTACGTCAAATCTGGACAAAACCCTATTGTTGCAAAAATCCGTGAGCAAGGATCCGGCTTAAATCAAGCAAATATTCTCGCTCACCTTGGTTCGCTGGGGGGGATACAGTCTCCTAGTGAATGCAATCAGGAAGGCGATCTCTTCATCTGCTATTGGTATCCAAATGCTCAAACGATCACTTCTACATCCGGAGATGTTCGAATTTCTTTAATTAAAGTTGTTGATAACGTCGGTAATAGCGCGTCTCTTCCCGAACGAGATTTAATCGTTGATACGGCCTCTCCTCTTGTTGAGAAAGTAAGTCTTTTCGGCGTGAGCGATGGCGGAGCGAAAAATTATTTCCAGAGTGGCGACATGATTCGTGTCTCCGTAACAATCAAAGAAGCGAATGGGTTGTTCTGGATGATCGATCTGCGCAACGTCGTCAACGATGCAGAAACACAATTCCCTGCGACGAAAATAAATGGGGCTGGATGGCAGACCTTCAAAGGAGAAGAGGTCTGTACAGAAAATGAAGAGAAGAGCTGGGATTGTACTTTCGAAACGACGCCAATCAAAAGCGGCCTATTGAAAAATGCTTTTGTTGTTATCCAAGTTCGCGATGCTGCTGGTAATCTTGGTACTAATTGGCCAGATGCTGCGAACACCGAAAAACGCAGCGGCAAAAATGATGAAGGAAAGTACGCATTTGATATCCTTGCTGTCAAAGAAGAAGAGAATCCAGATTATTGGAGCGCAGGCACGGCCAAGCCGCTTCTTGATTTTGTGGATCTAGATGCGATGAAATTCCCAACGAGGATCCCGATTACACTTTCTTTAAAAACAGATAATCTTGATGCACGAGCTTTAAACATTGGTCTCATTGGATGTAGTCCAAAACAGGATGCTAATGCAACAGTAACAGCTTTCCCTGAAATAAGCCGTAGTGTCATCTATGGAAACGTCTATCCTGATGGAACTTCTGAACCAAAGCCGACGGTCATGCTCGAGTTCACGCCGCTTTCGGACGTTCGAACATTTTTTGGAATACAACAAGACGGTAGTTTTAGTGGTGTAAATATTCCTTACACCTGTGAAGTAAAAATCTATTCTCGTCTGGGGAACACTGCTTTAGCGAATGCCGAGACGCAAGAAGTAGAAGTCAGCGTCCCATTTGCGTTTAGTTCTCTTGGCAGCATTGATGAAAACCTGGCGCAGAAAGTCAAAGCATTGAAAGAAACAGATTTTATGAAGTTTGCCAATGCTTTGGAATATTTGAATACGGCAATTCAGTGGATCAATTATATCTTTAATTTCATCAATATTGTCCACGACTTTATGGTCTTGTGGGACGTATTTACAGCAACCCAACTTGGGTTTGCCAGCACTGCAGAAAACACAGGAATACTCGCTCAAGTTGGAGCGGCGTTGAGAGGGGTGTGTTTAACGAGCGAAATTGCGAAAAAACCAGTTTGGACGGTTATTGAATATCTTCACATTATTGCCCAAGTTTTCAATTGCACGCCAGACCCTTCGAATCTCGGTTGGTATGGTGGCTGGCAAAAAGTGGTTCTTGGAACGTATAATCTAGCCACGGGACGAGATGTATTGGGCGTCCCCGCATCATCGCTGTATGATAATATGTACCTCTCTGTAGCTGGTCTCTGTGTTCCAGGGATTGTCTATAACGTCCACAAAGCGCGTGAAATTCAGTGCCGACAGATTGTCTGTTATGCGAAGGAAGTTCCCGCTGGCATTGCGACATACGATTCTTGTGATAAATTATATGACTTGCAGATGTGTGAATTCTGGGCAGGGCCTGCTTTTGATATAATTCTGCTTGGCGCAGTTTCCGATCTGGGGAAGATATTAAAGAATGCCTTTGGCTCGCCATTAGGGGTTATCAAAGTCGTTGATATCGCTGCTTGTGCAGCACTCTGCTTTACAGATAAGACAGGAGCCGGAGGATTATATTACGCTTGTAAGACAACGACTGCTTTAGATAAAATCCTTAACATCATCAATACCATTGCTCAATCCATTGAACAACGCCCAGATATCCAAGGCTCGCCTTATTGTGATCTGGCGGATAGTATTGATGTCAATCAACTGACTGGACAGGTGCCATCATGAAACCGCGGATATTAACCTGGTTTGTACTCTTTCTGTTAGCTAGTAGTATTTTTACTGTTGCGCAACCAACGCGTCCACCTACTGTTCCACAAAAGGCAACAATGACACCTGGTGGTTATTGGGTTATGCCGCCATCTCCTGGCTGTTCCCAAGAAGATTTGGGTAAATGTGGAACTGTTTATGATTCTAAAGGGGGAATTATTCCGGGTTTAGGCAATGCCGGACTAGGCAATGGGAAAGACGGTTATTTTTACTCTGAGACCTATTCCCATGACCCTTCTGCAGATTGGTCAGACGACAAAGAATTCTCTGGCCTTCCCGGAGCAGGACAGCTCTCAATCGAGAATGGAAAATTGGTCCTGGATTGTGGTAATGTCTGTAAAGACAGACCAGTAGAAGTTGATCCTTCTACTGGAGAAATTAGAGCGTGGACGAGTGACGGTTGGGTTTATCTTACAGAGGTACAAATTGCATCTATTCCCGATGTCCAAGCCAAGAGAATCTTAATGGCAGAGCGCGCAGCATTTACGCCGGAAGGGAAAGCCTATACGGCTGTTTCTCAAAAAGCATACGATGAACTTGCTAAAGAAATGGGCGTACAACTCGTAGATGAAGAAACAAAGTTGAAGGAAATTAGCTCTTCAAAGTATATCGACGCGGAACTTGCAGCACTTGAGAAGGAACTACGTCCGAAAGTAGAAGCTGACACTACTATTAAAGATAAAGAGGATTACATCAAAGAGGTATTAGCTGCTAAAAAAAAGGACTTAGAGCGTGATGTAGACGCACAAAAAGCAAAAGTTAAAGCATTGGATGATCTTCTTGGAGAAAAAGCTAAAGAGTATTCTGTACAAGCACTTGCTGCAAGAAGAGCTGACCAACTCATAACTGAGGCTCAGACAATTGATCAGCAAATTAAAGCGAAAAAAGAGCTAGCAAATCTTAATGATTTCCCGGAAAGTGAAAAAGAGAAACTGGAAATAGAAATTTCCGATTTAGAAAAGGAAGCAAAAGAAAAAAGAGAAGAAGCAAATAAATTAAAAACAGAAGCTGGATTGGTCAGCGCAACTTCCGGCTCTGTAAGCTCACCTTCATCGACAGCAACACCTACCTGTACTTCCGTCTCCAATTGTCAAGAAAAACTTCGGAAGAAAGAAATCTCTCCTAGTGCCGCGTACGATGCGATAAAACAATTAGCGACTCAATACGAAGCAGCTGCAGCCCTGTCTAAAGTATCGCGTGATGCTTATATAAAAGGGGTACAAGATAAATTTAACATAAAATTAACTCCTGAAGGAAAAATTCTTTCAGATGTTGATGACTCCAAATTGATAGAAATCGGGGAAGAATTAGATTTATATTGGTATCGTGGAAGTGATTCCACTAGCACACTTCAGAAAGAAATAGATTCCGTTAAAAAAACAAGTGCAATAGATCCAGATAAAATTAAAAGAACCTATGATGATAAGATTAAAGCAGTAACTGCCGCTTCTGCGACCGACGTAGACGAATCGGCAAAAATAGCTGCCATTCAAAAAACAAGTAGTATCTCCCCTCAAAAAGGAGAAAGCCTGGACACATATCAGAAACGGGTCACTGCTACTCTTAACAAGCAGAAAGAAGAAGAAGTGAAAAGAGCCACGGAAAAAGCATCAACATCAAAGCAAAAAATAGATTCAATCAAGAGTTATCTAGATTCTTCTGGAAAGCTTAGAAATGATCTTAGTGATTCGGACTTAGGAAGTATTGCTTCTAAATTGGGTATTACCATTGATGCAGGAGAAAGTAAAGACAGTTTTCTAAAAAGGATAAACGCTGAGTTAGAAAGCAAAACTAATCCAAAAATAGTTGCTGAAAAAGAAAAATTAGCTAAAGATACTCGTGATTCTGCCGATTCTCTCTATTGGCAAAGCACCTGGCTTGATGATCTTAATGCAGGAACAAAGTATGCCGCTGTTAAAGATTTTGGTAAAGTCATCAGTGGTGGTTTCAGTTTAGTCGGCGCTCTCGGCAGCTATCGCGGTGTTTCTAATCTTCTCTTTCCCGATGCTTCCAAAACCTGGATGGAATGGGCAAACAGCGAAACGGTTCAACTCTGGGCAGATCTACCCGGCGTCGTAGCAGCAGAAGTATGTGGGGTAGACCAATCGGCTCGTTTTATTACAACATCCAGCGGAACATATCAATTTGTTGGTGCCATCAGTGCAGAAAAAACATCTAAGAAGTTTCCTCTCCTTTGTAGTAAGAATGATAAAGACGAATGGACTTGTCCTAAAGATCTAGTCTGCAACGACAACACTTATTGTTACAAAGACAAAAATTCTCCTAAACCGGAGGAAGGATATTTCTATAAGATTACCTGGGGAGTAACTGCGCCTTCCGATGAGAAATTTACGCCCTACGTTGACGAAGCAGGAAGCGCCGTCAAACTCAACGTGTACCTTGATACCACACCTTTGTATACCCGTAAAGGTGTTACCGATCCAAAACAAGTTATCCAGCTAGCCAATGGCGCTCACGATGGCGGGATGATTGTTCGTTATCTTCCTACAGAATACAACCAGGTCTGTATAAGATTTGCTGACAATGGTTTTGTCAAAGATCGTGGCGGTGATGATGTCAACGAGATCTGCGCATCGATCAAGACATCTGAAGGCGGAGTAGTAGAGTACTCTCAATCCAGCAGAGTTGAAACTATTTCCTCTACATCCCCCGAAGTAGAATTGAATATTTAGAAGATGAAAGCCACAATTATATATCCTACTGCAGAAAAGATTATTGAATATAATCTATTGGTCATTACCCTCATCCCCGCTAAGAAATCTGATCAAGTAAAAGTTCTGAGCAGGCAGAAATTAGAGAATATTATCAGAGAATGCAGAGAACTTAATGGAGATCTTTATGATAAAGCGGTATTTCTTCTTTCAAATCTTATAAGACAACATCCCTTCGCCAGTGGTAATCGAAGAACAGCACTTGTTACTACCAAAGAATTTCTTCTTCAAAATCACGAAAAGTTTAAAATTGAAGATAATCCTAATCATGCTAGGGTCCTGTTAGGAATCAGAGAAAGATTCTATAGAGATGAAGAAGTGAAGGGGTGGATTAAATATGGTCGAATCAGAGAATTTAGCAGATTTAAATGATAAAGAAAAATATCAGATTGTTTCAGAAGAATTAAAACGGTTTAACAATCTTATAAAGGGTCATAGAAAGCTTCTGGAAGCAATTGCTAAGTTGTAAATTCTAAAGCAAGAAGAATAATGAAGATTGACAAGCGTTCCCTGGTTTATAGGTAATTAGTCGCTTTATCTCACTCCCGAGTAGTGCGATTTTTTTATATATCTCTTCCTCTTTCCTAATTCATCGGATACATCGGTTGTCCTGGAAAGGATGCTACCTTAGCAGCCTCTGTCATGTGCTCACAAAACTATGAAGACTGGACTATAACTCTTCATGGCTACCTACACGTGATACTCGCTTGACTATGGCGCGGAGAAGATAACCTTTAAAACAAACCTCTAGGTTGAGCTGATACGTGGTTGTTGTTTAAGGCAACTTTTCCACCGAGTCCAGAGTATACAATGGCAAAACGAAAAGTAATAAAAAAGAAAAACACGCGTGTTGTAAAACGTGTTCAAAAGAAGAAAAGTCGTCGTCCTAGCCGTAAGAGTAAAGATTCTAAAGTTCAGAAATTAATCAAGCTGGCTAAAGCACGAAAGAAGAAAAGAGTATAGTTCTAGTCTCCATTAGCTTTTTATACTTCTCTCTTCTTCATGAGAAAGATGAAAGCACACTTTTCTCGCTATATTCGATCCTTGTTCCTCAATAAAAGTATCATTATAACCTTAGCAATTGACGTCCTTACCGTTCTTCTCATTTCTTTATCTTGGAGTTTCTTTAATAAAGCTCTGGAATGGCGTCTATATCTTTTGACTGGCGGTAAAAGTGTTGAAACACTGAAAACAACATTACTTTCAGGCTCTGCCGAGACGACACAACTTTTTCTTCATAACACAAAAATATTTGCGTATCTCTTTTTCATTGGCATCATTGTTCTCTTACTCTTTACGCTGTTCTTAAGCGCTGCTTCACAATATGCTGTCTGGTCAGTTCTCACCCCAAAAAGAATAACTTTTTCCTATAAAACTACTTTGAGCTGGTGCAGAGTATTCCTCCTTTTTGTACTCTTCTCCGCGGGAGCGTTCGTACTGTATTCGGGCTTACTTCTCCTCGTAAATTTTCTTCTCCCAGCAAACCAGCTCCTCACCGCAATAACTGTCGGGATGATCAAATCTTTCTCTATTATTCTCTTTTTAGTTTGGAGTCTTTTAGTTCTCTTTTATTTTAATGAGAAAAAGCAGATTTTAGAAAGCATGAACACTTCTTTTCAATGGATAAAAACTCATCGCCAGAACTTCTTGATACTTCTGCTTTTTGCCGGTGTAACCTTTATCCTTCTTAATCTTCTATTGCAAAGATTACTTCCTCTCGGTTTTATGATGACTGCATCTGCTCCCTTTTTATTCTTCATCCGGCTTGGCGTCTTTCTAATCTACTTCAATTGGCTGCGCTGGTTTATCTTTAACGAGCTAAACAGAGAACAGGAAGCTAAATAAAGCTAGAGTAATTCTAAAAAATTCTAACCAGCGAGAAGAAACAAAAAATAAACGAAAAGATTTCTTCTATCCCTTCTTAAATTCCCCAGCCACGTCAATTAAATCAACATGTCCTAGGAATAATCCGCGGCAGCAGTAGCGTTCTAAGCCAACGGCGTCTAATGCTTTTTTCATCTCTTCGCCTCGGCTGACTCTCTGGTCAAACTCTTCTTTAAGATGACCTACTGGTTTTCCGCAACTAAAACATCGGATTGGAATAATCATTGTAATGTAACCTCATCTGTATGATTTCTGTCGTTTTGCGCGTGGTTTTGAATCGTTAGGTTTACAGGCCTCGTTCTGGCGAACATCTGCAACAAGCAAGAGACGATCATATTCCGCGAATATTTTCTCTAGTTTCTTATCATGTTCCACTAATGCTCGTGCAACTGCTAAGCGTGCTGCATCAGCTTGTCCACTGACCCCGCCACCCATAACAGAGACAGAAACATTAACATTCTTCGCAATATCACCTGCTAATGTTAGCGGCTCACCAATGCGTAATTGTAATAACGGATCACCATACTGCTGAAGCGCGATGCCATTCACGGAAACAAAGCCTTTTCCCGGCGATAATACTGCTCGTGCAACTGCTCTTTTTCGTTTTCCTTCTGCGATAATGTTAGTATCTTTCATTGTGCTTACCTTTTCCCGCCCAGACCTTTACAGATTTCTTGTACGGTGAGATAATGAAGTGTTGGTAATTTTACTGCCGAAGCTGTTTTTACTTCAACCATGGCTTTTCCTTGTAATTCCAAAGGGACACCGATGTAACATAAAACTTTCTTATATGCCTCGCGGCCGCGCGTGATTTTCCAAGGAAGCATTCCTCGGATAGCTCTTCGTACGTACCGATCAGAGAGACGTGGCATCTTCTGACTCTTTAAAGGATACCCCCGTCTGTCCCATCGCTGTTTTTTTTCAGCCATGATTATTACTCTTTTTCCGCTGACAATCACTTTGTCACAATTGACGACTGCCACTTCTTCACCGAGTAGCGCATCTTTTGCAACATAACCCGCCAAGCGTCCAAGTACCATTCCTTCGCCGTTATAAATTTTCATGGTATTATCCCAAAATCCTCACTTTCTTTCCTTCCGGATTTCTCTTTAATAATTCTTGAATAGATAAGACTGAGCCCTTTGCTTCTTTGATTTTTCGCGCAGCATCTTCGGAAAAAGTAAGTGCCGCTACAGCTACTTTTTTATGAAGGTCTCCTACGCTTAATACTTTCCCCGGGACAAGGATTGTCTCTCCCTCCTGAGCAAACTTTTCAATTTTGTACACATTGACGACTCGGCGCTGACGTGTTGGTTTCTGTAAGTCCGAAGCGACACGTTTCCAGAACGGGCTGCTACGTGCTTTCATCTCCAATTCCATCAGGAGGAGTTGCAATTGATAGTTGGTTGGACCTGTTCGCACTGCCATTGTTGTTTTAGAGTAATTTCTCCATTGCCTCAGTTTTTTCAATTAAAATCTGTGCTGCTGTATCAAGCATCTCTTTGTAGGATAATTGTCCCCAGCTTTCAACAGCAAAGATAATATTATCAGTATATTCTAATGTGATTCCCTCATCCAAGCTCGCATAGTAATCCAATAACATTGAATCTTGCATCGCTTCTTTATGTAATTCTAATTTTCCTGCTTTAAGAGTAAAGACGCCGTCAGTTGATTGTTTTGCCACTAATTCTGCGTCTTTAACTTTTCCCATTTTTAAGACGCCCTCTTTGCGATAAAATGCCCAGCCTGGACTCCATTTAGCATGATCCTTCCCTTGACCCATCACTGCTGTCATCGTCACGTCTACTTTTTGTTTGGCTAATAACTTGACAACGGGCATATTTTCATAGACAAACGTGCATTTCGGGTCTGCACTTTCCGTTTCACCAGCATAGACGTAACCCTTCTTGCTTGCTTTGAGCTTTAATTGTAATGTACAGCGTGCACTTTTCTCTGTAACTTCAGCTTCGTTTTCCGGAAGGCGATAACTTTTAAGATCAGTTTTAATCGGTATCAAACCTAATCTTAATGCAAGCATTTCATCATATAATGCGGAATTATTATCTTTTATTTCAACACTTTCTACTGCCAATGTTGGAACTTCTTCCATGATTAGACGTCGGATTGTATTCATAAATGCTTCAGAACTTCCCTTTACCATAAACTGTAATTTGTTCTTTTTCTTCTCTTCTTTTATTTTTTCTAGGGAAAGTGCCATTATTGTGTGTGTACCTAAACGCGTCGTCCGCGTCGTCCTCCTTTCATCCGGCAGCCGTTATGTGGTTCCGGGGTGACCTCTTCAATTTTTCCGATACGGATCCCTACTCGTGAAAGAGTTCGGATTGCTGCTTGCGCACCCGGGCCTGGATTCTTTGGACCATTATGTCCACCTCGCGCTCGCACGCGGATATAGAGTCCATTGATTCCTTTTTCACGGCAGATTTCAGCGATCTTTTTTGCGATTCCCATTGCTGCCGTCGGTGAACTTTCTAAGCGGTCTGATTTGACCATCTGGCCCCCGCTGGAACGAGCGATCGTTTCACTGCCCGTGATATCTGTAACAGTAACGATTGTATTGTTATATGTTGATAAGACGTGTGCGATTCCCCAACGCATCTTCTGATTTCCTCGTGGAGCCGCTTCCCGTTGTACTTGTTCAACTGTTTGCGTTTTTTTCATAAATGGATATCCTCTATCTTTATTCCTCTACTGGCGCAGCTGGAACACTCTCAGTTTCCATCGTTTTTTTCTCTGTAGCTGCTGTTTTTCTCGTTCCTTTAACTGGTTTCTCTTCTTCAGCTGGCTCTGCTATTATTTTCATCCGCTCCGGATGCTCCTCTACAGCAAAAGGCGATACTGTCTTGAATGTGATAACACTCTCCTCTGCTCGCGATACTAAGAAAGAAGGTGACGTGATCTCTTTATTTCCTACAAGGATATGGCGATGTGTAACGAATTGGCGAGCCTGTTTCATTGTTCTTGCTAAACCTTTTCGGACAATTTGGCTTTGCAGACGACGTTCTAGAATATCTTTTAATTCTAATCCTAGGATTTGATCTAAGCTTGCCGATTGTGGCAGGAATCCCTGACGAAATAACTTATCCAGGACTTGAGCTCGTTCCTTTTCTGCTTGAGAGGATGTTAGCGCAATCAGTTTTTTAGCGATATTCTTATAGCGTCGCAAAAAGGAGTTAGCGATGAGGATTTCCTGTTTATTCTTCAGACCGAAATCACGGACAAGAACTTTTTCTGTTTCGATCGCAGTCTTATTCCACCGTTGGAGCGGTGTTTCGTACTTTTTCCGGAATCGTTTTGGATCTCCCATGAGTATTTACCTATATTTTATCTAATTAGTCTAATTGTTTAATCTATTTTTTTGCTGCTGGTGCAGCTTTCTTTTTCGCAACGCCGACAACTTTACCTTTGTTACGTCTGAAGTTCGAACGTGTACGCTGACCACGTGATGGTTGTCCATGGATATGTCTAATACCCCTATATGTTTTAATCTTCTTGAGGCGCTTAAGATCATTTTCTTGGACAAAGTTAAGATTTCCTGTGACAAGATGCTTATCCTCGCCAGAATCATAATCTTTTCTTCGGTTGACCATCCACGTCGGGAAACCGTGCGCTAACGGATTAATAACAATTTTATCAAGGGTATTGATTTGATCTTGAGAAAGAGTTCCGGTCTTCGTGTTCCTCTTAACTTTGGCTAAGACACAGACCGCATCTGCGAAACGTAAGCCCACACCTTTAATGTTAGTTAACGCAAAACGGATTGCTTTTTCTCCTGGTAAATCTACATTGGCAATACGTACGATATGCTTAAAGTTTGCCGGTAAAGCTTTTTCCTGAACTTTTTCTGCCATGGTGTAGATAATTTTTATTTTTTATTAATGGAACCTATCCATTGATGATACGAGAAAACGGATTTAAAACTTACACGTGGTAAGCCCTATGCGCGTTAACTCGGACTTGATACCGTTTGAAAAAGCAGCTTGTTTATAAAGGTTTCGGCGGGACTTCTTTCTCAATCGCTTCTTTCCTCTTCCTTCCTTTCTTTTCTTTCTGCTCTTCTTCCTCTCGATCTTGTAAGTGTCGCTTCCAACGGATGAGGGTATAATTTACCGGGTTTTTAATCTTTCCACACAAGCCATCCGGTTTGCACACTCCGATTCCTTTATAGTATGCCTCATTATTACAATTTGGCGGCAATTTATCTCCGGGATTAAAATGCATTAATTGCCCTCTCAAATACACTTCTCGTAGAGGAGGTTGATTCTTCTCTGTATTCCATGTATGTAAGAACTCTTCGATCTGTTCTTTATTCCAACCAATCTTTCCTAGAAAACCACTCATACAAAAAATTGCTCTCTTTTTTCCGTCGCCCACTCCTTGTAAGATCGTTTTCATACACGGCGGGAAAAAATCTTCTTTGATCGGACTATTGATCACTAGTTCATCATACCCCTTTTGTTCCCGACTCTTTTCACGTGGCTCGACTAATTTAACTTCATAATCCAGCGCTTGGACTAGTAATCTCCGTCCCGTTTCACCCTGAACTTCTCGACCCATAAAAGAATACTTTGGAACGATCAAATCCGGCTGAGCCATCTCTCGTTCAAACTGCATCACGGTATCCGGATCGATTGGCAATGAGACCAATCCTGATTTTTCATGCAAGCTATATGGCATCCGATAGAGATGCCGTGATGAAATCAAAACCGTATCAATCTCCAAGAATTTATCAACATTTAATTTTCCAATCCTGCCCTCGTCTTTTTTTTGCGTATAACGGATGATCACTTCAGCAGGGAGATTAACTTTCTCTTTTACTTTACTAAAATCATTTCCTTCTAAGATCATGATGCGCCGGCCTAATTCATCAGCAATATGCTCTTTCACATAGAACGCGATCTTTTTCGCTGCTTCTGGAAATAATAATCTTGTAGAGACCTCTCCTACCTGTTGTGGAAAGGATTCAAATGGCACGCCGATATGAAACCCTTTATTTCCGGAAAATTTTATGGAGACATCTTTTACGTCGCAATACCTTAAGAATTTCACCACGAGATCCGCACAGATCCGGCTGTATTCAAAGATCTTGCAGTCAATATCTAATACCAAGTCCCAGCCTGTGCGTAAAAGATCCAAATCCTTTTTCTGTAAAGAGCTATCCAATGCTAACGGATTTGACCATCGCTCTTCACTAGCGTGGAAAGAAGTGGCGTTCTTTAATGCCAATTCTAAGACATCACGTGGATAGGTTAGTGTATCTGGCCTTTTACCAAACCCGTCGCCAAAACGTACGCCGATTTCTTTATCTTTTGCATGTTCTATCAGGGCATCCTGAATTTCCTTCCGTTTATAATATTTTAGCAGCGTACTTTTTGTGAGAAGGGACATGGAGAAGAGGTACTTCCTATCTTTAAAATAGTTTTCGATTATGAAGAAGTTCCTAATTCATTAACCAATTCCTAAAGAATTAATCAATACTAAATAATTCATCAATAGATAAAAAACGTATAAACATCTTAGAATCTCTACAATCCTTTAACTTCTTTCTTAAACTCTTCTGCTTTCTTCCGTAGATTCTTCAGTGCTTCTTTAATTACTTTACGTGGCTCAACACCTTCTGTTTCAACTTTAAATGTCGGAAGACCGATCAGTGGGTGATCGATCTTATAAGTAGCAAGCTTAACTCCTTTTACATGGTATAATTCCTCTTTAAGGATATTGCAGAATGTATGTGTTTCACCTTTCAGCTGAAACACCAGCTCATTTTTACTTTCCTCAAGTACAGTAAATTCCATATTTTTCACTTTCTCTCACTTATTTATAAATGTTTCTGCGGGTTTCAACCCCTCAAAATATCTCTTAATTCATACAGCGTAGTAATCCGATGTGTCGCGTCTACCTTCGGCGGCTCATGCTCTCCTCTGAGAATTAAGATGTCGAGAACACCTGCATTCTGTGCCACGCCAACATCTTCTTCTCCATTTCCTACAAAAAAAGCTTCTTCTGGTCGAACTCCCAGTTGTTCTAAACAAAGGTATAATCCCTTTGGATCTGGTTTTGGTGGCAACGGAGGCATTGCATACGAATTTGCGCTGACCAACGCATCAAAGCGGTGCCGTCCGATCAAGTCGACATTCGCGTTCATCACATGCGGCGAACCACCCGTTACTACTCCTATTTTGTAGCCATCCTTTCTCAACTCATCCAAAAAGCCGACATCATCAAATACGCGTGTGTTCTTTCTTCTTCCTTCTTCAGTATCATGTTCGTGATAGTTCCTAAATACTAGTTCGGGATCGATTCCCAATGCATCACGAATTGTTTGCGCTCGGTTGCCAAAGAACCAGAATTTGTCAATAAACCAATCAGGGTATTTTGTAATCCCCAAAGAACTTAAGACATTTCCCACTACTCGTTTTCTGTATCTGGCAGTCGTATAGACCAAAGTACTATCTAAATCAAAAAATCCCGCTTTATATCTGTTCATCCTCTCAATAATCTTCTCTGATTTATATTAATTTATGCAGATTGTACGTATTTAGTTGTTGGCCAAAATGTTCATCTCGCTAAGGTTCATGAAATGAAACGAGGATTTCATTTCAGTACAGAAAATTGATAGTTTTCAATACTGCAGAAGAAAACATTTATCTACTCAAAACTCTTTACTCTTTACGATGGATCGCGTCTTGCTCCTCATCCTTGACGGTTGGGGCATCAGCACAAAAAAAGAGGGAAACGCAATTGCTTTGGCTAAAACGCCATTTCTCGATTCTCTCTATAAGCAACACCCTCATTCGATCCTTAAAGCATCTGGAGAAGCCGTCGGTCTTCCAAGGGGAGTTATGGGTAATTCTGAAGTGGGGCATCTCACTCTCGGCGCAGGAAGAATTATTGACTCTGATCTTGTACGGATTAACAAGTCAATCAACAACAGATCATTTTTCAGAAACAGAGTTCTTCTCGATGCTCTTCTGCATGCTCGCCAATGCAAAGAAAAAGTACATCTGATGGGCCTGCTCAGCGATGCGGGTGTCCACTCGCACATTAATCATCTCTTTGCATTATTAGAATTTGTAAAAAAAGAAAAAATTAAAGAGGTGTATGTCCATGCTTTTCTCGACGGGAGAGACACGCCACCTCAAGCTGCCGAGAAATATCTCCATCAGCTACAGCAGAAGATGCAACAGCTTGGCGTCGGCCAATTAGCAACGATGATGGGCCGTTATTATGCTATGGACCGTGACAATCGCTGGGGTCGTGAGCATAAAGCCTATGACTGCATGGTCAATTGCAAAGGCCGCAAAGAAACGGATCCCTTTAGAGCCTTGCACAATGCTTATGCCCGTGGCGAAACTGATGAATTTGTCAAACCAATCATTTTCACCAACAAATGTGTCGTGGACGAAAACGATTCTGTCATCTTCTTTAATTTCCGTTCCGACCGCGCCAGAGAATTAACGAGGGCATTTGTCTGGGGAAAATTTAAAGAATTTCAAAGGAAGAAAATTATCGGCCTCCATTTTGTTTCCCTCACTCAATACGACTCACTAGTCAAAGTTCCTGTTGCTTTCCCGCCGGTCGTTCCGCAAAAAACAGTGGGAGAAATAATCTCCACTGCCGGATTATCGCAATTACGCGTCGCTGAAACTGAGAAATGGGCGCATGTGACCTATTTTTTCAACGGCTTATGCGAATGTATTTTTCCAAATGAGAAGCGGCTTCACATCCCCAGCAGAAAAGTGACTACGTATGACAAGGCTCCCGAAATGAAAGCAGAACAAATAACAAAGACTCTTCTTAAAAATTTCAACCATCACCAATTCTTCGTCGTCAACTTTGCTAATGGCGATATGGTCGGACATACTGGGAATTTGAAGAAAACAATCAAAGCCGTCGAAGCAGTTGACAAACAGATTGGAATTATCATCCAAAAATTTCCCGGCATCATTTTGATCACTGCCGATCATGGGAATTGTGAAGAGAAAACGGGAAAGTATCTCACTAGCCACAACACCAATGACGTTCCATTAATTGGCGTCCGTGTGCAAGGACGCTTGCGCAACGGCGGCTTGGCAGACGTCGCACCGACGATACTAGACATCTTGAAAATAAAGAAGCCGAAAGAAATGAACGGGAAGAGCTTGGTGGTGCGCTAAATCCGGCATCAACATTTTTAAATGATTCCTTTTTCGTAAGGAGTATGGTCCATTATACCTCCTCTCTAGAAAGCCTTCTTGCGCTTCGCCTTTCGCTGTTGGGCAATTTCGATCATCAGCTTACTGCTGCCGAATCACGTCAAAATATTCGTGACAATGTCGTTCGAATTATCAATTCCCGTACCGGTGAGAACGGCAGTGGTCTTCGTCTAACTTCTGATGGATATATCGCCACCGCTCATCATGTCTTTGAATCATGGAAAGAAGAATGGGATGAGTTACTTCACTTCAAACCGACTCGTAATATCTCTCGCTGGCGTGAGAATATCGGCAAAACCTATTATGTACAAGTTGATGAGAACACCTCTTATCCTTTAGACATTAGTTGTTGGTATTCTCATCCTGCATATGATCTTGGTTTGCTGAAAGCGGATATTCATCAACAACCAAAACCAATTAGATTTAACCTCAGTAAGTGCGATCTCACGTACGGCAAGAAAGTTAGTTGTTTCCCTCGGAACGAATTCGGCAGAAATCTCCGTACACGACGGGGTATCATCGCTATTCCCGGAAATCCCGAGGATCGAGTCGTCGTTACAAATGGTCCTATAACTTTACCAATAGAAATTTATGATTCTTTCTTGACAACCATGCCTGTAAAAGCAGGTGAAAGCGGAAGTCCTATTATCACGGCTAATGGGGCTCTCCAAGGAATCGTTATCTACCGCATTGGAGAAGAAGGAGAAACATATGGGATGGCTGGTTGCGCAAAGATAAAATATCTCCCTGAACTCGTTGACTATGTTTTTTATCATCGTCGGCCATTATAATACCTCTTGTTCCAGAAACATTATAAACCCTCTTTTTTCCTTCAATAATAATGGAAATAATCAATCCCGATGGCCGCGACTACCATATGCATTCGCTGAACTATTCTGATGGATTAAATACTATAGATGAATTAGTTATCTTTGCCGGTAGATTCGGCTTAGAAGAGATCGCGATCACAGATCATTCTGATGCAGCGTTAAAGGCAAGCGGTCTGGCCATGAAAACATATCGCGGTATCGTCCAAAAAGAAGGCCGTTGGCAAAATATTCATAACGATGTCCGTGTTATTTTTGGAGTTGAAGGTGATATCCTCAACGAAAACGGCGATATCTGTGATACCATCCAGGGTAAGGAAGGTGATTTTCTCGTCCTTTCATTACATAAAGAAGTATACCAAGGTGATTTTTCAAGAGTAACTGAAGCATATTGTCGTGCTCTCGAACATTTTGCTGCTAAGATCAAAGTTCTTGGCCACCCGTGCATCAAAGCTCCGTATCAACAGCACTTAGATATTGTCGCTGTCACAGAATTAGCAAATCAGCTTGGCGTTGCCATGGAATTTAATTGTGCTAATCTAGTCAATGAGAAAACAGACAAAAAACAAGAAGACAAGATGTTAACGCGGGCTGAGAGAGTCTACGTCAATAGCGATGCGCATACGTTACACGAACTTAAAACTGCACGCGCGGAAGGATTTGCCTTCCTTAGAGAATATTGGTATCAGCGATAATTTTAAGTTAAGGTTTTTAAAAAAAAAACTGATTCCGCTTCTATGATCTCGGCATCTCGTGAACAATCATTGGAAAGTATTCTTGCATTAACCTCGGCGATGCGAGGCTGTCCAGATATTTCTCCTGAAGAATCTCGAAGAAATATCGAAAAGAATTGTGTTCGGATTGCAAAAATAGAACAGAAAGTCCCTCGTGAAGAAGGCGGCTTTAAGTACATTTGTGAAAAGGCAGGAAGTGGTTTGCAGATTACTGAAGATGGCTTTGTTCTCACCGCGGGTCATGTCATTAGCGGTTGGCTTGATGATTGGAAAAGTTCTGATAATTCGGATGGAAGATATTTTGTCGCCAAAAGAAATCCGTCAACTGTCGATTGTTGGCCTTTAGATATTACCTGTTATGCTCTTGACATCACCCACGACGTTGCTTTAATAAAAGTACAATACCCATTTTATACTCTTGCCCAACCGGTTAGGTTTAAACTTACGCTAGATCCGACGCACCAGACTACACCTCTTAATCAAGATATTGTTTTGCTGACGAGAAATAATCCGGATCTTTTACTAGAGCAACAATCGGGCAGGATCATTGATCGTTCATATTCATTTCAAGTGAGTACTTCTCCCATTAGAAACATTGATTCCGTGAGAACAACCATCCCCGCAGTAAAAGGGATGAGTGGTAGCCCAGTTATCTCTCTGGACGGCTCGCTGATGGGGATTGCTGTTGCAAACGAATGGGTAGAAATACCAGAATATCGGATAATTGGCAGTTCCTTTGCAAAATTAGTATATCTCCAAAAAGTTGTCAGCAAATTTGTTTCCACTGCCTCTCAGAAACTACAATCCCTCACCTAATTACCGTCTGAAACTCTTTCTTCAACAATTTCTTCTCGGAGAAGAAATGTTTAATCCGCAAAATTTCCTCAAACTCTTTATTGATTTTCTTTAAAATCAACAACCCGTCTTCCGTAAAGCGAATCATGCGATTCTCATACTTGATCAATCCCTTCTTTTCTAACATCTCCAGATTCTTGTATAGTGCTCGCTCTCGTTTTGTGACAATTCTCGAATGCAAGAGAAATGTAATAAACACCACTTTTGATGTCCGCAACTGCAATGGCTTTTCTTCTAATGGTTGATTCAACTGTGCATAAAACTCACCTAACGCAAATAAAATCTGTCGTTGTGTCTTCGTCAAGAGCATATTCCTTTGAAAGCAATCTGGTTATAAAAAGATTGATGTGGTTCAATAATCACTTCTTCTCGGCTTCGTGATTCCACATTTATTCACTAACCGTTGTAAGTATGTGCTTTCAATCGTCCTACCATGAAACTCAGAATCTTTACCTAAAAAATGCCCTGCAAAAGAACCAAGATATGTTTGCTTCTGATCCTGAAATTCATAATCTGCAACTCCTATGTGTCTGTGCAATGTATCCAGCCAACCCGGGATACCTCGGTCGGCATACGCTCTCTCTGCTTCTGCTCCTGGAAAACAATATCGCGGATGCAGATTTTTCGCAACTCTCCCTGCTAAAAAATCACGCGCTTCACGTGCTGCACCTTGTGCAAGCTCCATCGTTTCCTCATCCCCTTTCTCTAAGAGGTCAGCGAGCTCATGGGGAGTAACCACTCGCTCCCGTAAGCGAAATCCGCTCACTTCTGATGTAAGGAAATATTCATTTTGTCTCGCTAATGCAGTTTTGATGATTCTTTTTTCGTGTTTATCCATGGGAAGCCGTCCAAAACCAAGAAGTTATTTTTAAGTATTTCGGTTTTAAGGTCGTTTCCCTGATCATCGTCAAAACCCAAACACTTAAAAACTCTAAATCTTTTCCCTAACCTAAGAAAAAGAAGGTGATTACATGAAATTAATTCTCACGAAAAAACCCAAAAATGTAACGATTATTGAAGGCTTTCCTGGCTTCGGCCTGATCGGTACGATCGCAACAGAATTTTTATTAGAACATCTTGAGACGGAAAAAATAGGTCTTGTGGAGATGGAAGATATTCCAGCAATGATTGCTATCCATCAAAATAAAGTTATTGAACCAATTTCGTTACATTACAGCAAAAAGTATAATCTCGTTCTCGTTCACGCAATAAATGTTGGTAAAGATATGGCTTGGAAATTAGCGGATGTTGTTCGCGAACTCGCAGAAACTCTAAGTGCTAAAGAAATTCTCTCATTAGAAGGTGTAGGTTCACCTAATGCTGAAGAAGGTGGACGTGTCTTTTACTATTCAACCATTAATGGTGAAATCAAGAAGAAACTATCTACCATTGCTGCACCATTGCAAGAAGGTATTATCGTCGGTGTAACCGGCGCTTTACTTGCCCGACATCTTAAGACTCCTATCATTGCTCTCTTCGCTGAAGCTCGAAGTGGATTACCGGATAGTAAAGCAGCAGCACATATCATCGAAGCATTAGATGCGTATGCGGGGTTAGATGTAGATACAAAACCTTTACTCAAACAGGCAGAAGTATTTGAAAAGAAGCTGCGTGGTTTGATCGACAAGGGTAAAAAAGCAGAGCAAGTAGAAGAAGAGAAACATTTGAGTTATGTTGGTTAAGATACTGCCCCTCTTTTTTCTTTTTATACCTTTTATTTAATCTCTAGTCAATACTCTTCAGAATTAATTTCTAAATGTTTTGATTATAACTTAACAACTTTAGTCTGGTCGATTAGATATTTCAATTATTGTCAACAAGATAAGAACTTTAAAAATTTAAACAAAACCCAAAACATTTATCTCTTAACTCTCTCTTGCACTGCCTCAAACAATTCTTTATCCATGATGGGCTCGTGTACTCCATTATTACGTTCTCCAGCAAACTTCACTTCTCCCACGTACGTTCTGTTTTGTAGTATTTTCTTAATCCCATTCACTGAAAAACCATATTCCTTAGCTATTTTATTCAAACTTGCCCCTTCCAAAAAGCGCGTGTACATTTCCACTACTTTTTTTGCATCTTCGGAGACAATAAGTCGCTTATCTACCATCTGGTACCCGAATGGTGGCTTCGTCACTGTGCCTCCTTCCTTGTTTTTTCTTGCCATACCAAAAGTTGTTCTTTCCCCAATAATATTCCGTTCAAACTCGGCAAATGCAGAGATAATATGGAACATCAACTTTCCTGACGCAGAGGCAGTATCGATTCGATCTTGCAAGGAGATGAAATCTACTCCCCACTCCTTAAGTTTGTCCATAGTAAGGATCAAATCTTTTAAGCTTCTACTAAATCTATCTAACTTATACGTGAATATGGCTGAGAACATTTTCTTTTCAGCATCGCTTAAAAGTTCCTGCATTGCTGGGCGATGCTTTATGTCTTTCGCCGACTTTCCTTCGTCGCGATATACTTTATGAATTGAATATCCATGGATGAGGGCGTAGTTCTTTAACGATTCCTCCTGGGCTGCTAACGAAAATCCATGCTGAACTTGCTCATCCGTAGAAACTCGCACATAGACTGCTGCTTTTGGTATGTTTTCTGAAGAATTTTGTGCACTTAGGGTCACACATCTCACCTCTCTTAGAACTTAGGGCTCCCTAAGTATATAAAATTTACGTTTTTCCCTCATTAAACCCCTATTTTCCTCTTTTTTTTTGGAGTCAGTCTGTTTTTCTATTTTTACTTTCTTTAAAATCATCCCCTGTGGATGTATCTCTCTTGGTTCGCCCTTTCTTTTTTGTACAAACTTTGCTTCCTCCTCTCTTTTAGTTGGGTGCTAGCAAAAATAGAACATACTATTGTTAATTAAAATATTCTGGTCCAAACATTAGTGTCCAAAATAAGAACATTCACTCTAAATAACTAAATAATTCAATCAAATACAAAATAAAGAAGAACTAAACATTCTAATCACATCTGAAAAATTTTGGTACATTTTACTGTCGCAAAAACTCTTCGACTTTCAATTCGACATCCTGCGAAGGGAGTAAGAAACAACTATGCCCCGTAGCAGGATACTCCTCTGTCTGGTGTAAGTGTCGGCTAAACTGATTCAAAAAGAGTGGCCATTCTTTCTGCTCATCTTGTATGCTACTTTTTTTTCGCCACGCACTCTGCATTCTTTGATGAACTTCCTCATCATGCGCTGTTCGCCAGATCGGCTGCTGTTCAACGACTCGAACGGCATTTAAGAATGATGTGACTACTGGTGATCGATATGAACTTACAAGCAATACACGTTTTACTTGGTGTAGTGGTTGATAACATTTTCTAAGAAGTACTTGATTTCCCTCTCGGTGATGCATCTTCTCTAACTTTTCAAGATCTAACTGCAATAGCTGCTGTAACTCACCCCGTGCATCAGAACATCGCTCTCGTTCCAACTCTTCTCGAAGTTTTTTTCCTGCAGAAAGAGCAAGACGAACATCAATCAAAAATCTTTCATCGTATGCAGGCATTAACATCATAGAAAGAATTTTATCTTTATAAATCTTGTCTTTATCATGGCTCGTGTGCTATCACGTTTTTAGTTCGCATATAATACCTCACTTTGGTGAGGTTATATGTATGAACTAAATTTTAAGAAAAGAGTTTGGATAGTTAAACAGCG
>JACOZP010000021.1 GCA_016181265.1 Candidatus Woesearchaeota archaeon
TTGGTTGGACTTCGTTATTAAGAAAACAAAACGAGAATATAAACTACGCCACCGGTCATCGCTCACTACGCTCGCTCAAGAACCGGTGGAAAACTTATTATAACGCCCTGTTTATTGGTGACCGTAACAACTATCATTCGCGTATGATCTATGGTCGGAAAGATATTAAACGAGTTCTGGGTGGCGGTTGGATATATCTCGATGGGGAGGTTTCAACTTCTGGTTCTAGTAAAGAATTTGGCTATTATCCCGCACGAGATATCCTCAAGCAATATTATGGGGACACAAAAAAGATTAAAGAACATACTTGGTAGCCTGAACAAGGCTAAAAGAGCCACACATTTTATATAGAACCTTCTTTTTCATTGTACTATGGCCAAACCAATTGAACCCACGCCTACTTTATATGGCAAAGATGCGGTACGCTTCTGGCGCGAAGTCTTGCGTGAACAAAAACACCCCTCTCCAGCGAGACTAAAATTACTTGATGAAGCAGCTAAGATTAAATTTAAGGTCAAAGTCTAAGTACATCTAGATAAAATGTATGTTGTTCATTTTTAGTTTTTATCGGCTTAAAGTTTAATTTAGTATAAAAACCAACCGATGGTTCTTTTGGTTCAACCGTAATGAAGCGACATCCTGCTTTATCCATGGCAATTTCTTTTGCTTTTTCAATTGCAAAAATAATCATAAGCCTGCCCAAGCCTCGTTTTTGAAATTTTTCATCGACACAAAGCCTTCCAATTTTAAGTGCAGGTAATGATCGATACAAAATGTCTTTGCCTTTAAAGAATTGCTGCAATTCTCCATCTAGCGTAATTCTATCAGAAAGAAGAGTGATATACGAAACAATCTCTCCTAGATAAAACCAAAGAAAAGTAATGGAAAGCTTGAGTTTCTGGTTTTCTAATGCATCTTCGACTAGAAAATTAATTAATTCTTGTTCAGAAGATTTAAAATTGTTAAAGCAATGTCTTTCATTAATAACTTCAATACTAATATCTTTTGCTTCTATTTTTGTCTGTTCTTTAATCATTTTCCACTTTCCTCTTTCTAAAAATCAAACAATAATGATGATGGACATTCGGCACAAAACTGTATCTATATCCATACGGATATAATGTCTTATTGTCTTGGCACCAAACTCTTTCTCCGCGTAATTGGAAATATTTTGTCATCTCGCGAGCAAAATCCCACGCCAGCATTTTATATTCTCCTTTGTCCATATAATTCTGGAGAATAACGACCAGATGACCTTCCTCTTTAATTAACGGTTTCATTTGAACAAAAATACGCATCAACTTCTCTAAGAAATCATCGTAGCCGGCAGCATTACCTAAATCATTAGCATCATCGCTATACTTTAAATCCAATCCTTCTTCCTCTCGTTCTTTCGCTACTAAACCTTTTTTATTGAGCATCGGACCATAGGGCGGCGAGGTAATCACCAAATCAACGAGAGGCAAATTATATTCTTTCCAATACTTTTCTAATTCAGCAGAATTTCCTCGGAGGATAACTTGTTTCGCTTTCAGTTTGCTTCCTTGTTCATCTAACTTTAACTGTGATTCTAATTTTTGCAGACGCTCGCGGGCGATCTTAGCATACTTCTCCTGCAGCTCTATCCCTATGCCGTTTCTATTACTATTGTGACAGGCTACGAGGGTGCTTCCGGTTCCCAGAAACGGATCAAAGACAATTCCTCCCTCTTTTGTAAAGAACCGCACAAACTCTTCGATCATCTTCTCTGGATACTTCGCCGGATGGAGAAGTTCTGCTTTCTTGCGCGGCGGCGGATTATGGATAAACCACGTCTTCGTAAAACGCAGCCATTCTTGAGCAGAAAGCTCGTTGAGGCGGTTTTCGGGAGAAACTTCGGACATATATCCTGAAGAAAAGGGTCGTTATATAAAATTATAGAAACTCAACACAACAATTCAAAAAAAAAAAAAACAAAGAAACCTACATTCGCTTCTTCTTATGTGCAGCTTTTTTGTGATGTGCCTTCTTATGAGCTGCTTTTTTATGGGAAGCTTTCTTTTTGCCGCCTTTGCGTCCGCGAGCCATTACTGCGCGACTAACATTTCCTTTCTTATCCACAAAGTAAAGGTAGCCAGGAACTTTCTTGACACCACATTTAGCGACGACTTCTTTCTTCGCTTTACCTTTGGTTCTGCCTGCCCGACTCATTTCAGCCCGACAAACGTGACCACTTTTATCTAAGAAATAGAGATACCCCTTTTCTTTTTTTACACCTGTTTTATGAACAAGTTCTGCCATTTTCTATCACACCTCTTTTTTTGAGTTAATTTTATAGAGGAAGAAACATTTTTCAGTATTTAAATCTTTTGTTTCATCGACGGGAAAGGGCTTTAGTATTCTTCTAGTTTCAAATCTCGATGGGGAAATGCTTTCTCTAACCTTAACTGAAGGCTCCACGGTGCAAAGTACATTGGATGATAACTTACCGAGAGAAAGACATAATCGTGCGGCGCTCCTGCTGGTCTTTCCATCAGATGATGCTCCGGCTTATTCAAACGTCGCCAGCAAGATTGTTTTTGGGACAAAGAGTCCACGCATTATCTTGTATCCTACAAAATTAGAAAATTCAGGCTTTTGATTTCTTTCTAGAGGAAAGACTTGATATCGTGTTTCCCAATCTTTTACCCGGTACCGGAATCCTTTCTCCTCAGCAATCACTTTCAGCAGATCTTCCAGCCGGTAATAATCTTCTTCCAGCTTCCCCGTAATCTGTTCAGAATGTCTTTGAATCACAATCTATTCAAAATGCTCTCTTGACTTAAAATACTTTCTGCCATCAATGCATCATTCAAATTAATCACGCCTTTGGCGAACTTTTCTTGGTCGTCAAAACCAACCCGAGGGCAGGCGGTATTCACCCAGACTTGAATAAATGGAAAGTTCTCTAATTGATTAAAAGAAACATCATTATCGATGAAATGGTAAAATCTCTTTTGAGGAAATTTCTTCTCTAGCAATAATGCCGGCTTAAATTGTTCCTGTCCCGGCTTGATCGTCGTAATCACTCCCACAGTCGTGGCTGTCAAGAACTTCATCAACGAGCCGCGATATTTCCGTAGGATCGTCTTGATATTCTCAACATTCACGAGAAACAGCGTTTTGCCGATCGGATCATTGCAGACAATTTCTTTCATCTTTGCTTCATCTTTCTGTCCATAGACAAGAGCTAGCGGATGAAATCGTCCATCTCCTACATAGAGGTAGCAGTCAATCTTCTCATTCTCTTTTTCGGATAAATTAAGAGAACTATGATAATTATCACAGCCCAGCAGCTGACCAAGGACTTGCGTTCGATCTGCTTTAGACGTAATCACACTAATCTTTTCTCTCTCTAACTGTTCTCGTACTCGATCTAATCGGTTGACGAATTGAACGGACGCATAAAGTGCCACGGTTTGATACTTTTTCTTCTTCAGATAGTCTAATGTCTCTTTACACAGTTCGATTTTTCCGTTGTATGGTGCATCTAAGAAGAGTGTTTGCATTGTTTCACCACGTAAATTCTCTTTGTAATATCTGTCTATAGATGTCTGGACCGCGTTCTGCTTCGAGATGCGCAAAAAGCATATTTCCCAAACAATGTCTATTTTGAGCGATATAGGCTGCACGATCATCAAGTATGGCTGCTGGTCCCGTATACCTCGGTTCGGGAATTTTCTGAGGGGCAGCACGTGCTTTTATCAGTTGGCCCAGCGTTCTTGCAAACGCTCGTTTCTTAAAAAGTGGATTTTGGTCTCTTTCTGAAAAATATAGTTGTGCTGCTCTGGCTACCCCATTGGCATAGCCTTCTTCAAAGATCTGGAAGCCAGAATAAGGGGATTGTAACCCCGTGGCGAAGCAGTGGTGGCTATACTCATGAGCCACTACACCACGGAAATTGGCTGGTGAGGCCAACACTCTCTCATTGATCTTAATTGCCCTTACTCCGCGAAGATATAATCCATCAATCTCTTGAAGTAAATGTTGTGTAACATAAAGATTACATCTTTCTCCCCTTACACGTCCAAGCATTTGATCGACAACGGCTTGTACTTCAGTGAAAATATCTGGCACATCGTTTTTTGAAACTGCTGCTTTCGGATCTCTTTGCTCATCCCATAAATCAAATTCGATATCGATAAGCATCTCTTCCTCGTTTTTTGCTCTTGGACACAGCTCTTTGCAGAGAAGAAAATAGTTCTTTACTAGTTCATCAATTCTGGCAGGTGGTATTTTCGCTAGTCTTCTCACAACTTCCTCGTTCCGAAACTGATCTAAATACGCAGAATCTACCATCCATCTACCTTCTTATTGAACTTATTATGCCCCCAGCTGATCAACAGATCGACATTCATCCGCTGCAATCCTAGAGGTATATCACACGCGCCGAAATTGCTGCCCAACCAAATTAATACTCGCGCGCCGGTCTTAGAATTAATCTCATCCGTAATCTTCTGTGCCTCTGGCTTCATCCCATCGGGGAGCTGGATACAAACTGTTTTCGCGCTGATTTCTCTAATCCGAGTGATCGCTTTTTCCAGTTCGGTGTTGTAGAGTGTCATGTTTAGTTCTCGTTGGCCTGCGACGAGGGAGGGGTCGCTCCATCCGGGAAACCCGAGTAAGGCAAAATCAGATTTTGCCTGTCGCAGCGCCAAGGTTATAGTGTCAAAATAGTGATGATTTCACATATAATCCCATCAGAACATTTTTATAGTGGTTTCTTTATATATTTTGTCATGGATAAATGGCTACAAACATCTTTGGAAAAATTCCGGATATATCGTTCCGAAAAGTTTCTCCCCGTAGGTAAATTCTTTCTGAAATATCAGATTACTGCAAACCTGATGACCTGCCTTTCCTTTCTCGCTGGGCTTGGAGCAGTCTACTTTCTTTTCCAGAATCACCTTTACTTTATTCTTCTTGGACTTCTTCATCTTACGTTAGACGGCATCGACGGCATCATCGCTCGAGCAAGTGCGCCCACTCTTTTTGGAAAATATCTTGATCACTTTTCTGACCAGATGATTGGCCTCTTGCTTATTCTTAAAATCGCTTTTACAAATAATGATTATTTTATCTATATTATCGCTGCCCTCGTTTTTTTCAGTCAACTCTTCTATTCGCTCTCAAAAATGAAAGCACCGGCGTTCTTTCCCCGAACTAGTCTTACCATCTTGCTCCTCTTTAATCAGGTAACTCTTGCGTTTCTCGTTGCGGGTATCATCGGACTATATTCTCTGGCGATGCAACTTATTTGGGCTATGCAGAAATCGAGAGGACCCTGATCTTCATTAAAACTTAACCTTTCTCATCCCTAACCAATAGCCGATATGGTTCGTAAGCATGTGCAAGAATGGTGTTGCCAAGAACAATACTACAACTACTTCTGCTCTCGGGACATAAACTAAGAACGAAAAAGCAAGTCCGCCGATCACAAAATCCAACTGATCAAATCCTAACCAGCGTTCTCCCGGCCTGATTCCAGCTTTTCGTTTGTAATAACTTTTCACTGCATCGCCGAAAATTGCGCCAAAACCCAAGAGAAAGCCGAGGACTATCGAAAAATCACTATAATCGATGATTGCCAGTGACGTAAATCCAGAAGTATACGCAATCTTCTGCAGCCAGAAGACCAGCATTCCACAGATTGACGCAACAACAATTCCTCGCCAGGTTTTATTCTTTCCCAGCTTTGCCTCCCAGACAGGTTTATCTAAGAACGGCAGCTTCTGAAATAACACTGGCGCCATGTTGGCGATGTATGCTGGCAAGAAATAGTAGAGGGCTTGAAAGATGATTGATGTGATGGACATGAATAGAAGAGAATATTCATTCTATTTTAATATTCCGTTTTTAGTACACCTCCAAACCAATGAGTTTATATTCTCTCTTTATTTGTCTCTTTTGATGAGCAAAACACTCATTTTTCTCAATCGCTTGAAAGGGTATGTACTCAGACAAACTAATCTCTTTTACAAGATTCGTAGAGATATCACAGAAATTGAAACGTTATGTAAAGAAGCAGCCTCTTCACAAAAGAAAAAAATCCTTCTCAACTATTACACTGCAGATGCGAAGAGAAAAGAACGATCCATTGAGAGAATCGAACGGAATTTGAATATTCTGATTAACCGGCTTCTGAAGATTGCTCTCCCGAAAAAAGAAGAGGAGTTATCAGCGATGGCTGAGGAGTTAACCCGCTTAAATGCCTCTTTATTTAGTGCTATTGAACGGATTGGAGATCTATTAAAGACAAAAGAGTACGGCTATTGGAGAAAAATAGAGACATTATTGACAACACTTCTTGGCGAGACGGTAGACGACCACCTTGACAAGGGTATTATTGCTCAGTTATTTGCATTAATCGACAAGTTAAAATCCTATTCTAAAGCATTAGATTCTGTTCCTTACGGTGCCAGAGATGCAATCCCTAAAGATTACTATTACGGCGCGCATCTTGGTGTTGCTCGTCCCGAACAAACTCACTCTGTTTATCGCCATGAAGACCATTTCAGTGCGCGTGATCGATTTGAGGCAGATCTTAAGAATATTGATCTCCCTGTTCTTCCGCGTGGATTCATTTTTAGTCGTAAGAAGATCATCCTTGATGCAGGTTGTTCTGTTGGTTTCACCACCAATTCCATCTCCCAACGTTATCCTTCTGCAAAAGTAATCGGTCTTGAAATTGATGAAAGATTACTCTCCCGTGCGAGAAGATATTTTCCTCGACTGACTTTTATGAACGGCGATTTTTATTTTCCTGACACTCTCTTTCCCCCCAACTATTTTGATCTTATTTTTATGGGTAATAATCTTTCTCTGGCTTTAGATTCGTTGGAAGAGAAGAATCTGAGAGCCATCATGGAGAGGATTAAAGTTGTATTAAAAGAAGGTGGATCTCTTATTGTCTATGATAGTGTTGATGGCGCAATTATCACGCGGAAAGTTAGAGCTCATTATTCTTATGTTACTGGTAAATTAAAGCACGTTCGTCCACTCTTTCTTGAAATCATCGGCTTCCCGTCTCGGCAATAACGGGACATATTTATTTCAACACACTCTAAAACATATATTCTAAAGACCACATCCCAACAGTAAAAACTATTTAAACAAAATCAAGAGTTCTTCTCCATCAACGAACTGTACAGGGGGCTGGACACGTTTCGTCAAAGAAGAGGATAGATAATGCTATAGTAAACCAACTAAGTAACTCGGTATTGATATCGTTGGTTTACTATCTGGCACAAGAGATGTGACAACGATCACATCTCTGTGCAGAAATGAAGTCTTTGCTTCATTTCTTGCATCCAACACAAGATGCCGATAAACATTGTTGGATGACTATATCTCATTTTTATGCTAAAGAGGTGTGTGAATATGAATCAAGAAAATAGTTACGAAGCGACGGGGAATACTTCTACGATAAGTCCACGAGGCTTAACCATCAAACGTTATTTTACGAAAGAGAATATAAGTCCTTTCGACATGTTCACGTATGATAAACGAAGTTCAGTGATCAAGAATCCCGACGGTTCTACTGTTTTCGAAATGCACGATGTGGAAGTCCCTGTTTTCTGGAGTCAAGTTGCTACAGACGTCCTTGCGCAAAAATATTTCCGTAAAGCCGGTGTTCCCCTACGTAATGAGGAAGGAGAGATTCTTAAAGATGAAAGCGACAAGATCATCACGGGCAGCGAGACAAGTATCAAGCAAGTTGCCCATCGCATCGCTGGCTGCTGGCGCCATTGGGGAGAACAGTATGGCTACTTTGCGTCGGCTCAAGACGCACAAATCTTTTACGAAGAGATGGCTTATATGATCATCGGTCAAGTTGCTGCTCCTAATAGTCCGCAATGGTTCACCAGCGGCTTGAATTGGGCATATGGTCTAACCGGTCCGGCGCAGGGTCATAGTTACGTCGATCCCGTCACGAAAAAACTAGAGTTCTCCAAAGATGCGTATACTCGCAGTCAACCTCACGCGTGCTTTATCCAATCCGTCAACGATGATCTTGTCCGCGATGGCGGTATTTTCAGTCTGCTCACGCGAGAAGCACGTATCTTCAAATATGGTAGTGGTACAGGAAGTAATTTTTCTCGGATTAGGGGACGCGGAGAATCTCTCACTGGTGGAGGAAGTAGTTCTGGTCTGATGAGCTTTCTAAAAATCTTTGACGTTGCTGCAGGAAGCGTTAAATCTGGTGGCACGACCAGAAGAGCAGCAAAGATGCTCTCCTTGGATTTAGATCACCCTGAGATTGAAGACTTCATCTGGTGGAAAGTTCGTGAAGAGGAAAAAGTTGCTGACCTCGTAGCAGGGAGTAAGACTCTTCGTCAGAAACTCTCCCATCTTATCGAAGTCGCTAAAGGAAAAGAAAATCCTTTTCAGGATCAACAGGTACAAGCCGCACTGAAAGATGCAGCTCACCATCATATTCCTGTCAATTATCTTGTCCGCGCTGTTGCGTTGGCACAACAGGGTTATTCTTTACCGTTAAAGGAATTTGATACCCATTACGAATCCGAAGCGTATCTTACGGTTTCTGGACAGAACAGCAACAATTCTGTCCGCATCCCTAATGAATTCTTTGAAGCATTGGAAAGCGGTCGAGATTGGGAACTAAAATCCCGGACGAATGGTGAGACATTCAAGACGGTTTCTTCATCGAAATTATGGAATGATATCGGCTATTGCGCGTGGGCTTCTGCCGACCCGGGAATTCAATATGACACGACGATCAACGAGTGGCACACCTGTCCTGAAGATGGGAGAATTAATGGTAGTAATCCATGCGCTGAGTACAACTTTTTAGATGACACTGCCTGCAATCTTGCCTCCATCAATCTCGTCAAATTCTATAACGAAGACAATAATGATTTTGATGTCGAAGGTTATCGTCATACGATCCGTCTTTGGACGATTGCGTTGGAGATCTCTGTCTTGATGGCACATTTTCCTTCCGAGCAGATCGCACTGAGGAGTTTTGTCTTCCGAACATTGGGCTTAGGATATGCCAACATCGGCACGCTTCTGATGCTCTGGGGGATCCCGTATGACAGCGATAAGGGCCGTGCCATCGCTGGTGCATTAACTGCGATCATGACTGGAGATGCCTATGCTGCTTCCGCAGAGATGGCAAAAGTTCTTGGCCCCTTCGAGGGCTACGAGCGCAATCGTGAACATATGTTGCGTGTCATTCGTAACCATCGTGCTGCTGCCTATGATCAGGAGTCGTATGAAAGTATTAGCATCAAGCCGCAAGCTATCCGTCAGAATGTATGTCCACGTCCTTTGTTGGATGCCGCGCATCAAGCTTGGGATAGTGCTCTGGACTGGGGCGAACGCTACGGCTTCCGTAATGCTCAGGCAACCGTTCTTGCGCCGACGGGAACTATTGGTTTAGTCATGGATTGTGATACGACTGGTGTTGAACCCGATTATGCTTTAGTCAAATACAAAAAGCTAGCCGGTGGCGGTTTCTTCAAGATCGTCAACCAATCCGTCCCTAAAGCCCTCGAACGGTTAGGGTACACTGAAGACCAATGCGATGACATTGTTACTTATTGCCTTGGCCGCGGCACGTTTGAAGGCAGTCCTCACCTTAATCGTGATACGCTCCGTCAAAAAGGATTGTCCGATCAGCAGATCAATGCCGTGGAGAAAGAACTACGCAATGCTATGGACATCCGTTTCTGTTTCAATGCGTGGACTGTTGGCAAAGACGCCTATAACACCATCCTCGAAAAAGGCAGATTAAAAGGCGCTGCTGATTTCCTCGGTGCTCTTGGTTTCAGCAATGAACAAGTCGCCTCAGCAAACGAATACATCTGTGGAACGATGACGTTAGAAGGCGCTCCACATCTTAAAGAGGAGCATTACGCCGTCTTTGATTGTGCCAATAAATGTGGGAGCAAAGGAATGCGTTATATCCATCCTTATGGCCATCTGAAGATGCTTGCTGCAACACAACCGTTCATCTCTGGTGCTATCTCTAAAACCATTAATATGCCTAACGATTGGACTATTGAACAGATCAAGCAAGCCTATTATGACTCGTGGGCATTGATGATTAAAGCAGTTGCGTTATATCGTGATGGCTGTAAATTATCTCAACCGTTGAACACGACGTTGGATGAATTCCCGGAGTTGAAGACTCTCTTAGCGAGCCCGGCTGAGCAACCACCAGTGGTTACTTCTTCTGTAGAGATCAGAAAGAAAGTCAGTCTCGGACCACGCACGCTGCATCTTTCCGCGCATCTTCGTGATCAAGCGCTGGAAAATGTCGCCGTGCGAATGATGGGCATGACTCCTGTGCAAGAAGTAATGTTGAATACGATCCTGAAGATGGTCAACTTTAATCTTAAGCAGGGAGTACCAGTTTCCCAAATCTGTGCTGAGTGCTTTACCATCCGTGGTCATCCCGTCTTAGAAGAGTTAGCTCAATTCTTGGAAGAGTGTGTTGAAGATCTGGGAGGGCCGCACGTCCAGTCTTCCCCGTCTCCGTTGACCAAACCCTCTCTTGCTTCTACCAAAGACGAACGGGAGAAATGTTCAAGTTGCGGTGCGACACAGTTGCGGCAGAATGGAACTTGTATGCTTTGCGAGATCTGTGGTCAGACGACAGGATGTAGTTAATTTTATATTTCTCTTTATTTTTTTATCTTGCGATGACTACAATCTGTATCTTTGGCGACAGCATCACGCATGGCGCAGGTGATTCTCAAGGCGGCTGGGCTGAACGGCTTAAACAGTTCCTTCAAAGGAAGGGAGATATCGTCTACGTCTTGGGAATTGATGGCGACACCTCTACAGGCTTGCTCCGACGTTTTGCCTGCGAAGCGACAGCACGCCAGCCGGATAGTATCATCTTTGCTATCGGGATAAATGATACTGTCTACTACCCTCATCGGGGCGTTCAAACCTCTCCATCCCAATTCCAAACAAATCTCCAAAAATTATTCCGGCTTGCAAAACACTTTACTGCTCAGATTATCGTCCTCGGACTAACGCCCGTCGATGAAACGAAGACGACTCCTGTCCCTTGGAACGGCTGGTCATATGACAATCAAAGGATACAACAATACGATCAAATACTTCAAGAGTCGTCCCAAAAGGAAAAAGTACACTACCTCAAACTCTTCTCTTTATTATCTGTAGACGATCTCGAAGATGGTCTTCATCCTCGTGATTCTGGACATCAGAAAATCGGTGAGGCTGTTAAATCTCAAATCACAAAGTATCTTCACACAAACATTTAAAAAAGAAGAAACTCTTAGAGATATAGAGGGAGAGCTAGGCTGGCGCGCTAGTCCTGCGCTGTTACCGTGAGCGGACTTCACACGGAGCCGAAGCCCAACGAAGGGCCAGTTTTGTTTCAACGGTCCTTATTGCCTTTGTAGACGATTTGTCCTTTGGGATGGACTTCCTGGGAACCAGGTCCTGAGATCCTTCTCACCTGAGAGATCCGGAAGGAAGCAGCCTTCACCTTGAAGCACCATGTTCAAAGGGTCGCAAATCCGAGAAGCAATAGGGGTTATACCAGCGAGGCTTGATTGGTTCGACTGCGGGCGTGCCCCTAAACTCTGTCAAAGAAAACCGACCACCATCGGTCAATAGACCAATGGCATGCTCGCTCAAGAAAAGAAACAGCGATTTCTTTTCTGAGCTGAAATAAAGTCTGCTCACTCCTGAACACACGAGTGGAAAGCTCAGCTTCTATGATGCCACGCACTCAATCGATGTTAGAATTAGGATAGTCAAGGGAAAGTTCCTCTGTTGGGATTATGATCCTAAATAAAAATAAAAAGATAAAAAATAAAGAATTCTATTTCAACAACTGGTCAACTTCATCAAATGAGACATCTTGGTTTAATTCTTGATCAAGCGTATCTAATTCATTGATGTCATCGAGTTCGGAGACAATTTCTGTCTCCTCTGGACTAATTGCTGCTTCTCCCGTTGTTGTTGGCACTTGCTTTGGAGCACAAGCGATCACCAAAAGCAAAACCAAGCCTAAAACTACTGCCACTATCGTACGTTTCATGAACATCACCTTTTAGAAAGAAAAAAGAAGTTAAAAAACTTCCTTATTCCTCCTCAGTAGCTGCTTCTGCAGAAACATTAGTTTCTGCTTCCAGATGAATTGATTCTTCCAGCTCAGCATAGAGCTTGACGAACTCACGCAAGATCTCGCGCGTCCTTTTCAAGTCGTCTTTGACAACTTCCTGTGCTTCGCGCCATTGTTCAAGACTTTCTTTGCTCATCTTCTCAGCTTGTTGCCAGAATGTGCGCGCAGTAGCTTGATCTGCCTCTAGTTTTGCAACTGCTGTCTTGAATCGAGCAAGGATCGTCTCTAATTCGGTAGTGTCAATTCCTTTTTCTTTCGCTGCATCGATCCGTTTCCGCATACTCTCTTCAAGATCGGCATGCTTATCAACGAGGTTTTCCATCTTTGAACTGGTCATCGTCGCGATGATTCTTTTCTGCTGTTTGCTCACATCTTGCCAAAGCTGTTTCAAATTTTTGACTTCGCCCCGTAATTCCTCTGCACTAGCCGTTTCAGCCATCGCAGTGATTCTTTCCTTCTCTGCTGTTAATTTTACCTCTAAAGCATTGATGGAATCCAATGCACTTTGTTTCTCTTCATCAGTCAAAACATTCGAATCATTGACATGTTCCGTCAAACGTTCTAACGACTTCTCGATCAACTCTGTTGTTTTCGTCAGATGATTCTTGACACCGACCGAAACATTCTTTTTTACCCTATCACATTCTGTCGATTCATCGTCATCTTTACATGCCTGAAAGCGATCGCGCAACTCTTTCAATTCATCTTTCTGTTCTTCGTAGCGTTCACGAGCTTGTTCATACATCTTTTTTGCATTGTTCACGCGTTCGCGCATCTGTTCGATCTGCTCTTTGGTGAACTCCTTTTCTGCTTCCATTTTTGCTTTCAGCAATTCCCTGCGTTCTTTGAACGCCTCTTTCCTCATTTCTTTATCAGCACCTTCGTTCTCACCGGCGTTTTCTTCAACATCAGATTTTTCATCATCAGATACTTCTCCATTAACTGTAACCTTTGCATTAGCATCTGCCTCTAAAAGAGCTATTTTCGCTTTTGCAGATCCTTTTCCTTCAAATTCTCCATTACCCTCTGCTAAAGCCATCGGCACGACGCTTAAGATGAACAAAGCAAGTACCAAGATGGCCACACCTTTTCTCATTATTTTTTTCATAGTTTGTACCTCGCATACAATTTTGATGAGTGATTGAGGTTAGAAGTTCTTTTTAAAGATACTTTTAGAGACACTTTAATTCGAGGTAGAAATTAGCCCTAATTACTTTAGAAAGCTTTATTTCAAGTTAAAATGGCGAAAAAGAAAGAAAAACGATGTTAAGACCTAAGATTAACATTCAGATAAGAAACTTCTCCCTCATCATTCACGCGCAGGATCCCATACTTTCCCGCATCTGCGTACGACGCCATCCAGAATAATTCGTCACGATATTGTCCTTCTGGAAGAGGTTGAACGTTGCGATCATGGGCTCGATGAGCAGATTCATGGAAATGTCCGCTAATTGCTTTAGTGATTCCTGCTTCTTCAAACGCTGCGCGGAGACTTTTATTCCCTCGATTCTCCCGTTTCATCGTAAACCCATTTTGCGCGGCAATCAAAAGAATATCTGCCTCTGAAAGAGAATCACCAAACTGTCTTTTGATCATCTGTTCGACAACAACACCGGGCATCAAACTCTTATCCGCTCTTTCGGCGAAATAAGCCATATCAGTTGCTGTTTCAATAGAGCCATCAAATGCTCTGGGAATATGGCTTACCACAATTGTTCTCTCTGGATCGCGGGTATATTTTACGACATCAGCGATATTAGTGAGACGAATCGGGCCGTGTTGTGTTTGGTAAAAACCACTTTCTACTGTTGGTGGCTGTTCATCAATCAAATAAAGACCATTTCGCGAATCGGCCGCATGCCAATCCGATCCGGGCAAAAAGAGCAAGCGGTGGCCCACTCCATCAACAACTGGATCTTTACAAACATCTCTGAAATTACCTGCTTGTGAGGAGAAAAAATCAAACACTGGTTGAGTTCGTGCAATTTCCTCGTGGCTACCCGCCTGCGCGTATATCTCTACACCCAGACTAATCGCTGCATTCAAAATTGTTGCTAAATAATCTTGAGGATTAAATCCTGGACAGCGGTCCCCAACCAGATCTCCATTTAAAATAAGTTTTTCAGCACCTAGACGTTGCGTCAAAATTCGAAGTGCATGAATAACATCCCGTGGATGTGCTGCATGAATGTCTGAAATGATGCCGTACGTTGTATCCATTTTAAATAACTCCTCCTCTCAACTTTAAGACTGAAAACAGTACCAGTTATTTAAATATTGTCCCTCAAAAGTAGAAATTATTTCTGAACACAAGCACCGTTGAAACACTTTTGACCCGTAGGGCAGTTAGATGTGTTATAAACTTTAGCACTATCAAGCGGATATTTCGCTTTAACGTAAGCGTTTGAATCTTTATTACATGATACCTGTTTTAATATTGTTTCCGAGATACAAGAATCACTATACGAACCCGGTTTAGACACAAAACTATCATCTATAATAAATATAGCTCCTTTCTTAGTAGGATCATTAGTAAGATCATTATCAAAACACAAGCCAGGAGTTGGTTTTGGTCCAAGACAGGCACCTTCTTGACAACCATTTGGACAACCAACCAATTTTGTTGTCATTTGGCCATTTTCATCACAATAGTATTCTTTCAGGGGAGGAGTGACATATCCAGTAAGAATACATTCATCGGCGGGAAATTGTACACCCCCTTGGTTATTTTTCTCGCCTTTCTTATAGAAATCTTTTCCGCCATCACTTTCATAACAGTCGCTTCCAGCAGGAGGTGTTACGGAAACTACAGATGATGTTTGCTGTTCAGCAATTTGCATAAAGATTTTCTGGCGATCTGCCGCATTTTGCGCCATCGTAGTGTAGAGGTCTTTCTCTTCAAGCGCTTTATCTGCTAATTGTTGAAATAAACTTTTAGCATCTTGGCCACTTTCAACAACTAGACCCGTTACCGATTGAATCTCTTGTGAATTACCTTGAAAAATACTATGACTAAAAAGAATAACCAAAGTAATTAGAAGAACAGTTATCACAACCACATAATTTCTTTGCTGAGATTTTCTTTTCTGAATATTACTCCCTCTTTTCTTCACAGAAGACTACTTTTTTTGAACTATTTAAATATTTCCTTTTCATGGAAAATCAGTACCTAATAAAAAAATAAAATTTAATACTGCACCAGTACTTCCACATGCCTGCCGAAGATGCTCTTTAACTCTTCAAAGATCGGTTCTTTGATAAAGACACGTGGCGGCACTTTTAGTCTAGCCAATTCTTTCTCCAGCTCTTCCAGTGTAGACTGTTCTAACGTGCCTAAACTGCCATCCGCATTTATTACTGCCTTTTCGATCTGCTGTTGTTCTTTAGCATCAATATCACGGATGACGAACGCTACTTTATCAAGTAAGATAACTTCTCCAAACTTCTCGCCGTACTTGACTTTGATCTTCGCTCGTTCTATTTCGCGGCCGCGTTTTCGTTGGAGATATTCTACCAGGAATCGAATTAGGCCAGAACTGCCTTTGCGCGCTTTCTCAATATCTGTCTTGGTCAGTTTGCCACTATCGTGTTTTTTCTTCGCTTCGACAATCTCATTCAGATCACGTAAAAAGCGTGCTGGAACTTTGCCCGTGGAAATCAATTCATTCTCAAACAATTTCAGAATCTCTATATCCTGCGCTCGTTCAACACCTTCCAGTTTCAACACATCGCGGATAATTGTCACAACTTCATCGTAAAGCAGAACCATACTCTTCTCATCATGTCGAGACTCGATCTCTTTAAACAATTCTCGGATACGTTTCAAATACTTTTCGGCATTGTCAATAAATTCGTCCAATTCTGTTCCCGTAAGATCTTTCTTCTCTCCGTGTTCAATCTTCTTGCGTAGATCCACATTTGCTTTGAGAATCTTGACATATTCTGGCTCAAGGAGTTTCTCCTTCTTGACGAAGATATCTTCCATCACTTCCGGCGTTTCCCTTGGTGTTGGCGGCGGTAATCCATACAACATGATCGCCGCTTGGCTCGGAGTGAGAATAGCATAGTATGTATCTTCCATACCCATCTCTTTCAATCGCAATTTGACGCGGGAAATACTTTGCTCTCCCGTGCTCATGAAGAGATCAATCGCTTCTCTGCTCGGTTTGATCCGTCCCATCCGCAGCAGCTGCTTCCAAGGCATAAAGATGCCCCGGTCGTAGAAGGGAACTCCGTCGCGTAACAACGTAAAGATGATGGGATTTGCTTCTTTCAACGAATCCCAGAAGTCCGTTAAGATGTAAACTTGGATATTCAATTTATTCTTGATGCCGGTCATTTCTCCTGCTTCGACACCCATCCCGATAATGATTGCTCGTAATTTGTCTTTTAATTCCGCGCGGCTCATCTTCTTGACATCTGTATCATCGATAACAATCCACACATCAATATCTGAAGATGCAGTTGCTCTTCCTTGCGTTAATGAGCCCGCAAGGACATAACTGAGAATATATTTCTCAAACTTCTTGATGACCATACTTTTGTGGATCTCTGCGATCTTGATTGCTGCCAGCATCCCCGTATCATGGACCGGTGCCGCCAGGGAAATAAGACGGTTCAGATCATATTTGGCATCATAACAATTCTGCCAGAGATCGGTCAGAAGGATACTTTGTGGTGTGATATTTTTATCAATTTCTTCAGCAATCTGCGTAATAATTGTCGAGAATTTCTGATGCAGCTCATCTTTCGACATCTTTTGCGATGTCGTATCATCCACAACAACGAGAAGAGATATTTTCTTTTCATCCTCCTCTGTCGTTTTCTCCGGAGCTTGTTTTTCTCCTTCTTTCGGTTGCGGTTTTTCCGGAGGAAGGAGGGCGATACCGACAATATAATCTCCAAACTTCTCTAGAACCTTCTCTTTGAACTGGTCTAACTTTTCTTTCAGCGCTTTCAACTTCTTTTCTACTTCTGGAGGCAGTTTTGGTGCGGCCACCGTCGGGGGAAGTGGTAACTCTGTTTGTGATGAAATTGCTCTGATCTTTTTTGGTGCAGATGCCTTTTTTGCCATAGATGAACCTCCCATAATGTGACTATAATCTCTATATAAGAAACGAGTGATCTTTTATAAATATAAGTGTTTGCCTATGTGGTGGGACATTTTGGTCAAGCGATGAAATTTCAGCGAAAGGTTTATATAAACTACTTAGAAGTGATTAAAATGATGACCGCCCTCCTAGGAGACCCATCAAGTTTAGCACGGACTCCGGCAGGGTTAATCGTAAAGAGGGACACTATGGCACAAAGTAATTTACCAGCAAAAAACTTAGATGAATTAATTAATGTTACGATAGCACCAGGACGAACACTGGATGATGCTTTTACGGCATACGATGATTATGACAGTGAAGTAAAACAAAACCACCTCTATAATAATATTCTCGTACCGGCACAAACAAGACTTTATAACATAGTTACCGGAAAGCTTGCCGATCTTGTTGGAGCAAGCGATGACTTAATTCTTTATGGAAAGAAAGCAGAAGTTCAAAAAGCACTCGCTATTGGTATAAAAGAATACTTCTCACTTACACAGCCATCGCAGATTCGAGGTCTTGCTGCCCTTCATCTTTCTGAAGAAGAAGAGTTCGAAGTGTTAGCCCGTCTCTTTGATGAACATATCGGTGTCGGAAAGTTCAAAGGAATACAAAGTATCCGAACTTTTGAAGCAATGGCAAAAAATAAGAAGGTAACTATCGGCCATTTTAAACGAGCACTTCATGGCCAGACCAGCCAAACATTTGTTCAAGCTACGTTAATGACAACGAAGAATGAATACGTTAAGCAACAATTTTCGGCCTTCAGTTCAATGGAAATGTTTGCCTATCTCCAGCCAAAGTTAGACGCGGCTAACGTAGACTACGAAGATAACAAGGTAGCATACGCACTTGGACCTATTGAACAGCTGGTTTACTTTAGAGATGAAAGTCTAAAAGCCAGGAAGTAGGAGCGTAAGCTCGCTTTTTTCCATTTTTTTTAAACATTTTCTTCTTAAGATTTATTTTCAAGATTTTTCCACAAGCGAAACTTATTTATACTCTTAATCCTCTCCTAAGACCATGCCCAAAGAGGATGAAAAGAAAAAGAAATCTGTCAAGAATTTAGATGATCTTATGGAATCTATGAGAGATGAACATTCTAAAGATTTGGATGCTTCGTTCAAAGCATGGGATAATTTTACAAAAGAGGAGAATCAAAATCATCTTTACAATAATGTTTTTACCCCAGCGCAAGATAAGCTTTATGATAGTATTAAAGGAGAACTCGATAAAGTTTTCGGAAAAGATGGGGGAGATGAAACAAAAGTATTAGGAAAGAAAAAAGAGATTCGGAAAGCGATAGGTATCGGAATCAAAGAATATTTTAAAGGAGTTCATCCCTCTTATACTAAATTTATGGATGATCTTAAGCTTGATGAAGATGACCAATATGATATGCTAGTCAAACTCTATGATGATCATATTGGTGCGGGGAAAATAAAAGGCGTTAGAAGTATCAGTCAATTAGAAGCGTTAACAAGAGATAAAAAAGCAACAGTAGGACATATCAAGAAAGAAATCCATGAACGAGGAGCAGAGCACATTAAAGGGGCTATGGGTATGATGGAAAATCAATATATTACTCATCATTTCTCGAAATATCGCGGTCCAGAGATTGCTGCATATCTGAAACCTCATATTGAAAAAGCAGGCTTTGAGATTGAAGATAAGCTAGGCTATGCTATCTCTGAACTAGGAGAGCTATTAAAGATGCGTGAAGCCGTAGTAGAAAAGAAAGGACACCCTTACTTGACTAAGAAAAAAGAAGAGCCCAAGAAGAAATAAATTATAGTAACTGACATAACTATTTTGACAAAAGGTCAGCTACTATATCTAAAAGACATAACTATCTGTATAATTATTTATGTCTTTGCTGTGTTGCATAACTCAATTCTGCGTAATCAATAGTTACAAGTTATGCGGATTTGATTGAAATGTCTTAGCGATAGTTAGCATCAAAAACGAATTATGCAACACAGCATCATGTCTTTTACTATATTTAATACAACTACTTAAGAAATAACTACTCTCCCAACCTTTCCTTTTCCACTTCTCGTTCCATTTCTTTTCTCACATCTTCTTCTCGAACTGCTTTTCCTGCCTGATACTTATACGACTGCAAGAGCTTCTTGATCGCCGCATAGACGTGCGCCGTATCCCCTGTTAATTCTCCAGCGAATCCTGCTTCCAGGGGGAACGTGTACAAATATTTGTTGATGAAGCTTTTCAAAAAGTAGACCAGTGGTTTCATCGTCCAGCGATTTTCATAATCGGTCATCAGCCAAGCATCAAAGACAACGAGCACATCGCCACTCTGAAACTTCTGTTTCACGCCATGGACGGTCTCCACTGTCTCCGTAACAGCATCAAGAGTAATCTTGATCTTGATCATCAACATAACATATTCTGTCTTCACTTTATACGGCCGTAGTTCGATATGCGTTTTCTTTCCTTCTTCAGAAACGACCTCTTCTGTTTTCTTCTCGTTTTTCTCATAGCCCTTTTCCTGTAAAGCTTTATTGATCGTTGAAAATAATTCTTCTACACGAAAGACGCCTTTGTAGCGCAGTTCGCGATTGTTGATGATCAGATTTTTTTCGAGTGATACTATTTGCATCGTCATGCCCCGTACGTATATTTGAATACATTTAGATAATTCTTAATCTTTGTATGGATATCTTCAACATCGCTTTCAATCCAGCGTTCCATTTTTGCAAAATGATGACGGAGGAAATATCTCTCGGTGAGAATTCCTAAAAACCAATAAAAAGGGCGAGATTTCCATTTTCCCTTCCGGTCACTGACTACATACCCATCAAATGTCATGTGGATTACCCCATGGTTTAATTGCAGCGTTTCTTTCCCCTGTGTGACCTCGACCTCTTTAACATCCGTTAAGATAACTTTGATCGCCATCTTCAACTTATTGAAATCAGACGCACTCTTCCAGGGTTCTAACACCCACGTAATCTGCCTTCCCGTTGGCGTGACCTGTTCCTGATTTAGTTTCTCGTACCAATCCCACCCTTTCTCATAGAACCATCCCGCAATGAGATTATAGAATTCTGCCGCATTAAACAGTCCTTCGTAATTCAGTCGTAGATGATCTATCACCAAAGTGCGTTCCGCCATGGTTCAGATAAGATTATCCGAACTTATAAATTATTCGGCAACTTAATCCCCTCTCCACCCCTGCCCTGTAGAAAAAGTCAGCCGCCTGACCAAAAAGTTGCGTGAGAACAAGCAATATATCCGAGTTATTGGTGCTTCTTAACTTTGGTCTGGGTGACTGGAGAAGCACGAACGCAATGGTTAGGCTGACTTTTTCAAGATTGTCAAGGAAAACCGACCACCATCGGTCAATAGACCAATGGCATGCTCGCTCAAGAAAAGAAACAGCGATTTCTGTTCTGAGCTGAAATAAAGTCTGCTTCTTTATTTCATGCTTCGCTCGGGTCGGTTATCCGAAAACTGAAAACTATCAGTTTTCTGGAACAGCGACCGAGT
>JACOZP010000022.1 GCA_016181265.1 Candidatus Woesearchaeota archaeon
TCTTTGCCTTTGCTTGAAGCTGCGAGCGACCCGAGCCCGTAGGCGAGCATGCCATCCGGTGTAGAGTTCCACCGGTGGTGGTCGCTCGCATTTGACAACTCTTCATGACAGTGAGCTTAAAACGGCAGTTGCAGCGGTTTCAGCTGACTTACAATTTATTGCTGAGAAGTTGAGAGCTATTGATGAGAAATTAGAGACTACCCCATTCTTAGCTTTTCGAAAGGCGAAGCGTGAACTAAGCAAGATGATCAAACAGACGCAGGCTAATATCAAATTAGTTTATAATGTTCGAGCAGCGGACTAATGTTCTACTTTGTAACCTCTATTTTAGAGATGATAATCAAAATAATTATAAACTCAAACAGGTTTCTTAACTATCGTTAATTATACCTGAGGTGGATATGAGATGAGAAAATTTGTTCTAGGAATATTGTTAATTTGTGTTTTAGTGATGGTGGCTGCATGCGCTCCTCCAACGTCGTCGACGCAACCCGTAAGTGGAGAGCCGGTATCTGGTGAGGAAGACGGTCAACTAAGAGAAGAAGGCCGTGTCGTGTTTGCGATTACTGATGTTGCTGCTGATATGGGAGCGGTTACAAGCGTGATGATTACGGTGGGTAGTGTCCGCGTACATAGTGCTACTGAAGGATGGGTGACTGTTTCTTCAACTCCTAAGACGGTTGATCTGTTGAAATTGAAAGCAGAAGGAAATAACGAATTATTGGCAGATGTTACGCTGAAAGAAAGCGATTACGAGCAGCTTCGTCTGGACATCTCCAAAGTCGTTGTCGTGGATGATAAAGGGGAGCATGAGGCTACCTTACCTTCCGGCGAACTGAAGATAGTTGGTGGTTTTACAGTTACAACAAATTCTACTTCTACTGCTACGTTTGATTTTATTGCTGATGAATCGTTGCATCTTACCGGTAGCGGCGAATATATTTTAGCACCTGTTGTTCAGCTGGAAACGCGAGAGAATGCTGAGGTAGAAATCAAAGCGGATAAGAAAGTGGAAGTCAAAGGCGGTAAGGTTAAGACTAATGTCAAAGTAGGGATGGATGTTGAAGGAAAAGTAGGTGTCGGCTTAGGAATCGCTAAAGAGGCTAAACTTTCTCTGAGCAAGGGAAAAGTTGTTGCGGGAGCTGCTTTAGAAATAGGAGACGAGAAGAAAGATTCTACTGAAGAAGATACGAACGTCTCTGCCGGCGCTAGTGCAAAAGTGAAAGTAGGATATTAATTATCTTCTTTATTTTTTATTTCTTTTTATCTTTTTTATTCTTATGTAAAAATAGCCAGAAAACCATTGACTTTAGTCAATGGATGAATGGCATAGTGTCTCTGGCTATTTTACATCCTAAAAATGCGTTGTTTAGAAACCGTCTTTTTTCAAACCCCGTCTTTTAAGCAAAGAATGAAGCAACGACTTCATTCTTGCTCAGAAATCAAATCTTTGTTTGATTTCTTGAGACAGGTATACTTTTTGGAAAAAGATGGACCAGTCGGGACTTTCAGGATATATTCTCACTTTTGAACCCGAAATCTCACCGCTGCCAGCGGTGCGCGATCTTCCGCTTCTGAAGAAGTACCGGATTACGCTACTGGCCCATTCTTGTAGCAAGATGAGGAGATATTTAAAAAAGTATCTCCCTGGCAAAACACAACTTTAATAAAAGCACAAAAGATTCTTTTCCTGAAAAGAGATGGATGCAGAAATTAAGAAAGAGATCATCTATGATTTGCAAAGGTCGATTGAAATACTTCAGACACGAGAGGAGACTGATGTTGAAGAATTACGTCAACTGAGTGATCATGCAATTGAGCATGTTGCTCTTTACAAGGACTTGGATATTATTTCCGTTACGGTGTTGATCTATTCTATTTATAAAACATTCTCTTGTATTGGGAAAGAGGATTACGCTGAATTGCTTGCGGGTTTAGGGAAAGCCAAACATTTTTTAGAGACAAATCAATTTGGAAGATATAATCAGGCCATTAAGAAGCTTTTTGAGATTATCCGCCGTTGCAGCGCTGAGACGAGAGAACATTTACAAGATGTAATGCAGGCAGCGCGGATCAAGAAGGGAACAGCATTGTTGAGTAAGGGATTGTCTACAGGTCAAGCAGCAGGATTGATGGGGTTGTCAAACTGGGATCTTCAGCAATATGCTGGGAGAACGACGGCATTAGGGGATGGAAAGACGACCATTTCTGCGAGAAAGCGGTTACAATGGGCAATGAAGATCTTTGGGGTACGTTAAGATGGCAACGGTGAAGGGAGTGGATGGGGAAAAAATTCTTTTTTTTGATACTGGGCCGATAATCACTTTGGTTATGTCACGCTTGGGGTGGCTTCTCCCAGAATTGAAGAAGAAGTTGAATGGTCGTTTCTATATCACTCCTGCGGTTAAATATGAGCTTGTCGATCGACCGTTGACGGTTCGTCGTTTCGAATTTGAAGCGTTGCAAGTGATGAAAATGATCCGCGAGGGAGTTTTAGAGATATTTACTGATGTCCCTCGACAAAAGGTCAGCGATTTGATCCAATTGGCCAATAATTCTTTCCGTCTCGATGCAAAACCAATGGATATCATCCAAGAAGGGGAGATGGAATCTGCAGCAGCTGCTCTAAAAATCGGCGCTGCAGGAATCGTCATGGATGAACGAACACTGCGTCTCTTTATCGAGAATAATCGAAATATGAAAGCACTGTTGGAAAAACGCTTTCAGAAACAAGTGACTCCCGACCTGACAAAGATGGATGCGTTTAGTTCGGCGTTGCAAGATCTGACGATCATCCGTTCGATTGAATTGGTGGGGGTGGCATATTCGTTCGGGTTATTAGATAGTTATGTTCCGGAAGGGAAAAAAGGGCGGGAACAACTACTCGATGCCGTCTTATGGAACACGCGGTATAATGGTTGTGCAGTGACAGAAGAAGAGATTCACGACTTGAAAACATTTTTATTGGATAAAAAATAGCCCTCGATGAGGGAAAACATTTTTAAACGAAAAGCCCTTCGAGAGTTTAATGTCGAAGAAATGCATTATCTGCAATGTCGAAGCTGTTTATGTCATCAAAGATACCTCTGATTATTATTGTAGAGAATGCGCAGAAGAACATTTTGGTGATTTGGCGATGCTGGTGAAAGTAGAGGATGATGTTTCAAAGTTGAAAGAGATTGTCGGTGCCCGTCTGGCACCACAAGAAAGAGCAGAGCACGAGGAAGAGCACGAGGACTATGAACAAAGCAATTAGGATTGGCAGAATCAGGACGTCTTCTATCGAATTAATTGATATTACTAAGGCATGGCTGGCTCTTTCGTTTGCGTTTGCCGTCGTCTTCGCGGGATTCAGTCTCTTTTCGGGACAGATTTACGGCATTTTTTCGCTCTCTTTTGGCAAGTATTTTATCATGGCATTATTAACTGCTGGATTGGGTTTTCTTCTTCATGAATTATCTCATAAGTTTGTGGCACAGCATTATGGTTGTGTTGCTGAATTTCGAGCGTTTGATCAGATGATTTATTTGGCGGTAGGACTAGCTTTAGCTGTTGGCTTCATCTTTGCTGCACCAGGGGCAGTAATGCTTTCTGGGATGATCACGCGGCGGGAAAATGGGATCATCAGTGCAGCGGGACCATTGATGAATTATGTCCTGGGCTTGATATTTTTAGGATTAATGTTCCTCTCTATCGGTTATCCTACGTTACGGTTGGCCTTTGCTATTGGTTTCCAGATCAATATGTGGCTGGGGCTGTTTAACATGATCCCGTTTGGTAATTTTGATGGGATCAAGATATTTAATTGGAGCATCCCTCTCTGGACGGCGATGGTCGCTTTTGGTGTTTTCTTTGTGTTCTTCTTTTGATGTGTTGGGCAAGATTTATTATTCAGAGTCTCGATAATCATAAACTTTAATAATCTCTTTTCTCTTTCTTTTAGTATGTGCTATCTCGTTCGATTATGTGTCCATTTCAAAGAGGGCGTCCTTAATCCGGAAGCGGAAGCGATCCAGGAAGGATGTAAACAGCTTGGCTTTGATCTTTCGGATCTAGTCTGGGGGAGGTATTGCTCCTATGTCAGTTCTCAACCGTCGAAAAAGGCAGTCTTAGAAGAGGCGGAAAGTATTTGCGGTACACTCTTTGCCAATCCCGTGATGGAAGCGTATGAGATCCTTTCTGTGAAAAGAATAGGAGATGATGGTGGTCGTCGTGGGTAAGTTCACGCAAGCGGAGCTAGAAGCAGCGTATCGGCAGATGAGGGAGGAGCGTGAAGAAGATTATACTCGTGCAGATCTAGCAAGACAATATCTTCTAAGCCAACTTGATCTTGATCCGCTATATCTCGTAAATTCGGATTCACCCAGTAATATTAAGATCTCGCCTTATCCTAAGGAATATTCTTTCAGCGCTCTTTTTCTCCCAGAAGGAGAAACCCCACATCATGATTCTGAAAAAGATGCCCCCACACATAATGATCTTGTCGCCCTGTTAAATGCAATACCTGGAACTCGACGGTTACCAAAAGAAGGTTTTGGGACTTCTGTTTTTGAGGTAGAAACTCCGCAGGGGAGATATAAAGTTCGTCTGGAATCGATTCTGGATTAAGTTTTTCTCGTCGGGTTATCGTTGCTGCTGAACAAAACTTTTATATAGTTGTTTTAGTTTCTTTTTAAAAAGGTAGATGTTTTATTGATATTTTAAAAAAGAAGGTGATGTGGTTGAAACAACATATTTTTCAGGAAGTTAAAAAGTTTAAAATCCAACGTTGCTGTAAAGGATGCAACAAACGGATTGTTGTGGAAAACGCCAATCGTTATTATTGTGTTGAGTGCCGAGGTTATTAGTTCTTTTATTTTATTTTTTCTGATTATCCGCTTTTAGCGGTAGACCTTAGCTAATCAAATCACAAAACCGATCTCAAAAATTATCCCCAAAAGTTAGAAAAGAAATTCTTTATGTTCTGCCAAAATGATTCTCCATTGGATTCGCTTGGTTGTTGTATTGCTTTTCCGACAACCCCTACTTCTTCTTTTTGAGAGGTTTCTTCAGGGGGTAATACTGGTTCTGTAACCTTCGTATCGGCTGCTTCTTCTATTGCAGGTTTTGCTTCCTGTCTCTTTGCAAGGACATAGTCTCCGAATGTTGTTGTAGTTGCGATGTAGAAAATGTAACCATCAACTTTTTTACTTAATGTTGTTTCTACCGGCTGATCGTTGACATAGAGCTGAAAATCATGTACTGCAATACCTTTGTTGATCAGTTCGTTCTCATTGATTTTAAAATAAATGTCTAATGTACTAAAACGAACTGGTTTATCCGAGGAGACTTTGACTACTGAATAAATGGGGCCATTGACATTTGGAGATGATGGAGCTTGTTCTTCAAAAACTATTTTCGCGTTTTTCGTGTCTTCTGTCAGATGGATAGTCGCGCTGTTGATCCCGGCGGTTTTGACTTCAAATGCAACTTCTTTTCCTTCCTTGACAAAACCAATTGTTTGGACAGCACTGCCCGTAATTGCTTCTTTCTCGAGATGGTTAAGGACGCCGATGAATGAGACGAGTAGAATTATGGCAATGATCGCAAGAAACGGTTTGCGGTCTGTTTCCCGGTGCACTGGCTCGGGAAAGGGTACTCTATGATTCAACCTCTTTTTTAAGCGCATCTACGGAAAAGGATTTTTTGGGACTATTTAAATGTAACTTTTTTAGGAAATCTTAGGTTTAATCTTAAAATATAAATGGGGTCGGTGGGACGTTCAGTCGAACCCGACGTTTTGAATTCGGCATTTGAACCCACGACAACTACGTTTCGTTACAGTAAAAGCAGATGCTTTTTTCTGCACTTCAGCGTAGTGCTCTTTCCTGCAAGGAAACCCAGAACGCTGAGCTTTCTCGTGTCCCAGGTTGAGCTACGACCCCGATGTAAACAATAGTTTTTGGGCTTATTTATAAGAGTTTCGACTCTTCCGGTCCTGTAGAAAATCTTGACAAAGTCATCATCTGGCCGTAGAGCGATTCGATTTTCGGCAGTAACCCGGAAGAAAATCGAGCCAAGCCGTCTAATGAGAAGATTCTCTCGCTCTACCTCTTGGCCTAGACGATGACTTTTTCCACAGAGCCGACTCTTTCGGCGTCTCTTCTAACCAACATTTATGCCACTGAGAACGTTGATCGCAAAGAGATTAAAGGCAACCATAACTAAGCCGGCGATAAGGCAATAGAGGAGGGTGCTGTTGATCAGATTTCTTCCTAATTCATACCGTTCTGCTAACTTATCCGCGCCGTTTTCGATGCCATTGCTAAGAATGGAGAGAATAAAGACTATTTGAACGATATAAACTCCGACGACGATCTGAAAATAATATGTCGGCATGCCGATACCGAAAATGGAGAGCATATCTCCTAACGGACTCTGCGTGCCTGTTCCTTGTGTTGCAAGAGTTGTCAGTTGATTACTGAGGCGAGTGAGAATAGCAGAGATCATGGAAGTGATACCAATAACGATACCGGCAATAGCGGGTGTGAGAAATTTAATCTGTGATTTCATTGAAGTAATAACTTCTTCCATAAGATCTTTTAAGCGCTCTTCAACGTGATGAATTTCCTTGATGTAACGAGACATGGAGAGAAGGGCTTGTGCGGCAATGCGCGGGCCTTTTTTGATGCTTTCAATCAATACTTTCATTGATGATTCGATAACATTAGAAGGGAACGTGATAACTGCTCCAACGCGCGGGTCAAACAGTGCTTGCTCTAAGCCCATACCTAGTTTGGTGATGTTCTGTTCAGCTACTGTAAAGAATTCTCCGGAAACAGTTCCTCTCATCGTCTGGGCGACCTTTCCGAAGGCAAGCTCGGCAGGAAGGCCGTCACCCAACCGATTTCCTAATTGGAACAAAGCAGAGGAAAACTCTTCTTCTAATGTACGCGTTTTTTCTCTGATCTTGATGACGTTTTTTGAGCGTAAAGAATAATAGATTCCCATTGACACTCCGAGACCGATGATGACAATTAATGAGAGAACGGAAGCCCCGATACCGTAAGGGCCGATTTTATCCGCCTCATCACAGTTAATCCCTGCACTGGGCGGGCAAATATATTCTAACATCTTAAGATTTCCGTCGCTGTCGAACGCGAAATCGGATGCATTGAGCGTGTGTAGAAGCAAGGGAGCGAAGCCGATGAGAAGACAGATGATGAGGACAAACGTGCTGAAGAAAAGAGGATTGATCCCAATCCTGACGTTCTTACTCAAGGTGAGATTCACGTTTCTCAAATATTTGAGATTTTCTTTTTCTCCAATGTCGCTCGCACCGTAACCGGCAGGTCTGCTCGAAAGGATGGTTCTGCCTAAGTAATAAACACCAATAGGCAAACCGACGTTGTAGATCAACGAGATGTATAACGTTGTTAGAAATGGTTTATCACCTGCGAGAAAGCTGGCGACAAGCGGCAAGATGACTAAGCCTAAAATAGGAAGGATAATTCCTAACATATGAAGCATGGTCATCGGAGATTTGAGATTGTGGGCATAGTGGAGCATGTTCTCATACGTTCCATTGAGGATAACATCTAATGCTTTATCTAAGAGAGAGAGACGACGATCTTCTGACGATTCGTATAATGATGATTCGACGAGATGGAAAGCTTCGACGAATTCTTTATCCCAATCCTTCCAAAATTCTAAGTATGCATTGGCAGACTCACGGATGGTGCTATATTGTTGTGTTTCAACGTCCCATAATATCTTTCGGAAGTCTAGTGAGAGCGGGGGATCTAAGTGATCAGCGGCAAAACCGATGGCGCGTTCTAAGTTTGAAGTGTGGCGCATGTACGTGACTGTGTAGAAGATGCTCTGGACCATCTGTCCTGATGCTCTCATCCGCCACGTGTTGGCCATGAATTCTGGCGCTTTGAGAATGGCAGGGATCATCAGTAATCCTCCGATGAAAGCGAACATGACCAAGAAAAGAAGCGGTTCTGATCCGACAAGGATGGGGAGCGCAAACAGCAACAAGGAGCCGAAGACCATGACAAAAAGGCCGGCTAAAACTGCGAGAGAAAGAACACCCGTTGGTGTGGTGTTGAGGTGGCAGACATCGAGATTTTTCTGCATTATTTCTGCTTTCTTAGGATCGGGCTTAAGGTTCAGAATTTTTGCAGAGATAGTACTCGCTTTCTCAAAGAGAGAATAACGAGCAGGGTAAAGCTCTTTTTTGAATTGGGTATATTCCCGTGAGCTGACGTTCTGTGAAGAAGAAACTGCTGTAGTACCAAACTCTCTTTCAATCCGCTGCCGATATTTTTCTCTTAGTTCTTGATATTGATCAGGCATCTCTTCCCCTCTTTTGAATATATTTCAGTTAATGTATAATCTCCTCTGGTTTAAATATGTAGCGGAGTAGAGGAGGATACGATTTTTTATAATTTATTTATTTCGCTCACTGTTTTGGCGAAATATTTATTAATCTCCCTTCTTGGTGATAGCCGTATGATCGATTTCTGGTCTCTCGTTCTGACGGTCTTAGGTTTGTGTATCTTTGAGACTGTTAGTAGTATCGATAACGCAGTGATCAACGCTGAAGTTCTGCGGACGATGTCGCAGAAAGCACGAAGATGGTTCTTACTTTGGGGTATGCTCTTTGCTGTTTTCATTGTCCGAGGATTATTGCCTTGGATTATTATCTGGGGTACTAATCCTAGCTTAGGTTTTATCGGATCGTTCACGGCAGCGTTTAGTTCTGATCCGCTTGTCTTTCAAGCAATTGAAGCTACGGCTCCGATCCTTCTGATGGGTGGCGGTGTTTTCTTGCTCTTCCTGTTTTTTCATTGGCTATTTATGGAGCCGAAGATTTTTGGTCTCCATGCTGAACGTTTTTTTGCTCGACAAGCAGTATGGTTTTATGCAGTGGTCTCCGTAGTCTTGGCCGTTTTAGTGTGGTATTCGATGAAGATCAATCCTCTGATTGCGTTTGGTGCTGTTGTTGGTTCGACCGCTTTCTTTATCACTCACGGTTTTAAACAGAATGCAGAGAAAGCAGAACATGATATGTTACATCACCAGACAAGCCTGAGTGATTGGAGTAAAATTCTCTATTTGGAAGTTATTGATCTTACTTTTTCTATCGATGGCGTTCTCGGAGCATTTGCGTTTACGCTTGTTGTCCCTCTTATTTTGCTTGGCAATGGTTTGGGTGCGATCGTTGTCCGGCAGCTGACAATTGGAAATATTGAACGGATTAAGAAATACAAGTATCTTAAAAACGGGGCAATGTATTCAATTCTTGCTCTCGGTGTCGTGATGGTTACGGATAGCTTCGGAGTTCATGTCCCGAGCTGGGTATCACCGATAGTTACGTTTACAGTTTTAGGCTATTTTTTCTGGAGATCGAAAAGAGAGATGGGATCTAAACCGTGAGCTGTTTGATACTGCTGATAAACATGAAGCTAAATTTACTGCTCAACCGGGCCTGACTGAAGAGATAGTCAGAATGATCTCCAAGATGAAGAATGAACCAGAATGGATGCTAGAAAAACGCCTGAAAGGTTTACAGTTATTTCAATCAACCCCCGTCCCGACGTGGGGACCGGATCTGAAAGAGCTTGATTTTGACAAGATCGTTTTTTTTGTTGATCCCAACACTACGGAGACCGATAACTGGGAAAATGTTCCAGATGAGATCAAAAAAACGTTTGATCGGCTAGGGATCCCTGAGGCGGAGAAGAAAGCACTAGCTGGGGTTGGAGCGCAATATGACAGTTCCGTAGTCTATCATAATATTGAGAAGTCTTTGAAGGAAAAAGGCGTCATCTTTGAGAATATGGATGTTGCCGTGCAGAAATATCCTGATTTGATCAAGAGGTATTTTATGACCTCCTGTGTGCCGGTGAATGATCATAAATTTATTATGCTGCATGCAGCAGTCTGGAGTGGAGGCACTTTTATCTACGTGCCTAAAGATGTTAAGGTTGAATTACCACTGCAAGCTTATTTTCGCATGAACGCACAGAAAGGTGGTCAATTTGAACACACGCTGATTATTCTTGATGAGGGGGCGGAATTGCATTATATTGAAGGTTGTTCTTCGCCGCGTTATCAACAGAATTCGCTTCATGCTGGCTGTGTAGAAATTTTTGTCAAAGAGGGGGCGACGATGCGTTACTCTTCAATCGAGAATTGGAGTAAGAATGTCTATAACTTGAATACAAAGAGAGCATTAGTGGATAAAGATGCGACGATGATCTGGGTTTCTGGAAACATGGGCAGTAAGACGACGATGCTTTATCCTTGTTCAATCTTGCGTGGAGAAGGTGCTCGCTCTGATAGTTTGGGTATCGCCTTTGCTGGCGCGGGTCAGTATCAGGATGTGGGAGCGAAAGCGATCCATGTTGCGCCGCATACAAAATCAACAATTCATTCTAAGAGCATTAGCAAAAATGGCGGCATTGCCAGTTATCGAGGGTTAGTCAAGATCATGCCTCAAGCAAAAGGATGTACAACGAGTGTGATCTGTGACGGCTTATTGCTAGATGAGAAATCGGTCTCTAATACGATTCCAGAATTAAAGATCAGTAATAATGATGTTGATGCTGCCCACGAAGCGAAAGTAGGTAAAATCAGTGAAGAAGCGATTTTCTATCTGCAGAGTCGGGGCATTAGTGAAGAGGCAGCAATCCAGATGATTGTCTCTGGTTTTATTGATCCGATCATTCGAGAATTGCCTCTGGAGTATGCTGTTGAGTTGAATAAATTAATTGAGATGGAAATCGAGGGTATGTAGATGGATTTCGTCTCATTTCCAATTTTAACTCAGAAAGTCTTTGGGAAACGTCTCGTCTATTTAGATAACGCAGCAACGACTCAGAAACCACAAGTTGTTCTTGATGCGATGAAGAATTTTTATGAAACGAGCAATGCGAATATCCATCGAGGGATCCATACGCTTGCAGAGAGAGCGACGCTGGCTTATGAGGATGCACGTGAAACTGTTGCTCGTTTTATTGGTGCGACGGCTGATGAGGTTATTTTCACGTCAGGAACCACCCAGAGTTTGAATATGCTTGTGCGGATGCTGGGAAAAAACCTTCATGCTGGTGATGAAATCGTTTTGACTATGATGGAGCATCATTCAAACCTGATCCCCTGGCGGGAATTGGCACGCGAAAAAGGATTAGTCGTAAAATTTATTCCTTTAACTGTTGGTTATACTCTCAATCTGGGGAAGGCGAGGGAATTGATTACGACGAGAACAAAAATAGTGGCATTTACGCATGTTTCAAATAGTCTTGGCACGATTAATCCTGTTGTTGAATTAGTTGATTTAGCCCATGCGCGAGGGGCGTTGGTAGTGATTGATGCAGCTCAATCTGTGGGCCATCTTTTGGTGAACGTCGAGCGTCTAGATTGTGATTTCCTTGTGTTTTCTGGTCATAAGATGTGCGGCCCGACGGGGATCGGAGTTTTGTATGGCAAGAAGAAGTGGCTACAAGAATTAGAACCCGTCTTTTTCGGAGGGGGTATGGTTGGAGATGTCAGTTCCGGCCCGGAGAGAGCAGTCTGGCTGGCTTCTTCTCAGCGATTTGAAGCGGGAACACCAAACATCGCTGGGGCCGTCGGTCTAGCGAAGGCGATCACTTTTTTAGAAGAACGGGGAATAAGACAGATTGAAGCACATTGTGTAATGCTTGTAGAGTATGCTGTTTCGAAACTGAGAGAGATATCTCGCGTGAAGATCATCGGACCGAATGAGGGTAGTCTTGGTATCGTCTCTTTTACGTTAGATAACATCCATCCGCATGATGTCGCAGAAATCTTGAATAAAGAAGGAATCGCCGTGCGTGCTGGTCGTCATTGCACGATGCCACTGATGAAAGAACTGAATCTGGAGAATGGGACGACAAGAGCGTCGTTTTATTTGTATAACACGAAAGAAGATGTTGATCTGCTTGTCGCGGGCGTTAGAAAAGTGTTAGAGGTATTTCGATGATGGCTGCGGGACGAGGAGTAGTAGAGGCGAGAACTGTTGATGAAGAAATGTATAAAGAAGAAATTCTGGAATTATACAAGCATCCGTTGAATAAGCATGTTCTTCCAGAGTACACCCTTGCTTATGAAAAGACAAATCCACTTTGTGGAGATAGGATTGTTATTTATCTACAGTTGAAAGATGATATTATTCAAGATGTCTCATTTGATGGGAATGGCTGCGCGATCAGCCAGGCCGCAGCATCGTTGTTGACAGAGAGAATGAAAAAGATGACCATGTCTGATCTTATTACTATGTCGAGTGAAGAGATGCTCGCACTCCTAGGCATTCCGATTAGTCATCTTCGTCAGAAATGTGCACTATTATGTTTGCAGGTCGTGAAAGAAGGAATTGCACGAGAAGCTAAGATGGGGAAGGTGTAATGCTCATGTTAGAAATTAAGAATTTACATGTGGAAGTGGACGGAACAGAAATCCTTAAAGGGGTTTCTTTGACTTTTGAAACTGGAAAAGTCCAAGCATTAATGGGTCCGAATGGTTCTGGCAAATCGACGCTTGCTCATGCTCTTGTAGGACATCCTAAATATAAAATTACCCAAGGACAGATCTTACTCGACGGTAGAGAGATTACGCATCTCAGACCGGATGAACGAGCGAGAGCAGGATTATTCTTATCGTTTCAATATCCACCTTCTGTTTCAGGGATCACGATCAGCAAGTTTTTACGGACTGCAGTCAATGCGCAACGAACGGCTTGTGGAGAGAAAAACTTTTCGGTGGTTGAATTTCATACTATCTTGAAAGAAGCGATCGCAAAGCTAGGTCTAAATCCAGATTTTATCCGACGTTATCTCAATGATGGTTTTTCAGGTGGGGAACGGAAAAAGATGGAGATCCTTCAGATGATCCTTCTCCGGCCGAGATATGTCTTATTGGATGAGACTGATTCCGGTCTCGATGTTGATGCGATCAAGATTGTCGCTGATGGGATCACCAAAGCGCGGCTAGATACCACGATGAGTATTGTCGTGATTACTCATTATAATAAGTTCTTGGAGTTCTTATCTCCCGATATGGTCACTGTCCTGTATAACGGCGCTATCGTCGCATCTGGTGGTTATGAACTCGCAAAGCGAATCGAGAAGGAAGGATTTGGAGGGATTACTCATGGTCACGCGTGAACAACTTATTGAGAACGTCTTGAAAAAATATGAAGATCCGGAATTGATGATTGATGTCTGGACGTTAGGATTGATCTATGGACTTACGATTGAAGGCGATGCTGTTAAAGTTACATTAACATTCACTTCACCCATGTGTCCGTATGGTCCGACGATGGTCGATGAGTTGAAGAGCCTGATCCTGAAAGAAGGCGCGACTTCTGTTGATATTGAGATCACGTTCGAACCACCGTGGCAGCCCTCGGAAGAATTGAAAGATATCTTAGGGATGATTTGATCCATTTTTACACTTCTTACTCTCCTACTTTCTTATAGAATTTCCGTTTCGCAATCTCTAGCGCGATGACGTACAGAGTCAAGACGCCAAAACAGTAGAGAAGGATGGCGGGAGGAATCCTGACGAATGAGAAGATCTTATTCCCCCAACGGGAAGTGATGATCAGAACAGTCAGGGCAACGGTAAAGATCGACATCCCGACAAACCACAAACTAGGTTTGCTGCGGTAGAACGCTTTTCTTGTACGGATAGTGAATGTGCCGACGAGTTCAGTGAGGATGGAGAGGGTAAACCATGCTGTTCGAAACAGTTCTGGAGTGACCTTGAATACGAGGATCAGTGGCACGATGAATAGTAGATCAAAGAAGCTGCTGATGATGCCGAAGAGATACATGAACTTACTGATAAATTTAATATTCCATCTTCTCGGTTTGTGAAGAAGTTCTTCGTCGACGCGATCTTTAGAGAGGGTGAGCATGGGAAAGTCAGTCAGAAAATTAGCAAGAAGAATTTGTGATGGGAGAAGAGGGATAAACCGCAGAAAGAATGAAGAGATAGCAATAGTAAACATGTTTCCAAAATTAGCGCTAATCGTATTGAAGATATATTTCATGATATTGCCAAATGTTTTTCTTCCTTCTCTGATCCCCTGTGAAAGTACATTCAAGCTCTTATGGAGAAGAATAATATCTGCCGTTCCTTTTGCTACCGAGGATGCAGTATTCACCGTAATGCCGACATCTGCCTGATGAAGTGCGGGAGCATCATTGATCCCGTCGCCTAGAAAACCGACGATGTGGCCTCGTTCTTGGAGTGCTTTGACGATCTTTAATTTCTGTTCTGGCGAAACTCTGGCGAAGACGTTATAATTATTACACATGGCGTTGAACATCGTGGGATTCATCTTTTCTAATTCACTGCCGAGGAGAATTCTTTCTCCTACAATGGGGAGATTGACTTCGCGGCAGACATGATGCGTGATCTCGGGGCTATCTCCGGTAATGATCTTAACTTGCACATCTTGTTTCTGTAAAGTATGTAATGCTTCTCTGACAATTTTTTTCGGTGGATCATGGAAGAGGAGGAATCCGAGAAGAGTTAACCCTTGCTCATCATCTTTTGTCGTTATATCTTTAGTACTTATTTTTTCTGCGATGGCGATAGGTTTCAGCCCGGTTTGCTCATATTTTTTGACTCTTTCCTCTAGCTCTTGGCGGAGAAGAGACGTGATCTTCGTTTTTTTATCGATGAACGTGCATTCGGCAAGGAGTGTTTCTGCGGCTCCTTTGACAATGAGCATTTTTGTTTTTTCTTTAAGGACGAGGACACTCATCATCCGGCGGGTGAAATCAAATTCGTTCTCTTGAAGAAGATGATATTGTTTCGCTTCCGGTGCGATTTTTTTAATGTCTGGGCTTTCTACAATGGCGCGGTCGATGGGATTCTCGAAGGAATAATGGTGTTTCTCTTTCTTGATGGAATTACAGAGCAAACCGTAGAGCAAGATTTTCGGATCTTTTTTATTTTGGATATTAACATATGATGATAATGACATCTTGCCTTCCGTTAATGTACCAGTTTTATCAGAGCAGAGAATGTCCATGTTACCGATGTCTTCGATGGATGCAAGTTTTTTAATGACAACTTTTTCTTTCGCCATGTTCTGGGCGCCGTTGGAAAGGGCGACAGTGATGATGATGGGCAGAACTTCCGGCGTGATGCCGACAGCGAGGGCGATGGCAAAGAGGAACGAAGTGATAATCTCTTTGTCAAGGAAAGCATTGACAGCGAAGACGATTATTGTTGTGATGAGGACAATCTTGAGGAGAAAGTTGCTAAATTTCAGAATCCCTTTATGAAACTCTCCGTGGGATTCTCCTTCTGCAAGATAATGGGCAGTTTTACCAAGGAACGTTTTGTTGCCGGTGGTGATGACGATCCCTTCTCCCGTTCCGCTGGAAATCGTTGATCCCGCTAAAGCCATATTCTTTAAGTCTTGAGGCAAGGAATATTTTGGATTGATCGCTGAACTTGTTTTTTCAACTGGAAAGGATTCTCCGGTCAAAGTGGACTCATCTGTGCTGAGATTTTCTACTTGAAATAAGCGGATATCGGCGGGGACGATGTCTCCTCGTTGCAGATAAACCACATCTCCGGGAACAATCTCGCGGCTGTCAAGTGTAAGGACGTGGCCGTCGCGTAAGACATTATTGTGGTGGGTGATGAATTTTCGTAATTCGCGTAATGAGCGTTCAGCTTTGTATTCTTGGTAGAAACCTAATCCGGCATTAAGGACGACGATGCTAATGATGACAATGGCATCTAAGTGATCTCCGAGAAAATAGGCGATGACTGCAGCGATTAGTAAGATGAAGACGAGAGGGCTGCGGAATTGGAGAAGAAAGATAAGCCAAGCAGGTTGACGTTTTTCTTGGGTGAATTCATTTTTCCCATATTTTTTGATCCTTTCTATCGCTTCGAGGTGGGAAAGGCCTTGTGCTGATGAATCGGTGGCGGGATATATCTCTGCCTGGGGAAGAGCCCAGACGGGAATGTCTTTTGGAGACTTTGCGTAATTTTCTTTTTGATGTGCTAAGCCCCTTTTCTTCATCTCTTTTGTGATGTTTAAGAGGTATATAAATGTGATTGTGGGATGATGGTTCTTTGAAATGTCTGTTCTTCACAATTGTTAACCCTGTGCTCTTTCACTATCTTTATTAACAAGTCTCTCCTTCTCTTTTCATAACTATTCGAGGTGGTCCCTATGCCAGCATTTACTGAAGATCAATTAACATTTCGTCGAGCAGCGGATGATTTTGCTCAAAGACATTTCTCGTTAGAAAAAGTATTGCAAGATGAACGGGATGGGAGAGTTCGAGATGAAGTTCTTATGGATGCTCATAAAAATATGGGTTTTACTTCTCTCTACATCCCTGGTGAAGATGGTAAATTTCCGTATGATACTGTTTCGATGATGATGATCGCTGAACGACTATGTAAATCTCCCTCTGCAGCAATTAATCTTATTGGCCCAGGTTTGCCATTAGCTGCGATCCTCCGTGCAGGTTCTCCAGATCAGCAGGCAGAAATTAGAAAAGCAATGGAAGGTGATATGCCGGGGCGGTTTGCATTTGCCTTGACCGAACCAGGTGTGGGTAGTGATGCGACACAGATTCGGACGAAGGCGCGAGCCGATGGGGACTATTTTGTTCTCGATGGCACGAAAGCGTTCATCACCGGTGCAGGTCATGTCAAGAACGCAGGCGAGCGAGGATATGCTGTAGTAATGGCGCAGTTGGGTGAGGTTGGATATAAACAGGGTATCCGTGCATTTATTGTTCGAGGGGATAATCCCGGATATGCGGTCGGTCAATCCTACGATAAGATGGGGTTACATGCTTCTGATACGCGAGAGGTTGTTCTTGAAGATTGTCGCGTCCATAAGGACGCGATGTTAGGAATACACGCCAAAGATTTTGCAGAAATGTTGGAAATGCAGCGTGTGATGAAGATGACGTTGGACACGAGCCGACCTGTTGTTGCAGCATTAGCATTAGGTATTGCTTCTGCAGCATATGACCGGGCAGTAGATATCGCGCAGACGAAACAGATTCGCGGTAGGTCGTTGACACAATTCCCAGAGATGCGTCATATTCTCGCAGGGATGCGTGTTGATCTTGAAGCTGTTGCACAGCTTGTCTATTCGAGCGGACGGATATTGGATCGGATCTTTACTGGTGAGTTGAAAGGTTTTCCTGAAGAAGAAGCGTCGATGGCTAAGTATCTGGCTGCAAGAACAGCAGTTGGTGTGACTCGTAAAGCGTTGGAAGTATTCGGTGGCGATGGGTATATTACCGAATCCGGGATGGCGATGTATGACAGCGCTGCGGCGGTCTTCCCGATCTGGGAAGGGACGGAGAATGTTCAATTACAGACGATTGCGCGGAAGTTAAAACCGTTTGATGAAGGACGCATTCCTGTGTTTGAGAATTCAGCAGCTGAATACACTAAAAATATGCTGGCTTCCGCTAACGCCTATAATCTTGCGCTGCGCATCGCTCAGGAGCGGAAAGCTTTCGATCACCAATCTGTACAATTTAGCTTGGCGCGGATGCGCAGCCAGCTTGAGGCGGGAGTTCAAATAGGCGTTTTCGCCGCTGACGCGTGCGAACCGGCTCGTTGTGAGTATAATCTTTTTTTGGCGGCAGGGTATGTCCGTTCAATGACAGATAGTGTTATCGCTGCGGCAAAAGATATTGTTGGGGATGAAACAGGATTTGGTGAACAAGGGATTCAGCGTGCTCGGTGGAGTGAACAAGTTCTGGGTGCTAAACCGGTGTTATTTGATCGGATTGCTGGTACGGAAAGTAATCTCTTACTGAGGCCGAGCCGAGTGTGGTATTAGTTTTTTCTCTTTTTCTTTTTTTCTCATTTTTCTAGCGAAAAGTTTATAAATAATCGGTGTTAAGCCACTTTTGAGTAGTGACAAATACAATGGTGACCTATACCCCTAGACAACAACCAGGATTAGATATTCTTCTGGCTAGAGAACAGCCTCAAGAACAGGCTGCAGCATCTTCGAATCAATTTTACGATCAAGTTATTGCTACTCAACGCCAAATCGCGGGTAAGGATTATCAAGCAATCGTTTCTGGTCTTAGTGCTTATGATTTTCAAGGAACACTTGCTGGCGTTAAGATGTATACTAAGAAGGAACAGAAGTATCTTTCGCTGGAGGATTTAGCGTGCGACCGTCAACTATTATCTGAACCAAAAGAAGAAAGAGAGATACGCTCAGAAGATTACAGAAGCAGGACGGGCAGGAAGATTGTCTTACCAAAGTGGCGAAGATACTGTTTTAGCTTCCGAGTTCGTTAAAGACGAAGTTCTGGCTGCAGACTTTGTACGTGGAAGAAGTTCATATGATGACGCTTTTGATAAGCTTCTACTCATTAATGGGAAAAGACCAGCACAGAAAAAGAAAGCTGTAGAATTGGATGATTTTGATCTTTGTGTAATGGCAGAATTACCTCCCGAGTATTCTGGATTGACCTATTCTCTTCAGGAGTCATTCGCTCACCGACGCGATCAGGATGACGTTTTAGCAGCAGATATTGTTTCAGACAGAAATGATCCTGAGAAGACACTCGAAGATGGTCTCTCTGCTTTACGTGTTTCGGTTTATGATGAAGCATTACAAAAGTCGCTTCGTCCACGTTGGGATACTGATCCTTTCTTTCAATGATTTTTGTCTCTTCTTTAGATTTTTAGCGAGAGAGATTTTATAAATAATTTCTGATTTAATGTACTCGATGAGATCGGTCTATCTTGATTACGCTGCTGCTACACCTGTCAGAAAAGAAGTAGCTGTGGCGATGAAACCATTTATCTCGGATATTTTTGCTAATCCGAGCAGTGTTCATGCTGCTGGAAAAAGAGCACATGAGGCCATGGAAAAAGCACGAGCTATTGTTCAAAAGATTCTTCATGTCGAGAAAAATTCAGAAATTATCTTTACGGGAAGCGGTACGGAGAGTATTAATCTTGCATTGAAAGGGGTGATGCGTGCATATCAAAACAAAGGAAACCATCTGATCACAACAAAAATCGAACATAAAGCGGTTTTAGAGACGTGTGCTTATTTGGAAAAATATGGCGGCTGTCATGTGACGTATCTTGATGTTGACAGATTTGGCAGGGTCAACCCCCGTGATGTGGAGAGAGCAATTACTTCCAAGACTGTTTTGGTTTCGGTGATGTATGCGAATAACGAAATCGGGACAGTTCAACCGATTATGGAAATTGGGAAGATCACAAAGAAACATCATATACTTTTTCACACAGATGCTTGTCAGGCTGCGGGAGCGCTGGATATTAATGTGAAGCACCTCGGTGTCGACCTATTGACGTTAAACGGGAGTAAGATGTACGGGCCGAAGGGAACGGGGATATTGTATGTTCGGGAAGGGGTTCATCTTGTCCCGTTAGTCCATGGAGGTAGACAGGAGCTCGGTTTACGAGGTGGGACAGAGAATGTTCCGGGAATTGTTGGTTTTGCAAAAGCTTTAGATTTGGTTGAACGTGAGCGGGGTAGAGAAGTGAATCGTCTTTGTACTCTTAGGGATTATTTTATCAAACGAATCATCTCTGGCATTTCGGGCAGCACACTTAATGGTGATCCGACCAACAGATTGCCAAATAATATTAATGTCTCTTTTTCTGGGATTGATGCTGAAGTCTTGGTGAAGATGCTTTCTGCTCAGGGCATTTATGTTTCTGCAGGGAGCGCATGTACTGCAAATTCAGTTATCGTGAGCCATGTTCTCACCGCGCTTGGTGTTCCTAATACCTTTGCGATGGGTACTCTTCGATTTACACTGGGACGAAGCACAACAAGAAGCGATTTAGATGCAGTTTTGAGAACTTTAAAGAGCAATATAAAAATTATCAGAAAGACAGGTACGTATTTAGTTGGCCGTTCATCTCGTGGAAAATAGTTGGTTAATAATCTCTGTAACCAAAGAAATAAAAAAGAATTATTTTCCATTCCCGTTCTTTTCTGCTTCGCAACAAGAAAATTGAAAACTATCAATTTTCTGTACTGAAATGAAATCCTCGTTTCATTTCATGAACCTTAGCGAGATGAACATTCCTTCACTTATCTTCTGAATATGGAAATCCCCGATAAACATCCTCAGGAAATCGAAGTATGGTATATCATTCCTGCTGTCCGCAAAGAGTTAGTTGTTGCTCTTAAAGAAAAGGGTAATTCTCAGAAGAAGATTGCTGAATTACTAAACTTGACTGAAGCAGCCGTTTCCCAATACATTCAGTCTAAACGGGCACGGGAAGTCTTATTTAGTGATGAGGTTAAACAATATATTAAAGAGGCGGCGGGGCGGATTAAAGATAAGACGACAGCATATCGGGAATTGCAGCGGATCATTCAGCATGTTAAGAAAACAAAGACGATCTGTAAGATTCACATGGGAATGGAAGAGGGATTGGAAGGCTGTGATATCTGTTTTATGAAAGAATAAAAAGTATAACAGTTCTATTTCTCGCCTTTCTTTAAGACTTCTAATACATATTCAATCATGGCATCAGCGTTTTCTGTATTGATCATTGCGCCACCGACATCGTGATGTCCGCCGCCAGAACCTTTGCCAAACTTCTTACCAATGTCGCGACATAATTTGCCTAAATCAACTTTACACCGATCTTTATGGAAAATATTGGAACCAAGACCAACACGCATATTCTCAGGATCCATCGGTTTAAGAGAGAGATTATAACTTGCCTGTGGAAATTTAATGCAGGCATAGAAGCGGTCGGGGACGCCACGGGACATTTGTGCCTTGCGATCATCTTGCACGACACATTTTGCTTCTTCATTGTAGGCGATATAGGCATCAACATTTTCCCGCCATTCTTTGTAGCCATTTAGTTGCGCACGGTAAAACATTAATGGATTTAATTGCCACAATGCTTGGCTGGTGAGTGGTGTTTCTCCTAATTCAGTGGAAAGAAGCGTCTTGAAGATTTCCATATTCAGATTTCTGTCCCGCGTATTGAACATCGCGCCAATAGCATGGACTTTCTGTAAAGGGGTAAGCTTATTGAGATCGGGATTGTAATAACAATCAATAATCTCTTGGTGTGTGTATTCAGCGGCATCGATCTTATCCATCGCATCTTTGAAAGCACGTAACTCTGATGTTAGTTTGAGACCGTTTTGCAGGGCGAGATCGATTAAATATCCAGTACAGCTTGGCGTGATGTTCCAGAATTGGTTTTTTGGGAGCGTTGTTTCTTCCGGCTTTGCAGTAGCGTGATGGTCGCACCAGAAGAGAATGTCTCCTTTCGGTCGGGGAAGATCGACAACGACGTCGCCGGGCGTGGAGACGAATTCATCTGATTGGATTTCTCCCGGATATAATGGAAGAATTTCTGCTTCTTGGATATCTTGTTCAGAAATGTGGGCTTTGATGAGATGTTTCCAATAGTGTTTGACGATAAATGCGCTGCTATAACCGTCCATACAACCGGCGTGAGAGATTATTCTTAATTTCATGAGCATTGAGAAAAGCTGGTTATTCAAAAATGTTTCCGTTATGTTTAATATAACGAGCGTAAATCCAGCAAGTGCGTAGCACTTGCGACCCACCTCTAAGGTGGGGGATATAAGCGATTATTCTATAAGCTTTTGCGAACCACTTTTTAGAACTGGTAAAGTGGTGAGCCTCACAAAAAAAGAGGTGAGGCCCAATGAGATATAGCAAACACTATCGCCACCAACATGCTAATGGGAAAAGCACTTGGCACTTTGAATGGTGTACTAAGTATCGCTACAAAGTATTCAATACTTTGTACAATAAAAATCTTTGTAAGATTGCTTTACAAGAAGCTGCAAAGAGATCGTCTGTTGAGATACTTGAGATGGAAGTTGAACCAGAACATCTCCATTTGGTTGTGGAGATACCTCTTACAAAAACATGCGTTGATGCAATACGAGACCTCAAAAGTCTTAGTGCTCGTATTCTGTTTCGGCTTATGCCGAAACTTCGCTACAAATATCCACGAAAGAAATTGTGGAGTAGAGGGAAATTTGCAATTAGTGTTGGTCACATAACACTAGAAAAAGCAAAAGAGTATGTAAGAAACCAAGAGACTCATCACGCCAAAGCTTACTTACGGTACATAGTTGGAATCCTCGCCCGAGCCGTAGCGAGGGTCAGCCCGCAGGCTGAGGGCTTGCCCCGAGGAGGATGTCAAATAGGTCTTTTCGTTGTTAGTGATAATGTTCAAAGGAGGCCAGGTTAGTATTTTTATTATTATTGGTATCTTGGTTCTGGCAGTTTTTCTTTCGTTCTGTCAAATGCGAGCGACCACCACCGGTGGAACTCTACACCGGATGGCATGCTCGCCTACGGGCTCGGGTCGCTCGCAGCTTCAAGCAAAGGCAAAGAGT
>JACOZP010000023.1 GCA_016181265.1 Candidatus Woesearchaeota archaeon
ATAACGGACAACGGCTGCACATGAGTTTACACTATCGAACTCCAAAAGAAGTCTGGGACGAACTAGTTTCGTGATGCGAACCAGTTTCGGGATAACACACAGGGCTTTTTTCACCACAAAACTTAAATAGTATTATCTTTCTTTTTCACATAGATAATTGAGCGAGGGGCTTCTTCTTTCTCTTTAATCTAATATCTATTATCACACGCGAGGTATTGACAATGACGGCAGCAACTGTAAAGAAAGGCGACAAAATCAAAGTAGATTACGTTGGAACATTTGAAGACGGCACAGTTTTCGACAGCACGGAAAAACATGGTGCTCCTTTGGAATTTGAAGTGGGTGTGGGCCAGCTGATCAAAGGTTTTGATGAAGCAGTTGTCGGGATGAAAGTCGGTCAGGAAAAGAAGATCACGCTAAAGCCCGCTGATGCGTACGGGGAACATAATCCTCAGATGTTAAAAGAAGTTCCTCGCGAACAGCTTCCCCAAGATCGTGCGCCAGAAGTTGGTATGGGTCTATACATTAGTCTACCTAATGGTGCTCGTTTTCCTGCTCTCATCGCGAAAGTCAGCGACAAGACGATCACATTAGACTTAAATCATCCACTTGCTGGGAAAACATTAAAATTCTCGATCAAGGTTGCTGAGATCGGAGCGTAAAGCTTTTATACTTCCTTTTCTTTCACTCTCCATGTCCCTTGACGATTATGTTCCACAAAAAATCAGCGTCATTTTCAAACCTGAAGCAACTCCCCCTCAGATGTATGCACTTCTTTTTTCCTATGTCCATGAAAAAGTCTTTCCCGAACATAGCTTCGACAACCCATTCGCAGATCAAAGTCTCGCTCGGATATACGTGATCGAAGTAGAAGCCGGAAGAGAGGGAGCTACATTGCGAGATATCCAACGACAGTACGATGACATTTTGCAGAGTGCGTATCGTCCCCCAGTACGAAGAGTTCAACGTTGAATTAATTCATTTTGACGTTTCTGTCACACCCCTCCACTGAAAATTTATATGTTCTAGAATCAATATTCACCTCCTATGTATACAATGTCTCAGTCGGGCGCAACATATCTCTCCCAAGGAAGTAAGTTGGAATATCTTGCCTCTTCAATTCAATACTCGGTAAGTAGTTCTCCTTTAGAATATACAACCCAGCAGTTTTTTCATCCTTCTTATCAGTCCACCATCCGCACGGCATCTCCGGCGTTATATAACAGTTCTCAGAGTTACCCCGTCTCATCAAGATTCTCTCTACAAGGTTATGATTCAGCAAAAGAATATACTTATTTTCAAACCATTCAATCTGAATATCATTTCGTTCCCGATCAATTTATCCGTGCTGGTAAAGAAGGAGCTTTTATCGGCACTGCTGAAGAGATCCGTCCTTTTGTTGAAGAGGCATTCCAGAAGATCTTTAATTGTCTATTTCCAAACCATATTAATATTAACATTCTTCACGAAAAAGAATTTAGAAAAATCGCCCCCCATCCAGGGATTATTGGTCTTTCTCTTAACCGCACAAAATATGGTGGTGTCTCGGATATATTCGTCCTCAATGATTCACTCGCGCGCGTCATGCTTACGCTGGGGCACGAACTTGGCCACGTCTTGACCGAAACACTCTCTGATTCTCATGACGAAGAAGCGAAAGCCTACGCTTTCTCTTTAGCGTGGATGAAAGTCATAAAAGAGCATAATATCGCTGATCTTGCAGAGGCTCTCGTGTTAGAAAATCCCGCACATAACGGTCTGCATAATGTTGCTTTCGCTTTCGTCCAAGAATTATTGAAATCTGGAAAAAGTGCGTGGAGGATTTATCTTGATATTATCCGGTGTGCGGTTTCCATAAGCCGTGATTCTATCTTTCCTCACACATAGTTTTTTAAATAGCTTTCTTTTCGGTCACCCTATGACATTTATCTATACTCTTGAAGACGCAGCACGAGCGCCGCGTCCTCGTTCACCATTACACGAAGCGCGCATCGTTCTTTTCAGCCCTTCACGCGCTGAAGTCTATTCGCTCGATCGTCAACGTCTTTCTTTCCCTAACTTCACGCAAGAAGTCACGGCACCATCAACCAATGCCGTTGCTCGCTTCATGGCCGAACAGTTTGGCTTCTCGCTCCCTCCCGAACGTTATCAACTCTACCATTCTCTCGATTCTCTTTCCTCTGGAAATCAGGTATCTTACTTCCTGGGATCGCTTTCTTCGAGGGAACACTTCCCTCACCGACAAACCGGCGTTTCCATCTATGCGGTTCAACACCAAGCGGTCTCAGCCTCTTTCGAAGACAGAGTATGTCTTCAGAAACTAATTAGTGGTAGTTCTCTCTGTTAGAGTCCGATCACTTCTATTTCTTCATCAATTTTATCGCTTCTTCTGCAATCGTCATCTTTCCCATCTGGAAATATGCAATTCCTTTTGCAAGTGCAAACCGTGCCAGCATTCTATTCCTTTTTGGGCAGAGCCGCGTCTTCAAAGAGTCGTGGCGATAGAGATGGCCGACATCTAATACTCCCGAATTCCGTCCCGATTGCTCTTCACCGAGATATTTATTTCTTTCAAAGAGCGCGGTTGCCGCTGAGGGATATTGCTGCGTGAGATAGTAGCCAATCGCTAGACCAATAACTCCCCCTCCGATGATTGTGTAATCAACAGATTCCATAGTTTCAGCGTGAGATGCGAATATTTATAAATTTCCTGTATCCTTCTTCTACACATGGATTCCTGCATCTTCTGTAAGATTATCACAAAAGAAATCACCGCCCATATCATCTACGAGGACAAAGATTCGTTGGCTTTTCTGGATATCAAGCCGCATAGCAAAGGCCACACTGTGGTCATTCCCAAGAAACACGCCGTCACTCCCTTTGATCTTGATGAAAAGTCATTTCAGGAACTTCTTCTCGATGTCAAGAAAACGATGGAGAGATTGCGTGACGTCCTGTATCCCGACGGATTTAATGTCGGCTGGAATCAAAATACTGCGGCAGGACAAATAGTGCCGCACTTACATGTCCATATTTTCCCTCGTTACAATGGCGACGGCGGCGGCAGTATGCATTCCATCATCAAGAACCCAGGAAAGATGAACGTTGATGCCGTAGCAAGGTTGTTTGACAAGAAAAAGAAATGAGTGTCAATATCACTCAACAAGCGTTTTACCTTGATTTATTTTATACTCGATCCCACTTGGTAAATAAAGATTTCTGTCCGGTTCGCGCTCTAAACCGACTACTACTTTCCAACCATTAGGTTCTCCTGGGATGCGTGCATAGCCAACAGAAGTAACATATCTGCTCTGTGGTGTTCCTGGCACGACATATTCTCTCATAAATGCATTCATTCCCTCTTTTGCTTCACTTAGTGTTAAACCAATTTTTTCAACCTCCCTGCAGCATAACTGCCAAAAATTGCCTCATTTTCAAAGAAGAATTATATAAATATGTCTGTTCTTGAGTATTCATCTTATTTTATCGCTCAATTCTTCTTTTGCAGAAAGGTATATATTGTTCTCGCTCTTTGCCTTTTCATGCATCATCTTGCCATCCTTGCCAAACAACGAAAACTACTCGCGAAAATCATCTCCGGCGAAAAGTCGATCGAATCGCGTTGGTATCAACATCAAAAGACACCCTACAACTCTATTTCAAAAGACGATACTGTGTACTTCAAAGATTCCGGAGAACCAGTCACTGTAAAAGCGACCGTCGCTGCTGTCCAATTCTTTGCAGACTTGGATGAGCAAAGAATCAAGACAATTCTCCAACAATATGGCGATCAGATTTGTATTCCTGTGTCGCACGCCCCCACATTAGTTGGGAAAAAGTATTGCACTTTAATCTTCCTGAAAGACGTTATTGAGATCGATCCCTTCCACATCGATAAATCCGGCTTCGGCTTGATGGCCGCATGGGTTACAGTAGATGATATCGAAAAGATTAGGAAGAATGACTAACTTTTAGCAAGATACTATTTATAACTACTTCTGAGGGATAAATTTAAAAAGAACGTGTTCATTTCGGGAGAAATGACCACCGACTACAAACAATTCATAGGTCTTCTCTCGGGATTTAAAAATCAGTCTATTCTGGGCGATCCCTTGCCTTATCTTGTAGAAGAGGTGTCTAACTCTCCTCCCTCTAAATTTTATATCTCTGATTGTGATCAAATAGGAATAAAGGGCAATGATGCCCTGAATGCGGGACTAAGAAGAATACCCTCAGATTTGGCTTCTGGATTTGACTCCCAACGAGGAACAGGAAGCGATGTTAGTCTAAAAGAAGAGCGAAGAGCACTCACTGAAAAAGCACTTGCATTCTTCTATGAAATCAATGCGGCTGGCTCTTTCCAAATGTATCGAACTGCAGAACAAAGAGAGGAAGTATTCAAAGTTGCAAAAACACTCGGTGATTTTGTTTTAGAGCATGATATTAGAAATGTTCTTTTCTTAGATCGCTCTGCAAGAGCTGCCCATGTTGCTCTGAGGGAATATTTACGAGTGGTCGGTGCTTCTGAACATCCTCAGACATACTTTCTCAATCCTAAAGTATTAAAAGATATATTACATTATGATAGAAGCACCGTTGAATTTGAAAGAACCTATCGACGTCTAGTAGCATCTCGAACCGACCCTACTTTAATCTTTGATACCTGCGCCCACTCTGGTTTATCTTTACTCGTCGTTCAAACTTTATTAAAGATAAGCGGATTCAGTAGAATCTATACCGGGACGGTAAGCAAAGCCGACCGCGAATCATTAGTTCACCCTGATTTTCATGTTGTTGAGAGGTCATCACTTAGCTGCCAACCATTCGGCGGGTTTATGACTTCCAGTAATGCTGTTAGAAATGTTTCTGGTTCTCTTCTTTCTCAGAGGGAAACGGATCCTCGATCTCTTCAACGTGCTGCTCGTGTCCGCCAAGAAATAAAACAAATTGTTCGGGAAAACAGTTCCGCAATGGTTGAAACATTTTAAGAATAAAGAGTCAGCAAGCATCAAAAGACGATCACTCATTTATTTTCTTTTTAATCATTTCAATCAAATCAGCAATCGTCCCGGCTTGGAGAAATTCCCACTGATCTTTGCACGGGTCTGTTTGATCTGGTATCTTTCCATAACATGCTATTGGTGAGAATTGGCATTCATAACAATATGTCAAACAGCGTGGCGGTTCGTCAACGATCACTCTTTGATCGGTCCTAAATAAACAATATACATCTCCCCCAAATCTTCCAAGGTTAAGATTGCAGAAGTTGAGGATTGGTTTGTCAGGCATGGGCTCTCTTTCTGAACTTCTTTTATAAAAACTTCTAACTCCCCTTACTCTTTTCCTTTCAGAAACCTTTTTATAACTGTCCCTATCTTTTCCGTTTGGCAGCATAGCTTAACCTGGTTATAGCGCCACGCTCATAGGTCTTGAGCGATGAGGCTTCGGCCGATGACTAACTTAAGTGGAAACTGGGTTACGTGGAGATTCCGAGAAACCAATGTTCTTGGTTCGGGAATTCAAATCTCGGTGCTGCCACTATTTTTATGATCTTCAGGGTTAACAATGGACTTACACATCTTTGGCTGGGGTGAAGTATTTGCTTTCCAACCAACAAAATCCACTTACGCCATTCGTATTGCTTCCAGTAAAAATTATCCTCTTGATCAAAAACCATTAGTTGATTCCACACTCTATACCAGGATTGTGAAATATACATTTGATGATATTGAACCGGGGATGGGAATTGATGGTCTTCGTTTTACAAGAACACTTGCAGAACAAATTCTTCGGGATTTTCAACAACATAAAGATTCAATAGAAGCATTGCTTGTTCATTGCGCTTTTGGAGAAAATCGCAGTCCGGCAGTCGCCATTGCATTAAACGAGATCTTTGCTCTTGGCCATGAAACTTCTGTCCTTAAAGAACGCTACCCTGAGTTAAATAAGTTTGTTTATCGTACTCTCCTCGAGACAGCGAAACAAGATTTGTCAACATTTTCTCAGTAGAAATATTTAAATAAGAAACGATCGACTTCTCAAATTCAGTGCCAACGTCGCATAATCCGGTAGTGCGCAAGCCTGGAATGTAATGTATAACATCTGAGAGCTTGTCCCGTCAGGGATTCCCGGTTCAAACGAGAAACTGTGTTTATCGCATAGAAAAATGTAGTTTTTCTGAACGTCCGGGCGTTGGCGCTTATTTTTTCTTAAGATTAAAGACTACTATCCAGTAAGAAAATTCAGAAAGTTTTATAAAAAAACCCTCTCCTGGAAGACACATGTCAATACAGTTATTCGAACGATGGAGAAAACAAGTAATAGTTCCGTCAAAGGAGCCAAACGAGAGCTCACAACAGCAAGGTATTGAAGATACACTAAAAAGATTATCTTCCTCAAAACTTCCTCGTATCATAAATTCTTCTCACGAAGGAATCTATTCTTTTGGTGAATGGCTTCAATATGCTCGTGATCTTTCTGACCCAAACCAAGTTAGAACTGCAATCTATGGCCTCTTCCAACCTTTATATGACGCGTTAATTAGAAGAGAATTTGTCGATTCCACACTCCCAGATGCCGTGGCAGTTCTGGATGGAATTATTTCAGAAGGGATTAAGTTCTTAACTGATTTTTATCTCGGCGAGCCTAACGTAGCGTCATTTAAAGAATCTGTCCAAGCCTTAGAACCTAAAATTTCTACTTTTGCAAGAGAAACCTCTTATCGTACTAAAGCTCGGAATATTGGCGCGAATGCTATTTATCCAGAGGATATCAAACAATTTTTACAGAACTATTTGGAACGAACTCTTGATGGCAAGCAGCAGACAGACTTTATCATCGGCTGTGCGTGTGGCTCGAGTGAAGTAGTTATGCCTTTGGCAGGGATGTTGAATGTCGATTTAGGTTTCATGAGAAGATCGTGGCGACGCGGAGATTCTGAACCACGTATTGTTGAAGCACATGCGGATTTCTTAAGGGGAAGTAGCCAAAGAAAAACTGTGCTCTGCGTTGAAGATTATGTCTGCTCTGGTGGATCGCTTTCTGCTGTTATGAGGAAAGCTCAAAATTATGATGCAGCAAATGTTTATGGTGCAAGTGTACGCAGTACATTTCGGTCGGAAGGAATGGGGAATTTAAGAGAAACAGTCGGTCAAACCGGTTTTCATCTCTTTGAGTTTGATAACGCGAGGTAAAATGTATGGATAAAATAATTGACACAATAAGAGGAGAAAAACAAGTCCCAATTATTGGCGTTATTGGCGCAACAAATCCGACCGAAGAGTATTCTCGTGAAATGGGAATTAGTGTAGGTTACGCTCTACGTAAATTCGGAGAAGATACAAATTGCTCAATATTTACTGGAGGAGTAGAAGGGGTCGGTCTCGATGTATACGGTGGCATCATCAAATATTGTCTACAAAATGGAAAAGGAGACGACTTCTTCTTTACACTTATTCCAGAATTTGACGAAGGCCAATTGAACATCGATAAATTTACGGAAGTCGGTATGGTCAGCAAAGTAAGATCAAAACGGGCATATCGTTTGCCCTCAGCGTACCACTTTCTTCGCTCATTACTCTCTCCTCATGACATTGCACAAGTAATGGTGGGTAAAGACATGAACGAAAGGAGAAAATATGTTGCTGAAGTAGCGGATGCTCTCGTGATGGTAAACGGTGGATTAGGTACACTTGATGAAGCTTTTAACGCTCTGAAAAGACCAATACCCGTTTTTACTCTTGGGAATACTGGTGGAATGGCAGAAGAATTAGCATCACTACGAGATCGACCGATTCCACCTCAACTAGAGAGAGCATTGGTTGAACAGGGGATTCGCAGTAAAGGGATTCACAAAGAAAGTATCTATCTTGTTTCTGATATTAAAGATTTGGACAGACAATTAAGAGCATACTTCTCTTTAATTACTCTTTGTTAGAATCTTCTCTCAACTGAAAAATCATCACAAATTGTGTCAATCTCCCTACGACATCCCAGATCCTATCTTCAAGAGTTTGGGGTACTTTCCAATGCTCTTCGCGCGCGTGACTACACTTTTCCATATCCTTTTCTCGTCGTGCTAATTCCTTTTCCGAACCCACATACTCTTCTCGCGTACCCATCACGTAGTCAAACCAGGGTCTGGTCACACACCAATTAGCATCTTGATTTGGACCCATGTGATGATCATAATGCCATGGTAGATTCTCCCGCGCCCATGCCGGGTCTAAATGTGCTTTCTTGTGTTTCCGGTAGTAATCAAGTGCACTATACCACACCGTCGCCGTAAAGAAAGGTGCAATAGGTAACAATGGCGCGTGCGCCAAAGCCAATCCCACCAAACCTAATGCCTCTTTTCCCTGTGGGCTGTTAGAAAATGGTAACTGTTCATAATCAGGATCAAATCCTCCATTCTTTCGTGAATTTTTATGATGATCATGCCAATGAAAACTCCAATAACTCTCTTTATCTTTTCCCACGCCATGCAGAACATACTTATGGATAACCCATTCCGCCGCATT
>JACOZP010000010.1 GCA_016181265.1 Candidatus Woesearchaeota archaeon
CTTTGCCTTTGCTTGAAGCTGCGAGCGACCCGAGCCCGTAGGCGAGCATGCCATCCGGTGTAGAGTTCCACCGGTGGTGGTCGCTCGCATTTGACAAATCTCATCAATTTAACCGTTCTATCGTGACAGAAATTAGTTCGGCAACTGCTTTTTATCCTGCAGAGGATTATCATCAACAATATTTAGCAAAACGAGGGTTGAAGACATGTCGAATCTGAGTTTTAACAAACTATCTTTTTGGTCTTCTTGAATCAAGTTCAATTACGGGTGCAATTCTTTCCTCTGGAAAACCATAGGCTCTGCGTGTCCATTCTTCCATCTTGCCGAGCCGGTCTATCTGTTGATCAATAATTGATTGTTCTACTTCGGGGTTCTGCTTAATCCGGCCTCGGTCATATGTCTCTACTGATACTTTTTCCCAGCGGCCATTGCGTACGGCAAGGAGGAGTCCATTTTTGAAACGCAATGGTTGATCAACATTCTGAACATACACACCAGTTCGAACTGTCAGAAAATCTGATTGTATCTGGCGAATATCAAGATAAGAGCCGGAATGGAATTCGTCTATCGTCCAAATCTGCCTGTTATCGTCTCTGATGTAATCTCTACGCCAGGGTCGTATGAGGTGTCTTTTTGCTTTACAGCTATGATCAATATCAACATTAAACATCGTTCCTCCAGTTACATCTTCGTCTGGAAAAAGTTTTAAGCCATAATGTACTTTGCGTGATCTGTCGTACGGGTCTGGTACGACTTGGTGTTTAGTATAGATTGCTTGGCCTTGTGCTGCTTGCTGTGCGCCGCTACGTAGACCTAGCGCACATGATTGTAAAGATAGGACAATGAAGTCACTATTCAGGAGTAAAATGTTTGTCTATTTAAAAGTCTTTGCTTAGAAAATGTGAAAAAGAAAAATAAAAAGAAAAGTCTTACCGCACTAATCCTCTACCTTTTTTGCCGGCAGAAGTTACACCATGATAGACCCTACTTTGGTTCTTCTTGGTCATCATCCATTGTAAGCTTTTATCACTTTTGATTACAGGATGATGTGGATCGACCAGAATTACTTCAAACCAGAAATGTTTTCCGTCTTGTCCAACCCAATACGAATTGAGAACGACGAGGTTGTGGAATTTCTTCTGTGCACGTTCTTCGGCAATCTGTTGGTAATTCTTACGCAGGTTCATATTTGTGCCGTAGCGTTTTGGGCGGCGACCACTTTTAATTTGTGGTCTGACATGCCCGCCACGCACAACTCGTTGACGGACAACAAGAATTCCCTGTTTCGCTTTATATCCTAAAGAGCGAGCTCGATCAAGACGTGTCGGATGTTCCAGCAAGGTTGTTACTGGATCTTGTCTCCATTGGATCAACCGTTCTTTCATCAGTTCCGGCATGGACTGCTTTGGACTTTTCCAAAGTTCTCTCATCTGTTTGTATAAACTCATTTTGGCCTCCATAATACGATTTTTATGTTTTTTTAGTTCAATTCTTCATGGATTCAGGTAAGCCACTACCCACATCTCCACAGATCGAGAAAGAAAGCTCTTTGTTTAAAAATGTTTCTGGAATTTAGTTTAGGTATCAAGAAAAGATAAATCCATTCTTAAAAATAAATATTCAACAGTCTATTTTATAAAGGATACATTATCTAGTTTGGAAATGAGCACATTTACGGAATTACAATTAATTGAACCGATACTTCGAGCTGTTAAAGAAGAAGGGTATACTACACCTACGCCGATTCAGGCGCAGAGCATTCCTCATCTCCTAAAAGGAAGAGACCTCCTCGGTTGTGCGCAGACAGGAACGGGAAAAACTGCGGCATTTGTCTTACCTATTTTACAGCAGCTGTCTATTCGCAAAAAAGTAACAGCACGCGGTGCACCACGCGCTTTAATCCTTGCTCCAACACGAGAGTTGACGGCCCAGATCGGACAGAGCATTCGAACATACGGGAAGTATCTACGTCTTAATAGTGCGGTTATCTTTGGTGGTGTAAGTCAATTTCCACAAGTTAAGACATTACGACAGGGAATCGATATCTTAGTCGCAACACCGGGTCGCTTGTTTGACCTTCTTAACCAGGGTCATGTTCGATTAAATGAGGTAGAAATGTTCGTCCTTGATGAAGCAGATAGGATGCTTGATATGGGATTTATTCATGATATCAAGAGGATCATTGCAAAACTTCCGACCAAACGCCAATCTCTTTTCCTTTCTGCAACATTGGATTCACGAGTGGTTGCTCTTGCTCGAACATTAGTTCATGATCCGGTGCATGTGACGATTGAACCAGAAAAACCGACTGTTGATCGGATTCAGCAAAGTGTCTTTTTTGTTGATAAAGGTAATAAAGATGCACTTCTGACGAAAATTCTTCGTAACCCGGCGGTAACTCGAGCAATCGTTTTTACGTTGATGAAACATGTTGCAAATAATGTAGCGGTGATGTTAAATCACAATGGAATTCGTGCAGATGCGATCCACGGAAATAAAAGTCAAGGCGCACGCTCTGCAGCTTTAGATGCTTTTCGTCGTGGTAAGATACGAGTATTAGTTGCGACGGACATTGCCGCGAGAGGTATAGATATTGATGATATTTCTCATGTTATTAATTATGAACTTCCTAACGAACCAGAATCGTATGTGCATCGTATCGGAAGAACTGCGCGGGCAGGTTCAAGTGGAGTGGCGATTTCTTTCTGTAGTTCTTCAGAAAGAGATTATCTCCAGGCGATTGAACGACTTATCCGTAAACGTTTGGAAGTAGTACGAGATCCGAATTTCCATTCTGATACCGCGATGAATGCAACGGGAGCTGCGGCGCGACCACCGCCACGAGGAGGCAGAGGGGGAAGAAGAAATGGGAGCCAAAGTTTTGGTGGGGGCCCGCGTCGTCCTGGCTTTTCTGAATCTAGCGGACGTAGTCATTCATTTTCACATCAACGTAGATCTGGCTCGCGTAGTAGTTCTAGTTCGGGATCCGGTTCCGGTCCACGTCACGGTTCAAATCGAGGACGTAGAGGATAGGCAAGGGTATTACCGTGGCAACAATAACTGTAAAAGGACATACATTTAATGCGTTCATCGTCAAAGATTCTTTTAATCGTAGGGCACAAGGCTTTAAGAATACAATCATTCAATCTTTAGGGAAGATAGGTATTAGAGAAGATCAGACCGATATCGTTCTAGAAGCTTTTGCATTAAAGAGAGCTCCCGCTTCGGCAACTTGGTTTATGGATGGCTATCGTCTTTATTATAGTTATAATGGCTCACTTAAGTTTGTAGAAAATTTGTATGTTGTGATGAAAGTGATCGAACTCGAAGTTAATGCTTTGCTTAATGAAGAGAAAACAGCTGAAGAATTCATCAGAGCGTTCACTGAAGATCATGATATCGAAGAACAACGTAAAGAGGCACGAGAAATTTTGGGTGTTGAGCCGGATTCTTTAGATCTAGACCTGATAAATAAGAAATATAAAGAATTAGCGAAAGAACATCATCCTGACATGGGTGGTAATCCTGAAACATTCAAAGCGATTAATCGTGCACATAAAATGTTGAGGAGAGAATTGGAATAAGATCTTTTCTACAAATCATTTCTACATCCATTGTTTTTTTCTAAAATAAAAGATCATCCCGACCGTTATCCCCACCATCAGACTGATCACGAGAAAATAGCCGTGCTTCCATTGCAGTTCTGGCATGAATTCAAAGTTCATTCCATAAAGGCTAGTAATGAAAGTCAAGGGGATAAAAATAGTACCGATCATCGTCAATACTTTCATGATCTCGTTCATACGGTTACTCATAGTTGATAAGTAGAGATCAACCATGCCGGAGGTCATCTCCCGGAACACTTCAATATTATCAATGATCTGGATAGTGTGATCATAGATGTCTCGGAGATAGATGAGTGTGGTTTTCTTGATGAGTGGACTCTCTGACCGTTCTAGACCATATACTACTTCTCTGATCGGCCAGACCATTTTGCGTGAAATCAATAATTGGCGTTTTAGATCGTTGATTTTTTGAATGGTATTTGTCGATGGTTCGGCGATCAATTCTGCTTCTAGCTCTTCAACATTCTCACCGATCTTTTCGAGAACAAGGAAATAACTGTCGACGAGAGAATCGATAAGGTAATACGCAAGATAATCTGAACCAAGACCCCTCGCTTTTCCTTTCGCCTTACGGATCCGCTCACGGATATTGCTAAAAATATCTTCTTCCTCTTCTTGGAACGTAATGACAAAATTGTGCCCGATGATCAATGAGATCTGTTCTGTCTTCATCTCACCCGCACTATATTTTAATCTTTTGAGGACGAGAAAAATATGGTCACCGAAATCTTCCATCTTCGGCCGCTGCTCAGTATTCATGATATCTTCTAGAAGGAGCGGGTGAAAGCCAAAATGTTTACCGATCCGTCGGATAACATCGGCATCATGGATTCCATCAACGGTAATCCATGTGACGCTGGGTTTATCTTTGAATGGAAAACATTCTTCTACTTCATGTACTTCTTTTTCTTCAATATTATCTTTGTCATAATCGATAACGGTGATGCGCGGGAGATGTTTTTTGACCTCGCCAACATGGACTAAAGAACCAGGCGGAAGTCCAATTTTTTCAGATCGTTTACGTTTTGCCATGATATGATGAAGACCGTTTCTGTTTGATAAAGAAAGAGTTACTTTTCATGGCTCCAGGTGAGATTCTTTTTTATTTAAAGTTTTTGTTTTCGGCCACAGGTCAGAAACAGAATCATTTAAATACTTTAACTCTCTCTTAAAAGAAGAATTATTTGGGGTGAATATTTATGGATATTACATCAGGAATTAATAAACAATTTCTCCGGTTAGATACAGAGATGAGCGTCTCCGAAATGATCGGTTCACTAAAAAAAGCAAGTTCGAAGTTAGGTCTTGTCTTTCGTAATGGCAAATATGTTGGCTTAGTTGAGAAAAAGCGCTTGCTGAGGGTTAATCTTGATCCTGTAACGACTAAGATAGGCAATTATCTTCATGCTGCACCGGTGGTCAATGAACATGCTGATGTGATCGAAACTGCTTATATGATGCATCAGAGTAATACGGATCTTGTTCCTATTGCCAGTGCGAATACGATCATCGGCGTCCTTCCAGCGATTTCTCTTCTGCATGTTGCTGCCGAGCTGCCGGAAACTAAAGAAGTTAGAGTCGGTGATCTGCGTGTCCTCGAAAACCTAAAAGTAAAAGTAGATGAGCCATTAGCTAAAGCATTACAATTAATGTTTACAGAAAAGGTTGATGAATTGCCTGTCTTTGATGCAAAAGGGTTATACGGGGTTCTTAGTGTCCAAGATGTCTTGAGAGAATTTATGGTCTGGCCAGCGAAGCGGGAGTATTCTGCCAAGATGAAAAAAGAAAAAGGGGGTTCGCGTTCCGCAGAAGTAGATACGCCAACGTTGGCTAATCTCCCTGTCTCTTCGTTCAGCACGAATGAAAATCTCCAGAAAATTGATCTGAATGATCGCTTTGGTGATGCCGTCCAACAAATGGAGAAAAATAATATTTCCTGCTTGATGGTCTATTCCGGGAAGCAATATGTGGGCTTGTTGTCGGTAAAAGGATTACTACGATATGTTGCTAGTCTGGAAGTTCCGCAGAACTTTAACATCCAATATGTTGGTTTGAATGCTGTTAAGCTTGCTTCGTATGAGAAGGAAAGCTTTCAGAAAGTAGCTTCTAACGAGAGTTTCAAGTTGCAACGCCTTGTTCACAATGACTTTAAGTTAGTTATCCACTTGAAGGCGTATGATAAAGATGGAACTCGACAGAAATATTCAGTGACAATGCGTCTTGATTATCCAGGCAAGCTTGTTGAAGCAACGGCTGTCGATTGGGATATTGTTACAGCATTACGTAAAGCGTTTGATGGGACGAAAAATGAACTTCAAAAAATGTTTCGTAAGACCCAGAGTAGGAAGGAAACTCCTCGACGGCAAAGATGAGTAGCGTACTCTGGCAACCTTCTTTTTCTTTGGGTTATGATTTTAAAGTCTTGTTAGATCAAGATTTTGCCAGAGCCATGGCGACGGCGGCTAATCAACAATATCTCTTTGATCTCTGGGTAAAGTATGCAGATATCTTAAAAGAAAAATAAAGAAAGGTGTTTTAGATACAAGAGATATTATCGTTTCTCTTTTTGTTTCTTCAAAAATGCTTTCGCATTCTTCTCATTGATGAAACGATGAGTTTTGCCATTGAATTCCAGTTCATAGACATCTTCTATATCCATCAATGGCTCACCAGTAAGTGCATCTTTTCCTAATTGCCCCGAATCCGTTGCACCTTCCATAAAACCCTCTTCCCACGTGTCAATTTCATCGTCTTCTTCTAATAATTCGCGCCCTTTCTTAGTATAAACTTCTTCATCTTCTTCACCAAGGTCCATCGCTTCTCCTTTTTCTTCTTCGGTTTCTTCATGGAGAATGCCTTGTTCTTCAGCAGGATATAATTTCTCACTATCACTATTCTTTTTTTTAGATGATTTTGCCATAAAACTAAGAAGTAAATTAGTGTTTAAAAGGATTGTGGTTGTCTTGTATTATCGAAATAGCCCTATAGAAAACATATGCTCAACATTTTTAAGGGATCTTTCTTTGATTGATTTCGATGAAACTTGTTGATACTCTAAAAGGCATTATCAGTGAATGGCATCACTTAGGTTATCAAGTGCTATATCATGGAAAAGATCTCCAAGGAAAGTTAACGCTACCTTTTGATTCTTATAGAGAGACGGTGTTGTTAACGCATGGGTATGGGGCCCGGGGACGTTCGCTAGAATATATTGCCAGAAAATTACATGACGATGGTTTTAATGCAGTTCCTTTGTATTATCATTTTTGGGATGATCTTGAAGAAGTTGGTTTAGAGTTGGTAAGAAATATTCGTGAATATCACGGGCGTCAGGATAAAGCTCGACAGTTACATCTCATTGCGCACAGCATGGGCGGTTTAGTTACGTGTGATGCTTCACGAATGGTCCCAGATCTTATTGCGAGCGCAACGTTTTTAGGGACACCTTTCGGTGGTACGTCAAAAGCACGATTTGGGATCGGGAAGAGTGCAGAACAGCTACAGCCGCAGAGCGAGTATCTTCAAAGATTACTCTCTGGCGGTCTTCCGGAAGAGATAGAGTATGCGGTCGTGCAAGGTACGCGTGATAAAGTTATTACGCTTGAGAAGAGCCGACTCAGTTTGGATCAGCCAAATATTACACATTACCAAATTGAAACGGGGCACCTAGGATTGACTGGGATGAAAGGATACAATATCGTCAAACAGGTCGTAGGTAGAAGAGGATCTAAACGAAACAGTTAAATACTCTTTAAGCAATGATTTATCGTGAATAAGAATATTAGAATTCTGTTGTATGGTGCAAATCTCTGGTACTTTGGTGCAGGGATGCTTGGCCCGTTGTTTGCGATCTTTACTGAAAGGATAGGTGGGGATATCTTAGATGTGGCCTGGGCCTGGGCAACGTATCTTTTTATCACCGGAATCTTATATATTGTAATTGGAAAGATGACAGATGATAGAGATAACAAGGAAAAGATAATGGTCTTGGGTTATTTTCTCAATGCATTTTTTACTTTCGGATATCTTTTTGTTTCATCGCCTTGGCACTTATTTGTCGTTCAGGCTGGTTTAGGGGTAGCAGAAGCCTTAGCAACACCAACGTGGAATGCATTATATGCTAAACATGGGAATAAGAGACAAGAGGGTCTGCAATGGGGGCTAGCAGGTGGGCAAGGACAGATCATAACAGGTATTGCTCTGGTGATCGGTGGTCTGCTCGTTAATTATTTTTCTTTTACTGCTCTTTTTCTAACGATGGGCATCCTTTTGACATTAGCGGCTTTCTATCAAGCCCAAATATTAAGAATAGCCCGTAAACAAATAAAATCTATAGGTAAGTAACGAGCAGATACATAACTGTTCCTGCAACGAGTGGAACAACGACGTTATCATCAACAGGTTTCTGATTGAAATCGATTTCTATCACTTCAGCAATCATCGCGGCAAAACTGCCGAGAAAAGCCTGCGACAAAGGGACGAAAATAGCCGCGGCAAGAAAGCCGACAAGTGCGCCAGCAACTGTTCCTTCCAAGAGTTTCTTACTCTTGCCGTTAAAGATATTTTTAAGCTGACCAAATCGTTCTCCTACAATATGGCTGATAGAATCACCGAAGGCGAGAACCATGATAGAAGCAAAAGCAATATCTTGTGGGAAAAGCTGGATAACTAAGAGAACCCCGATAAAGAAGAAAATTAAACCTCTTCCGGGAAACGTTTTTCTTTGCTCCTCGCGTTCTAAATGTTTAAGGAAGAAATGGAAGAGAGGAAGGCTTTTCCGCTTGCTGATGAAGCTGGCGAGAATTCCGATGACGATTAAAAGGAAGAGTGAGAGCGAAGTGAGAATTTCATAATAGAGTAGAGTAACGACAACAACACCGATAATCAGATGAAGGATCTGACGCAAGAGCTCTTGTTTTGTAAGCATAGATTAGAAATCGAGGCTCTATTTTAAAAGAATTGTGGAAGAAATATACTTAGATACTCCCCACGTCGCTTCCTCTTATCACTTCCTCTAATCATATTCTCATCAATCTAGCTTTGACTTCTTCTGTGGTGAGACAACGTTTTTGGGGTAATGTATTTCTACTACTAGTGTAAACCGTTTTAGGATGTATTGAGTCGTCCATTCTACTTGGTGGTTCTATAGTTAAATCGTGAATAACGTAGAGATCTACAGAATATTCTCTAAGAAGAGTTTCAAGCACGGGTCTAAGACAGCCATCATTATATCCACCACCCGCAAAAATTCGTTTTCCTTTAAACCTGTTGAATTCTCTACTATCTATTGGCATTCCAGTGTTATATTCAGATATGAGTGCGCTATCAAGCAAGCCTTGCTCTAGTAGTAAGCTTGTTGCAGCAGCGTAATGATGCAACGTTTCGAGAACAACTGATCCAGCTGTTTTTGTTCTCTGCAACCAATGAAAGAAATTGATTAATCTTTTAAGATACGCATCTGTTTCTTCTTGTAATTCTTCTAATCCTCTCAGTTGAGGAGCATTAGTCATCGGCAAATAGAATGGATGAACCAGAAGTACGATGTTTTCTTGTGCTACAGGGAAACGATACTGAAAGAGATGTTTTTCTACTGCTTTGAAGAGGCCCCTATCTTCTTCGCCAAAATATTTGTAGCGAGCACTATGTTTTCGACTATGCATGTTCTCGGCAATAAGATCTTCCCATTTTGCAAATGTTTGATTCAGCACAACCCCTTCTGGTTTTGTTGCGTGGAGAAGTCTGCGGAGATTGGGTTGGTATGGCTTTAGTTCATCAGCTTTTGACATCTTTTTTCTTTTTGAAACGTATTTTATAAATTTATCACTTCTAAATGATTATCTATCATCTAGGCAAAACCTTTATAAGTACTGTTCTTTCAGATATGCCTATGGAACATGTTCAAAAACCTGCCGGCCCACCAGCGGAATTAAAGCGTATTAATGCAGTAACTTGGGAACTCCCCGTGACCTATAAAGAAGGTATGCGTGTGCCGGCACGAATTCTAGCGAGTGAAGACTTAATCAAGGAAATGGATGCGGGTGTTTTTGACCAAGTGACGAATGTAGCGACGCTTCCCGGAATTACTGGCTATGCATATTGTATGCCAGATGGGCATTGGGGATATGGTTTTCCGATCGGCGGAGTAGCAGCATTTGATGTTGAGGAAGGAGGAATCATCTCTCCTGGTGGAATTGGTTTTGACATTAATTGTGGCATGCGTTTGATGACGACAAATCTGACGATCGATGAAGTTCAACCTAAAATCAAACAGCTAGTTGATGAGTTATACAAAGCTGTACCAGCAGGCGTCGGGTGTAAAGGCTTTGTTAAAGTTTCTAAAGAAGAATTCAAAGACGTCATGCGTGATGGGGCACAATGGTGCTTGAAGAAAGGCTTTGCTACACAACATGATATTGAACATATTGAGGATCAAGGGAAGATTGCATGGGCAGATCCAAGTAAGGTGACAGATAGAGCAATCAAGCGCGGGTTTGACCAGATCGGAACGTTAGGAAGCGGTAATCACTATCTTGAAATTCAAGTAGTCAAAGAAGAAAATATTTTTGACAAAGAAGCGGCAAAAGTGATGGGGATCAATAAGCCAGGACAAATCGTGATCATGGTCCACTGCGGTTCACGCGGGTTTGGCCATCAGATCGGTTCTGATTACTTACGTATCTTCCTTGATGTGATGCCGAAGTACGGTATAGAAATACGAGATAAAGAGTTAGCGTGTGCCCCGTTTAATTCCCCAGAAGGGCAAGATTATTACAAAGCGATGGCCTGTGCTGCAAATATGGCGTTTGCCAACAGACAGGTTATTACTCATCGCATCCGTGAGGTCTTTAGTAAAGTTTTTGGACGGACAGCAGAAGATATGGAGATGAATCTGATCTATGATGTAGCACATAATATCGCTAAATTAGAGAAATATGTTATCGATGGCAAAGAGAAAATGCTCCTCGTACATCGAAAAGGGGCAACACGGGCATTTGGTCCAGCACGTGTGAAAGATTTACCTCAAGAATATCAAAAAATTGGGCAACCGATCATTCTTGGTGGTTCCATGGAAACAGGTTCGTATCTTCTGTTAGGAACTGATGCTTCAGATAAAACGTTTGCTTCAACGGCGCATGGAGCAGGAAGAACAATGAGTCGAGCAGAAGCGATGCGTACGATTAATGGGGAACAATTACAACAGACTATGGAAAAACGGGGAATATATGTTCATGCAGTGACGATGAAAGGCTTAGCAGAAGAAGCGGGAAAAGCATACAAAAATATCGATACGGTGGTAGATACACTTGACCAAGCAGGTATCACTCGGCCAGTTGTTGCACTTAAGCCGATCGGTAATGTAAAAGGGTAATCTTATGGATTGGAAATTTTATATTACACTTCCGGGATTTGATCGTTCTGGCTTAGGATTTGCTGCAGATGTTGACTATCAGATTAATGATTCTCCGACAACACTGTTGATAGGATGTTTACCGGAAAAAATCTTCTTGCTCAGATAGGACATGTTTGGCAGTGCGGATCGGGAAAAACAGACTGGGGTGTGCATTATTTTCTGTTTGGTGATCACTGGGAATTAACTGGCGAAGTAAATGGTAGACTTACATTAAATGTGCCAGAAAGCCCGCACTTTAGTGCGAGGATGAATGGCTTTCTAGCACATTTATGTCACAAAGTGCGGGGTTAAGAAATCGTCTCTTTCAAGCCTCGCTCTTTAGAGCGTGGTGAGACGATTTCCCGCACTTTTATGACTCAAACAGGGGGAGATATCCTTGTTCCAAAAAGGGATGCGAATCGTCTTATTAAAGCAAGTTGGGATTTAATATCAGTTCAGAAGAGTTTAGCTGGTTCTTTAGAGAAATGTATTCTCACACTAGAACAAAAGAAAAGAGGCTTATAACGTTTATTCAGACTCTTTGCTTCGGAATACTCCGTGTTTTAAAAGAGAATACTAACATTTTTATATATTCTGCTATTTATGGGTTTGAAAGGAGGCATTTCACTATGAAGAATAGACTTACTGTTACATTAACTGTTATATTGGCTTTTCTAACCCTACTTCCGGTAGCTCTTGCAGAAATCAAACAAGTTGATCTCGAATCTGAGGTTATGGCTATCCAAAACGAAGTGGTTGGTCAAGAATTGACCGGTCCGATAGCCAAACTCTTTGGTGATGAAAAGATAAATGTACATTTAAGTACAGCCAGCGGGGAAGAATCTATTATCGGTATCATCACTGAAGATAAAAAAGTGAAAGCGCTTGGATTAAATGAAGTTTCTGATGCGTCGTTAGATGTATATACTGATGAGAAAACAGCAGCAAGAATTCTCATCGCACAAAATCCAGCAGCTCAATTACAGAAAGCATTAGGCGAGAAGAAGATAACGTACAAAGCAAAGGGGTTCTTTCATAGGATGAAATTAGGTTTTGTTGATATGTTTGTCGATGTTCTTAAAGGAGCCGAGACTGGAGCAACAGAAGAAGAATTTGAAGTTGAGATAGTCAAAGCATTGCCGATTGTTGCAAAAGAGGAAAAGAAAGAAGAACCAAAAGAAGAAGAAGAAACCCCTTCGGGAAACGATCTAACCGGTAATACGGTTGTTGATGTCCAGCCCAAAGGAAATATCTGGGAAGTACAGCTGACAGGGTATGGTTTTGAACCAGAGATAGTTACGCTGGAAGCGGGTGATACAATTAAGTTCACGAATGTCCGTTCCGGCTCATTGAAAAATTCTCAGCTGATCGGGACACAAGCCTGCCGAGCTTTGAAAAGCAGTAAACTGGTGCCGGGAGATACGTTTGAATGGACATTTGACAAGCCCTTGAAATGCTTTATTACCGATGTCTTTATGACAACAAAAGCGGTTAGAGTCCTTGTGGAGTAAAGGTTACTACTCTTTTTTTTCTCATTCTTGAATGAACACAAAGCATTTTAAAGGTAGAATCCTCTTCTAAAAGGTATGGAGAATAGTTTGAAGGTGATGCGTGTTCTAGGTATAGATATCTACCTTCATTTCTCTTGGTGGTTTGTCTTTATCATCCTTACGTGGAGCCTCGCCACTGGTTTCTTCCCTCATTATTATCCCACTCTAACCACTCAAAGTTATTGGCTGATGGGAATAATGTCAGCAGTTTTACTTTTTGTTTCTGTTCTGCTTCATGAGTTAAGCCACTCTCTTGTTGCCCGCTTCAAAAAGATAAAGGTTAACTCAATAACCCTCTTTTTTTTCGGTGGAGTTGCCAATATCTCTAAGGAAGATATGGAACCAAAGTCAGAATTCTTCATGGCAATTGCTGGGCCATTGTTTTCGTTAGTTTTAGCAGGGGTCTTTTATGGGTTGTATCGCTGGGATGGAAATCTCTTTGTCACAGCAATTACATATTATCTTTATCAGTTGAACTTGATTCTTGCTGTCTTTAATCTTGTTCCAGGTTATCCGCTAGATGGTGGCCGTGCTTTCCGTGCCGTCTTGTTCGGCTATTATAAAGATCTTAAGAAAGCGACGAAGATTGCGGCTACAGGGGGAAAATTTGTTGCCGCTTTTTTATTTATCGTTGGCCTATTTTCTATGATCAGTGGCCTGGCTAATGGCTTATGGTTCATTCTCTTAGGCGGTTTTCTGTATATGATTGCTGGTGCGAGCTATGAGCAAGTTGTGATCAAAGAAACATTATCTCCGATAAAGATCAATAACTTGCTAGAACAGGATTTTCCAATTCTCTCGCCAAATATACCGTTGCAGCAGTTTATCAAAGAGTATGCAGTTTTAGGAAAACGCTTCTTTCTTGTTCAGAATGATCAGTTTCAAGGGGTAATTGATATTCAGCAAACCTTACCTGTTTCTCATAAGCTACAAAAGACATTGACCGTAAAAGATATTGCACTCTCTTTCTCACGCTCTCCTTCACTAGAAAGTAAGGCTTCAGCATATACTGCTTTTAAGATGTTTTTGGAACAGAGGAAAGAAATTCTTCCAGTGAGAGAGAAGAAGAGAGTTATTGGTTACATTACACGTGAAGCGGTGATGAATCGCTTGTTAGCTGAGTTGAAATTCAATGATCCACATCCGATCCACGTCGTTGCACGTGTCCATCGGCGACGCTGAGGTGCTTTATGAATAAGACCATTAAATTGTTATTGTTATCAGATATCTTTATCTCGACTGGCTTCGGATTGATCGGGCCGATCTTTGCTATTTTCGTCAAAGAGAATATTGCCGGGGGTACAATTTTTGCGGCAGGTATTGCAAGTACCATTTATCTTTTAGTAAAAAGTCTTTGTCAGCTTCCTTTTTCGCGGTATGTTGATGCGCATGATAACAAGGTTTTATGGTTGATTGTCGGTGCATTTCTGACTTCAATGGTTCCTTTGTTATATCTGTTCTCTACTTCCATCTATGATATCTATTTGGCGCAGGCATTATACGGTATGGCCAGCGCATTGGCTTATCCGACTTGGCTGGCGTTATGGAGCGTCAATCTTGATAAGAAACATGAAGGCTATGAATGGAGCTTATACTCAACATCAACTGGTTTAGGCGCGGCGGGGACGGCAGCAATTGGCAGCGCCATTGCTGAGTTCATCGGATTTTCTTATACATTTGGTTTTGTTGCGCTTCTTTCTCTGTTTGGATGGATGACTCTCTTTGGTTTAGAGAGAAAAAAAGTCAAAGAGAATGGCGTTAAGTTAAAACAGTATCACCAGCGTAGAAAATTAGTAGAATAGATGTCAAAGATTTGATGCTTGTGTTCATCTTTCATTCTCTTATCTTAGCTGTTCATTCATTTTGGAGAAGGAGGAAAGAAAAAAAAGAAAAAAGAATAACCGTTTTGAGCTAAGATTAACCCATCATCACTGATTATCTATTGTCGTTTTTTCTTAGCTGCTGCTTTTTTCTTAGCCATTAAATCAGACACCTCTTTTATTGATATCATTGGAATGATTATGATCATATATTAATGTTTCCCTACTTTTTTTCACGACGATTTTTAAAAATTTCTCGTCGGAAAAAAAAGATGATTTATTTACAATAGAAAGAAGAGATTTTAGGTGTTCTGTCAGAATTTTTTTGAAAAAAAATACACGAAAAATATCCCAAAGAAAACCTGACCTTTCACTTTTCCTCCATCACCATAATCTTTAAAAGAGTAAGCTACGCTTTTAAGTGGATGACCGAGCCACGTAGTGTCTTAGATATCGATCCAGAAAATTTAACGCCAGGAATGAGACAGTATCATGAAGCAAAGACCGCGCATCCCGATTGCCTGATCATGCTGCGAATGGGTGATTTTTATGAAATGTTTTATGAAGATGCAATCGTAGCTTCGCGTGAATTGGAGATTACACTCACTGCCAGAGGGAAAGGAGAGAAGCGTGCTCCTTTGGCAGGGATCCCTTTTCATGCGTTGGAACCATACTTAGGAAAATTAGTGAAAAAAGGGTATAAAGTTGCCATCATCGAACAGCTGGAAGATCCGAAAAAAGCAAAAGGATTGGTCAAACGTGGCCTTGTTCGCATCGTCACTCCCGGGACAGTGATCGAATCGACGATTCTGGAGGAAAAAGAGAATAATTATCTGGCGGCAGCGACTGTTTCCGGTGACCAATTTGCGTTGGCCTGGTGTGATATCTCTACGGGAGAATTCTCAGCAACAATCCACGCACAAGAGAATGCTCTCTTACATGATATAGTCAGATTGAGGCCGCGTGAATGTCTTGTCCCGACAAGCCTGCTGGTGAATAAGGAGTTTATCCAACATTTAAAAGGTCAGGGTTGTTATGTAAATACACTCGATGACTATTTCTTTGCACTAGAGAAGTCTGAACAGCTCTTGCAACAGCAGTTCCATCTTTCCTCTCTTCAATCATTAGGGATAGAACGAAATTCTCGGATGATCTGCGCAGCAGGTGCACTTCTTCATTATATCATCGATACGCAGAAAAACTCGGCTGCTCATATCAAAACTCTTACTGTCCGAAGCAATCAACAGACAATGTTGCTTGATGCGAGCACTTTTCGAAATTTGGAGATCGTACAGAATCTACGTGATGGAAGTTTACGAGGAACTTTGCTTTCGGTCTTAGATCATACTAATTCTGCTGCAGGCTCGCGCTTATTGAAGAAATGGCTGCGAGAACCGCTGCTTGATCAGCAGATGATAGAACAACGGCTGGAAGCAATAGAGAATTTAAGTCAAGAGATGATGACGCGTGAGGAGATACGCAGTGTCTTAAAAGAGATATCAGATATTGAACGACTCATTGGTCGTGTTCAGTATGGAACAGCAACGCCGCGGGATCTAGTCTCATTACGACAATCTTTAGGACTTCTCCCCCGGATCCAGCAGCTTGTCCAGAAATTTTCTGGCGAATTATTACAACTAGTTGCATCTTTACCGATGTTACAGCCGTTACGAGACCTCTTGCAAGATGCGTTGCGGGATGATCCCCCCGTAACAATTAGGGAAGGGGGAATGATCAAACCACAATTTCATCCTGAATTAGCTGAACTAGCAGCACTACGTGCAAATGCCCGACGTTTTCTTCAAGAGATAGAAGAACAAGAACGGGTGAAGACGGGAATTTCTACATTAAAGATTGGCTATACCAAAGTCTTTGGTTATTTTATCGAAGTGACAAAAAAGAATATGTCGCTCGTCCCTGCTTCGTATATCAGAAAACAGACGACGGCACAAGGCGAACGTTACATCACAGAAGAATTGAAAAAAATCGAAGAGAAGATCCTAACTGCTGAAGAAAAAATGGTAGAATTAGAATTTCAGATTTATCAGGATATCTTACGCCGCTTGACAGCGCAGACACAGGAATTCCAGGAAATAGCACGGAAGTTGGCGATGTTAGATGTCTTATGCTCTTTAGCAAAAGTAGCGGTAGAATATGGATATCGCCGACCGTTCTTTGTTAAAGAGAATAGTATTTCAATGAAAAAGGCACGTCATCCAGTTGTTGAGAGGGTAGAACCTCGGTTTATTTCTAATGATCTTTCTCTTGCTGATGGAGAGATGATGATTATCACTGGTCCGAATATGGCTGGAAAGAGTACGATCATGCGTCAAGTCGCATTGAATATCTTACTTGCGCAAATTGGCAGTTTTGTTCCAGCGGAGGAAATGATCTTAGGAATCGTAGACCGTATCTTTACGCGTGTTGGCGCTGCAGATGATATCAGTTCTGGCCAATCGACATTTATGGTCGAGATGACAGAAACCGCAGCTATTCTCAATAATGCAACAGAACGTAGCCTTCTTATCCTCGATGAAATTGGACGAGGTACATCAACATTTGATGGTGTTTCTATCGCTTGGAGTGTGGCTGAACATATCCACAATCAGATCAAAGCGAAGACGTTATTTGCTACGCATTATCATGTCATGAACAAATTGGCCGAGAAATTTCCGCGGATGAGAAATTATAACATTGCCGTAAAAGAAGAGAAAGGGGAAGTGATCTTTCTGCGCAAGTTAGTGGTCGGAGGAACAGATCAGAGTTATGGGATTCATGTTGCCCAAGTTGCGGGATTGCCATCGCAAGTTATTTCACGTGCACGAGAGATCCAACAGTTGCTAGAGCAGGATGATGACATGATGCGTAAAATCAAAGCGAAGAAACTAGAAGAACAGAAGAGTCTGGCTTCATTCTCAACGACGAATTGATCTTTCTTCCGAATGATCTTAGCTAATCTTTTTAAAGAGTTATGGAAAATAGAAAGGTATGGAAAGAAGTGGAGGAGGAAACTATTCTGGACTTGCAGTTCTGGTTATCGATATGCAAATTCCGTACCTAAAGCATTTGGATCCAACTGTCCGGCTGGCACTGGTGGGTAATCAATGGCAGGTTATCAACTATTATAATCAAAGAGGTGTTCCAATACTTGGTGTTGAAACTAAACATCACGGGAGGACAATCCCCATTTTAAGACGAGGCTTGACGGGAGAAGCAGTTCAGAAATCTTCTCGCGATGGTCTTCTAAATACTGATCTAGAAGAAAGATTAGATGGCTTCCACAGTAGAGATCTGATCGTGATGGGAATTTATCGTTCAGAATGTGTTGCTGCAACAATTGAACGTGCATATCAATTTGGATACAAAGTTTCTACAGCAAATTCAGTTATTGCAGATTATCCAGGAATAAAAAGACCACTTAATGATCGACAATTACAACATTTTTGTTCTCTCTACCGAGATCATCGAGAGCTCTGCTCACCAAGGGAAGGAAGCGAGAAAGATTAATATAATCCTTTCTCCTTTCTTAAGTGGGTTTGATAGATGTTAGATATTAATTTGATTCAGCAATTTCTGGTCGCACTCGTATTAGGGGCTCTGATTGGTCTAGAGAGAGAATATGCTCATTATCGGGGAAAGGGCCAGAGTTATGCTGGTATTCGAACGTACCCGCTTATTGCTTTATTCGGAGCATTATCTGCGTATTTGGGAGAACTGATCTCACCCTGGATCTTACTGATTGGGATGGTTTTAGTCGGCGGTCTTATCCTTATTGCATATTTTAACATGAACGAGCATGTTCATAAGTATGTTGGTGCCACTTCAGAAGTTGCGGGATTTATCACTTTTTTTATCGGTGTCGTAGTATATTATAATCAAACGTTGCTCGCAACAGTCTTAGCTATTGCGATGACAATTATCTTATATGCGCGCTCGGTGCTTCATAATTTTGCACGGAAGATGGAGAAAAAAGAGTTAGCAGATACATTGAAATTCGTGGTGATCGCGTTTGTTATCTTACCGTTTCTTCCTAATAAAGGATACGGTCCCTTTGAGGTCTTTAATCCATATCAAGTTTGGCTGATGGTCGTTTTTATCTCGGCGATTAGCTTTGTAGGTTACATCCTTCTGAAGTGGTTTGGAGAGAAAGGAATTACATTAGCAGGATTCCTGGGCGGCGTGGCAAGCAGTACTGCGACGACGTTGAGTTTTTCAGAACGGAGTAAAAAAGAGACGCGGATTTTTAGAGCGTTAGCCTTGGCGGTTATTTTAGCGAACGTTGCGATGTTCGGAAGGATCTTGGTTCTGATTGCGGCAGTAAATATACACGTTTTCTGGCAGATCCTGCCGTCTATCTTGATCTTGCTCGTTCTGACAGGAATTTTTTCTTATTATCTTTGGAAGAAAGCAAGAAAAGTGAAATCAAAGATTACGTTGAGTTCTCCTTTTACATTATGGCCGGCATTGAAATTTGGTTTACTCTTTGCAGTAATTGTAGCATTGACAAAAGTTGCGAATGTATATCTGTCCACACGGGGGATCTATTTAGTAAGCTTCTTCTCAGGTTTTGTTGATGTTGACCCAATCGTATTGTCGTTAGGCCAGCTTGCAAAGACAGCGATTTCAGAGAAAGTAGCTCATGATGGTATCTTAATCGCGATGCTGACAAATATTTTAGCAAAAGGTGGGCTTGCCTATTGGATGGGAGGTAGGGCTTTTGGTAAAATAGTATTATCCTTCTTTTTGGTACTAACACTAATCGGCATTGGATTGTTGTATTTATTCTAAGTGAGTCTTATAGTAATAGTAGAATGTATATACCACATAATCACAACTTATTTATCATTTAGACTACTATTACGAAGTACATGATTCTTACTGAATTGACTGACTTTTTGGCCGACACAATTAGAGATTCAGTCCAACGACATCATTTCCCGTTGTCCGAGGCAGGACAGCATTATCTCCAAGACATGCTTACACGCTTTGTTGATCCGAATTCTCTTTTTCAAGTATATGATCTCCATGGCGAAAGAAGATATGGATTGAAGCCGATCACTTTTCAACAGTTTGAAGCGTGGGAAAAAGCTTTGGGAGATGGCACGAGTGGGAAAGAATTGGGTATGCAACAGGTAGCTGAGCGCTGTCTTTTTTTGGTAGGGTTTTGTTATGATTATGTACGTCGAAATGGTGTTGGTTCTGTACGATTTCATCGTGATACGGGTGCTGTTGCTTATGACGGCCTGGGAGTTCTAACAGGGGTGGACACGTTTCCAGAGATTGCAGCATCGTTTGATGCTTGTGCCGTTGTTGTTGGTGACCTTCATGTTCCAGAATTGAAAAAAGACAGCCAAAAATTAAAAAAAGTCCTTGACCGGTGGGTAGAAACAAGGGATAGAAGATATGGATTATTGATCGAAGCCGCTTTGGGTCCTCAGAACTTTGCTGTTGGATACAAAGGAGGAGTTAATTAGAAACTTTTAGAATCTGAACAGTTTAGAGAACTCTGCATAATTCTAGATTTTATATGCAAAGTTCTTAAGAGAATTTGAAATAGTGGGGGATTTTGGCATGATGAATCACGTATACTAAAATTCCCAAATAGCCGAATATTTAAGGAGGAATTTTATATATGCCATTATTTGTTCGAAATCTATGGCATTTTAGTATAAATTTACCAAAATCACTATTTTTCAAACTTCTCTTTAGAAAAACTCTACTTTTGGCTCGAAATCAACTGTTTTCTTTTGCTGATTACGAGTCAGATTGAGGAATGAGGTGAAATCGGGCGGCGTGTTGGGGATTTCTTTTTGTGCTGCTGCAGGAGGAGAACTGTCCTGAGAGAACATATTCATCATATTGGCTGTATCAACTGTTTCAGTAGAAGCTGAAGATGAGTAGGAAGTATTTCCTTTTTGATCAAGAATACTAGTTAGAATGTGGAGAACCTTCTTGATATCATCGTGGGTGTCAACTTGCGTGTCAATAGTTATTTTCATCTAGTCACTCTCTTTGATTGGAGGAAGTAATAGGGATTTATAATAATTTCTAAAAGGAGCGGCTTATGCTTGTTGTTCTGTAAGTTTGTGATAGTTGCCTATATTTGTCTCTAATTCTTTAACCATTAATGGGGCAACTTCTCTTCCTAAAGGGATATAGAATATTTCAGCGTCGTGTACTTTTCGTTCAATGCTTTCTGGCTTCTTCAGAGAAGCTAGATCTTGGGTATTATGAATCATATCGGCAATTTTGACGCGTTTAACGGTATCTCGAGCAAAAGATAAACGTACTTTATAAAGCTGGTCCTCGGTTAGAATTCCGAGATCAAGACAACGTGCTAAAGATTGTCTTGTTCCTTCTCTGATTGTATTTTTGGAAAGGACAAAAACACCATTTGCTATTTCATAACCAAATCGATCTTTAATCTCCCCAGTGATTACTTCCGTATCTTCAACAACATCGTGGAGTAACGCGATACATTGAGTAATGACATCAGTGTAGCCATAGCGGCTTAAAATTCCTGCTACTTCGATGGGATGAGTAGAATACGGTTGATTTCTTCCTTTTCGCCACTGGCCTTCATGAAAGTGGACACAATATTCACGAGCAAGCTCGATAAGATTGGACGAGATCATTATTTATTAATGAAAAGGAGAGATTTAAAAACCTTTCTTAGAGATTTTACACATTTACAAATTCAGTCTTCAATTGCTTCATGGACATTAACGTCTTAGTCTTACTGATACCCCTTCTCGAAAGAACACGGCGGACGAGGTCGTAATACGCATCTTGGTCTTTGGTCCGTACTTTGAGGACAATTTCCCAATCTCCTGTGCAAATATCAACACTTTCAATTTCTGAATGTTTAGCGAGATCTCGAGCAATCTTTTCCGGGTCAGCATATTCTTCTGGGGAGAGGCTGACGAGAACGTAGCTGCAGAAACCTTCACCAATTTTCTTATAGTCAAAGACGGCTTTGTAGGTCAGAATCGCTTTTTCGTCCTCTAGACGCTTGATATTGTAATGGATTGTTGTAGAAGGTGATGTAATTCTCTTTGCTAAGCGTGCAATCTGGGGCGTAGCGTAATCAGTCTTCAGCAAGGTAATTAATTTTGGTCGAATATCTTTCATAAGTGGAATTATATTCAACTTTTTATAAATATTTTGGTTAATATTTGAATATTCTCCAAATGGATATATTAACTTGGTACTACTGAGAAAGATTGGTGAAAACAGAATGAAAGTTATCAGAAAGAGTAGTATTAGTACACAACTTGATGTTGTGACAATTGACAAAGGAAGCGGATCATCTGCTTTAGTGAGGGAATTAAATCACTTGACAGCGCTGTGTTTCGGAAAAGAAGTCCCACTGGTAGAAACAGAAGAGCGTTTTGCACAGAGTGATGTAGTTCAGCTCTTGTTAGCTGGAGAGGAGGTCGTAGGCTATTCTTTTAATGATCGTCTCCGATTAGCAGGTCGGGATGTTAATTACTTCAGCAGCTGTTTTGTTCATCCAGACCATCGGGGAGGGGTGTATGTCCCGTTTAACCGTGCGCGTTATCGAGAAATACCTGAAGATGTTGTTGTGACGAGAACACAAAACCCACGGATCTATGCTGGTTTCCAGCGTTTCTGTGCCGAGGAAGGATTTCGCTTGTTTCCAGATGTTAAAGGAATGGTCAGTGCTGATTCAAGAGCAATTGCCCACGCGTTCGCGGCTGATTGTAATCAGGATCAAATCTGTCGAGGGATTTATGGGAGAGAATTGATGGCAGATACACCACGGGCATATGGATCGATTACATCTCTTTTTGAAAATATAAGACCAGAACAAGGAGATGCCATCGTTCTCGTTGGAATGCGCAATCTATAAATATTTCCTCTCTTTTCTTCTTTTTATGTCTTTAGAACATCTTGCTCTAACACAAACAGATAACTTCCCGATACGACATGAAGGAAAGGTTCATTCAGGAAAAGTACGTTCAGTCTATTGGTTGACTCCGGAAGATTCGAAGCGCTTAATTTTAGAACAGCATTATCATGCTCATCTTTCTACACAACTGGGAGTGATGATTACGAGTGATCGGATATCTGCATTTGATTGTAATTGGCAGGCAGAAGATGGCTTAGCGGGTGTACCGGGAAAAGGAGCAGTGTTGAATGCGTTTTCCGAGCATTGGTTCGGACGATTGAAAGAGGAAGGTGTAGGCAATAATCATCTTTTAGATACTCCCCATCCTTTGGTGTGGATAGTTCAACGAGCAAGACCTGTCTTAGTAGAAGCGATTGCACGACAGTATATTACCGGAAGCATGTGGCGAGCGTATGAAAAAGGAGAGCGAGAATTTTGCGGGATCCTACTACCGGAAGGACTGCAAAGAGATCAGCGGTTAGCAAAATTGCTGATTACTCCCTCAACAAAAGGAACATTACGAGGGATGAAGGGAATTCCTGAAGAGGAAGATACACCAATCTCTTTGGAACAGATACGCCTGCAGTATGCAGCATTTCAATTTTATGAGCCAGCAGACGTGAGCATTTGTAGTGGGATGGTACGTGAAGGATTTGCCGATATTGCAGGAGAACTTGTTGCTAATGACTTATTATTAGTCGATACAAAATTTGAGTTTGGATATGTCTTGAATCAAAAAGGGGAGTTAGAGTTGATTTTTATGGATGAAGCGGTAACACCCGACTCTTCCAGAATATGGGATGGATCAGAGTATGCACGAGGGCGCGTTGTAGAAAATTCTAAAGAAGGTTTCCGTCAATTTTTATTGTCAATGTATGATCGGGAGGTCTTATTAAATTCGAGTAGGATGACTGAACGAAAAGCACTTGCTGCTGGATCTCGAATTCCGGTTGAGGAATTTATGAGAGTTTCGGAAACGTATCGTTCATTGGCAGGAAGAGTCATGGGCAGTAAGCCGGAGATACCAGAACACCCGCGTGAAGAGATCATGGAAAGCCTATCAAGATATAAGTTGATCGAATAGACTTGCTGATCAGTGAAGAAGTTTCTCAACTTTTTCAATGAGTTCGGGCTGGACATAGCTGTGAATCGTTACAGCATAATGTTCTTTCCACTCCTGCTTCTTTTTGTCAAACTTCCGATGACCGAGGTCGTGAGCAAGCGAAATGAAAAGTTGTTCTACTTTCTCTTTTGTTACGTTTTTCTGCCGGAGAAGAAAATGTTTCACTTTTTGGGTAGCATAATGGGAACGGACAATATGAGGATAAAATTCTTTCCCACAATATTTTCGAAAAGCTGCTTTGAAATCATTTTCGTGGAGAACGCTTCCGTTTTTAGAAAAGACAAATTCATCTTCTCTCTTAGTAGCGAGGATAGCTTTTAATCGTTGGCAATAAACTGGCAAGAATTCTTGACTGATCTTGATCGGTACGCCATCCTTGCCGACGTAATCAAATGTAACGATATTTCCCCGGAGCGAAATATTCTTCTTTGTAAGAGTGGTCAGCCCGGCATGCCCGTGTGCTTTGTAGTACGTTTCATTTCCAACGCGCATATAGGTGCTGAGCAGTGTGTAAATGGGAAGGGCGATAAAATCTTTGTTATCAGAAAGACTTTTCTTGACGTTAGAAACTAGGCGAGTATATCTCTTTTCAAATTCCTCCACTTTTTGATATTTTTGTTGTTGGTGAAATTGCCTTTTTTTGCGGGTGTAAACATAGGACCACGTTCCTCCTTTATTTTGATATAAAACATCCCAATGGTCGTGAGACGATTGGTCATGGATTTGTAGATGAGGAGCAAATAAGGAAAATGATTTCTCTAATTTTTCCCCGTTGGGAAGGAAAGGGATTCGTGCGCCTTGCGGGAGACTTTCTGGTGAGAGCTGGCCTTTGAGAAAGCGAGGATTTTGTGGGTCTCGTAACATAGCCAGCCTGCCTTCTGCTTTGAAAAGTTTGACAACTTGTTTCAATTCGAAGAATTCTTTTCTACTTGCTTTCCATCCGGCTTTCGTCTTTTCAAAAGCTTTCAGACCATTGAAAGTGACCCGGACAGAGCCGGGAGGGGTATCAACTCTTTTTTGCATGATGAAATGAAGGCGTCATGATATATAAATGTAATTCTTAGACCCTCAAGTATTCTTTCCTTTCTTCTTCGGGGAATTTCTCGATGGCATAGCGAAGCATGGTTCGTGGCATTGAGAGATAATGCTCCTTTAGAAATTCCTCCTCTCTGGCTTTATCTCTTTTTCCGATTTCACGGAGCATCCAGCCAACTGCTTTATGGATAAGATCATGCTGGTCATGGAGAAGTATTTTTGCGATGTCTAAAGTTTGAGTGGATTGTCCTTGACGGATGAAATAGTACGTCGCGATGATGGCGATCCGTCTTTCCCAAAGAACAGTAGAGCGTGCTAATCTTGTGAGGGGTGTTTTATCTTTATCGATGAGGTATGCGCCAAGGATTTTATCGGCGGTGAGATCTACTAAATCCCAATTATTGATATATTTGGTATTTTGGAGATAATAATCGACAATGTCTTCTCTCCTCATTTCATCTGCTTTTTGATATTTTTTAACAAGAATGAGAAGAGCAGTAAGGCGACATTCATGAATTGGATGACAAAGAAGGGTAGTAATTTCAGCAAGGGGTAAGGAAAAATATTGTTTCGCTATTTTTCGGCACTCTGGCACTGTTATTCCCCAGAATTGGTCACCTTCACCGTACTCTCCTTTTTCTGTTTTAAACGCGGAGTATTCCACCCCTCTCTTGAGTGGTGGTTTGCGAGCAAACCACTGATTTATTTGTGGAATACTTGCGTGTTCAAAATTAGGCAGGGGACCCCCCTGCCTATTTTGACAGAAGCGTAACGCAGTACGTGCTCTTTTCTCATCTTTCAATAACTCTAAAGTTCGGATGATATTTTGCGCATTCATTGTTTCTCCATCCGCCATAAGCCGACGTCAATTCTCTTTACAGGCTTTTCGTGGAAAGCAAATGTTGCTTTGATCGGAAACTCATACTGCCAAAGATGGGTAATTTTGAAGTGATGGTCTTTGGCTACTGCTTCGACGAATCTCTTTGTTGAGTACTTGTGCATGCTGTAGACGATTTTGCCGATGGTGAACGCTTTTTCGAGAAATATCTTGTCGATATGTTCATTCTTTGTGCCAAAAGGGGGATTTTGGACGACACTGTCTGCTTGAACGTCAACTAATTGAATATCGCTGATGATGAATTCTGCTTTGCCAAGTTCATATTCTTCGGCAAGAACGGCATAATTGTGCTGGCAAATCTGCATCGCTTCGGGGTCTTTATCGACAAAGATAACGTGTTTGGCTCCAAGAAGAAGGAGACCTAAACCGATGATTCCGGGCCCACAGGCGGCATCAAGAATAGTTTTGTTGACGACTTCTCCAGCCATAGCCATATTCCAGACCCACTCAGCAGCGATATGTGAAGGGGTGGGATATTGTTCTAATTGGAAAGAAGGGTTCTCATAATTTTTTAGCTTACTCAAGACAATTTCTAAGTCTTTCTTGGAACGGATGGACATTGGAGATTAATCAACAAATTTCTTTAATAATCTTTCTGAATAGTTGAATTATCATCAATTACCGAAAAATGAAAAGTTAATGCAAGAGAGTTGTCCAATTGGCGGCTGTCCTTATCTGCTTGGCCTGCCTGTGTTCATAGTCTTGTGATATATTTTTCAGTGTTTGTAATTAGTTTATTGGGGTTGAGGGAGAAGTAAATGAGTAAAAGTATATCGCGCATTAAAAGAAACTATTTACTGTTAGTGGAGGTATTCTTTATTCTCTCAAATGATTCTTGAGGAGTACACTTCTCTTGCTCATATTTGCTTATTTTTTGGTTCAGATTGAATAGTTCTTTTCCAAAAAAGAAAATAATCATAAGACCCAAGAGAAAAAGAAGATTTGCTATTAGTATTATGGGATAGTTAAATAATTTGACTTCCAGTAGCGAAGAGAAATAGAAAACTCCACTAAAAAGATATAAATAAAATATTGAGGTTCGGAGCTTGAGAATTAAATCATAAGCATCTTTTATATTTTCTTGATAACTCTGCCACGCTTTAAAGAATGTATTCAATTCTGATTCAAACTCGTTATTATTTTTTAACGCGATATATTGGATTCGCCTTTTGAGATTAACCATCATACTCATTTTAAATTTTTTAAATTTTAAAGTAAATTTTTCTTGGTAAATAGCATTAAATCCAAAGTTTATGCCAAAAGCAAGAGCCAGTGATAAAGATATTAACGTTATAATTGTAGACTCTTCCATCTTAGCCCCCTCTACTAAAGCTCTGGATATAAAAATCTACTGTTTTTCTGAGGTTTCTCCTCCTAAAAGAAACTAGTTTCACGTAATCTATTTAAGATGTTACAGTCCTGAACCCCCCAGAACTAACGGAGATGATCCCCATGAAAACAACGTTTACTGTCAAAGGAACCCATTGTAATGCCTGCAAACTCTTGATCGAAGAGGTCTGTACTGAATTTTCAGGCATTAAATCATGTCTTGTTGATTTTAAGACGGGTAAGACAACGATTGAACATGACCAACCAATTAATATCAAAAAACTCAGCCAAGAGATTGAATCAATAGGCGAATACAAAGTGATTTTATCATGAAAAAAACAACTCTTCAAGTCACGGGCATGCATTGTGCTAGTTGTGTGACTATCCTAACGAGAGCGCTGCAAAAAGTAGATGGCGTCAAAACAGCGATTGTTAACTATTCTACGGAGAAAGCAACAGTAGAATTTGATTCGGCTAAAGCGAATGAACAGAAATTGATTGCAGCGATTAAAAGTAAAGGCTATGAAGCGCTGATCGCTGATGGCAAAGATCAAACAAAACTTGCAGAAATATCTCGCAAAAAAGAGATCAAACGATTAAAAACACAAGCCATTATTAGCACAATTCTTGCCTCTCCGATTGTTATCATTGCAATGTTCTTGATGGAACTGATGATCCCTGGAAAAGATTATCTTCTCTGGCTCCTAGCAACACCGATTCAATTTTATATTGGTTTGCCTTTCTACAAAGGAGCTTGGGCTGCCCTAAAAAATAAATCAGGAAATATGGATTTGCTGATTGCGATCGGCACGAGTGCTGCTTATTTCTATTCTGCTTATGTTGTTCTTTTTTCGACCGGGGGGTACCAGTACTTTGAGGCTTCTGCAGTCATTATCACTCTTGTCATTTTAGGTAAATATCTTGAGGCCGTGGCGAAAGGTAAAACCAGCGAAGCAATCAGTACGTTGATGAAAACTGGTGCGAAAACAGCGACCATCCTCAAGGATGGAAAAGAAATTCAGATTCCAATCGATAATGTAAAAGTTAATGATGTTATTGTCGTTAAGCCCGGTCAGAAAGTTCCTGTCGATGGCATTATTGTAGATGGTCATTCATCTATCGACGAAAGTATGATTACTGGAGAAAGTATTCCTGTTGAAAAGAAGAAAGGAGATGCAGTTATCGGTTCAACGATAAACAAACAGGGCAATTTTATGTTTAAAGCAACGAAGGTGGGTGCAGAAACGACCCTTGCTAAGATCATTAAATTAATTGAAGATGCTCAAACACAGAAAGCGCCAATCCAGCGTTTTGCAGATAGGATTTCAGCTTTTTTTGTGCCCCTTGTTATCTATCTTGCCCTCATTACGTTTACAATCTGGTTTTCTTTTGCTCACGCACCTGTTTCTTTTGCGTTGATCACAACTGTTGCCGTGCTTGTTATCGCTTGTCCTTGTGCTCTGGGATTAGCAACGCCAACTTCTATTATGGTCGGCACAGGAAAAGGCGCTAAACATGGTATTCTCATCAAAGGCGGGCAGGCATTGGAGACCGCCCATAAAGTTAAATATGTAATCTTTGATAAAACGGGGACGATTACGAAAGGCCAGCCGACGCTCACTGATCTCTTTTTGGAGAAAGGAATGACCGAAAATGAGCTTCTTGCCATTGTGGGGAGTATTGAGAAGAAATCAGAGCACCCCCTGGCAGAGGCAATCGTACGAAAAGCAGAATCGTTAAACTACACACCGCGTGCCGTGACATCATTTAAAGCTCTAACAGGAAGAGGAGTCGAAGCGTCTCTTGGTTCAAAACGGTATTATATTGGGAATGCCCGGCTCATCGAAGAACTCAAAATATCCCTGAGCAAATGGAAAGATACTCTTTCTCGTCTGGAAGAAGAAGGAAAGACTGTCATGGTTGTAGCCGACGGAAAGACAATTCTTGGTCTCATTGCCGTCGCCGATGAAATTAAAGATGATTCCCCTCAAGCGATTCGAGAATTGAAAAAAATGGGTATCATCCCTTATATGATCACTGGTGATAACGCACGAACCGCAAAGGCGATTGCTCAAAAAGTCGGCATCGAGAAGTTCTTTGCGGAAGTTCTGCCGGAAGATAAAGCGAAATATGTCCAAAAGCTGCAACAAGCAGGAAAAGTAGCGATGGTTGGCGATGGGATTAATGATGCCCCGGCGTTAGCAAGGGCAGATATTGGTATTGCCATGGGCTCTGGTACAGATGTAGCCATGGAAACAGGGAATGTCGTCTTGATGAGAAATAATTTAATGGATGTTCCTCGAGCAATAAAACTCAGCCGCTTCACTATGTCTAAGATCAAACAAAATATGTTTTGGGCTTTATTTTATAACGTCTTAGGTATTCCTATTGCGGCTGGAGTCTTATATCCTTTTACGGGCTGGCTGTTGAATCCAGTTATTGCTGGCGCGGCAATGGCTCTTAGTTCCGTCAGTGTCGTTGCTAATTCATTATTATTAAAGAGAAAGAGGTTGTAAACCATGGCAAAATTTGATCTAAACGTTAAAGGAATGACGTGCTCAAGCTGTGAAATATTAATTGAGCGCTCTCTAAAACAAGTTTCCGGGGTAAAGAATGTTCATGTTTCGAGAGCAGCAGAGAAAGCGGTGATTGAATGTTCTGATGATGTCAAACTGGAACAGCTGCAGCAAGCCGTGAAAGAGAAAGGTTACATTCTTACAGAACAGGTTTCTTCAAATTCTTCACCGGCGAGCCATTCTCTATCCGGCGAAGCAAAGAAAAAGCGCTACAAAGAGATTGGCGCCGTCATTGTCTTTATCTTTGCCGCATATTTGCTCTTACAGCAATTCAACATTTTTCCAGAAAACTTTGGCGTTACCGATAACATGAGTTATGGTTTTGTCTTTGTTTTGGGCTTAATCGCCGCAACGTCTACCTGCTTAGCCGTATCTGGTGGTCTCTTGATTGCATTAGCGGGAAAATTCAATGAAAAATATCCACACGCCACTAAAGCCGAAAAATTTCATTCGCACATTTATTTCAACATTGGTCGAATTATTTCCTATGCCATTTTGGGAGCAGCAATTGGGTTGGTCGGATCGGCCCTGGCACTTTCGCCAGTTGTTACGGGAATTATTACCATCGCTGCCAGTGTTCTCATGATTATTGTTGGACTGCAGCTTCTCCATATTTTCCCTCTCTTGGATCGTATTCAGATAAAGATGCCAAAGAGTATTGCTCACAAGTTCTATGATGCGAGCAGCCAAGAGCAGAGTTCGCAATCAAAAAGCAAGTTAAAATTTAAATCATTTTTATTTGGCGCTGGAACATTCTTCTTGCCGTGCGGCTTTACACAGGCGCTGCAGCTTTATGTTTTAGGAAGGGGAGATTGGCTTTCGGGCGGATTAACGATGTTATTCTTCGCTCTAGGTACACTGCCTGGTCTTCTTTCGGTAGGAGCGATTTCGAGTCTTAGCAAAGGATCATTTCAACGCTACTTTAAGACATTTTCCGCAGTCTTGATTATTGTTTTAGGTGTCATGAATTTGCCGAGCGGTTGGACATTAACCGGAGCAACTATTGGATTTAACTTTGACACCTCTACCATTCCTGAATTGAATAATCAAAACACTCCTCCTCAAAATATCCCAGCACAGAAGGTTGGCGACAACGTGAACGTCATTGATGGGAAACAAATCATTGAAATGAAAGTCGTAGGCTTCGATTATTCCCCAGATACATTTACGTTGAAGCAAGGAGTTCCTGTAGAATGGCGGATTAACGGAGACGGAGCACAGGGCTGTGCACAAGTCATTAGCGTGCCTGCGTTAGGGATAACGGAACGGTTGACGAAAGGAAAACCAACAGTGATTACGTTTACACCGTCAAAAATAGGTCAAATCAAATTCAGTTGTTCGATGGGTATGGCGGGACCGGGAATGTTTAAAGTAATTTGATTGTTGGATTATTGCAAAATAACCACGTTCGTCATTCCCCGTCGTTTGCGCTCAATAATTCCCGCTCCTTCCATACGGTCGAGAATACGGGTAATCTGAACCTTGGAAAACCCAGTCTTACTAACCAGATCGCTTTGGTAGAGAGACCCTTTATTCTCCGTAAGAAGAGCATATAATTTTTGTTCTTCTTCGCTGAGCTGCTTTAGATCGACTTCTTTTTTCGGCTTTCTGTAAACCTCATCTTTTGCTAGAGTGGCGGACGTTGCTGTCTTTTCTGTTTTCTCAACGGGCAGGAACATCAGATAGAATCCACTTCCTAACAACAGAAAGACGATTCCGAATGCCACGAGCAACAGCCATGACGTACTATCTTTATGGGCCGGACATTCCTCCATAGTCAATGCTGGGTCGGCAGCGACCAGTTTACAGAGAAATGTGCTTCTCTCATCGATGTTAACTTTCACCTGGGCGAGAATGCCAAAGAGTATAATCCCCACTACCAGTAAGATTATCCCCCATTTTCTTGGCGCAATTGTCATTCTTTGAGTTCCTGACTTTTCATGTTCTTATCTCTTTTTCTTCTTTTTGCCCAATTGTCATTATTGCAAACAGAAAATTTCGCTGTTGTTTAATTACTTTGACCCCATTTTTTCTAAACAGTAATCTCACTTCTCTCTTATTATTAATCTTAACGCATCCCGGCTCTATTTTTTGAAACAGCCAATGGACTGGCGGTAGGAAAAAATTAACATCAACAATAATTATTTTTCCACTGCTCTTCAAAACTCGTTTCATTTCTGCGATGGCTCGAGATTGAGAATAATAATGATGAAAAGCTTCTGTACAGAGAACATAATCAAATTCTTCGCTGCCAAAGGGAAGGCTGTGCACATCTCCTTTAACCAATGTTACTTGAGACGGCAGTTTTTTCCTCGCCACTTCAAGCATTTTCCCTGAGACATCCAGTCCGTATAATTTTATCTTTCTTTTATCTCTATTATAGAGCTCTTGCAATAATTCTCCCGTCCCGCAGCTTAAATCTAAAATCTTTATCTCGGAATTAAATTGAATCTCGCGCAACGCCGGGACTTGAAATCGCCGCATCCAAAAACGTATCCCTAAAGAGTCGTAAGTCTTAGACCAGCGGTCGAAAAATGCTTTATTTGCATTAATGTTCTTCTCTTTTTTTGTAGATTTCACTTTTTTGGGGGCAGTCATTTTTTTCTCCTATCTCTTTCCTGCCAATATCTTGCAGCAATATTCTTTCATGTGCGCGTCAATGAATTCCAGCAACGGCTTAATCGTTTTCTCATTGACTGTATAATAGCGGAATTTTCCCTGTTCCTTCTTAAACACCATCCCGTGATACTCTAGCATTTTCAGATGATGTGAAACCAAACTCTGTTCAAAGCCCGTCGTCTCGCAGATTTGAGTCACATTCAATGATTTTTCACGAAGAGCGTTAATCAGCGTCAGTCTCGTTTCATTAGCTAGTGTTCCAAAGAAGAGTTGGTATGATTTTTTTCCTATTGTAGTACGAGATGAAGCCATTTTCATATGAAAAGCTGTTCATATATTTAAATGTTTGTGAAAAGAAGAGTTTGGCCGGCGAGCGGATGCCCAAACATTTATAACAACTAAGATCTTTATTCTTCTTTAAAGTTTGGGAATAATAACTGACAATAAAGGGGTGGAAGGATGAAACAAAATTTAGGGAAATTGGATCGTATCTTTCGTTTCGGCTTAGCTTTCTGGTGGCTTGGTCCATGGGCGCCGCAGTACAATGTAGTTTGGGCGGGTTGGCCGATTGCCATTGTCGGTTGGATTGCTTTATTTGAAAGCTTTGCTGGCTGGTGTTGGCTGCATACTTTGCTGAACATCAATAATAAAAGCCAATAATGTTATCGTAGGTAATGGGACAGTAAACATGAAGCAAAAGAATTTCCTCTGCAAACAATGCGGCTTTTATTACGAACAAAAGGTCTGGGCCGAAAAGTGTGAAGCATGGTGTAAAAAATATCATAGCTGTAACATTAGCATAACTAAACATGCAGTCCAAGAATCATCGGAGAAATAACCATGGTAAAATACCAGTGTCCAAAATGCGGAATGACATTCAACAAGCCGGGAAAGTGCACGATGGACGGTGCAACGCTTGTTGCGGTGGGGAACAAGAAAGTCCCTTCCGCTTCTTCTCCCTCTTCTTCCGAACCAGCTAGTCACGATCACAGCCAGCATCACGAAATGATGATCCGTGATTTTAAGAAGCGATTCTTTCTTTCAATCGTCCTCACTATTCCCGTGCTCCTTTTTTCTCCTTTTATTCAGAACCTATTCTCATTTAATTTCCAATTTAGGGGGGATACTTATCTTTTGTTTGCCTTCTCTGCGATCATCTTTTTATACGGAGGATGGCCCTTTCTTAAAGGCATCGTTGAAGAGATAAGAAACAAACTGCCCGGAATGATGACGCTCATTGCCTTGGCAATTACCGTGGCATTCCTCTATAGCTCGTTGGTAGTCTTCGGTTTTCAAGGCGAGATATTCTTCTGGGAACTAGCTACATTAATTGATGTAATGCTTCTTGGCCATTGGATTGAAATGCGATCTATCCTTGGCGCTTCTCGAGCATTAGAGGCGCTGGCAAAACTGATGCCTTCCGAAGCCCATCTTATCGTCAGCAAGAATAATATCAAAGACGTCCCTTTGTCTCAATTAAAAGAAGGGGATATTGTCCTCATTCGTCCAGGAGAGAAAGTTCCTTCCGACGGCGTCATCGTCAAAGGGGAAAGCAGCCTTAATGAGTCGATGTTGACCGGCGAATCAAAACCCGTCAGCCGAAAAAAAGGAGACAAAGTTATCGGCGGTTCAATTAACAGTGAAAGCGCTTTAGAAGTAAAAATAACTCATACTGGTAAAGATACATACTTGGCGCAGGTAATCACTCTCGTCAAACAGGCGCAGGAATCAAAATCAAAGACGCAGGATTTGGCTAACCGGGCGGCAACGTGGCTGACAATCCTTTCCATTTCCATCGGAACGCTTACTTTAGCGGCGTGGCTTCTTCTTGGAAAAGAGTTTGCCTTTGGTCTCGAAAGAATGGTTACCATTATGATCATCACCTGTCCTCATGCATTGGGTTTAGCTGTACCCCTGGTTGTTGCCGTCTCAACCGCTATCTCTGCGAAAAACGGTTTTCTCATTCGTGATAGAATCGCTTTTGAAAACATTCGGAATATTGACACGATTGTCTTTGATAAAACGGGAACTCTTACGAAAGGGGAGTTCGGCGTAACTGATATTGTCACCGAAAAAGGTTACGATTCTAAACAAGTCTTGTCCTATGCTGCATCATTGGAAGTCAATTCTGAGCATCCCATTGCCAAAGGAATAATAAAGAAAGCAGCCGATGAGAAAATTAAGACAATCAGTGTACAAAGATTTCAATCTCTTCCTGGTAAGGGTATACAAGGGGTTATTCACAAAAAAGTAATTCAAATTGTTGGACCCTCTTATTTACGAGAACATAATATAACCATTGGTGAGAAGAGCGCCCTGCTCGAGAGTCAAGGAAAAACTGTCATCTCCGTTGTCGCGAAAAATAAAGTAATTGGTATTATCGCACTCGCCGATATTATTCGCGAAGAATCGAAAGAAGCAATCCAGAAATTAAAAGAGATGAACATCAAGTGCATGATGCTCACAGGAGATAATAAGAAAGTTGCAGAATGGGTTTCAGAAGAGCTTGGGCTGGATGATTTCTTCGCCGAAGTTTTGCCCGATCAGAAAGCCAATGCAATTAAAGCACTTCAATCAAAAGGAAGGAGAGTGGTGATGGTCGGCGATGGTGTGAATGATGCTCCGGCTTTGGTGCAGGCTGATGCCGGAATTGCCATTGGCACAGGAACGGATGTGGCGATAGAATCAGCGGACATCATCTTAGTGAGAAATGATCCTAGAGATGTTGCTTCGGTTATTGGTCTAGCTAAAGCAACGTACTCTAAGATGAAACAAAACCTGTTGTGGGCGACCGGCTACAATCTTATTGCTATCCCTCTCGCTGCCGGCGTTCTTTACCGTTACGATCTTCTCTTAAGCCCGGCGTTAGGAGCAGCGTTTATGTCTCTCAGTACCGTCATTGTCGCGATTAATGCTAAGCTGTTGAGGTTGAAATGAATTAGTGAATGGTATCAATTATAATTCTTTACATTACACAGTTCTCCAAATTACTGATCAAAATCCGTTTAAACGCCGCTACAGAAACTGCTTCTCCAGATAATACCTACCAGTAACTTCTTATATGCTCTTTTTTGCTCTCAAACAACCAACCTCTAGCGAATATCGACTTTATTTTTGGGCGGCTCTAAAGCCCGGTCAATTTTCGCTGCAAGAAGTTTGATGATCTGATTTTGACGAACTCGTATTGAACGAGCAAGATTGCTTAAGAAGATGTTCCCCGATTCTTTAAAATCTTTATCAGCTACAGCACCTAAAGTTTGACGATAGGCTTGTAATTTCTGCGCATCTAATTGGGGGTTTCCTTCTATCCCCGTACCACCACTCTGGCGAATACGTTCCAGATTTTCCCAATATGACACTGCAGGACTAATGATCTCTTTGCCTAATTTTTCTTTCCAGGCAGGCGCATTGTAGGGAGTAAAATTCCTGGTAAACAACCGCTGAAATGCTTCTATATTAGCAAGAAGACGATCTCCTGAGTCGTAGTTATCTTTGAGGAGCGCACGCAGGTCGCGTTCACGATAAGAAATTTCTTTGACGTTTGGTTGCGTGTGTGGACGCAAACGTGCTTGGACAAGCTGCTTACGTAAGTCTAGATCACGTTGATAGACCATGCCAACGGACTTTGGCCCTTCAATTTTTTCTTTCACCCAACCCATAACTCTTGAAAAAAAGCCCATAACTTCCCAATGTGAGAAAACATATATATAAATGTTCTGGGTGCGGATGCTGTTCAAAGAACGAATGATTTAAACTGACATTCTCTTTTTCTTAGTCAAAAAGTGGGGGTGAGAGGCAGCTATGGAACCAAACACCCCCAAAATGTGTTTTGAATGCAAATAAAAACACATTACCAAGAATGGTAAGAAAAAGAATAATGTCCAGAATTTTAAGTGTTTCGATTGCAAAAAGCAATTTACCGAAACACGCGGAACAGCTTTCTACCGCAAACAATTTGACGCAAAGCAGACACTCCTCGTGTCTGCGCTCCTCAACATCCGAGGAGCAATTAGTTTTCGCAATACGGAACAGTTTATTGAGCTCATTTTCTCCAAGAAGAGAGCGCATACAACTTATTATTATCGCCATCTTAGCCTCGAAGGAAACTTCGATGCTGTGCTGGCACAGCACAAGCTTGATTTTGGTAAAATCTGGCACATTGATGAAGTCTTTACCAAAGTCCGAAAAACACCGGGTGATTTTGGCTACCTTTTCGTCGTCACCGATGAAAAGAGCAATCTAATTGCCCTGTATCAATCACAACATCGAGACACGCAATCAGCAAAAATTACATTGCAGATGGCACACAAGAATGCGGGGTTTGCACCAGACATAATTGTTCATGACGGCTGTCCGATTTATGAACGGGCAGTGACCATTTTTGGCAGAAGTACAAAGCATTGCCAAGCTCATTTTCAAGCCGAACCATTTCTGCTTGCCAAAGATGGCAAGCAGCTGCTCTACTATTTGAGCAACAATATTGTTGAGCATGTAAATTCGTTTATTCGCTTGTGGTTACATCATATGCGAGGCTTTAAGTCGCAAGAGAAAGCGAATGTCTGGTGCAAAATGTTCTTGTCATGCTATAACTTTTGCAAGTCTGCTAGGCTTGTCAGCCTAGCGGCAGCTCTCCGGAGCTGCTAAATTTTGATTAAAAATAGGGGATGCTTAGGAAAAGGAATGATCTTGTTGAGAAATACTCAAAAATCATTCTCGGATTGAACAGCATCACAGCATCTGGGTGCGAAGAAAAAACACCGCTTCACTTCTGGAAAACTAGGTTCCAAAATATTTATATACGAATTCCCTTTTCTGATCATGAATTAAACTGATGATTTCTTATCGCAATACGCGTAAAGGAGGTATGTACAATGGACGAAAATAAATTAGTAATCGGTTCACCAGCACCACTGTTTGAAGCGAAAGCATATCACAATGGAAAGATTGTTGATGTTAAATTAAAAGAATATAAAGGAAAATGGGTTGTACTATTTTTCTATCCTGCGGATTTCACGTTTATCTGTCCGACAGAATTAGGCGAACTTGCAGAGAATTATGAAGACTTAAAAAAATTAAAAGTGGAGTTATTAAGCGTGAGTACGGATACGGTCTACACGCATGCAGCATGGGCAACGCACTCACCGATGGTAGCGAAAGTAAAATTTCCGATGTTAGCTGATCCCGCTGCGCAAATCTGCACGGATTATGGTACAATTATTCCACAAGAGGGAATCAGTTTACGAGGGACTTTCATTATCGATCCAGATGGAGTTTTGAAAGCATTTGAAATCCACGATAATAGTATCGGGAGAAGCACAGAGGAATTAGTGCGAAAGATCAAAGCAGCACAATTTGTCCGCGAGCATGGCGGTGAAGTCTGTCCAGCAAGTTGGCAGCCCGGTAAGAAGACATTAAAGCCAGGGTTGGATCTGGTAGGGAAGATCTGATGTCTTTGAAAGAATCACAAGACCGAGTTGATGAATGGGTGCAGCAATATAAAATGGGATACTGGAAACCACACGAAATCTTCGCTCGTTTAGCAGAAGAAGTGGGAGAAGTTGGTAGAGAAATAAACCACCAATTCGGTCCGAAAAAAAAGAAAGCGGGAGAAGAAGAACATAATCTCGGCGTAGAAATGGCTGATGTTATATTTACTCTCTGCTGTCTTGCTAATTCTCAAGGGATAAATTTAAATGAATCTTTTGATCGAGTGATGGAGAAATGCTACGGACGAGATAAAGATCGGTTTGAGAAGAAATAACGGGCGGAGGAATAAAAATGACATACACAGCACAAAATTTTGAACATCTCTTAGGTACTGCGGGCTTTAGCGACCAATTGTTGAAGAATCATTTCACATTATATCAAGGCTATGTAACAAATACAAATAAGCTTTTTGATACATTGATGACAATGAGTAAAGAAGGAAAAGCAGCGACGCCAGAGTTTGCGGAATTAAAACGACGTTTTGGTTGGGAGTTTAATGGTATGCGCTTACATGAATTATATTTCAGCAACATGTGCAAAGGTGGAAAGAATCTTGATGAAAAATCTCTTTTCTCTAAAAAAGTACAAGAACAATTCGGTTCCTATGAGCAGTGGGAAGCAGCATTTAAAGCCGTCGGTGCGATGCGCGGTATTGGTTGGGTTGTTCTAGTATATGATCCCGTTGGAAAAAAACTGTTTAATCTTTGGATCAATGAGCATGATGTTGGACTTCTTGCCGGGACTGTCCCTCTGTTAATCATGGATGTGTTTGAACATGCGTTCATGCTTGATTACGGTTTGAAGAGAGCGGATTATGTGGCGGCTTTCTTTAATGCTTTAGATTGGTCGGTCGTCGAAAGAAGACTGGGAAAGGAGTAAGTTTTTTCTATTTTCTCTCCGGAGATTTTTTTTAGGAAGTATAATAAATTATTAATAAAGTGGAAAGTGAACCGCATCATCAGGATTCTAATAATAGTTTAAAGACGTGACTCAATAACATATCCATCTTTTCGAACCTGTTCGAGAACTGTCTGACGGATAGCAGCATCATTTAATGCTGTCCAAACTCCATGGCCGTCCACGACCGGGATTAAACATTGGTATAAAGTTATCAATCCTTCTCCAAAAGCCTCACCGGATAAAGATGGACCTTTTTCGTGCATCGAAGGAGTTATACCATACTTTGCACGGTATTCGGTAACAAAATCAGTAATTTCTTTTAATTCTCTTTGAGCAGTTTCGTCAGCCATACTTATTTGGTCAGACTTCTGGTTTAAATATTTTGTTAAATTAAAGAACTTTCTCAAAGCAAGGATGAGTCGAATCTTGATATTTTGAAGGATTTTGAATAAAACCCATCGTTTGATAGAAGCGAATCCCCGATTTATTTCTAGAATTAGGATAGACTAAATATTTTCTAGCTTTTTTTGAACGCAGAAATTTCTCCCCGCGTCGGACCAATGCTGAGCCAATTCCTTGATGATGAAATGGGGGTAAAATGTAGATCCGAAATAATTCCCAACTACCTTTTCTCTTACGAATGTGAGAATAGCCAATAATCTTCCGGCGAGAAGTAGCAATACAAAACCAGGCACTCTTTTTCACTGTACTTTGATACGCTTTAATTAATCCTTGGTCAGAATAATATGCAGCGACGCGTTCTTTTATCATCTTAATGGGATAGATTTTTCGATAGGTATAACGCCATGATTCAAGAGCAACTCTCCGGATCTCTGGAAAATCTTTCTTTTGCAAAAGCCGATATTGTACCACCATTTCGATAGTAGAAATATAATTAATAAAACTTACTCTTTCTCTGTTTTTGAATGATAAAAAGCACTGTAGAATTGTTTTTAAATCTCCGTAGCTGTCACCATGACGTGCATTTGCTTTTAGCAAATCTCGTCGACGCTGACTTGGCGGGGGTTGCCCCCTACGGGGTGCCGAGTAGGAGATTTAAACAATTTATATAGCAATTCTACAGAGCCATGATAAATGTGTTATCCCGAAACTGGTTCGCATCACGAAACTAGTTCGTCCCAGACTTCTTTTGGAGTTCGATAGTGTAAAATCATGTGCAGCCGTTGTCCGTTATAGTGCTGCACATAGTCTTTCACGTTCGTGAAAGTACCAGTTGCGAACTCCGTCTTATAACTCAAAAAGAAGCGTT
>JACOZP010000006.1 GCA_016181265.1 Candidatus Woesearchaeota archaeon
CTGTACATACAGGGCTCAGAGGGCATTTTTTGCTTTTGGTTGGACTTCGTTATTAAGAAAACAAAACGAGAATATAAACTACGCCACCGGTCATCGCTCGCTACGCTCGCTCAAGAACCGGTGGAAAACTTATTCTACATTGTTCACGGAGAACTCTTAATAAGCCGCGATCATTTTTGAGACGATTAAAACCACGGACAAAAGTGATCCAAACATCTGGAAAATCTTTTTCTTCAACAGCAGACAAGACTTTTCGAGAGGGTATACGCCAAACCATAACATAAAAGAAGAATTTTAGACTTTAAAAGCATTCCGCTTTGCCACACGATAAAACTATTTATATCCTGTTGTTTCTCAGCATCAGATGAAGATCGCTAAAGGCAGTATCAACCTGTATTTCTGCTTTGAGGTCGCTAGTGAGATTGCTCTCGAAAAGATAGAACGCAATCAGCAAGTGATGGGAAAATCATTTGTATTTTCACTTTTAGAATATCGCCGCCTCACTCCGAAATATGTTAAATATAAAATCCCCCCTCTCGTCATCAACCTTGGGCCGTTAAAGATCCAAGAACACGATTGTAAGATCATTGCAAAAATCTACGATTTTGGCGTCATCACGATAAAGATTATCCTGCCTATCGCTGAAAATCTCCAAGAAGTAGCACTACAAAGCCAACTAGTTGTAGAGAATAAAGAACTCCAGAAAACAGCAGAACAGATTGTGAAGAAGATCATTCTTGCGATTCGTTATGCACTCATCAAACCTTACAAAGAACTCGAGTGGGAAGATTACTCCGTCTTTATTGTTAATCAGTTTGAGAAAGAGATCACCGGACGCGAACTTCTGACAGAAGAAGCAAAACCGATAGCTGCTATCTTACGCACAGAACAGAATCTCAGTGAGCAAGAAATCACCGATGCACTAAAGAATCCTGTATCATATACTCCCCATGATCTGGTGCTGGCGGACTGGAATGCCGCGTTCATCTACGACCCACAACTGACATCTGACGTCTTAGATGTGTTAGAATATGCAGTCATCGAATTGCTGGAATTAAGGACGTACGATGATGTGTTGGATACAGTATTAGACAAAGCGTATGAAGATCTCAGCCAGCATAAGAAAAAAGCATTATTCGGCTTAACACCGTTCGCCAAGACGTTAAACCGCCTGTATCGCATTAAAGTAGATATCTCTAGTTTTATGGACAAAGTAGAAAATGCATTGAAACTAGTGGGAGATATTTATTTAGCAAGGGTGTATACGACGGCAGCGAACCGTTTTTATCTTCAGAACTGGAAGAATTCGGTGAAAGAGAAGTTGAACACAGTGCAGAATATTTATACGATGCTCCAAGAAGAAGCAAGTAATCGCCGGATGTTGGTGTTAGAGATAATTATTGTCTTATTGTTTGTTCTGGATATTATTGTGCTGTTTTAGTTTTCGCACGCAGTAAAGAAAATTATTTCTTAAACAGTTCTTCGCCGACGATCCGTGCTCGTTCAATGTCGTATTGGTCTAATTTTCGTTTTCGGGAATGTAATATTCTGGCCGCGGCGACACCCATGGTAGCAGTTCCCGCAGCTAAACCGGTTCCCGCACCAATGCCCGATAGTGCTGCTAAGACCGTATAAGGAACAGCAAAAAGAACTCCGCTGACAATGGCGAAAAGACCAGTAAATGCACCAACGATCGCTACTTTGTGGTTAGATTTTTGATAAATCTCCCGTGAAGAAAGCAACCCTGCGTACTCTTTTACTTTTTCGGCTCGTTTCTCTCCGTCAGTCTTCACAGGAGAGGGCTTAAAATATTTGATAGCTTTACCAAGACCATACAGAAGTGCAGCAGAAGTTACTGCTACGAATCCCCCTTTAACAGCATATTCTGAAACATTTTGATCATGGAGATAGCCCACAAGACCAGATACGCCGGAAGCCACACCAACAGAAAGAGCAAGATCATTAACTTTCGCTCGAACTTTTCCATAGCCCGTTAATTCTCTTTCTTCTTTCAATTCACGAGAAACAAGAGAATCGATCGTCGCCGAACGCAACTGCTGTTGACGAGCTGAACGGTTATCTTTCAAAGGATCATCGATCGCTAATTCCAAAATATAAATGTCGTCTTGATCATACATGGTGTATCACGAATGAGATAATTAAATGAGCAATTTATAAATGTTTATAGAAATTTATTTACTCCACTTTCTCCCCAACAATACTCCTCAACATATACCCCCTAACTCGAACAGTAATCCTCTCGCCCAGAGGCAATCTTCCTTTGATGCCAATGACCAACGGATACGTTCCCATCTGCCTACAAAAAGTGGTCTTGCCATCATACATTTCTGTAAAGACATCTCTCAGAATTGTCCCCTTAGGAAGGATCATCTCGAGCATGGGATTATCGATGTTCTGTCGGATCTCATCCCGCCATTTCCAATAGTATTTCTTATTTTTCAGAAAATATTTCTGGCCACCGTTCTTTGCTAAGAAGGTATCCGGAAGGACAGCAACCTGCCGTACGTTGATCCGACGTAAGAGCATTCCTTCAGCAATAACCTGCCGCAATGCCTCCATATTCTTAACATGTGTTTCTTTGGACTCCTGCAATAGACCAAAGATCAAATTTATCCCCGGCAAGAATTTCGGCAGACCATTCTCTCCGCGTTCCGCACCATATTTATTGATTATGCGGATTGCTTTCATCGCAATTAACGGCATCGTGTTCAATAAGTTTGCTTTGACAACTTCCGGATCAAAGCTCTCCACACCAAACGCAGCGATATTACCGGGAGTACAATAGTCTACAATCGCTTTTGTAATTTCCTCGCCACCCGTTTTGATAACAGAATTGGGATTAACGTTATCGATATGTAATACTTCTATCTCTGGACACAACGCGCGGATTTCTCTCAGCATCTCGATCGGTCTGTCTGAAGCATAAAAATCAGCCTGCTTCCCCAGACGGAAAAACCGTGCCCCGTGATCATAATATTTCTTTACTTCTTCAATGACACTCTCTTTTTTTCGATTGACAAAGCGGCTCTTTAACGGCTCAGTGCAGAAACTGCATTTTCCGACATTACAGCCTCTCCCTGTTTCAATCTCAATCATTCTCTTGTCGGGAATCTGATCCAGCATTTCCGCACCAAGCAAAGCATAGTGCTCGATATCTTCAAAAGAAGCATCCTCTTTGACAATTTCATCGAAGAGAGAAAGGTCTGTTTTCTCAAACATCTTTCCACCTTCCAATTGCGTACCGAAGATTGCCGGTCCAGTCAAGATCTTCTTCATCTTCAGATCGCTGATCAGGGGAATCACTTCATGCAACGTCCCGGGTAATGCGGTGAGATATTTTCCCGGCACATGCACGCCCAATACGACTATTAAGACTTCCGTATCAGCCAGAACCTCTTCAGCATTATTGTTCGTAAGATTATAAATCTGAATGTTAGTCTTATCACGATCTCTCGTTTTCGCGACAACATGGCCATATTTCTTCCACAAGCGCAGATCATCGATCGTCAAATAAGTAACAGTATGTCCTTCCTTACGCAGTCGGCCAAAAATATAGCGAGGATATGTCCCTAAGTAGGGAGGTACTCCTAAACCGGAAGCTTCATCAGTATAGCAATCGAGGATTGTGTAACGCATGAAACATCTATTCTGGTCATAAGTTTTAAATATTCTGGTGGGAAATGAAAGAAAAGAAATAGAGGAGGAAAAAATGAGAGAACCAACACGGAGAGGATTAGTAAGAACACTCGTTCCCAGCGAACAACCAAAGTACTCATTTGACGTTGATACGCCACAACAACTAGCGCAAGTTACTGGAGATCTTGAATTTGTAATGCATTTGGTTGATAGTACACAGAGAAATACGGATCCAAATCTTGTCAGGGACGGAATCAATGGTTTAGGAGGAGGAGTTGGTTACATTAATTACATGAGGACTCTTTCGATAGTGGTAGCATGTACAGACCAGGCTACATATGAAAGATTATTTCAGACTACGCTCGAGTACAACCCTATACTCGCTGGACAGAATGGATACACGAGCCAGGGGTATAAAGAATTGAGTCCCGCGCGCCCAGTTGAAAGCTTAGCAGAGCTTGTTGATAAAGCGCACCTCAATTACGTACGAAGATAAGCTTCTACTACTTTCTCTTCAATTTTATTTTTTCAACAACCACAACAGTCATATTCAAGAATAATAACCATTTATAAAAATCAAATAATTACATCTCACAAAAGAGATGGTATACAAAATCAGTCTTTCTTCCACGCAGGGAACAGGCAAGACCACTTTAGCCACGCTTGTTGCCGGCGAATTAAAACGACGTGGTGTTGAAGCTCGTGCATTAGCGGAGATGTCAACTGTAGCAAGAGAAAAAGGTCTTCCCATCAATGAGCAGACAACCCGCGCAGCACAACTCTGGATTCTTCACGCTCAATTTGCCGAAGAGTTAGCATACCAAGCACGAACAGCACCACCAAAGTACGATGTGATCATCTGCGACCGAGGAGTTGACAATTACTGTTACTTAGAACGGCGCTTTGGTCCCGATCAGTACGCGCTAGCGCTGACTTTGGGACACGTTCAAGAATTTCCCTATGACCGGATCTATGTTCTTCCGATTGTTAACGATTCCCTAGGAGAAGGAGAAGGCATCCGTTCAACAGACACAGCATTCCAACGAGAGATGGATCGAGCGATCCGTAGTTTTTTTGATACGCAAAAAATAACATATAAGGAATTACCTCTTCCTTCTCCACAAGATCATCTGCGGGAAGAATGGGTTCGCTGCATTGTCAATCAAACGCTTACCGATTTAGGAAAAGGAAGCAGGATGTAATGGCTAAATTCACATTATTGATTGAGGGAAACATTTGTGCAGGAAAGTCAGAGTTCGTGCGCTATGTTGATGCACATAAAAACGCTTTTGCACCATTTCTCTCAGAAGAGGAAGAAGTAGTGAGCATCCCGGAATTCGTCGATCATGAAGCACTAGAATTATTCTACCACGACATGCGTCGTTACACCAATATCTTCGAACGAAGCTGCCTTACCGGAAGACAAGTGCGTCAGATGAAAGCAAAAGAAGGAAAAGGGATTTACATTTTCGATCGCAGCATGATTGGTGGCGCAGAAACATTTGCTAAAAATTCATTTCAAGAAGGATTCTTCTCACACGCCGCATATGAGCGATACGTTGATGACTTAAAAGAAAGTCTCGATGCTCTCGATCGAACACAGCAGGAATCATGGCTGGAACAATTAGTAGTCTACCTTCAAGTATCAGACGTTCAGGTTTTACAAGATCGTCAGCGGAGGAGAGACACGCAAGGTGAAAGTATTCCGGGAGGATACTTAGAAAGACTGAATGGACTTTATGATAGATGGATCGACAATATTGACTCCGTCTACGCTGGATATGGTCTACATACCCCGCGGGTAATCAGAGTCGATGCAAATATCGATTTCCGCCAACAACCGACGTATCATGCTGACATACTCCAAAGAATCGTCACAACAATGCAAGAGATGAAAGTACATGAACGCTAAAGAAAAATTACAACACTGTTTAGAAAGAACACCAACGATCATCACCGTTGCGGGAAATATCGGTTTAGGAAAATCGACGTTGGCAGAATTAATCAGCCAAGATTTAGAAATTCCCGGAAGTTATGAATTAGATAATAGAGTTATGAACGTAGATCTATTGATGAGATTCATCAAAGCGCCATTCGAAGAAAAAGCACAACATTGTTATAATCTAGAAGTCGATCTCTGTAACCGCCGCGTAGATGCGCGCAGAACAAGAGCACTACGTGGACAGAGCTTCATCGAAGATCGAACACCTGAAGAAGATCCTGCTGTCTTGCATCCCCACCTTGCCAATCTCGGCTACTTGAATCGAGAGCAATACGATGACTTACAACAGCTTTGGAAATCACAGGCAGGAAAGACACCTCGGTCAGGGATCATGCTTCTCCTGCACGCTTCGGCAGAAGTAGCTAGAGCAGGCATAGAACGGCGAGGTCGTGAAGGAGAATTAGATGCGTGGCAATTAGAAAGAGATCTTCGCCCTTTAAAAGAGCTGTATGACGTTTTTCCGGAACGAGTGCCGCAATATGGCCTGCATCAGGGCCCAATTATACTCATAGACCGAGAAGTAACCGATACGCTGAATCCCCAACACCGTGAGAGGATCTATCGTTCAATCATGGAAGCATTAGGAAATAAGCCGTAATCTTTAAAAATGGACCCACATTCCGCTTCTAACATATGGCCTCTTAGCTTAGTCCGGTGGAGCGCACGACTGATATCAACCGTGTAGACATCGTGAGGTCCCCAGTTCAAATATGAAACCCTGTTTCATACTTAGAAAAACAGAGTTTCGCTGAATGTCTGGGAGGGGCCATTTTTATTTTTTAGAAGATTAATGTCGCAGTGATTATTGTTTCCTTGAGGTTTATATCTTTTTGGATAGTAATGGTTTTTTCAGCTTCATATTCATCTAACAGAACAAGGGTTGTACTTACATTTTCCCGACCAATACCATGGAGTAATAATCTTCCCGTGCCATATCTCTTTAATCTCTCTAGTTTGAATACGACTTCACTACTCAATTGATCATAAGTTTTGAATCTGGTCACAAAAACAGTGTAAGGTAATGAGGTTATTATCCTCTCTACTTTTTTTTGGTATACTAATATATCGAAATCCTCTTCAATCATATCATTATACAATTGTTTAAAATGAGTGTCAAAATACCCTTCTGTAGTTAGATTACAAAGATTATTTCCAAAAAGAGGATAACGTCGAGATATGTCTCTCTTTAATTCTGTGACATCATGCCCTTTTTTGAATGCGTTCCTCAAGATAATTGATGCTTCCAAAGCTTTATACCATTCTGGCTTTAGTTTATCTTTATAGAATTTTAATAATGATTCATCATTATCATCAGGTAAGTTCTGTTTTATTTTTTGCGTTTTCTGAGAGGAGTCATCAATAAGAAATACTTCTTCTTGTCTTTGGATGAGTGGATCCAAAATATTTTCTTTTATTTTCTTTTTCTCTTCTTCACTCGCCTTGCTTAAATCCAGAGTTAATCTATTCTCATCTTTAACTTCTATCACCAGCTCATTATTTCGAGAGAAATCAAATATAGTAATCTTGTTATTTGAAAAGACGTCCCTAAATCTTCCTTCAAAAATGGTCTTAAGCCTTTCGAAAAGTGTCAATCTAACTTCTTTGCAAGTTCAATGAGAGAGAAAATATCATTTTTAATGAAAGCTTCTGAACCTTTTCTAATTCCGGCCCATTCCTCTAAGCGAATTTCTTCTCCTTGTGGAGTGAGAACTCTCTGAGAAAAATTCTCTTTCTCGACGATAAAGCCCTCCTCATCAATAGACTTCCCATAGAGGTTTAAAATGTCTTCACGGGCAGACTCGCTGAAAGTAATTTTACTAAGTTTCATTGAACTTTACACCCCAAGAACGAGAAATAGATGAATCTTTTATTAAGATTTCTATTATTAAAAACCATTAAACACACCTCTTTTAGATATCAGAAATGTTTGGAAACTTATAAAGATATCTCTTTACTGGAAGAGTGAGTGGCCCCACCGAGATTTTCTGTAGACACACGACATTTAACGTGAAATCCGTTTGAACTCGGGCGCTCTGGCTCACTTCGCGCACTACTGTGTTTTGGTATGATACAGTAGTAGTCATATAAGACCAGCGCTCTAACCTGGCTGAGCTATGGGGCCAAAGAAGCAAGGAGTCTTGTTCTTTAAAAGATTTTCCCAACCAGAAAAGTTTATGGAAACGGTATCGAATGGTGCCCGTCTTGCCGCTGCCAAGGGGTTCTGATAACCGTAGGATGTTTCCATCCGTAAGAATCCACGTCAACGAGACACATTTCATTAGCCCAAGTCAATGAGACCAAATGGACATCTCCGAGGTGGCGTCGTGATCTTGTTTCACCATAAGCCAAAGTTTCGAGATTAACATAACCGGGAACAATCCCATGATACCGGCGCTTAAAATCTAGCTCATCTTTCTCTTGTCCCCATCTTTGGTACGTGCCTAAGATCTCACCCTCATGAGAGACAGTCCAGTCCCAACGATAAGGCTGGCCATCGATCAGCGTAATGGACGGCCCGTCAGCAATTACCATACTCGGTAGCCTACCATCTAAAAAGCGAGCGAAGGCGTCAGCACCGGGTAATGTAAAACGATAATATGTCATCAGCTCGCATTCTGAGATTTACTTTTTAAATGTTATTCTCTAAATTCTCACTCCAGAATAATTACAAAGATATATAAACAAAAAAAGAAGCATCACCTATAGAAAAAAGAGGTTTATTCATGAATCTGAACCAAGTTAAAAAGCTCATGGAGCGGAAGAAGACGTCCCGTAAAGGAGAAAATGGGCATGCTTTTTGTATCGGCGGTTCAGAAGAGAATGTAGGGGGAGTCACTCTTGCTGGCCTTGCCGCTTTGCGTGCTGGCTGTGATCTAGTCACTATCGCTGCACCAGAGAAAGTCGCTTGGACCATCAATCGCTATACCCCCGATGTGATGACCCAGAAAATAAAAGCGGCATGGACCGTCAAACTAGCTAAAGAGATGGTTAAGCAAGCTGAACGGTATGATGCTGTTCTTATCGGGGTTGGCATCACCCGAAAAGCAGATAAGTTCTGCCATTATTTTATCAAGAAATCGCCACGACCGAAAGTAATTGATTCGGATGCGTTGAAAGGTCTTTCGTTCAAAGATTTCCAGAATTCCATCTTAACTCCAAATGAAACGGAATTAGAAATGATGCTTATCAACAGCGCGAAAGAATTTCTTCTCCCAAAATTACGCGAAGCAAACATCAAAGAGAAAGCAGAAATCCTTCAAGGTAATCTTCGTTATTTCCTCCAGAATGATAATGTCCTTTTAGTAAAAGGGCCAACAGATCTCATCATTTCTAAGAACAAGATCGCTTATAATCGCACAGGCAACCAAGGCATGACCAAATCTGGTACGGGAGATGTTCTCGCAGGATTAGCAGTCGGTTTCCTTGCTAAAAGTCAGGACTTATTCAAAAGCGCTGTCGCCGCAGCATATATCAACGGCTTCGTCGGAGATCTTCTCTTGAAAGGGAAGAAGGGATATTCGTTCATCGCATCGGATATTGTAGAAGATCTCGAGAAGATCCATAAGTTCGAGAAGAGATCTAAGAGATAAGGGCAAAGCCTCCGACAACGAATAGTTTATATAACTCTTAATTCACCTCAAGAAGAGATGAAAACGTTCTGGAAGAAAGTAGAACGGTGGAATACAACCCTCATTCCTTATTCTTTAATAATCCTAGCAGGGATTATTATCTACGATCTTTTCTTTCATATTGATAATCCAATCATTAATCTCACGGTAGAAATTCTTGACGGCCTCGTCATCGCTGTTTTCGTCATCGACCTGATCTTCCTCGCATTAAAAGCAAAAAATGCGAAGATTTTCTTTAAGAACTATTGGTTAGATATTCTCGCCGTCTTTCCGTTTTATTTTTTCTTCCGTGTTTTCGGCCAGCTGTATCGTACTGCCCTCAGCGCTGAAGAGATCTTTATCGGCCAAAAGATACTCCACGAAAGCGTCGAAGCAGAAAAAGAAGTTGCCGCCGCCATCAAGACCGAACGAGGAGCGAAAGTTCTCCGCAGTGGCATCCGCTCCGTTCGTATCCTCTCAAAGACACACCTCTTCAGCGATCCAAAACAGTATCTCCCTGCTACAAAAAGAAGGAGGAAATAGTGGAACATTTCTGGGAAAAAGTCGAGCATTATAATGCAAAGTTGATCCCCTATGCGTTAGTTATCCTGCTGGGGATTATCATCTTCGAATTATTCATCCATGTTGAAGACGAACAAATTCTTCTCCTCGTACATGGTTTAGATTGGATCGTCATCAGTATCTTTGTCATCGATCTTATTTTCTTAAGCAAGAAGACAAAGAGTGCAAAAGAATTCTTTAAACATTATTGGCTGGACTTGCTGGCAGTATTTCCTTTCGCTCTACTCTTTAGTCTTGTCGGAAGAATATATCAAGCTCTTGCCGCAACAGAACAGCTCGCCGTCGGCCAAGCAATTTTCCATGAAAGTCTGGAAGCAGAAAAAGGACTAAAAGCTGTTGCACGCGGAGAAAAGACGATCAAATTCGCTCGCGCTGCCCGCTTCATCCGTATCGGTGCCCGTATTTTACGTGTGATCACCAAATCACATCTTTTCTCTGTATGGAGTAAAAAATCCCAATCGCAGCAGAGCTGCGGGGCATTCCTTAAAAATGATATTGGGATTTTTACTCCCAGAAATGGGCAATCAAAAGTCGCAGCAGAGCTGCGGGGTATGGACCCATTTCTCAGGAATCACCGAAAAAGACGAAAATAGGACTAAAAACACAAAATCTTTATATTCTATCAAAGATCAAATCTCCCTTCGGAGGTATTTTCCATGATCACACCATATGACTTATATCAACAACCATTAAAAGTATTATTTGGACTGGCGCTTGTCACTCTTTGGTCGCTCGTCTGGCAAGGTATCGCTCTTTGGTATGCTGCCCAGGAAAAGAAAAAAGGCTGGTTTATTGCCCTCTTGATTCTCAATACCGTCGGTCTTCTTCCGATTATTTACCTCATCTGGTTCCGTCAGAAGAAAGAAGATGAGAAAGAGATGGAAAATGATGATGAACCTTTCGTTGAGGAAGCAAAACCAAAAGCAAAGCGATCTCCACCGAAGAAAAAAGGTAAAAAAGTCGCAGAAGAAAAAACGGAAGAATAGGGTTTATCTGGTCTCCTGAATTTCCAATCGCCCTTTCTTCGCGGTGATGATATATTCTTTAGTCTCATTAAAGCGCGCAATCTTGTTGGCAATTTCCGGTAAAATAATCTTTTCACCTCGAAATTGTAATGTGGAAACAATTTCCTGCGTCGCTTCCGGATCAAGGTCCAATTCTTTCATCACTTCTACTGCTCCTTGTTTTTTACGCTCCTCAACTTTTTCTTGTGTTTTAAAGAATAAAAACTTAGCAATTTCATCTGGCAGATCGACAGGAGACACTTTTCCTAAGCCTTGCAACCCCGGAGAAATATTCGCTTCGATGACCAGAGGACCAAGCGGACTCTCCAAAATATCAACTCCACAGATATCCGCTCCCAGAACGCGTGCTGTCGTTACTGCTAATTTAACCAGCTCCCTACTTAATTGTACCGACTGGCCAACTCCTCCAGCATGGATATTTGCCCGCTTCTCTTCCGTCTGTGCCTTGCGCCGCATCGCCGCCACGACTTTATCACCGACGACTAAAGCGCGAATATCCGAACCGCCGGTCTCAACATATTCTTGAATGATAAATGGCTGGTTTAACACGCCTAACGCGTCCAACAAAGAAGACGCAGAACTATACGAATCTGCAAACATCACACCTTTCCCTTGTGTCCCTTCGGGAAATTTCATCACCACAGGATAATTGACTCGCTTCAATAAGTCTTTTGCTGCCGCAATCGTCGACGTAATATACGTCCTTGGCATGGGAATCTTATGCTGCTGCAAGACAAGATGGGTCAATAACTTATTGTGGACCGTAGTGAAAGCATTGGCGAAGAAAGGCATGTATGCCACTTTTCCCTCTAACATTGATGCCAATGAACAAAGCAGATTAGCATATTTATATGAACCCTTCACATAAACACAATCGTAATGACCTAACTCTTTCCCGTCATAAAGGATCGCTGCCTCTTTTCCCAGACGCACTTCAATACGTTTCAATTCAATCATATCCACAGACTCAAAATACTTCTGCATCGCCTCGTACGTCATGACCGAACTCTTACTGCCTAACGAGATCAATGCTGCTTTCATTCGTCCTGCACCTTTTTCAATGGATCAATCAGAAAACGACCCTTCTTGAGAATATTTTGACCGATTAACAAAGGAAAGTTCATATGGCTTCTATTCGCCAATGTAAAATCTCCTTCTAATGTTTTTCCGTGAATGATAACCGTAGCATGAACCACTGAACGTCTGCCTACACCGGATGCCGATCTTACAATTTTGACATCTTTTAATTCTTTCAGCTGCAATTTCTCTGCCAATTTCAAATCTAGAGAAGATGAAGTTGCGCCCGTATCGATACGAGCAGTGACTTTTTCCGAACGTTTTAGTCCGTAGATGGTAATTTCCTCAGTTAAGCCTAAAACTAATCGTTCTTCCATAACGTGTAAGGCACGCTTCAGTTTATATAAGGCTTTTGAGAAAGATTTTTAAATGAAATGCTTCTTTTCTGAGATAGTGCCCCGGTGGTGTAGACAATCTAACCATCAAAGGTTAATTGGCAAATTCCGGACTATCATCCGGCACTTTCGATGCCGGGACCCGGGTTCAAATCCCGGCCGGGGCACTTCCCTATTTACGAGATTTCCATGTCAACAATAAAAACAATGGGTTTAGCTGCGTTAACAGCATTCTTATTTTCCTGTAAATCACCTTCCACACCAGAAGTTCAAGCTCTTGCCGAATGCTTGCGCGACAGTGGTACGACACTGTACGGCACACCGGGGTGCGGCTATTGTAAAAAACAGAAAGAAGCATTTGGTGATAGTGCTGATCTCATCCCTTATGTGGATTGTGAAGCACAACCAGAGAAATGTGACTCTCGCATCAATGGCTATCCTACGTGGATACTGGGAGATGGGAGAGTATTACGTGGAAGACAGAGTTTATCTGATCTGGCAAGAGAAAGTGGGTGTAAGTATTGATTAGTAAGGTACGACTATTTGTAATAAGTTATAAATTTAGCATCTATCAATGGAGCGGTTCTTTCTGCTCCCAGAACAGTTGTATAAGTCCGAAGCCCCAATACCTCTCCCCAGATATCTACGACATCACCTTCTAGCAATCTCTCTGAAGATTGAAAATAGATAATTACTTCATCATCAAAGAAATAAGCGTCATAAATTCTTCCAGTATTTGCTTTCAAAATCCAATTATTTTTATCTACTTGTATAATTTGGGTGATCTCACCATGAAGATAGATAGATTCACCAATAAACTCCTCATTGAATCTAAAAAGATTATCATAAAGTACTGATCGTGCATACTTTTTATACTCTTCTCTTCCCCACTCACAAGGCCTATTTTCTTTTGGTTTATCATCTGTATTAGTGCAATTTTTTAATTTATCCAGAATACATGTTCTCCCCTGAGTCCTATTAGCTGAACATTTTTCCCAAGTACTACATTGCCAAGTGGGTGAACAAGAACCAGTCTGTTTAATATTTAATTGGGTTGGGGGGGAATTGATTGGTGGTGAATTATTAGAGAGAATACTTCCAAAGAAAATCATTAATATTATTACTAAAAAGAAAACAATCAATACACTTAGCGCTGGTCTTTCTTTGGCTAAAGTCTTGATTTCTGTTTTCATAATTTATTTCCCCATAAATTAATGAACCTCCCAATCGCAGCAGAGCTGCGGGGTATTAGACCCAGAAGGGAATAAAGATTCCAATAAGCATTAAAACAATGAAAGAATACCTCAGTTCTTTCATTTTACTTATTCTTGCCACCTAGCTCAAATCTCCACTTTCACATAATACATCTTACTCGAAAAAGCACTCGAAGTTATTTTAACATCAAATGTTTTAACATTCTCCGGAACGTCATAAACAATCTTTCCTTTCTTTGTTATCCCAGGATTTAATTGTCCAAAGAGTAAAGCCGATCCTTCTGGCTTGAGATAAACAGCAGCAACACTATTCGGAGAGAATTCTCTATTTTGAGAATCTACTAATTTAATATAGGAATCGGTAAGATATTTCGCTGTTTTAGCAGTATTTTCAACCTCAACATCTAATATAACAAAAATTCCATCCGCTTTCTCTCCAAAGAAAGTTCCCGCAAGCTCCTGTCCAATCGCGCTGGTCGTAGAAACTCCTGTGATTTTCCACGTAAAATCACCAGTAGGTATAGAATCGTCGATAGAATACGTCTGAGCATTTTCAGGTGCTTTTTCAGCAGTATTTGAAGAAGGTTGTATAGTAATTGAGGAATCATTTCCACCAAATAAGTTTGTGAGAATTATAAATCCAATTATAACAAAGAGAACTATTGCCCACCAGCGTTTATACCATGCTTTCTTTTCTGTTGCCATAGTGTTTAACCTCTGCTCTTCATTCTATCCCAAATCTATTTAAACATTTCGGTAACTCGCTTGGTAATACCCGATTAAATATCTGTAACCGGTATGGTAACCCATGCCCAAGAAGAACGTCATCTCTTACGTTCTGAGAGGAGAAAACAGACTCAAAGTCATGGATTCGTTAAAGACCGAACCAAAGGTTTCTGCACAGTTGGAAAAGGAAACCGGAATGTACAAATCGCACGTTTCGCGTACGATCAAAGAACTGAAAGATCAATCGTTGATTCAATGCACCAACCCCAAAGACAGAACATTCAAATTCTACAAGTTAACCCCAAAAGGAAAAGAGACATTGAAGAAAGCAAAGGAGATTAGCAAAAATCCTTAACATCTTTTTTAAAAAACCGATCCTTTTCTTAATAAATGAATACAGTCTTCGATATCTTCCAAAAACCATTCCCTCGTCCCGAACCAGAACAGATACAAGCTTTTTCTTTAGATGAGATCATCAGCACGGTCATCCAAAACCCTCATTTCATCGGCGCAGAGGACAAAATAACAGCAGAAGAAAGGATCGACGATATCCTCACATCAAAGACCTACACCATCGAAGTACCTCACCTTCTTCCCTACATCGAAGAATTATGTCAAACGATACTTCGACGGTATCCTCAACACCGCATCCTTATCGCAGCACGTGATGCCGAACCATTCTACGATGCGCTGAAAATAACTCTTAGAGACAACCCTCGGTATGAACAGACCCATCTTTTCGCTGGCTCCAGCGTCCTCATGGACAAAGTCGCCTTCAAAGGCAAAATGGAAGCAGTCAAACAATTTCTCGCTCGGTACGGCATAACAGAAGAAAGTGTCAAAGCCGAACATTTTCTGCTCTTTGATACCGGGTTCTTAGGGACAATCGGAGAATCGCTCCGAAAAGCAGTACAAACACAATTTGATATCCCTGGAGAAAGAGCAGTGGATATCGGTCTTGTCGCAAGAGACAAGACTAGCTACGTTCACGGAAAAGAACTCAAACAAGTTCCATTAAGTATCAGAAAAACAGTAAGTCGGTTCCCAAAAACAATGACCGTTGCTGCATCAAATCTAAGATATTATTCACGAAATTTCCCCATCGCCGTTGCTCTCCAACTCTTGCCACGCTATCATGGGCCATTCGTCAACATCGACGATTCGGGGACCCCTCTTGCTAGCTACTCGTATACAGCAGTAACAATAAACCAAGATATTGATCGAACTGGCTCCATCAACGCGTCCATCATCAATCCCGTCGCAGCAATGCTAGTCCAGAAAAGAGTTGTCGATTATTTTACGGAGAGAAGAGAACACTTTCTTGCAGGGGTCTAAGCATCATTTCTATCTGTCTTCTCGCTCCCATTCAACATTTCCAATTCTCTCTCCGTCAAATGCCGAAATCGTCCGGGACGTAGTGAACCGAGAGACACTTTTCCAATTTTCATCCTTACCAAATTCTTAACTCGATAGCCAAAATGTTCGAACATCCGCTTAACAATATGATTCCGTCCTTCATGCAACGTAATTTCAATCAACACCGGCTCAATCGCCCGCACACGAGCAGGAGCAGTCACACCATCCGTTAACATCACGCCTCGTTCCATCTCTCGCACCATCCCGTATGTGATCGGTTTGTCGATCTCTGCCACATAGGTCTTCTTTAACTCATAACGAGGATGCATGATTTTATTCGCAAAATCACCATCATTCGTCAGGATTAATGCACCAGTCGTATTAAAGTCTAATCTGCCAACAGGAAAAACTCGTTCTTTCACTCGAACATAACTCATTACCGTCTTAGATCGCAAATCAGTTGCAGCAGTCACACAACCACGTGGCTTATTCAGAAGGATGTAGACTCTTCTCTCTTTACGGAGGGGCTTCCCATCGATAGTTATCGTATCCGTTTCTTCTGCAGAAGAGCCAAGAGAAGCCACTTTGCCATTCACTTTAACTTTTCCCTGCTTGATCAGTTCCTCAGCCTTACGCCGGGAACAATGGCCGGAATTGCAGATAATTTTCTGGATACGTTGCATAGACAGTAAAATAAGAGGTTATGATATAAAGATTGTGCTATGATTTATAAAAAGAGTCGAAATTTTAAAATGAATGTACACCACCCGTTTTCCCAACCGCGACCAAGAATGTTTCGGCTGCTCGTTAGCAAATTATTTTGAACTGATTAGAGAATCGACTTTGGCAGATAAAGTCTATGAGGAATTTAGGAAACATCCATTTGTAGCGGGAAATGGCAATATAGAGGGAGGCTTGGCTACACGATTAGTTTCCGATTTAACAGATAATATCTATGAAGGTCTACTGCAAGGCTTTGATTTTAGTCCTACTCATCAAGATGATTTTCTAAAACTGCCGCAAGAACAACGTCTCCCTGCCTGCCAGGCAGTACACACAGAAATCGCTGAGAAAAGAGTAGTCGCACTACCAGAAGTATCCTATCGGGGAGAAGCAATTCTGCTGAGGGGTGGAAAAAAAATATTACATTGGCTCGTTGACTGTGGTAATGGGTATGTCATCAACGATGGAAAATTAAAACAAATTGTCGAGCCGGACTTATTTTTTTCTGAAATCTATGCCGTTCTCTTAATCAAGCCGACACGTTAATAAAACAATCATTATTCTTACTCATTATGTTCTGCGCACATTGCGGCACCTTACTCACGCCGAAAATAACACAGTATGGTAAATGGATGGCTTGTCCCAATGGCCATACCCAGCCAACGTTACAACAAGAAGCACCAACCATCCGTTCAACGAATGACAATGAGAAAGCACGTATCCTCGTCTCAGATGGTCTCAACCCATTAGCTGTCCATCAACACAAATGCAAATATTGCAGCTATGATAAAGCAGAACTTATCGAGATCGCACCATTTTATTCAGATGAAGATTCTATCATCAAGATGAAATGCGGGAAGTGTGGAAGAGTTGAACAATTAGAAGGGAAAGTTAAGTGACTCATTTCTTCTTGCCGTGGTGGTTCTGAATGACGATATACAATAATCCTCCCAAGATCAACAGATAATTGATGACCATAAATTCTCGTGACGCCCAACTGATTCCCGGAAAAGCGAATGAAGAGAGCGGCCAGAGAAACGGCGTCGGTAAGAAATTGCTGGTGTGCGTCGGAATATCAATAACAATATGCAGCGGCCAAGCATACAAATAAATGGGAATTCTCTTCAAGAGAAGAAAGACAACGAGGAAGACAAGAGCAGCAATAATCAAGCTGTGGCTTAACCCCTAAAGGAAATAAACCCACGCGGGAATTTTAGACAACACGGGAGCGCCAAGATGAAATCCCCCCGTAAAGAGACGATAGACAAAATAAACCCCCCAAGAGATAGTATCAGGAAATAAACCAAAGAACACCGCCCAGATAGGTTTTTTAATCCTGTTAAAGAGAATATAACTCCAAAAACCATGGGCAAAGTAATCCATCGAAAAAAAAGAAAACATTCAAAGATATAAAATTTACCAAATCTCTGGAAGCATCAATTCGTTCCAAATTGTCCAATCGTCTCTTTCTTGCGGATAGTAAAATTTTGTGGTGACCAGTCCTGCCAGTTTTCCATTGCGGATTAAGGGTAGTTTTCGTGCCATAGAATCTCACAGGTCTGGAGGTATAAATAGCCTACCCACACTTGACCAGTGGGGAGTGGGTAGGGTTTCACAACCTTTTTAATACGCCCCAAAAAATACTTCTTTATGAACATCTATTTCCTCATCCATGCAAAGAAAGAAGAAGATATCCCTGAAATCAGAAGCTATCTGGAAGTTTATGCACCAGAAATTATCACCGAAGAACCACGGGGAAAAACATTCAGAGCAAGATCATTCCCGATAACGTACGAGCATCTCTTCAGAGCAACACTCTTCAGGACAGAACAGGGTTGGCAACAACACGGTGAGTCCAGAATTCCTGACTCTTTAGAAGATGTTGTCGAGAGAGTAGAGCTCTATCAAAATTCATAATGCCCGACAGCAGTTCCCCGACGCGTCTTCTCAAAGCCAATTCCTCGAGGAGGAGTACCAGCACATAGTTGAAGATATATCTCTCTAACATTAAATAGGCCAGAAAGCCTCGTCTTTTAAGACGAGGATGAATGGCTTTCTAGCCTATTTATGTCACAAAGTGCGGAGATCAGAAAGCGTCTCTTTTCAAGCCTCGCTCGCGAAGAGAAATGAGATTTCTCTTGCGTCCCAGAATTGCTCTGCAATTCTCAGGACTTTAGAGCGAGGCGAGACGCTCTCCCGCACTTTTATGACATTAGGAAGCAGTTCTCCACCCAAAGCAAGAGCATCCGTTCTAGTGAATGCTCTTTCTATAGGAAGAGTAAAATAATGATAAAACGCCCAGACAATACCTTCCGGGTTTTCCTCTAAAAAACGCGTGACGACTTCTGCAGCGGCTTGATGGGGACGTTCTTCAACGACATCATCGATAACATAACAACTATCGCCACCTAGATTAAACACTCTTTCAATACCCATTCAGAACATCAGAAAAAACATTTATATAAACATTTCTCAATTTAAAATCTCAATTCTTTTCCGTTTCCAAATAAGCCATTACTTACCAGAGCTATTCCTTTTTCCTCAACAACACGCCCCACAACTTTCGCCTCGATTCCATAGTCCACGGCAATCCCTAGTACCTCAGACGGTTCAGGTGTCACAACCAACATTCCTTGTCCCATATTCCACGTGCGATACGCCACATCATCCATAACGCTACTCGCACATTGCGCTAACCACATCGCTGAACAGGGCTGAAATAGAGAATCTAAGACTGCACCATAACCAGATGGTTTCAACGTTCTTCCTAATTTCTCGGGAATTCCATCACCAGTAATGTGCGCAATCCCATGGATAACTGCTCGCGGTGTGCCTACAAAACCACCCGTCATCGCCACAATTGCCGGCGTATAGATCCGTGAAGGAAGCAAAAGATGATCTCCCAAACTTCGTCCATCAAAATAAGTATTGTGCCATGCTTCGCCATATGTCGAAGAAAAAATCGCGCGCGCTGATGTCAAGCCATTGGAACGGAACCCTTCCTCACGTAACGCAACAATCGCATCGCCAGGAACAATTTCTTTACCAGTAAGTAGCCTCTCTTTTCGTGCCAGCCACAGTAAAGTTGCTGACCAATTAAAATTAAAATCACCATACCCTCCCACTCGCGATCTTAATTCCGCCGTTTCACCATTTACCACCGCAACTCCTGCCTCTCGTGCTGCCGCTATATACCCCGCTGCAAGCTGTTCCACTTGCGGCAAAAAATCATCAGTCAGCAGACGCGCATCCAAAACAGAAACGATATTTATCGGCTCTGCCCCCTTGGCCACTGCGTCATCACAGACCATTGCGAACAGATCATAGGCCAACGTAGAAAATCGCTTTTGTCTCTCGGCAAGCTCTACTTTCGTGCCGATACCATCGGCATTCATTCCAGAAATGGTGCCTTCTGGCAATCCCGAGATATCGATCCCGCGGAGGCCGCTGAAATCATCATAAAGCACGACAACTTCACCACACTTCCCTCTTCTGTTTTCCCAGGTCGCTTTTGCTGCAGTGTATAATAATTGAGAGACTTTTTTCTTAAGGCTCATACTTTTACCTGTTCCATCTTCTTTAATATCAATTCCCGTCGCGGTGTGTTCAGTTGCGCAGCCTTCTTGTACATCGTTAACGCATTCTGGGCATTGCCACCAGCTGCAAACAGATCGCCGAGCTCCACAAACACACGTTCATCATTATACAGTTTCAAGAGCGGCAAAAGAACAGTTATCGCGTCATCCCGTCTCCCCACATCACGCAGCCGGAAACTAAGCGTTAACCTAAATTCGATCAGATTTGGTTCTAAGCGTACGGCTTTCTCGGCATACTCCAATGCTTTCTGCTCATCTTTCTTATAGACATGATAATAGATAGAAATATCGTGGTAATTCTTGGCATGCGTAGGATATTTCTCAATATTCTTCAAGGACAGTTGTGCGTAATATTCTTGTTTACCATGGATCTTTGTCTGCTCTTTCAATTCATGGAGATGTAAAAACGGTGCAGCAAGCCAGCCGATAGCTAAATTTTGTTTTCTCAATGAGAATTCAACCGTCTCATGAACGAAATAATCATAGGTGATCGTTTTCTGATTTTGGAAAAGACGGATGATGTCACCTGCTGTATATCCCGCAAAAGTCTTCTCATGAATAATAACGGGGTTCTGAATAAACAGGGGATCATTGGTGTAAATATTTGTAAACGTCACTTGCGGCAAGAAATAAGCGGCATACTGGTCGCTCTCCATCGCTTCTTTGATCTTAATTTTACTTTCTGGCGGAAGAATTTCATCCGCATCGAGAACTAAGATCCAATCTCCTGTAGCATGTTTTAAAGCCTCATTTCGTGGCGCGGAGAAATTATCGTTCCAGATAAAATCATAGATTTTGTTCGTAAACCGTTTTGCGATCTCTTTCGTTTTATCTGTGCTTCCCGTATCAACAATGATGATTTCATCAACAAAACCTCTGACCGAGTTTAATGATTCTTCAATGAACTGTTCTTCATTCTTCGTGATCATACACAAGGAAAGCGTGGGCATGAGAAGTTATTTGTGAGAGATATTTATAAAAATTATGGTTTAGTTTCTTCCTTCATCGAAAAAGATTTTATATACCTCCTCATCTTTATCCATTACAAAAAGGGGGAAACCATGAATACAAAGGTAATAGCTCTGATTATAACGCTTAGCATCGTATTTCTCATCGGCTGCGCTCCGCAGACAAACGTCGAGACGCTTGATGGGCTGGGAGAATACGCGATTATTATTGAAGAACCGACTTATTTTCAAGATATAAAAGGCTATCTTGCACGGCCAGATGAAGAAGGACAATTCCCTGGGATCATCATGATTCATGAATTTTGGGGGTTAAATGACCACATCAAACAGATGGCAAGAGAATTAGCTTCACAAGGCTACGTTGTTCTTGCCGTTGATATCTACGAAGGGAAAATTGCTACAAATACCAGCGAGGCAAGTGTTTTGGCAAAAGAAGCAAGAATAAATCTCCCCCAATCCACCACCAACATGAAAGCAGCTACTACCTATCTCCAAACAAGAGCAGAAGTGACGGATAAAATTGCATCTCTTGGCTGGTGCTTTGGCGGTCAGATGTCTTTGCAACTTGCACTGAACCAAGAACTTGCTGCAACTGTAATTTATTATGGAAATCTCGAGACGAATAAGACCAAAGTGCAACAAATACAGTGGCCGGTTTTAGGAATCTTTGGAAGTAATGATACCGTCGTTTCTGTTGCTTCCGTCAATCAGTTTAAACAAGTATTAGATGAACTAAACATTCCCCATGAAATTTATATGTATGAAAGCGTAGGACATGCATTCGCTAACCCTTCCGGGATGAATTATGCACCAGCTGAAACGAAAGATGCCTGGCAAAAAACCCTCGCCTTCCTCGAGAAAAATCTTAAGAAGAAGGCAGTAACAACACCGTCAGAAATAGAAGTTGTTGCTAATGACTTCGATACACCTTGGGCGATGGATTTCCTTCCCACCGGCCAATTAATGTTCACCGAAAGGCCCGGCCACGTTAATATTATTGAGAATGGAAACGTTAAAACGGTTGGCGAGCTGCCCGTCAATGAAGAAGCGGAATCAGGTTTACTGGGGATTGCCGTCGACCCAGAGTTTGAAGACAACAAATTCATTTATCTCTATTACATACACAAGAATAAAAATAGAGTCTCACGCTTCCGGTTAGATACGATTTTAAAAGATGAAATAATTCTCTTAGATAATATTCCCTCCGCTCGCTTCCATGACGGAGGCAGAATCAAATTTGGTCCAGATGGAAAACTCTACATCACCACTGGCGACGCAACAGATCCCTCTTCAGCGCAAGATATTAATTCTCTCGCCGGAAAGATCCTACGCATCAATAAAGATGGCACTATTCCGCAAGATAATCCTTTCCAAAATGCAGTGTATTCCTATGGACATCGTAATCCTCAAGGACTCGCCTGGCATCCTCAGACCGGAGGGTTATACGCAGCAGAACACGGCCAGAACCGGAATGATGAAATAAACTTGATCGAAAAAGGAAAGAATTATGGCTGGCCACAAGAATGTACTGAAAAAGCTGATGATAAAGTGCAACCATTACGCTGTTATACTGAATTTACACTTGCCCCTAGCGGGATTACTTTTGTTGGAGAAGAGTTATATGTTGCGGGTTTGCGAGGGAATCAAGTAAGAAAAATTACTTTCGCTCCAGATCATAAAACGATACTTCGAGAGGAAGAACTCTTTTCTCCTCTTGGTCGTATTCGTGATGTTGTCGAGAATGAGGGATACTTATATATTGCAACCTCAAACAAAGATGGACGCGGTTTGCCTTCCCCAGGCGACGATAAGATCGTGAGAGTTAAGATTTGAAAGGCTAGTCTAAGAATCTGTTCAATTAAACATATCCAGGGTTTTTGAGAGATCCCATTTATAGTTTCTCTTATCATAAGATTTTAACAATAACCACCAAAAAAGCCACTGGTCACTGGTCAAGTACGGGTGAAGTATAAAAAGGACCCCAACCATAAAGATTCTATCAAGACAGAGATAAGCCAAAGCATAGGCCACGAGATCTTGATAAAAAGAGGTGAAAACAATGGTTGATTTAACCACAAAAACGATACGAAGACTATTTGAACAACAAGTTCGCGATCTCACTCAACGCACGTTCTTCTATAAAGAAGATTCTTTCGACCTGCAATTCAGCGGGAGGTGGCTACAATGAATATAAAAGACCGAATAAATTATTTACTGCAAAAATACGATGTCAAAGAACAGAGGACAACATCAAGCTCCTTCTTTAACCACAAACAAACCTACCTCGATGAGTTTGATACTGCCATCGCGTAACCATCCTTATTTCTGACGGATAGTTATTTAAATCCATCTTTTTTTTTCTTTTGTTATGGAAATCCTTACTGAAACTGAACTCACGTATCGAAAGACAGAGATTATTGAGAAAATAAAGAACGGCGCTCTGTTCATCTATCCGACAGATACAATCTATGGTATCGGCTGCAACGCGCTCAAAGCGAAAGCAGTTCAGGCAGTCCGTAAACTAAAGAATCGTCCGGATTCACCTTTATCTATTTTAGTACCTTCAAAAGAATGGATTCGACAATACTGTATCATTACACCGAAAACAGAGGAATGGTTACAAAAACTACCGGGACCATATACACTTATTCTCCCACTGAAAGAAAATAACCCTCTGCCAAAAATAGTAACCGGTGGCATAGCCACGATCGGCATCCGTATTCCACACCATTGGTTCCAACAAATCGTCGTTGAAACCAACACCCCCATCATCACGACTTCCGCAAATAAACACGGCGAACCTTTCATGACAAAACTAGAGAATCTCGATGAGGATATCCAAAAAGGAGTAGAATTCATGATCTATGAAGGAGAAAAAGAAGGGCACCCTTCTACATTAATCAATATTGAAAAAGAAGAAGTTAAAAGAAGAAGTTAAAGAGATTCTAAACCCAAGCCGCCAGCAACGCACCCGTGGCAACTAACGTCACTAACCAATAGCCTGCATTAAGAAGATATAACGTAAATGCTTTTCCTTCCCAGAGGAAACCGCCAAGAGTTACTGTTGCGATAAAACCAAGCCATATCCAAAGACCAGTTACAGCACCGCTCATCCACGTGCCAGGCATAACAAAACGTGCGAGGACAAATGACATAACTAGCGCCGTGACAAGCATTAGCGCATAACCACGCTGCGCTTCTTTCTTTCTTGATCCCATTTGTTTCGGATCAATCTTCATTAATTTTAACCATTGATTTCCAAACATTAGCGGAGAATACCACAACGCACCTAATGCATATTGAATCAACGCTGCCACCAAAATTGCCCAATAATTCATAATTTCAACCTCCAAGAAGAGATAATCCGGAGACACATATAAATGTTTTTAGATTTTCTCTATTAACCACTTCATTGCCGGAAGATAAGAATACTCAATCCTCTTTTCGAAACAACTCATAAAGTAAAGATGCAATGTTACCGACCATTAGTGCCCCTAAACTTGCTCCTAATAAGCGAGGATCATCTCCTCTCAGAAGGCGATCAATTCCAACAAGCATCAACACAGGAAAAGAAGCTTGCGCGCCTACTTCCCCCAGAGCATAGGGATAGAGTGGACGTCGAAAAACCGGATCTTCCTGTTGTGTCAAAGGATCAAGATATTTTTCTTCTTTAAGACGCGTGGCTGTCGCATAAAACGCAAGATAGCCCAAGCCAGTCAGAAATGGTGCAAGATACTTTTCTCCAAATGCCTCTACTTTGTCTGACAATTCCATCAGAAAACCTTATTCTTCCTTCTTTATCTTCGCTACGAAGAAACCTTCCGTATCATTATCCTGTGGCCAGATACGGAGAACATGCTTGAGTTGTGGGTCGAATTTCGTACCATTAAACTCCATCACCGGAGGGGACGTTTTTAGTCCCGTTAATTTCGCCGGCAGCAGCTTCGCCGTCGGAAACTTCTTTAGCAGATGATCGACAACACTTTCGTCTTCCTCCGGCTCTAAAGAGCACGTAGAATAAACCATCACCCCGCCTGGCTTGAGATTTTCAAACGCCGTCACGATCAGTTCCTTTTGTTGCCGTGCAAGTTTCGTAATCATTCCCGCATTCCAGATCACTACTGTCTTCAAACTTTTACGGATTGTTCCCGTTCCCGAACAAGGCGCATCAACGAGGATCTTATCAAATTGGAGACCATAAAATCGTTTTCCATGCATCAACGTCACAACCGTATTCGTCAACCCGCTACGCTGCACATTAATCCCCAATGATTGCAGCCGCTGCCCTTTGTAATCATTAGCGACGATGATTCCTTTATTCTTCATCATCATTCCCATCTGCGTTGTCTTACTTCCCGGCGAAGCACACATATCTAAAACAACATCATCTGGCTGCGGATCTAAAACCAATGGTGGAATCATTGATGCTGCTTCTTGAACATAGATTTTACCAACATGATACTCAAATAAATTCCCTACATCTCGCCGTTCGAGATGATCAATCCAGAAACCGTCTTTACACCAAGGAATGGGTGTGAGATTCCAATTTTTCCCGGCGATGGAAGAAGAGACCTCTTTCACTGTCCCCAAAACCGTATTTACCCGAATACTTCTACGTAAGAAAGAAAGTGAGTACCTCTTGAATTCTTCCCAATCAGTAAGGGCAGCGTAGCGTTCTATAAATGCTTTTTTAAATTCTAATGTTTCTGTTCCGGGGATCATGCGCGGTTTTGACATAACTTCAATAAGCACGATGTCTTTAAATACTTTATGAGAAAAATACCATTGTCAAAAAATCATTTAAACCACCGTTTTTAGAGAGAAGCAAATGAGAAAAACACTAGCAGCAATAGCCTCCATCGGACTCTTCTCATTAGGGTGTGAAAAAAATATCCCTCTTCGAGAGCAGGATCATACTCTTCATAGAGAGAAGATCGAGAAATATGCTCCTGAAATCGAAGAGAGAAGGGCAAGAATCTGGCCAATAGATTTGTCAGAAAGAGAATTCGCCGAATTAATCTCAGGCGTAAACTCACTGTCAGACCTTAAGAGTGTCATTAAACAACGGGGATTATATTATCCTCAGAGAGGAACACCAGAGAACAAGACAGCTATCGAGTTAAGTTACGGAGCACCATGGGAAACACATAATCGGGGATCTGGAGTATGTGACGAGCTGGCTGTGTATGCTCTCCCGTTCCTTTTAAACATCCCCACCGTCAAGAATATTTATCTCGTAGAAATAAAAGGAGATCTTAAAAATTCTGAAGAAGTAAAAGAAAATGCAAGACATGCTTTCGTTCTCTTCCGAGACGAAACACAACGATGGCGATACTTCAGTAACGGAGATATTTCTAAATTAACTTACGACTCAATGTCTAACGCAGCAACTGCTACAGCTCTCGATACGGGTTATGTTCTAGAAACAGAGATTGAATATAAAATGAGAGAGATTAACCAAAAAGGTCCGTGGGTCTATAACGACTTTGAGGCACGGAAACTAAGACCAGAAAGCACTATCTGTCCGAACTAAGATTATTGTTCCTTTCTTTTCAGACGAGTCATGTAACCTGCGATAATATTTCGTAATTTCTTACTTTCTACTTTCACAGTCTTGTTAGCCATTCCTTTATTAGAAGCAAAGTCGGTTGTAAACTGGTCACCGTACGTCTTAAACAATTCTTTCGTCTTGCGTTTGATGAATGTAGTTTTGATTCTTCCCATAATTCAGTTCAAGATAGGAGCTAATTTATAAAGCTTACGGCAAGAATAAACCTCTGCTTCTTCCGAACCATAAAAACCATTTAAACCCAATTAAGCACACCAGTAGCCATTTTACAGTAATATTTATATATTTTTGACCCTTTAACGACTGCATGGTAATTCTCTTCGACCAGTTTAATCTTCCACAAGACATTTTTAAGATTATTTTTGCTACAGAGCAGCAGGAAATTGTCGCTAAAATGCTTATTAAATATATGTGGCAGAATGGGGGGGAAATCGGCAAGACTGAAATGGGCGTCTTCGCTGCCAAATTAGATGAAGGAGAAGCGATCATCAAAGAAAAAGGCAAATCACCTTTGCAGCCAGAAATGAAATTGTCCTATAACAAAAAGCAGTTTTACGACCGAATCTTAACACCGATGCGAGGCATGGGCATGATTGAATATGACCTGTATAAGAAAACCTATCGCGTCTCTGACCGCTTTAATAAGATGATGATTAAAGTCGGTCTAATGTGGCTCAGAGAAATTGAAAGGAAAGGTAAGAATTAGATCAATTTCTCTTCTTTAAAACTATAATAGCTCCCCTTTCCGATAATTACGTGATCTAAAAATTCTATTCCCACCACTTCTCCTGCCTCCCGCAACTGATTCGTGATGGAGACATCTTCTTCACTCGGCATCGGATCACCACTGGGATGATTATGTACGAGAATAAATGCAGCAGCACCTTCACTGATACCGATACGTAAAATCTCACGAGGATGGATCAACGAGGCATTTAACGTTCCAATGAAAACGATCTCTTTCTTGAGGAGACGATGTCGTGTATCAAGATAAATTCCCACACATTGTTCTTGCTGCAAATGCATCAACTCCGCACCAATTAACGCCAGAACATCTTTAGGAGAAGAAACGGTAAATCGCTTCTCGTCCGAGAACGTCTGTACCCGTCGTGCCAATTCAAAACAGGCGGCAATTTCACAAGCTTTTGCTATACCCACGCCAGATAATTTCTGTAGGTCTGTAAGTCGAGCTCTCGACAATGATGCGAGAGAGTGTTCCTGCAATAATCGTGTTGCCAAGACAACGGCATTTTCTGCCCGATTACCCGTTCGTAAAAGAAGAGCTAATAATTCCGCGTCGCTTAACACGTGCACTCCCTGTTTCTGCAAACGTTCTCGAGGACGTAAATCTTGCGGGAGAGAAAGAATATTCATCAACAACGATTTCGCAATGCGTGATTTATATTGATTTAGATAATCCTACATCTCTTCTCAATCATAACAAACCTTAAGAAACAAAGCAAGTATCAAAAATTATGATTGACCTCTACGTCGAACCACGCGTAACCAAAACATGGGATCGATTTCGAACCGAGAATCCACCATTTTCCATCGCGTTAGATGGATACGTAAAAGACAGACCATTATTTGACCAAAAAGGTCCTTACCTTAATTGTAACCACCATGAATTCGTTGATCGCTTAAGTACAAGAAGTACGACTGCACAAGTGCATATGGCTATCAAACAGGGCCTCTTTCAAAGATTTTCTCAATCAGGAAAACCGACTGCACATATTTACGTCAATGATCCAGATTATGACGTCTGCGTCGCCTGGTGGCTCTTGAAAAATCATGAACGGATTACCGGAACACGCAATGAACCGCTCATTTCACGCTTAGTCAGTATCACTGATTATATGGATGCAACCGGCGGCCTCTACCCATTAGATCCTCATTCAAAATTGATGCGTCAACGTGCTTGGATTTTCGAACCATATACTGAATCTCGCCTGACGGGAAGACTTCCCGTAATGGAAAAAAGAGAAATGCAGAACATTATCGATGCAGTGATTAAGAGGATTGATGATCATCTCCTTGGCCATGGTGAGGAGAGAACAGTAGACACCCGCTATGAGCGCATTGGTGGTGGAGATAATTGGACAATGGTGCGAGAGATCGGCGCGGAAGCGCGCGGAAAAATGGTTAGTGATGGAATCTATGCCTTTGTCAGTGTTCGAGATGGAGGAAATGAACACTTCGTGTACACTCTTGCTCGCACATCACCATACATTGATTTTCCAGTTCTTGAACTCATCGACCAGATCAATGAAGAAGATGGATTTACTCCAGACGACCCAAATGCCGGCGGAGGTAGTGATATTATCGGAGGTACATCCAGAGGAAATATGACGAAGATTACTCCTCAACGGTTAGAGAGAATAATTAATGATTTTCTTGCCGAAAGAAAGAATAAAAGATAAATAAGGAAAGAGAAGATCACAAAAATCATAAAAAAAGAGTGGATCAAAACCGTTGCGTAACTTCTAATGGCTGTAACCCTGCTTCTCGTTTCAACACGTCGGCCTTGTCTGTTTTCTCCCAACTGAAATCCGGATCGTTACGGCCAAAGTGACCATAAGAAGCCGTCTTGCGGTAGATCGGTCGTCGTAAATTGAGCGTCTCAATAATTCCCTTCGGAGTCAGATTGAAATGTTTTCGTACTAATTCTGAAATCTTCTCCTCGGGGATCTTCGCTGTGCTAAATGTATCAACAAGTACGGAAACCGGCTGTGCTACCCCGATCGCATAGGCAACTTGCACTTCACACTTATCTGCTAGCCCTGCTGCAACAATATTCTTTGCGACGTACCGAGCCATGTAACACGCAGAACGATCAACCTTCGTGGGGTCTTTTCCAGAGAATGCACCCCCGCCATGTCGTCCATAACCACCATAGGTATCGACAATGATTTTCCGACCAGTTACACCTGCATCACCTACCGGACCACCAATGACGAAGCGTCCTGTGGGATTGATAAAATATTTTGTATTCCCATCAACCCATTCGTAGCAGATCGGTTTGATGATTTTCTCAATAACGTCCCGCCGGATCGTTTCCAAATCAACATCCGGATGATGCTGTGTAGAAACAACCACCGTATCGACCCGTTTTGGCTTACCATCAACATATTCTACCGTCACCTGAGATTTACCATCGGGACGCAGATACCACAATTCTCCTCGTTTTCGCGCACTTGCCAAGCGTTGCGTTAATTTATGTGCTAGAAGAATTGGTAGAGGCATATATTCTGGAGTTTCATTTGTGGCAAAACCAAACATTAAGCCTTGATCCCCCGCACCCTGTTCTTGAAATAATCCTGCACCCTCAGAAACTCCTTGTGAAATATCCGGTGACTGTTCTGACAACGCGGATAAAACACCACACGTAGAACCATCAAAACCATATTCCGGCTTGTCGTAGCCAATACTTAAGATCGTATCACGCACTACTTTCTGAACATCAATATACGTTTTCGTCGTCACTTCGCCAGCGACGACAACAAAACCAGTCTTCGTCAACGTTTCAATTGCTACCCGTGCTTGTGGGTCATCTTTGTAGATTGCATCAAGCAAAGCATCAGAAATTTGATCGCACATCTTATCAGGATGGCCTTCTGTCACGCTCTCCGAAGTAAATAAATAATTTTGTTGTGCCATAGTGTTGTCTCCGCAGCTAAAAATAACAGAAAAGATATTTAAACCATCTTGCTCATAATATTCACATCAGAATATTTGATCATAACATTTATTAAGCAAGAACAAAAAATAGTGACAGATGGCCTTCCAAAATTTAACTGAAATCAAAAGCTTACGAAAGAGATATCACCTTAATCAAAAAGAGCTCGCTCAACGGGCAGGGGTCTCTCAGAGTCTTATCGCTAAAATTGAAGCTGGAACCGTTGAACCTTCGTTCAGTAAAGCCAAGATGATCTTTGAGACACTAGAGCAGTTACGAGAAACGCAAGAGATCAAAGCAAAAGATCTCATGAACAAGAAGATTAGTTTTGCAGAAATTGGGGAACCTCTAAAAGAGGTCATCAAAACGATGAAAAACAAAGGTATTTCTCAATTACCAGTTCTTTCCAAAGAGAAATTGTGCGGTATCATCACGGAAGGTTCGATCCTTCGGAAAATGCTTGAACATCCTGAGAACAGTAATCTCTTCAAAGCCGAAGACGTCATGGAAGAAGCCCCTCCAATCGTAACGTTAAACACGGGGTTCAATACCCTCTCTGTCCTGCTGCGTGATCATCCCGTCGTTCTCGTCGCTGAAAGAGGAGACATTAAAGGAATCATCTCTAAGAGTGATTTGTTGGGAAAGATAGAATGATACAATGATTATTCTAAAACAGAATTCGTCTCTTCCCTAACCCACCGTTCATATTCTTCATTTGCTTCAACATTCATCTTCAGAATACATGGATTTTTATAGGGATGAATCTTTAGAATCTCTGCTTTAACCGCCCCCCAATTCTCTTCTTTCGTCTTCAATAAAGAAACTATTTCATCAGAATTCTCGAGTTTATTTTCCCACCAATATGAACTAGTGATAGGAAAATAGTTTGCACAGGCAATCAATCTCTTCTGGATAAGGTGATTAACAATCTTTTGTGCTTGGTCTAAATTCTCGTGGGTTACATAGACTAAAATCATAGAATTTCCTTTCACGATCAATCCATCGCTTGAAATGCTAAAATATCTTCCGTGCTCAACTTCTTTCCCTTCTTCATCTTCTCTTGAACTTCCGCTGTTCTCTCCCGTACTCGACTTTTGAAACTATTCTCATCATGTTCCTTCAACTGTGAAGAGAACGCGTCTAGCTGTTTGGACAATTCTTCTTGTTTTTGTTTCGTCTGGAAGAATTCTTCTTTTAATCTTAAATATTTCTCAGCCACTTCTCTCTCTTCTTCACGCCATTTCTTGATCTCGTCATATAATGTATTGATCCCCACATGAACATCCTGTGACTGTTGGGCCAGATCCTGCACCTGTTGATGAACGTCCTGCGCTTTCCTCCGGCTCTCAGAAAATTCTACTCTTGTTGCATTTGCTTCTTTAGAAGCATCCGCGGCAACTGTAAATTTTTTATAGGTTGCTTTCAACTCTTTGATTTTCTTATTTAATTCCTGTTCTTTAGTGAAGGGCATGACTTCCGTTTCTATTTTCCGCTCTAGGCGAGCAATCTCCATCTTTAACTTATGTGGGCTTTCACGAAAAGTTGAACTATCACCCATATCTTTCTTCTTCTGATCAACAACATGATGAGCTTGTGCTTTCTCTTTAACAACTTGATTCAGCTGATCACGTTCTCCTTTCAGCTTCTTTACCTGACCGGTCATCGAATTCCGCTGCATCTTTAACTCTTGAATACGGGCAGTGTGTACAGAAATTTTATCACGAAGAATTTTCAATTCACGAAAAGCGGCTTCTTTCTCAGTATTCAAAGCATGTAAAGTACTCTTCAACGAAGAGACTTCCTGTTTTTTCGTCAGATACTCTTTACGTACCGTTTGAACATTGGCAGACATTTCTTCCATGAGCATCACTTAATTTTGATCTATAGATAAAATAAAATAAAAAGAGAGAAAAGAATTCTCTAGGATTCTATCCGAAGAGTGCGCCAAGTCCAGCTGCAGCTGCTTCATCAGCTTTCTTGGAATCTTCTTCTTTCTTCTTCTCTTCTTTCTTTTCACTGGCAGCAGGAGCTGCGCCAGCGGCAGGTGCAGCAACAGGTGCTGCCATCGCTGCTTTCTTGATTGCGTCTTCAATATTAACGCCTTCGAGAGCGGCAACTAATGCTTTGACTCGCGCATCATCAGCTTTAACGCCTGCGGCAGTCAGGACAGCTTTTACTGAAGCGTCCGTAATATCTTTTCCTGCTTTGTACAATAACATTGCAGCGTAAATGTATTCCATTTTCAATACCTCCATCTAAGCTCATTTAATGATGAGTGTGCATGTTTTTTAATTTTTGTGATGATTACAATCCCGCTTCTTTCTGTACGGAAGCTGCTTCTGCCTCCGATTTAGCAAGGATCGCATCTCTAGTCTCTTCCGTCATGAACGCTGACTCAACACCGACTGCCTTCGCGTCACGGAATGCTTTCTGAACCAGTAATTCAACAACATCAGCAGCAGGATACGCTGCTTCGACAGCAAGATTGACTGCCCATCGTGCCGCATCCATAATCTGACGTGCAAATTCTGCTTCATCAATATGTAATTGTTTCGCATTAAAAATAAGGCCATTTTCCCAAACTGCAACCAGATCAAGACCGATCTCCATCGGTTTGATATCAAGTCTCTTTAAGGTCTCTGCAAGTTTTGAGCTAATCGTCGCTCCTTCTTTAGCAACAGTAACATCAGCAAGGATCGCTAGTTTTCCTGCATCGACTTTCGTCTTGATTCCAACTGCCGCTAACTCTGAGATGATCGGACCAGGTGCAAAATTTGTAGATCCAGCCTTGACTATAATATCACGAGGTGCTGTCTGTCCCGCTTTCGCAGGCGCTTCAGACTTGTTCTTCTGTAACGTTGCATATAATGAAAAAGGATTATCTTTGGTAAGGATTAAAGCAGGCATGCCTTTGACAGTCTCTGCCAGTTTGGCGATATTCTCTTTATGTGAATCCTGCAAGGCTTTGAGAATCAACCGCTTTCTCATCATGATAATCTCTACCCCTTTCTTGCGAAGAGTAGTACGCATGACCTGTAGCTGTTGTGCAGGAAGAGTCTGCATATTGACAACACCGACGATCGGATATTCTTTGACTTTCTTGGTAAGCATCAGTACTAATTGTTGTTTCTGTTCGCTGACCATGTTAGAAGACCCTCACCGGTTTGCTCATGCTTAACTTCAGAGCGACATTCTTGATGTTCTGCGTTTCGTTTGGAACCGCTTTCAAGACGGCTTGATACACGGCTAAAACATTATCAACAATTTCCATTTCAGGTTGCGTTTCTTTTCCGATCATACATTGCAAGGCTAATCCTTTTCGGCTTTGCACTCTGACCGTGTGATTTAATCTCTTAATCAGTGGCTCAAGCATTGCTGTCGGAGGGACGACACAACCCAGCTTTGGATTTGGCATCTTTCCTTTGGTACCCAATACTTTCCCGAACGCCGCAGCGACTTTAGGCATTAATGTTGCTTGAGCAATAAAATAATCGTAATCTTGAGCTAAGACCTTCATCTTTTTGACATCGTACTTTGGAAAATCTGCCTCTCTGATAACTAGATCGCAGAATTGATCTGCTTGACCGGCTAACTGTTGATCAACAAAGGCAGCTACTTTAATCTTTTTTCCTTTAGAATGGGGAACAGTGACAAAGACATCGATCGGTTCTTGCTTAGTAACAAGGTTCTTAAGATTAATGACAAGATCATAAGATTGAGCGAACTTTCTCTTCGGAATCAACTTTAATTCGTCCAACGCTTTCATAACGTGTTGCTTATCCATGTATGACCTCCTACAAATCGCAGCACAAAAATGCTCTTTGCTGGTGTAGTGATGTGGTTTACAGCTTGGGAGAGCAGGTTATTTATAAAGATTTTGGTGAGGAAGAGCTCAAATGAATGATTCGTCCCATACCTCTTCACCAATACAAAGAAGGCAGGGGAGGTGTTCCCAAGAGTGTCGAATTCAGTGGAATCGAACCCAACAACACTTCTTTAGAGGAATGATAACAATGGAAACTGATTCGCCAAAAGAGCTCGACGGAATCAAACGTATTGATTTTATCAGAGTCCCTTTGTCCAGAACCTAGTTTTCGTATATCTTGATGATTCAGCGCTACAAAGAGACGTGAGCCATATTCAAAAATATCACGATGAGATAGTGCTCCCACAGAAAAAGGAAATTCATTTAACCGATGAGGTGACAACAGATCTCCAATCTCACGTTCAACAACAGAACGGTCCCGACAACCGCGCGCTTCTGAAATAATAGTGTGAAAGAAATTTAACATCGCGGCTCTGCGAGAACCCCAGAGATAGCCTTTCGGATCATCATAGGCATTAGGATTATAGTATCTCTCAGAATGCCAGAGAGAATAGTCTATGAAATATAAGGTAGCAAGTACCTCTTTATCAGAAGGTAATTGACTAAACGTAGTATGATCATCAAAACGAATATAACGCGAAAGAGGAACAATTCGTGCTTGAGGCAAGCCAAAATGTGTAACGAATCCATTGAGTGGAGGATTGATTACTCCTCGTTCTCGTTCAGCAAGCCCTAATTGATGAACAATTCCATCGATGTGACCAGCAAAGTGCCCGCCCTCCCAGCCTCGCGCTAACAACTCGGGTTTACACTGCCGATCAGCTTCATCGGCAACAGCAATAAGATTTTGAAGAATCTCTTTTCCATCAGGTGCAGAAAATCGAGATGACTTCTTAAGAGAAGGAGAATGAGCTTTTACGAGAGAACGTTCCGGAGACATCGTAAATTAAACTTTATTCTATTTCCTCTTCTTCTCCTTCTTTCTTCTTTTTCGGATGCTTCATATCTTCGACAGCTTTCTTGAACGCCGTCACTTGATTCTCTGTCAATGAACCAAAACGATGATACGCTTCTTTAATGTTCCGTAAGAACATCGAGTTCTCATAGAAATCACGAGGGATGTCAAACAACTCTTTATAGGGTGATTCTGTTACGGGATCAGAAATCCGTTTCATATGACACTCTGCACAGATCGGAAATTGCCGTGAAGAATACATCACCACCATATTCTTCTTACAGATAGCACAGCGTTGTTTGAAGCGTGGGCGAGGCATATATTGAAAAGAAGACTGTTCTTTATTAATGTTTGGCATCATTTCTGCGCAATATGCAAAGCATGGTACTCTCTGATCGCCCGACGCACTGCACCAATAAATTTAAAGTGAACATATTGCGGTTCCAGACCTTCAGTCCCATCACGATATCGTCTAAGGTAGAAAAGGTTACGCATTTCAGCGCGGCTAATCTCAATTTGAACGCCTTTCAGGGGAGGAAAATTGGTGATGTTCTTTGGATGTCGACCAGAAAATCGTTTTCCTTCTCCCATCTCTACGGGAAAATGCTCCCAATCTAAATATTGAATGATGAGATCACGCAACTGCTTATTTAGACCGCCGACAATAATACGGTACTCTTCTTCGCCATGTTCTCCTTTTGCCAGCGAGCCAAATGTATGAATAGAAATGGCAACATTAACTTTATCCATCAACGCAAGAAGACGCGGCTCCCTAAATTTAGTGGAAGTAATGTGAAGACTCTTACATTTTCCATTCTTATCACAGACTTGAGTACGCGCAATGAAAGCGTAATAGATATATTGAGAAGCACCAAAACGAGGATTCCCCGCAAGATTACTAGCTAACAGTTCTGTTCCCGGTTCAATTAAACCACCGTGGGGAGCAAAGATCAAAAGAGGATATTCTCCTTCACGAATTCTAATTTCATAATCTTTGCCTTCCTCTAATGATTTTAAATCTTTAAATTTTATATCGCCCGTCTTAGGAAGTTGACGAAAGAACGATTGGCCAAAGAGTGTTTCAGGTTCTTGAGTAGAAGATGGACGGAGAGATTTTAGAAGTTTGACTGCGCCAGCCCCGGCAGCCACACCAGCAGTTACTGCGGCTCCTTTCAAAAGACGGCGACGACTTCCGGGGGCATAAATTAATTTTTCACGAAGATCTTTTCCATCAACTTCAACTAAAATGCGAAAGTGGATGATCTTCTTCTCGATCTCATCTTTCTGAGAAATAAATGAGTCTGGATCTTTTTGATTAAATAATTTTTTAAGATTCGAAGAGATATCATCTAAAATAACAATTAAACTCGTTAGTTGATGATCGATACGAATGCGTGAAAGATACTGCACTCTTTGAACAACATTGGCTTTTAAAAGATCAACCTCATGAAGAAGATCAAATTGCGGCATTTCTCCAAATCGCAAAGCGTTGAAATGTTTCTTGAGCCCGCGCCAGAGAGTGTAAAAATGCGGGCCACCCACTCCTTCAAAATATTCCTCTGAGCCACTAAACCAAATGGTCATATGATTCTTAATGGTAATGAATATAAAAATGTTCCCTAGTCAAGAATCCCTGTAAAAACATTTTATCAATTCTGGAAGAAAGTTTTGAATACAATGTCCATGAAGAAAAGAGGAAGGAGAATCATATCCCTCTGCAAAACACTGCTTTTGGCAACACCATTGTTCTTTACACCGCACAATCGTGAGGTTGTAGATCCAAAAGACGAATATGGTGAATACATTCTAACAACGGCCACCCAAAAATATGAGGACTTGGATGCAATCGATGCTGATTCAGCAATCGATAATTCACTTGAAGAGAAGTTAGGGATTAGAATTTTAGGCTACCCTACAAAAGAAGACATCGACGATCTCCAAAACTTCTACTCCGATCAAAAAAACCGCCGAAGACTATTTTTGAGAGAAGATATGGGATTAGAAAGAGTAGTTATCTTCCCGCCACAGATGAGAGCACATTCAGAATATCTCGGCAAAACAGTATTTGACAGAAATGAGATCCAATTCTTCTCAGGACAGGTCAACGAACACGGGGTTGCTCACCATGAATTTACCCACTTGGGAGTTCAGTATCTCGAAGAGAACAATTCACCATTTCTAGAAGAATGGAAATCAATTGCAGGTAGTTATACTCACATTGAAGAGATGAGAACCGGAAAAGAAGTGAGATACGTTTACAGCAAAGCAAGAGAAAAGCAAGAACCCCTGTTCGGATACGTTACTCCTTACGGCGGAAAATCATTGCACGAAGATGTAGCCACATACGTAGAGTATATCGTTGCACAACCCGAAGTATTTGGAAAAGCCACAGAAAGTTTTGATCTATATTCACGGAAGCTAGAGTTATTATTGTGCTATGAGTTTATCACCCCAGAAGAATTTAAAAAAGTGGATGAGTATCTGACTCAAGCAAGGCTAAAACCATAATTAACGAGAGGAATGTTCATCCGAAGATCCGTTCTAAGAAACTTTTGCTCGCTTTCTCTTCTTTCAGCTGCACGATCAAATCTTTCTGCTTCTTCGACAATTTCGTAGGGATTTGAATATGTACTTTCACCAGCTGATCACCACGTCCAGAACCATGCAACGAGGGTAATCCCTTACTACTCATCTTAAATGTTGTTTCAGATTGCGTACCTGCAGGAATCTTTAGCATCGCCTTACCATCGATTGTCGGCACTTCGATCTCATCACCCAATACCGCTTGCGTAAAAGAGAGTGGAACCGTCAAGAGTAGATCGTTCTCTCTACGGACGAAGATTTTATGGGGAAGGAGACGAATGCCAACATAAAGGTCGCCACTCGGACCATTATGACTACCGACACCACCTTCACCACGTACTCGTAGACGTGTTCCCTCTTCGACGCCCGCAGGAATCGTTACTTCAATCTCTTTTTTCCGCCGGATAACTCTTTCACCATGACAAACTTCACAGGAATCTGTCGCAACTTCGCCACGTCCCTGACATTCTGAACACGGCCCCGTTTGTTGAAAAAGTCCAAACGGTGTCCGTTGTGTTCGTTTCAAATAGCCCGAACCATGACAATGATGACATTGTTCAAAAGAATGCGCTCCTCTGCCACTACAGGCATCACAGCGTTCTAATTTATTCAAGGGGATTGTCTTCTTCGTCCCAAAGGTTGCTTCCTCCAAAGAGATTTCCATCTCATAAAGAAGATCGTCGCCTCGTTGCCCACGAGCCCCTTTTCTATTCCCACCACCACCACTAAAGAGATGATCAAAGATGTCTTCAAAATCACCAAACATCCCCGACTTGAATTGTGACATGACATCAGAATAATCAAAGCCACTATACCCAGGACCACCAGCACCCCCCCCACTACCAAGTGAGCCATGACCAAATTGATCATACTGCTGCCGCTTCTTATCATCAGCCAGTACAGAAGCCGCCTCGCTAATCTCTTTAAATTTCTCTTCGTACTCCTTTTTCTTCTCCTCAGGAGCGCGATCAGGATGAAACTGCAACGCTAATTTCTTATATGCTCTTTTAATCTCGTCCTTTGTCGCACCTTTAGAGATGCCTAGAAGTTCGTAGTAGTCTTTTTTACTCATCTGTTCCCCCCTTCTTTTTTCATCTGTTCTCCCAACTCTTCTGCAGGAAAAGACAACAGCGTAAACAATGAAGTTTCAATCGCGTTCATCTTCGCGAGAAATAAATCCCAAGCATCTTCACGTTCAGGATAGCGTTCACGGAGATAGGCAACTCTCTCTTTCATGGAAACAATCCTATCTTGAAAGACCCGCCAATCGGCATAATGCACGATCTTCTCCTCCCAACTAAAATCCGTCTCGCGCGGATTACTGACTCTCTTCAGAGAAATCGCTAATTCTGGATAGATGTCACGAAAGACAAGGTAGGCTATTTCTCCTTCATACATCTGAGGATATCTCTCTCGAAGTATCTCCCGCATTTTGATCTCGTCCTCAGAAAATTGATAGTTATGAAACTTATTTGGTTTTAATTCCGCAAGAGCTGCTACTTTAAACAAGTCGTGGAATAAACCAAGACGATCTGCAAAGAGTACATTAACAGCAATCCCTTTTTTATACAACTCTTCTGCCAAAAAGCGGGAAACGTCACGGACCCGTTGGCAATGGGCTTTGATATTTCCTGGAACTTTATAGTCCTCAAAGTATTGTAAACTTTCCTCCTCCGCGGGAAGATGTGCCACGATCATCATGTTTTCGCTCATGGTCTCTAAATGAAATAAAGCGCTTCCTATTTATTTCTTTCCAGAATTATAGTCATCCCCTCGGATGACTATATGTCAACCAACAAGTCAGTATCTCTTGTTGGTTGACTTTAAATAAAAAAATAAAAAGAGGAAAGAGAAATGGGACTTTATTTTTTCTCTTTGAAATCAGCATCGACAACCGGCTCTTCATCACTGCCTTCTTCAGAGTGACCATGTTTCTCTGACTGTTTCTCTGATTGTTTGCCTGTGTGTTGTGCAGCTTCCTGATACATCTTTGTTCCGATCTCCTGAACGACCTTATTCAATTCGTCAATGCCTTTCTGGATTCTCTCGACATCTCCTTCTTTACGAGCCTCTTCTAGCTCTTTCATGCCATCTTCAATCTTCTTCTTGGTACCAGAATCTACTTTATCTTTGAATTCATCCAACACTTTCTGCGTCTGATAAAGCAAAGAATCAGCATTATTCTCTGTATCAATACGTTCTTTCTTCTTTGCATCCTCTGCTTCAAACTTCTTAGACTCCTCTTTCATCTTCTCGACTTCTGCTTTAGAGAGGTTACCAGCACCCGTAATCTTGATGCGCTGTTCTTTCCCTGTCCCAAGATCTTTTGCCGAAACGTTGACGATACCGTTAGCATCAATATCGAAGGTCACTTCGACTTGTGGTACACCTCGTGGTGCAGGAGGGATACCCATCAGATCAAACTGTCCTAACAGCTTATTATCATTAAACATAGAACGTTCTCCCTGTCCGATACGGATTGTCACTGCGGTCTGATTATCCGCCGCTGTAGAGAAGATCTGTGATTTCTTTGTCGGGATAGTTGTATTTCTCTCGATCAGCTGTGTAAAGACACCACCAAGTGTCTCGATTCCTAATGTTAAGGGAGTGACGTCCAGTAACAGGACATCTTTCACTTCACCAGCAAGGACGCCTGCTTGAATCGCTGCACCGAGAGCAACAGCCTCATCCGGATTGACAGATTTATCTCCTTCTTTGCCGGTGATCTTACGTACCAAATCCTGAACCGCAGGAATTCTCGTCGAGCCGCCAACAAAAATGACTTTGTCGATCTTAGCCGCGGAGAGCCCCGCATCACGCAGAGCATTCTTCACCGGCGTTTCCAATCGCTTGAGGATATCGGCGATCAGTTCTTCAAATTTAGCCCGGGTTAATTCTTCTTTAATATGTTTCGGCCCGTTCTGATCAGCGGTGATAAATGGGATGCTGATCTCTACTTTCGTTTTTGTGGACAATTCGATCTTCGCTTTCTCTGCTGCTTCTTTCAAACGTTGTACCGCTGTCGCATCACGACGGAGATCGATTCCCGTAGAACGCTTGAAGATGGTAATCAGATGATCCATAATTAACTCATCAACATCATCTCCACCAAGCATATTATCGCCGCTCGTGGATTTAACTTCAAAGATACCATCCCCTAATTCTAGGATAGAAACATCAAATGTTCCTCCCCCAAAATCGAAGACGAGAATAGTCTGTTCTTTCTCTAGCTTGTCCAGACCATATGCTAACGAGGCTGCTGTCGGTTCGTTGATGATCCGCAAGACATTTAATCCGGCGATATCCCCTGCATTCTTCGTCGCTTGACGCTGTGCATCATTAAAATAAGCAGGAACAGTGATTACTGCATTCTTTACTGGCTGCCCAAGATAAGCTTCTGCATCCCGTTTCAATTTTTGCAGGATCATTGCAGAAATCTGTTCGGGAGTATATTCTTTATCATCTATTTCAACTTTTTCATTCGTTCCCATTTTCCGTTTGATCGAACGGATCGTGTGTAACGGATCAACAATTGCTTGGTTACGCGCAATTTGCCCAACAGTCACTTCTTTATCACGGACGTGCACGACACTCGGTGTTGTCCGTGTTCCTTCCGCATTAGAGATAATTGTCGGCTTGCCTGCTTCTAAGACTGCCATCGCTGAAAAAGTGGTACCTAAGTCTATCCCGATAGTTGCACCCGATACTGTTTGTTTTTTATCTGCCATTGTAGTTTCCTCCATTAAGAGTTATAGTCATCCCAGTGGATTTTCCGTAAGGAAAATCCCCTCGGCTGACTATCTGTCAACCAACAAGTCGGTATTTCCTCGTTGGTTGACTATATTCTTAGTTTTGTTTAGTTAATGTTCTTTAATGTATGACCAATTCATTCCTTCTTCTCTACGTTTCTACCTGCGCTTACTTTTACTTTTGCATGGCGGATGACTTTTCCATGCAATAGGAATCCCCGTTGATATTCTTCTAGGATAGTATTTTCCGGCGCCTCCGAAGGGATCTTTAAGATCGCTTCGTGAAGAAAAGGATCAAATCTTCCACCGACTGTCGGAACCACAGCCACGCCATTCTGTTCTAGGAACGTATTAAACTGTGTAGAGATCAACGTGACACCTTTGATGAAGTTTTCAGGATGTTCCATATCCACGTGCTTTAATGCTAAATCGAGGGTATCGAAAATAGGTAGTACACCCAAAATACTATCCCGTGCTGCCATTTCTTGCATCTCCTCAAGACGCTTCTGCGCCTGTTTACGATAGTTCTCGAAATTCGCCTGCGTTCGCAAAAGCAAATCCTTAAGTTCATCTAAAGTGTGCAAAGGGTCCATACGCGGACCCCCTGCCACAGAGGTGTCAATAGGAGAAGATGATGGATCATTTTCCGATTGTTTTTGATTATTTTCTTTTTCTGTCATATCTCAAACCCCCCCACCAAAAGTTCATCTTAGGTCAACATTGTTGACTTAAAACGCAACCAATATATAAATTTTGTGGGAAAAGTTTAAAAATACGCGTACCCACCCCGTTATCATGACCCAACGCATAACTATTTTAAGAATCCGAAAAGCAGCTCCCGAACCTGATGTTAATCGCGAACTCCAATGGGTAGGTACTTCTCTCGGTCTCTTTAATCTCCGCGATAAAGACAGTAGCTGTTTCCGCATCTTTATTACTATCATCCAAAAAGCGCATCGTCACGAACCTATCTCTTCTGATGAAATCGCCGAGAAGTTAAATTTGACACGGGGGACAGTTGTCCATCACCTTGATAAATTGATGGACGCCGGCATTGTCTTGCGAGAGAAAGAAGGATACATCCTCAGAGAAGCTAACCTTAGTAAAGTGATTAAAGACATCCAGCGAGACGTACAAGATATTTTTACAGAAGTAGAACGGGTAGCCAGAGAGATAGATGAGCGATTGGAATGAGACAGGTCTAAAAATTAAGGAAAAATACTCAGAAATTCTTTTAAAGAAAGAAGGGAATTGAGAGAAATATGACCAAAGATCACTACATAGTCCCACCCGAAAAACAAGAAGAATTTTCTAACTGGAGAATAAAATCGACAATTCGAGAATACCTCGTAAAAGGAGCGATAGTTTTCACGGGATATACTGCGTTTGACTTCCTCTCTCAGAAAGAGTGGAGTAAAGGAACACTCACCGGACTAGCACTGTTTGTTTTCGTAGATATGTGGAAAACCCACCAGACAATCAAAAGAGAAGAATTGGAAGAGATGATATCCCTCAATAATAGAGATAATAATTAGTGAAAGAGCTCGTGTAAAGATTCTTTAAAGTCAAAAGAAAATCTTAACCTTTTGTGTCTCGCCAACTAACTCTTCTTGGAACAATCCATACCGACCCATTGGGGATGAAGAGATTGTATCGAGCGACGACAACAACCCAGAGAAATACAGTTACTACGTTTGAACTAGAAGATGGTCGGATTTCTTGTTTCGCTGCCGAGCACCGGGACTTTCTTGCCGATTGGCTCAAAGACCTCTTCGACTTAGAACCAGAACAAAAAGAAGAATTCAAAGATCTGTTAAGGAATTACGGCTATGAATCAAAGATTGCCTTCGGTTTACAATTGTTAGGATATAAAGCTCACCCCATCGACGATGCCACGGCAGAACGCGATGGCGCATTGATTATCCTCACGGGGAAAAAGCAGAAACCGGAATATATGCAGGAGTACCATCAGTTAGTTGGTATCCTATACCAACAGCTCGGGTTCATTGAAGATCCGGGAGAACGAGAAGTTATCGCCATCTGCGGAGCATACGTCTTTTTTGAACCAGAAAAGCGACAGGAGATCGCTGACTACCAGTACAACCGAGGACTAGAGGACATAAAAGTAAAAACGATGCCATCAACAATCCAACGAGATCAAACGATGGAAGGACGTATTAGAAGAATCTGGAATGAAACCGATGCAGACCTCATCCATGTAGGAGGATTATTTCACATCTATGGGCCATACCAGAACCTATACGACCGGTTACAGGACCTAAATCCCATCCGCAGAAAATTAAATGAATTTTAATGATAACAAAAGATATGATTACAACTTGATCTCTAACCGACAATAAGGACAATATACTTTCTGCATCCCCGAAAACAATAGAGAAACAAACTTATACTTGCAGTAGGGACAATCTTGTTTTTGTTTGAGGATATAAAACCACCAAACCTGCTCAAAAAAGAAAGAATTAATAAGACTTACGAAAAAGAAACGAAAAAGAAAAAAAAGTAGAAAATTTCTAATCCGAAGCTAGTTTCCAAATTGTCTTCATCCCAACAATGATTGCGCCAGGAACAACGAAGACCACAATGTTACTGAGGATAGCACGCAGATAGATACCTATCCCAGGAATCAAACCGAGATTGACAATCCCGGCCAGCATCAAAGCTATTGATGCAACCAAGAAAGGGGTTGTTTCCTGTGCAGTCAGGTTAAATAAACCGACAATCAAACCCAAAACAACCAACGTCGTCACTAAGACCTCTGGCGCAATGTAGGTATGAAAAAATCCTGCCAAGATTGCAATCAACAGACCGACAAAGAACGAATAATGGGCAAGACGATGCCATTCTACTCCCTGCTTGCTTAAAAATGATGAAGCTACTTTTGCTTTAGCCACTATCTATCACCTCTATAATAACAGTTACAATGAAACAATTTTAGTATATAAATGCTTCGGTTTCGTCGAGAAAGATTTTAAAAATAGCAGAAAAATAAAGCTCAGATGACCGCCGAATTTACTGTAGAAAAATGCAAGACTAAAGCAACATATTCTGCAAAATTAAAGAAGCAGCAGCAACTACACTTGACTAAGATTGCACAACGACTAGAAGTCATTTTAGAGACACCAATTCTACTTGTTATAAAAGAAGAAGGAGTTGAAGCCGTTGTTCATCGCTATGGAGAGATTCTGTTTAAGAATTGTTCGGATGTAGCGTTAATGGAGAAAATTGCCAGAAAAGTATTCGAACTTGGCCTAAAGAGAGAGAAGACGTCATAAAAATGCGTGAAGCAACGCATTTTTACATAAGAAAAAAGCGCCCTCGACCAGGATCGAACTGGTGACCTGTCGGTTTCTTTTCAGCGACTAACAGCCGACCGCTCCACCGCTAAGCTACGAGGGCACAATTTCCATTCGAGAGGCATTGAATTTATAAAGATTTTGCCGTTAAAACCAATTCATGAATATCGCTCCCCACATCCAGATCATTGAAACTGCTCTCTGGCTAGAACAAGAAGAGATTCTCATCATCAACGATCTCCATCTCGGCTACGAAGAATCTCTCCGCCAAAAAGGCGTGCTTATTCCAAAATTCCAATTGCAGGAGATTGTTTCTCTTCTCCAACGTATCCTCCAAAAAGTGAAGCCCGATAAAATTATCATCAACGGCGACCTTAAGCATGAATTCGGAAAAATCCTTAACCAAGAATGGAAAGATGTCCTGCAACTGCTCGATTTCCTTCTCCAACATTGCGCGGAGATAATTATCATTCGAGGAAACCACGACCCCATCATCAAGCCCATTGCAGAGAAACGAAGAATAAAAGTCGTTACTGAATATAGAGCCAAAGGTACATTGATCCTCCATGGCGATGAACTTGTCGAAACTGACGCGAAGAGAATTATCATCGGCCACGAGCATCCAGCCATCACTATCCGTGAAGGGAGCAAATGGGAAAAATACAAGTGCTTTCTCAAAGGAAAGTGGAATCAAAAGGAACTGATTGCCGTACCCAGTTTCAATCCACTGCTAGAAGGAACCGATATTCTCAAAGAAGAAACACTCAGCCCATTCCTCAAAAAGATTGACTCTTTTGATGTCTTCATTGTTAACGAAAGTGAAGTATTCAACTTCGGGAAAGTCAAAAAGATAAAAGAAAAGAATCAATAGAATTCTTAAAAAATATTTTGAAAAAAAAGATGGAATGAAAAAAAGATGAAAAGAATACTCATTGCGGAAGACAAAGAATTGAATCAACGGTTATATCAGAGTTTATACTCTCCACTAGCGGAAGTAGAAATTGTTTCTTCCGGCCAAGAAGCCTTAGAACGTATAGAGAGAGGTGTTGACAAGCTAGATCTAATCGTCCTCGACGGCTCAATGCCCCCGGGACCAACGGGAGATGTCATTGCCAGACGATGCAAAGAATTGTATCCCACCTTAAGAGTAGTCCTCAATACAAGCAACCCTAACGATTACAAACATCTTGGAGAATCGGGAATACCTGTCTTTGATAAGACCCCTTACACCCTACTCTTGGAGTACGTCAGAAGAATACTAGAAGAATAGACTAACCTTCCTTCCCCGGTTCTTGTTTCGTATACTTTTCATGAACGGGATGATCCGATTCAGGATCATACTCCCATTCATCCTCTTTTTTCTTCTTCAGTTTCTTCTTTTTGAGAAGATCATTTTCTGAGTTCATTGTCCGCCCCGCGCTTTTTTATTATACTCAACTTGCCTCTGCTGATGATAAGAACAGAAAATGATCCCCGCTACCGCTTTCTCTGAACAACGGACGCAAATCCCTTCTTTACGCCGGTCATAATATGACTTCTTACGCTCTTTCAAGAGACGTTTCTTATTACCATGATAAAATTTAAGGAAGCGATTAACGTACTTCTTCTCAGTCTTCTCCCCTCCTTTCAATCTTGCCAGTAATTCTTTCCATACCATTAGCGTTGGCACCTCGGACAATAATAAGTGCCCCGTCCACTTTGATTAATCTTTCTAATCGGATGACTTTTGGGACAACGGTCCTTTTGATAGACAGAAAGCAGATCCTGAAATTCTCCTTTTCCATCGATGTGGCTAAAGTTTTGGATCGTCGTGCCATTCCGTTCTATTGCTAAGGTAAGAACATCTCGTAACTCCTGATATAATTTTTCTCTCTTTGAAGTATTGATGTCCTCAATTTGTGTTCGGGGATCAATTCCCGCTCGATACAATGCTTCTTGAGCATAAATGTTACCGATTCCTGCAATAAGAGATTGATCCATCAATTTTGTCTTGATCACTGCTGAAGGAAACCGTTGTAACAAAGAATCGAATAATGTAAACGTAAATGAAGCAGCTAACGGCTCATATCCTAGCTGAGAAAAAGTATTCTCCAGTTCTTTCGCGGAAACATTCTTAATACCCCCAAAACGTCTGATCTCATTAAACGTGAAGAAGGAGCCATCATCTAGATGAAACGTACCGGAGAGATACTTCTGATAGCTATTCACCTTGCTTCCCTGCGGAACATAATGAAAATGTCCCGTCATCCGCAGATGCGCGACAAGATAAGAATTGGTGTCTAGAGTAAAGACGATAGATTTCCCTCTTCTCATAATATCAATGATCCTCGCCGGCAGACCTTTCTTAACAGAATGAGAAATGACTTTTGGATCTTTAATCACTACCTTCTCGATAGTCTTAAAACAGACTGTAGTACGTAACTGACGGACAACTGTCTCCACTTCCGGAAGTTCAGGCATAAGAAAGAAGAACCCCACAAAATATATAAAGTTTTAGGACTTGGCTAATGTATGGTAGATGTACGTGATCTCCTGCGAAAAAGAGAAAAAGAGACGGTCTTAAAAACACTTCGTAAGACTAGGAAAGCTTTCATCACTGAATATACCTGCAGTATTCTGCTACTGCTGCTCTTGGGAGTATTATATGTGAAAGGAGTTGCAATTAATAGTTCAATCACCTACTTTGTCTTGGGAATATCCCTAGTTTCCGTTGGATCAGCAGAATTATCCCGGTTATTTATTCGCTATCAAATCACCGAAAACAAATTTATGATCATCCAAGGGTTCCTCAAACAAAGCAAAAAGAATGTTTACTTCCAAGCTCTCGCTTTCATTCCAGACTTAAACGTCAGGCAAAGTAGACTGCAAAGACTATTAAATTTTGGGTCTGTATATCTTAGAAGCGGTGGTGAACATACCTTCGAGATCCACGACATAAACAATCCTCAGCAAGTTCTAGATACGATTGAGAAACTCATTGAGCATAATAAAGGTAGTAGAGGAAGAAGAGAATAAAGTAGTCCTGAGTAAAGTATTCTTATTTTTTAAGAGCTAATCTGATTAAATACATTCTGTGCCCAATCTTTCCCGCCTTGAGCATTATAATGGGGATCATCAGTTGCTTTACTTGCATCTGTAAACAAGCTAGAGTCAATAAACGTACAATGAGGTTCAACAACTGTTTTAAGTCCAGCCACAATTGCAGCAACCTTCGGAGCATCTGCTTCACTCTTTCTTTTAGGAGGGCCAACCCAGTAGCATTTAGAACCGCCATTAACAGCTTGTTTTGCCAAATCGGCTGCCGCTTTAATTCGAGCATTATATGCATCATCATTACCTACATAACTTTCAATATTTGTTCCCAGTGAGATTATAACCATGTTAGGATTAAAAGAATTTTTCAATTCAGAAAGACGCGGCTTATCTTGTCCTGTTTTTGATTGTGACATCTTCCCAGTCTCATCAATAAAATCAAGGGTAGTGCCTTTTGCACAACCTACAGGGATATAAGCAGGACCATCTACCCATTGAGCAGGTGTCGTACAACCAATCCCATATGTCTGAACGCTCGCTCCAGTACTCATCAAGAGAGAGTGTAGGGCGGAGCCATAATTTATTTTGATATGAGAATCTCCTATATGTAATATTCTCGAACCAGAACTTGTAGTTGGAGTCGACTGCAGTGCTGCCGATGAAGAAGAAGAAAGTGCTTTGCCGTTATTCACAGAAAACGCATTTGCTCCACTTGCCCCAGCTTTATAATAATTCAGACAAAGAGTATACGCTTTGGTTAATGTTTCGTGAGAGAAACCACTACCTTGACTATAATAACTTGTGCCTTTTGGATTATAACGAATGGAAGACCACTCCCTAGCTAGCGCATCCCAAAGAGGATCCCATTTACTTACTTCGGAACCAGCAGCTTGAACCTGACCCAGTGAAACGCCACGTTTCTGTTCAACCCGAGACCAAGCCTCTTTATCTTGTTCCTCAAAACCAAAACCATTTGGAAAGAAATTATCACAGGCATTACCCGCACAATAAAGGAATTGGTAACGACCTGCTGCAGTAGAAGTTTCTCCCCCATTCCCAAAAGGAAACCCACCGACGGGCATTTCGCCCGTTTTTCGAGGATGCGCTGATAAACTATTAATAACCCTACAACCCAACATGATATTATAACTGGAAGCTTTTTTTGCAAAACCACAAAGAGTAGTACCCTCAGCATAAGCAATCGTATCTAACAACGCTTTTTGTTCAGGAGTCATACTTTTATCTGCCGTTGCGCATTGAATAACACCAGAGGCACTATTACCCGCCGAACTCGAAACGGTTGTTGGTTGGGATTGAATTACCTGTTTCGCATTATACGCATTCGCAAATGTCATCCACGTATTCTTTGGAGGAACCCACACTTCTCCCGCATGTATTCCCAACAACCCACCAAAAACAGTCCACGCTGAATCAATATCTTTACAACGTTGTTCAATCTGACATTTCTGAGAAATTTGTTGTGTAGCGGCAGTTGTTCCCACTTGGATACCCACTCCTGAAGTGCCTCCTCCGGCTGTTCCAGAACTACTTTTTACAACAAGCTGAACTCCAAACACTTCTTTCAGAATTTGTGCTGCGACAGCTCGATCACCGGCATCCGTCCAATGTAAGCCATCGGCGCTACAATATTCAGATCTACAGGAATTAGTCTTAGTCGGATCGAGAAGAGTAGGATAGATGTCAACTACTTTAAGAGGACTACCCGATGATTTTAGTAGTACATTAAATTGAGTAATGCAATCATTATACGCAACATTTCCTCGCGGGGGAATTGTCAAGACCACGAATTTCTTTACGCCAGCTGCCAACGCTTTTGAGATCACGCTATTTACAGAAGCAATGCCTTCTTCAGCTGCAATCTTATTACTTGTTGCATCTTTTGCTGCTGAACACGTATTTCCAGAAGGATCAATAATCAAAAGATCTGGTTTACCACTTAAAACAGAATCTAACAGTTCTTTTTCTTGCACTTGGATTGAATAACCTTTGCTTTGGACTACAGTAGGATCTTTTGGAAATACTGAAGTTGTAGAAGAAGAACAACTGCTTCTAATATAACTCGCATAACTGCCGCTTCCGCCGCTTTCTACCGTATTCGAAGCACCCATAACAGCAATCTTAGAATAGCCACAGTTAACTATAGAAGAATACGTCGAAGTTAAACGCAAAGTGGCCACAACGGGATAATGATCTGATGCAACACCGGTAGTTTCACCAACAACAACTGTACCTTGAGAAGCCTGAAATCCCTTATAGAAAATATGATCTAAATCTTGCTTCCAATCCTGATACCCATATTGATCTGTTTCAGCACAGTATGGTTTTACAGGAAATGATTTAGTATGGCCATTCGGCAATTCAATAACACTCAAGACAGATTTAAGAGAACTAAGACGATTTAATTCAGCATTAAAATCGCCCATAACGATAACAGGTAAAACTTCTTTGGCCACGATTCCAGCCAATTCTTTTGCCTCACTTTCAGTGAGAGAAAAATCTTGTGCATTTTTATTAGCTTCAACACTCGCTTTCACTTTTTTAGGATCAACACATTGATGTAGACTTAACTTTTGAGCTGCAGAAGAAAGCGGTCCAGGAAAAAGATGGGTGTTATAAACTACAACTTTCTGACCGCTAACCATAACCTCAGCGCGGAGGTAGGCACGCCCCTTATTGTCAGAAGAATAAGTATTTATCTTCGCTGAATCTAACGTCCCTTTACTTTTTCTAACAAAAATACCAACTTTAAATCCAGAGCTATCATATGTATCTATAAATTGTTCTTTCAAAAAAGTAAAAGGATCACGAAAACCATTCGCGCCTTCCCTACCTTTATTATTTCCCTCTTGAATCACCAGAATATCTGGTTGTTGTTGTTCCACCACCGCTTTAAGATGAGCTAGAATCTGAGTATAATCCCCACATTTTTCATCGTGTCCACACGCGTAACGAATATTATAGGTCATTACCTTGATATCATCTGGAGAAGAGAGACCCGGAATGTAAATAATAGCATTTACAGAGAATGTAAATAATAAAGATAATAAAAATAGAATAACACCTTTCCTCATCCTTCCACCCCACTACCAATAACAAACCTCTGTGTCAATGTCGCTTGTTTCGTCAACAATGGATTCCCTACCACCAATTCAAACGTATATTCTCCAACAGGCAATCCCGAAGGAACAACAAAATAATCTTTGAACAAAACAACTTCTTGATCGTTGTCGCTCACAACATCAAATTGATACTGCTGATCTGTTCCAACATCTAACAGCACCTCGCCAGTTGGTCCCCGAATGCGATAATTCTTCACGATCTTAATCTGTCTATGATACGTGCTGCTCTCCACGCCAAAACGATAATAGATTGGCTGACCAAATGTAAACGTCGATCCCGGCCCGAGACAATTATACGTCTCATCAACGGTACGACAGAACGAAAATTCTTTCACGACAAGTACTCCTTCGCGCGCATACGGGATAAATTCAGCATTTAAAACCGGCTCTTGTTCTCCTTCCATCTTCACCGTCACTACATTAAATTTGATCAGCAATAAGACTATCGCACTTGTTACTACAATGATAATTAAAAAGACAATTAGTTCTATCATCCCTGTAGCTTTTGTGTTCACGAGTTCTTACACGCATCCATTAATTTCTGTTTCTGTGCTGCATCAGTGATATCAGCAATATTGTATTCATTTGTTGCCGAACCAATCTTAGGATCACAACCTTCTCCCCGCGCAGCGCTTACACACCTATGAAGATAACCGTCACCAACATCGATAGCAAAACCGTTAGCTTTACAAGCATCCGCGCCACAACGTAACAACAAATCGTTATCCGTAAACGTGAACGGCTGTGCAACCCCTGAAGGCGGAAGCCCAGTTGATTTAACACAGGACTTCGCAGTATTTGCTGTCACGCAACGATACGCATATTGCGCATTATCTCCTCCCAGATCATTGATAGGATAATCAGAGACAGAACATTTGTTAGAAAAACTAGCAACAGCAGTTGTTCCTACCAGAACAGCTCCCCCACAAATCCCAGCATTTGCCGCACCATATTTCCCATCTACTTCACAAAGATATTTCTTAATCTTTTGATATTCAGTGATAGCCACTACATCTGCAGGATACGGCTGCGCAGCTTGTTCTGCCCACATCCGATTAAAAAATCCACTTAGCGCCTCTTTAATCTGCCCTTCAAACTGTGCCGGATTATTTTTACCCAACATCACAAAGCTGGCGATGTAATAATAATACGCCAACGCATTTTCCATATCACCCCGTCGCTGATTCAACACCGTTACGGCGTATGCTTGTGTCTGCTGATAATTTCCCGAAGCGAAGCTCTGTTGTAGCCCGCTTACTGCTGTTTCCTGTTTCTGGATGCGTACTTTCTGAGTATGTGTTGGTTTTCCCAGAGAAGTCTTCACCGGTTGATTTGCCAAATAGCAGCCTCCCGCTTCATCTTTTTCTAATAACTGGTAATTGACCGTAAATTCACGGAAGTTCTGATCCTGCGTATAGACATTCTGTTCTATCGCTTGATAGACACAACGTCTATTTGTGTCCGTCGGATTAACACCACCAAGAACATTTTGGAACGTGAACCCGCTGCCACTAAACTGAATTTGATTAATCTCAGCGATAGCAAGATCCACATTTCCACCTTTGGAAAGATAAGCACCATTGCGATCATAGCCGGGGGTCACGAGATTAACATTTGAAGGCACAATCAACTTAACCGTACCGGGACTACTTCCTACATCAAAACTAAACGCAAACTTATCTCCTACCGATAACGTCGTCGGACTGAGATCAAGCTTGATCGGACCGCAATTCAATCCACTATCAGGAACCGAAACCAAAATTGGCGCGCTACCGCCGAACATACTTTGCTGCACCGTACCAAGAGTATCAATTACATATTGCGCACCTTGCACGTTCTGTGCAATCTGACGTGGCGGCGCCTCCGCCAAGATGCCCGGTACTAATGGATTGACTGTTCGTTTCAAACATTGACCTTTTCCATCCGTATTCACATGCGCACGCACTTTGATCTCATCGCCTAAAACAAACAGATTCGGCGTATCACAAGGCATCCACGTTTCAGTCTTCTTATTCCAACAAGAGACGTATGGATCTTCTAAAAATGCTCCCCCGTAACCGAAGAGCGAATACAATTCCGGACACTGATAGCGTCCCGTCGTCAAGTCAACACTGCACGACAACGCGCTTGGCGGAGAAACATCGCTGATCGGAAAGTAATAGACTGCTTTATTCCCCTGCAGGAAATCACTTTCGACGCATTTATCATAATTATCTTTTTCGCTCGGATCGAGATATAATTCCATGACAACATGATCATAACGATACGGTGCCGTTACCCGTTGTGGTGATTCTAACGGGACAGAAAACATCTGTGCAGGAGGAAGATTGAATCCCGATGCTAACTGCTGTTCTTTCTGCGCTTCAAAAGCGGCTCCCGTATTACTCACACTCAAACAATCACAAGTTTTACCACCACAAGATTCATCTACATTCGGATTCCCTCTATCCCCCGGACCGATACATTTCAATTTTAAGTTCCAACTCTTTACTTTACAACCGGGGAAAATAGTTGCACCAACATTATAATTAAAGATCGCCATCTGTTTCGTCGGATCATAACTGCTCAATTCTCGCGTTGCCGGAGCGACAACCGGGAATGTTTTCGACGGGAATGAATACGCCGCATCCAATAAGAAGTCTTCACTAAATAGCGGGAAGTCATAGCCAAATGCAGCAAGACAGATCGATTGAGCAAAACCCTGAGTTCCGCCTTTAAAATATTGATTTAAGACCGCATTACCATAATCTTTACGTGCATCTTCAAACGAAGAATCTAATGCCTTCGTCATCGAGCTAAAGCCGCCCGAGATGATTGTACCTGCCTCTGCAATCGGACCTTCTTTACCAACAGGGTCAAACGTCGTAGGGGTACAACTATTCCCTGCTAATGCAGCAATCCCTTGGTACAATAATCCACAGACTTGTTGAGTGAACAATGTCTTACACATCCCCGCATCATGCAAGCCTGTATATTTCGCTTCGACCAAACATGCTTGCACTCCTGCCAACATACTCTGCAGCATGCGTAGATTTTTCAAGATGCCCGAAAGACAAACCGTCTGGAACGTGCCGATGATTTGCGTGTTTGGATTGATCTTTGGTTCTTTCTCTTCTGCCCGTAAATAATCAATCAGATAATTCGCACCAAATGCTCCCGAGAAATCTCGACCGGCATAATAGCGCTCCGGTGGATAGAACGTCCCCGTTGTTCCGCCAGTCTCACTATATACTTGCGCTTGCTGGTATGACCAGGCTTCCTGCGTCCCGGTATTTACATTCTTCGGCGTCCCCACCCGCATCGAACCACTATCGGCTATTTTTGCTGGTGTCGTTTCAGGCATGCAAACACACTGCTGTAGCTGAGGATTACCAGCAGCATCACGCACGAAATTATTATTTGCATCACGCTTGATAAAACAATTACTGGAATACCCCGCAGCGTATCGTCCTTGTTGCAGAGGCTTTCCATCTTTATCATAAAACAATCCGTTCTTCTCAGTATAACATCCTTGTACCCCTTTAACATCGTCGACTCGATAACCTGGCTTCTGCGGATTGTTACAGATCGCTTGACAAGGTTGATCTTTATAGATAATAAAATTCTCTGATCCCTGCGGTTTATATGCAATCAGGCGCGGACCATACTTCACAAATGCCGTCGATGCTACCGCATACGTATTTCCTATATGTGTTAGATAGTAAAACCCTTTCTCTTGGTCAGCTTCTTCCATACTATCTTTCGGACGCGTCTGGATATACAGATCAGAATCCTTTGTCTGCCAACAGACATTCAAAGTATTGGCATCGATTCCTGGATCCAAGAGAATCTTATTCTTAGAGACAAAATCTTTACAATTTTCGATTGGCATCAATGGCTCGCCGCTTCCCGTCACTGCACACTGCTGCTGGGCCTCAACACGTTTCGCAATGTCTTCACGTTCTTTATCTTCTGTCCATCTTGCCGGCACAGCACGGCAGAACGCTCGATCCCAGCTCCACTTGTAAGCTTGATCCATCACCGCTTCAAACTTCCAGGCATTTGCTGTTGAAGGACAACGCTTCTCTAGCGAGACAGCATTCCACGCATCGCTTCCCGAGCCTGCTTGCAAAGCGTCAAGTAATTCTTTTGGCCCATTGGTAATACCTGCTTCTTTCCAATCATTCAACGTCTCTTCGAGGTAATATTGTTCAGGATGTTCACAACCTTTTGCTTTCGCATCTCCTACTGCTTTAAAAAAAGAAAAGTGATACTCTAATTTAGCAGAAAATATACGGACCCAGCGCGCAACAGTCCGCAGCATAAATGAGGCCATTCCTGTTATGCCTGTGACAATATACGCCTGTTCAATATATGGAGTGACAGTGCTAATTTGCGTGATTGTCCAGTTAAGTGTATCAATACCTTCATTTGCCAGAAAATCCGGAATCATATCTTTGCTATCGATAGGGATATCGACAAAATAACTAAGATCGGTACAGGTATTCTGCACTTTTGTCTGACCATAAACAGCATTACCCGCCGCATCACGTTTCTCTACATCCTGATATGTTACCTGAATCTTAAGAGGGAAGACAACTTGTCTATTTTTCAGTTCATCCCAAAAACTCTCTTTCGCATCGCTGAGATCTTCTCCCGGATGCAATGTCCAGCTTGCATAGACCGCAGATTGGTCTGGATTTGGCAATGCCCGCGTCGGACGTGAAGGTAATAGCTTACAACCGATATTAAACGTATCATCTTTTGCCATCCCTGCCGTACAAGCTTTCTCGATCTGGATGCTCGTTACTTTTGCCCCCTGTTCCAAGATTTTCCCATCACTAGAACGCACAGCGATCCCTTGACCATTATAATTCAATTTAAAGACGGCTTGGACATCTTGCCTTCCTTGATCAACAAGTTGTGGCACGAGACGCAATGGTGCCTGAAACTCCGGAACAGATTCAATCGCAAAATCAAGATTGCTAGAGAAACAGCTCTGGATCAAGACTTGCTGCTGCCAAGAAACACTTCGTCCTGCTTTATCTTCAGCGATCAGATAGACATAATACGTCTGTTGCTGAGCCCCTTCGCCGAGAGGATAAATTTTAATCTTTACCAGATCAGAAGGAATTTCCTTCGGCGTCAATTTTTCGAGAGAGATATCTGTAATGGAAGACGTAAAAGAAACATCATCAAAACGGAATTCTCCTTTTTCATTTGTCGTCACCACTTCTCGCGGCCGATCGAAAGCTGGAGTAAACTCTGTCGGCAATGGCTTATAGACATAGAGATACACTTTTGCACCTGGGCTCGTCGTTCCGCTGATTGGCGAAGACGCACGTCCCTCGTAAAATTCTTTACCTCGTTCAAGTTCTGCTTTGATCGCCGGAGGCTTGGCACTGACTTCAATCATCACTTCTTCCTCCGTTAGCCAACCGGCATTATCCGTCAATTTCAGCGCAAGCTTGTTCACTCCTTCTTGCAGCGGGACAGAAGTGTCGATTTTTGCTCCCTCACCTTTAGAAACGGATTTATTGTTTACAATAATTTCATAGTTCACACTTTCTGAAACGGTCAACACCAACTTATAGGAATTCTCCGTCACAAAAGGAGGAATACTTTTCAAATCGACACTCGGTTTCTGTGCATCCGCAAACACATCTCCCGATACGTTCTGCTCATTTCCTGCCTCATCACGAGCAGTAACGACGATATTGTTCTGCGTATTCTCCGTAAGCAGCACATCCGTAAACATAAATGTTCCTTTCGTAGCATCGACCTCGCTGCCCAGCGCCGTTGCCGTGCCAGATTTTTTGCCATTAACAAGAACAGTCACCACCGTACCGACTTCCGTCTCTCCGGAAAACGTCCAGCGTGTCCCCGCAACCCTCTCTGGAAAGTCAACTTTTAATTCTGGTGCGGTCGTATCTGGAGCAGGTGTTTCAAAGGAATAGAATTTACCTTCGTTATTATCTACAATACCATTACTCTCCACAGAGTAGATATATTTTGTTTTTGACATCAACCCACTGATCTGTAAGCTATGGCTGTTCACTATCTTCGCATCACCGACTTTCTTTAGAGAAGAGGCATCCACTCCATAATTAACAAATGAATCTGCCGCCTCGTCTGTTGTCCAATGGATCGTCGCGCCGGAAGCGGTCACCGGCTCAACCGTAACGCCGGAAATCTCCAGAGCCAAAGCAGCCGGAAGAAAGACGAAGAGCAGGATTATGAAGAGTGCCTGCATCTGCAACAGCTTCCGTCCTCTCTTTAGATTCTCAGTCATCACGTTATTGCACCCCGAACTCCGGGAGAGGCAAATGCTTGCTCTTCTCCTCTAATTCAGCATATAACCCAAAGAGATCAGTATCAGTTCCGGTCTCTTCACTGATGATATGAATCGTCAATCTTTGTGCTCCGGCTAATTGATCCCAAAGGACAGTCCAATTTCCTTTGTAGCCGCCGATAAACTCCTCACCTCTGAGTACGGTCACATCAACCGCATACATGAAATCCGCTTTTGCCAAAAACTCGAGAGGCTGCTGTGAAATGATATCAGAAGAAAGCTCAGGCGAAATAATAATCATTCCATCTTCGAGAGGTTGGTTAGTTTGAGGATTACGTTGTGCCGATCGCAGCTTGATGATCACAGTTTCATCTTTGGCAAGAGGAATTCCAGCACTAAGTTGATCGTCACCAAGAAGAGTATGCTTCAGGATACTTATATTCAACGAAGGGAATAGATGAACAGGAACCAATTGAATATCCGCACGTACACCAGCTTTAACGACCAAGCTTGTCCAACCATCTTTATACCCTACTTTCTGACCACGAATGACTGCATTGGCACAAAATGGAACATTCATTTGTCTTGCCGCCACATCTCCCACACCAGCATAATCATATTCGGTCTGTCCTAAAGAGCATTGATATTGCAGACAACTATACGTTACATTCACTCGCTCCACTGGCTCAGTATAAGAAACACCCATCCCGTTATCTACTAATTCTGCAGTCGTCACGGTAATCGGCGTGTTCCGTGTATCGCAGAACTGTTCATCAGAATAAGTGCTTAGCCCTTGCAAAGGCACCGCAGGGATAATATCTTTCCGATCCGGAATATTTCGTTTGAGATGAACAGTTAGCGCCGTCTTGAACAGATAGCCCGTCGTCTCGTCCCGCAAAGTTATCAGGACAGGATAGCTAACATCGTAACTAAACTTCCAACTCTGTGCACAAAAAGCGGAGAGCAATGGATTTGATCCGGCTGCCAAAGGCGAACTCTTCATCGTACTTCCGCTGCGCGGATGGACATCAAAAGTGAACGGATAACTAGCATCATAATGAAAGTCCACAGTCACGCTCTTTTGGAGAAGATCATCTCCTACATCCCAGATATAATGATTTTGATAGTAAGGAAGTTCCTCAGGGAACTCTACAAAACTGGTACCCTTCACTTTTAACTGACCAATATTTACGCGCAAGAGATCTTGCATTGTCTGCTTTACCGTATCTACCTTCCATTGTTTGGAAGAACAGCTTAACTCGAACCCGACAACGGGAACATTTGGATGTTCTAATGCAATGAGATCTTGAGTGATATCTTCCAGCTTTAGGTCGCGTAACTCTACATCCGTAATCCTCACGGCAGTATCATAAAGTCGTTTTAATTTAACAGGCGACTCCGCACCATGATCAATAAGTTGCTGAATTATCTCCCCCTGCTTGTCTTGTACTTCAATATCCCAATGAACCGCAAAGATCACTTTAGCATCGACAATATTTGTATCGGCGGTGATATCACTTTTTTCCACAAGATTATAAGTCTGCGTAAACGCACCTGGCCCAAAGACACACTCACGAAGATTTTGTTGAATATGAGAATCGATCTGCACTGTTACTGTCTGTAATGAAGGGACGGCCCGCGTCGTGCCATACGCCCAATACGGAACAGCGGTGAACGGTGATGTTTTCAGATGGACATAACCATTTTGTGCGATCTCCTGCGGCAAATCAACATAGCCACCTTGTTCTCCGATACGAGATAAAGCCTCTTCACCTAACTTCTTGATGCAATTAGCGATGTAATCAGCGACGGGACCTTTTCCGGTCGTAACGAGTTCCTCCGGTTTTACGGTCAGCGTCTCACGCGTGACAAAAACAACGACGACCAATGCTAATACGAGAATAATACCAAGAATGATAAAAAGAGTGACTTGCCCTCGTCGAGGGAAGATAAAAGCATGAGAAATAAGACTACGAGTATTACATCTCTTCCTCTTTTGATACATCACTTTTGAAATGGTCTGAGAGTATATAAAGATTATGCTGAAGTGAGAACAAAAGAAACTCAGAAAAAACAGAAAAACAATAAAAGAAAAACACCAAAACAAGAATTAACATAATTGCATTTAACAGAGCCTAGCCGATATAATTCGCTTCTTGACTTACTTTCTTTGCGCCCGCTTTAGTGTGGCTCATCTCTGCTGCCCACTCTTGCGTTTTTTTCATGATCTCCGTCTCCATTTCTAGGATCTCTTTCGACATCTTCTTTAAATCCAAACCGAGCTTGAACTTTGCTTCTAATACCCGCAATATTTCCTTTGCTCCTTTTACACCAAGGTAAAGAGGATGGGCAAATGTTTCCGCTAACAATGCCACACCTTTAACTTTGTGCCGCTGTCCCAATCCTAAAAGGATCCCTGTTACCCCAATAATTGGTCCAACAACCCCGAAGATGCGTGTCTCAACATGTAGCTGTTTCTGTTTGTACTCTTTCAAAAGAAGAGGATCATTCGCAGTGCAATAAACGAGCGGCTTCTCTGGGATATTCTGCAACCCGACCCCCCCCGTCGTCACTATCTCCGTACAAGAAAAACGCTTTAGCAGTTGAAGGATCTCTTCACAGAAACGATAACAGCTCTCCTCATCGATCGGCTGGATATCACCCGTCAACAATAAGAGATCCTGTTTCTTTTTTCCCTTACCGGCTTGCGCGCGATACAATTCTAACTTAGGCATATCTACCAGATTTTTCTCATTGACAAAAACAGAATGAGGAAACTTATATGAAAAGAAAGAATATAACTTCTTCGCGTTCAATTCATCGATGAGAACATCAACAGCAATCTTACCAACATTGCCAATGCCAGGAAGGCCTTCGATAAAGAGAGGATGATGCAATCGAGGTAAATGTTTCACTTCCTGCGTCATGATCCACTCTGAAGGCATAACGAACATAAAACAACCTTAATTTATATAGTTACCTTTTTATAGGCCGAAAATATCCTCAGGTCATAAAGATTCGACAAGCAAAAGAGGTAGAGATCATGAATAAAAAAGCAATTCTTCATCATCCCGCAACATGGATCGTCATTTCATTTATTGTAGGGATGGTAGTTATGTACTATGTAGCACAAGGAACGATTCCATTAGGAATTGATGTGTGTGCAATAAAACCATAAGAAAGAAAGCACCTTGTTTTTGTTCTTTTATTTCTAATATTATCGATTAGCCATTTATGATAATTTTGATGCTTGCGATGAGAATAAATCCAAGAAGAATAACAAAGAATTGTTACTAACGCAAGAATAGTTTCAATGAAAGTAACTTCAGCATCATACTTAAAAACGGTCATAAATCCTACAGAAAAAGCAAGAAAAGAAGATATTGAAGCTGAAGAAAAATTTCGCCAATAGTCTAACTTTAACTGTAATTCTTTAACTGTAATTCTTTATCGGAAACCATTTTCTATTAAAAAAAGAGTGCGAGGGACGTGACTTTCACATCAATATCCTATAAAACGCAGTGGGCTACGCAAAGCGTATGCCCGCTTATGTCGCCTAAGATATTGGCTTTGAACACGCGTACCCACTAAGGGACTAGCCTTTTACACAGAAAAGTAAACGTATTAGCCTACTTCTCCGACCTCAAGCTAGCGGATTTGACCGCTCTCCCACCCTCGCACAGGAGATAGAATCAAGCTGCTGTTTAAAAGATTAACGATATTTTTTCTTCATCGTCAGATTTATATTAGAAAGAAGAATCGTTTACCCATGTCCTTCTCCGAAGAAATCATGCAGCTCCTCCAAGAACATCAGCTCTCTCCCAACGTCATTAAAGATCAGCATTTTTGCATTGACAGCTCTGTCTTCCAGACTTTGATTCATGCTGCTCACTTGAAAAGAGAAGACGTCATCCTGGAAATCGGTCCCGGCCCAGGTTTATTAACCAGGAAAATGGCCAAACAAGTAAAGAAAGTCATCGCTATCGAATTGGATGAAACATTAAGACCTCTTTTAACAGATCTTTCCAAAAATGTCGATCTCCATTTTGGCAATGCCTTAACGATCCTACCATTACATAAAGAGTTCAACAAGCTGATCTCCAATCTACCTTACCAAATCTGCGAACCTTTACTTCAATATCTTACGACTGTTAAACACATTCAGCTCACCGTTCTTACAGTCCCGAAAACCTTTGCCAGAAAAGCACAACAACATCCCATCTTTTCTTCTTTCCTGAGCATCGAAATCATCAAAGACGTACCAAAAGAAGCATTTTACCCGCAACCAAGAGTCTTGTCAGCAATCATCACTATTTCTCCCATTAAGAATCCAACAGACCCACAGTTTCTGATCCAAAAACTGCATCTCCAGCGCGATAAGAAACTGCGGAATGGGTTGAGAGATGCGTTGATTGATCTCTACAGAAGAAGAGACAAGATTCTTACTAAGAAACAAGCGGTAGAATTAATCCAACAGTCCCATCTTTCTGAAAAAACATTAGACACGTTGATCGCGAAAGTACATTTAAAAAAGTACAAAGAATTCTCTACCGTACCTCTTCCGTAATCACTGCTCGATCATCTAACCGAAACAAACAAATCGTCTTCTTCCCCCTCAACTGCTTCTCAAAAGAACGCTGAATGAGAGCATATTCGTTAGGATCGACAGAATAACGGAGGATAACAGTTCCTGCTTTCACTTTCTGCAACGCTTTACGTAATACGTTCTGTTCAAACGAAACTGTTTCTAAAATGATATACGCATGGACAAAGAAAGCTTCTTCGAGTAACGTAGGACCAGTAAACACTGTATTCCTTCCTCGCTGTAACAGAGCTGCACCTGTTTTCTCAGAAAGCTCTGCAAGTAACTCTGCTTTTACGACTGCCGGATCAACATCGAAAAGATACTGTTCAGGAGAGCGAACTTCTCGCAATTTCTTTTCTTCACCGACAACAAGACATTCCCCCGTCGGCAAGGTGACTGCACTCCTCTCCGTCCGTTTCAATTTCCCAAAATAAAGAGTCAAGCGATTTAATTTTCCCTGCCAAGAGAGATATTCTCGCTCGCAATCAAATGGAATCTCTTTGATTTGTGGTGGAAATTCAATCGCGATCTTATCCGTTAATCTTCCATATTTCTCTAACAACTGATGGATGTCCGGTTGGATCGTCCCCATTTTCCGTTCCACCTCTTCGGGAAGGCGTTGCGGGTCACAGAAAACAATATCAACATCTTTAAGCTGTTTTATCACAACCGGAGACAGCGCATCTCCCGAAATAAACGTGATATTTTTCAATCCCAATACCACGGCATTTTTCTTTGCTCTTTCAATCTTTTCTTTATCAATCTCAATGGCATAGACATGCGCGCAGTGTTTTGCAAAAGCAAACGTCTGGAAACCAATACCGCAGCCGAGATCAACAATCGTCTTGCACTTCAAGCGCTTTGCTCGATATTCAGCAACTATCTCCGGTGTCGCCCAGCGGATATCCTCCCCTGAATGTTCCAATTCTTCCGCTCGGGGATGTTTCTCTAATGCTTTTGTTGATACCATATTATTTTCCTTTGCTTACAAACTTGTTACCAGCAACATAAAATCGCCAGAGTAATTCTTTCCCTTCTGTAATACCGATACGTGGACCGGCAGCAACAGAAGACACAATATAATTATCATTATATACTTTTATGTCTTTCCCTATTTTCTGACTATTATGTTCCTTACCAATTGCTAACGCCAAGCATAATTTTCCCGGACCGGAGCAGAGATTCTTCATACTCTCACAACCTCGCCGTCGTTTCATCTCCTCAATCCCTTTAAGTGGTTCAACCGCGCGGATTAATACAGCACCAGCATCATCTCGTTCCGTGGTAAAATTAAGGCAGTGATACATACCATAGATCAAATAAACATACACATAACCATACGTCTCGAACATGATCCTGCTGCGTTCCGTTTTTGTATACGCATGTGATGCAGGGTCACGTTTGTATGCTTCTGTCTCCACGATCCTGCCAGAAACACCATTATACGAGATTATTTTTCCTAACAAATCGCGTGCTACGTTAACTGTATCTCGTGCGAAGAAAGAGGGTAGAATAAGGTCCATAACCAAATATTTTCTTCTAAACATTTAAAAACTTGTGCCTTGCAAATGATTCAATGGAACATCATAAAATGAAGCTGAACGAAAGTCCTTTCGAAAAGATAAAGTCTGGAAAAAAGACTATTGAAATCCGTATTCTAGAGAAGAAGAGCAAGAATATAGCGTTTTAGGGATAAGAATACAAGCCCCCAATCTACTTACAGATCAATAACGATAACACCATCTTCACGATCATCATCCGGAGTAATTTTGATCTCGATCCCTTCTCCTTTCTCATAAGGGAGATCCTTTGGTTGGGGAGGTGGCGGAACAGGCAGATACAAAGGGATACGCTGCTCTTCCTCTGGTCTATCTCCCTTTCGATCACAGAGCCCCAGACCAAAATAGACTTCTCCTACCATGCTACATCAAAATGAAAAAAATCTTATAAAATTTGTTTACAAGAGATGTGTAAAAAGACTCAGAACAAAGCCGACAAGATATCCCACGATTCCCGCACCGACACCGACCAGAATGATCTCTACGCTCGATTCTAACCAATGTATCTTCGTATAATGCGACTTAGCCCAACCCATGAAAAAGAGACTGCATGCCGTCAATATAGACGAAACGAGCGCAGCAGTGGAAGGAATGAAGAAAAAGAAAGGTGCAATAGGAATAATCGAACCCGTCAAGAACGAGAAAAACATCGCGATTGCATTCTTCAAAGGTAATTCGAAGCGCTGCTCAGACAAGCCTAATTTCTTTTGAATATAATTACGCATGAATGTTGTCTGATTATGATGTTCAAAATGATGCAGCAGAGCTTCAATCTCATCGTCATCAAACTCCTCCTCTTTCAGGATCTGTCGCATCTCTACCAATCCTTTTTGAGGATTCTTCTTTAATTCTTCTTTGGTGTGGCGAATCTCATGCTCGTAGACTTCGCGTTGCGATTTTGCCGAAAGATAACTCCCCGCAGACATCGAAAACGCGCCGGCAAACATGCTCGCTAAACCAGCAAGAACGATGACAAAGCGATCACCACCACCTTGCCATACACCTAAAACTAATCCTAAGTTAGAGATAAGACCATCTTGCATACCAAAGATAAAATCACGGACAAGATCTTTTGTTTTCTCTAAGAAGCTGTGTTTCTTACTCTTCTTTTCCATTACGAGAACACCGCTTTACACTCATTCTTTATGCACTGTACTGAACCTTGGCCACAATCTAGTGTTTCCGGACGACACTCCAAGGTACAGATCACTCCGCTACAATCCGGGGCAAATACGTTACGTATGGCTCCCGTCGCATGACAGCAGGCATCAGGCACACAATCAGTATCAACAGAACATTGTTTTTCAGGAGGGATGGAAGAACAGGAAGTGACTAGCAAGAATACAAGAATTAACGATAAACTAGATAAAATCTTCCTCATATTCCAACCGCTCATTAATTTCACCACGTAAATTCTCGCCAACGAGTTTCTTGACTTCATCCAATTTGTAATTTGCTAATAACCATGATAATTTCACAAAAGCAGTACTGGCTAACATATCTTTTCCGGGAATGACTCCTAAGTCCAATAAATCGCGACCCTTGTCGTAGACATTCATGTTAACACCACCAAAAAGACACTGTGTCGTCATGACCACAACACACCCAGAATCAATCAATTTCTGGAGAGCAGGATAGATTTTACGATGAATTTCACATTCTGGATTCGGGACTTGTCCCGGCGTATGTCCCAAACCGGTCCCTTCAATGATCAATCCTTTATACCCTTGAAAAAAAGAAAACTGTTCAGGGAACATATTAACATGAATCCTCAACAAGCCAACTTTCTCTTCCACCTTTGGTTTTATCACTAGTTCCTTCCCAACACGAGGATATTTCTTGTCAACAAAAACAATCTTTCGATCTTTATAGCCAACACGCGCCAAAGGTGCAGAATTAATTGCTTTAAACGCATCCCGCCGTGATGAATGAAGCTTATATGTCTTCGCTCCGGGAAGAATGACACAAAAATCATCATTTTCTTTCTCATGCATACAGATGCCCACGCCGCCGAAATCCGTCTTGCTCACAAATTCTGCCGCACAGATAAGATTCATTCTGGCATCACTGCTCCCCCTGTCTGAAGAACGTTGCGCGCCAACCAATACAATTGGTACGGACGTTGATTCTACGATAAACGATAACGCCGCTGCTGCCACTGCAAGATTATCTGTTCCCATACCAACAATGATTCCTCGCGAGCCAGCTCTGACGTGCTCTTCAATCTTTTTAGCAATTAAAGTGAAATGTTTGAACCGCAGATCATCACTCCACATTTGCGCCACTAATTCTGATTTAATGTTTGCAATACTCTGCAACTCCGGGAACAATGCGACTAATTCTTCAGGACTAAAGTCGGTGGTAACCCCACCCGTCCGATAATCAACTTTCGAAGCGATTGTTCCTCCCGTATGTAAAATGGAAATAGTTGGAAGATTCTTATTTAAAGAAGCAGCCTTGATCATCATTGCTTTGGTCTCTCTTGCTTTCTCCACCACAAGTACGCTTTTCACTTCTTCTTTTTTGAACCCAAGATTATACCCCGTATCTAATTTGATTAGAACAACATCTTTCTTCGGAGAAGGCATAAGCATTCCCTGTTCAGTACCTTTTTTAGTCGTTACTTTGACAACGTCACCGTGTTGAGGCATGGTTGGTTAGAAATAAGAGACATTTATATAATTTCCTACGAGATCATTCTGTGGAGAATTGGAAAATATATGGTTGAGATGGCCCGCGATAGGAAACACGATCTGAAGTGGGAATCCATTCTCCAAAATGAAGCGCGGGGAGATATAATTTCCCTTGATGAAATTCAAGATTAGGTTCTATGTGCCAATCCCCAGAATAACCATCCTCAGGGATTCCTTCAATCGGGGTTCTCTCTTTCAACTTCATATCAGAAGTATACGTTAAAATTTCGTTTCTGCTACGAATGAAAACATTATCTTCACTAACAGCCAGACCAGAAACTAACCCCAGATCAGAACCCAGATTGTGCATCGTCAGCTCTCCATCGAAAGTTACACGGCCGACAGTGTTCCAATCCCTTTCCCCCCGAGATATCAGCGCAAGATATGCACCCGACGATCCAACAGCAAAATCAGAATAGCCACAAACAATACGACCGGGAATATCATCAGCTAACACACGTACAAAATTTCCTTCTAAATCGAATTCCTGCATTCTTCTCCCACCACAATCCGCAAGAATGAGTTTATCCTCAAAGGCACAAATGAGAGGAATAACCTCAGACAAATTTACATCACCAGGATCAGCACCAGTTTTAAGAGTTTTCTTTAATGGATTCCCCTCTTTATCAAAAACTGCAAGACTTACATCAGTATTTTCAAAGTAGTGTCGTGGTCCAAAAAGAACAGAGGATTGTTGGTCAAGAATGAACAGACGATCGGCAGTGGCAGCTATGCTTGTTGGCTCCCAAAGATGATCTAAACTCTGACGAAGCCCACCAACAAATCTTTTCTGAGCGGGGAGAGTTACAAAGTTATACGTTGCTTGAAACGGAAGGGTTACATAATGTCCAAGTATCTTCAGAGGGTCTACCCTACCCGTTCCATCTTCAAATGGATTGAGACCTCTGTAGAGGTGACTAGGCCGCTGCAATTGATAATCGCGACCGAATTCTTTGACAAGTTTTCCATCTTTGTCCAAAAGATCAAGGTAGAATTCCTCGTGATCTTGAGGGAACGTGACTTTTAGACCAACAATCCGCTCAGCAGAGACAGAAATCTCATAATAGCGACTGGGAACTTCCAACATTTTTTCTAAGCGAAGCATGTTTTACTCTCAATGTGAGATGAAGTTTAAAATTATTTCGCTGTTTTAGTAAATGACATAACTAAGTTATAATCGCCTTGTCATTTACTATCTAGTGAGCGACCAGTTTCAATAGTTTTCTTTCGTCGCTCACTATTTTGATTACAATAATTTCTTCTCGTGATGTCCAATCTTCTTTTGCTCTTCTGTCTTCTCTAAGAAATTCTCGTTCGAAACGACACTCTTCCCCAATTTATGCTCAATATCTCTTCTCGTCGCTCCTGCAACATCTCCTCCATCTCTGGCATCTTTCTTTAACTCTGGGAATTGTTGCGAATCTCTTTCTTTTGTCAGCCGAGAAGTAGTGGCTTCGCCTAACATTGTAAGGATCAGTTCCATGTCATCCATATGATCTCTCAGATTTTCTCGTTTCAAACCTTTAAAGTTCTTATATTCAGTAGGATTCATGTTGAAAGTTGCTTTACTTATTTCTGCGGTGAGGATTGCAAACTCTCTCTCAGTTTGAGCTCCGCGATTCTTCCATTGGTCTGTCAATTCATCTCGTATTGCTATCCCTCTCACACGTTTCTCGATCCAACTATCAGAGTAGCCTTTAGCTCTGTATGTCTCTTTCATCCGCTGTTGGGCTAATTCCGGATTCTCGATTTCTTGAACACGTTCGTACCCCACTTTTGCCAACCAGAGTTTAAACGGTTCTGCTTTCGGGGAAGGAATGGATTGGATGATCCGAAAAAGAGCCTCAGTATTAGCACAATCGGTCTCATATTTTTTACCATCCGCAGAGGGTAATTTCAGTTGTCGACAAAATGTCGATAACTCAATACCACTTGATCCTAGTTCTCTTTTCTTCAATCGATACCAATAATCTTTAGCATCTACACTTTCCGTAAGTCCGGCTACAACATCAATTACTGAAAAATACCATTCGTTGTTATGCCAAATCTTACGAATATGTTGACCTTCAAAGACGGAGAGTTGAGTAGGAGTCGTTTTCATGAGGATATTAAGAAAGAAGGAGGTATATAAGTTTCACCCGCACTTGTCCAGTGACCAGTGGAAATTCATAGTCTCCTGTTTCTAAAGATTTATATATTATTGTTTTTCAGGAAAATAGAAAGAAACGGGGTTGTGTATATGGAAAGTAATAATACTGATTTTAAAGTGAAAGATATCTCCCTTGCGGAATGGGGAAGAAAAGAAATTCTGATTGCTGAAAAAGAAATGCCGGGCCTGATGGCGCTGCGAGAAAAATATGCCGTACAGAAGCCACTCAAAGATGTAAAAATTACCGGTTCCTTGCATATGACCATCCAGACTGCAGTATTAATTGAAACATTAGCAGCCCTAGGAGCGCAAGTCCGCTGGGCTTCTTGTAATATCTTCTCAACACAAGATCATGCTGCTGCTGCAATTGCCAAAGCTGGAATTCCAGTTTTCGCTTGGAAAGAAGAGTCACTTAAAGAATATTGGTGGTGTACACTTAAAGCATTAACGTTCCCCGATGGAAGCGGGCCAAATCTTATTGTTGATGACGGCGGAGATGCTACGCTCATGATCCACAAAGGAGCAGAAATCGAAAAGAACCCGAGCCTCTTAGAAAAAGATTATAGTTCAGAAGGAGAAGATTTTCAAGAACTGATCAAATCTCTTCAGGAAACGTTTGCAAGCGAAAAAGATAAATGGACAACAGTGGCAAGAGAAGTTAAAGGTGTATCTGAAGAAACAACAACTGGCGTTCATCGGCTATATCAAATGATGAAAGAGAAAAAACTACTCTTCCCTGCAATTAATGTGAACGATTCTGTCACCAAATCAAAATTTGATAATCTGTATGGGTGCCGTGAGTCTCTCGTTGATGGGATTAAACGCGCTACGGATGTTATGCTCGCGGGAAAAGTCGCAGTTGTTGCAGGCTACGGAGATGTAGGAAAAGGCTGTGCACAATCCCTACGGGGATATGGTTGTCGTGTTTTGATCACAGAAATCGATCCGATCAATGCTCTGCAGGCCACGATGGAAGGTTACGAAGTCAAAAGAATGGATGACGCCGCAAAAGAAGGAGATATTTTTGTGACGACGACTGGGAATACGAGCATATTAATGGACAGACACTTCTACTCTATGAAAGACCAAGCAATTGTCTGTAACATCGGCCATTTTGACAATGAAATTGATATGAATTGGTTGACCAAAAAATCCGGCGCAAAAAGAGAGCAGATTAAACCACAATATGATAAATATATTTTTCCAAACGGAAAAGAGATTTATGTCCTCGCCGAAGGAAGGCTAGTTAACTTGGGTTGTGCCACTGGTCACCCTTCGTTTGTGATGAGTTCCTCATTTACAAATCAAGTGTTAGCACAGCTTGAACTTTGGAAAAATCATTATCCTGTCGGAGTATATATTCTTCCTAAGAAATTAGATGAAGAGGTTGCTCGGCTTCATTTACATAAGCTGGGTGTGCAGATTGACGAGTTGACAGACAAGCAAGCGGCATATCTTAATGTTGCAAAAGAAGGGCCGTATAAAGCAGATCATTATCGGTATTAAAGATGGAAGAAGTAATCTCTGCTTTACGTACACCAAAAGCATATCCTCATCGAACCACGGAGGTAAAGAAGATAACGACAGCAATCTCTCATGTTTTTCTTACCGGAGATTACGCCTATAAGCTCTGCAAGCCAGTAAATTTTGGCTTTTTAGATTTCTCTAATCTCGAAAAAAGAAAAAAATCATGCGAAGATGAAATTGCGTTCAACTCCCTCATCTCCCCCGAACTCTACCTCGGCCTCTCCACCATCAATCAAGACGAATCAGGAAAGATTACCATCGATGGCAAAGGAAATATCATCGAATATGCGGTGAAGATGAAGCAGATGGATCCGGAGAGCACAATGAACAATCTTCTGAGAGACCAGAAAGTCACCACAGAAAATATTGTCCAATTGGCAAAACAAATCCATCAATTCCACCAGAAAGCGCCGGAAGATGAGGAAATTCGTTCTTACGGCAAATTTGAAACCGTAAAATTCAATTGGGATGAAAATTTTCAGCAGACAGAAAAATACAAAGACGTGTTAATTCCGACAGAAACGTTCACCAATATCCAACAAAAGATACACTCATTCCTCGGAAAAAAACAAGAACTGATCAACCTGCGCGTCCAGAAAAAGAAAATCAAACATTGTCATGGAGACTTTTATTCCAGCAACGTCTTTATCAATGATGATAAGATTCACATCTTTGACGGCATTGTTTTCAACAAACGTTTTCCTTGTTCAGATATCATCGCCGAAATTGCGTTCATGGCGATGGATTTAGACTATCACAAACAAGAATCCCTTGCCAAAACTTTCATCGAAGAATATCAAAAATTAAGCGGCGATAATGATATCCCAAAATTAATAGACTTCTATAAATGCTACCGAGCGTATATTCGCGGAAAGATTGCTTGCTTCACGTATGACGATCCAAATCTTAGTACAGAAGAAAAAGAGAAGACGAAACAAACTGCTCAAGAGTACTTCCAACTTGCAGAAAGATACGCTCAGCACTTCCTCTGATGAGCATGCAATTCTAACGCAACTTCTTGGCATGCGGTTTGGTAATCCTTAAAATCTGTGATTGCTTTCTTACGGGTAAAACCGCCGCTGTTGTTTCGGCCGCCGCCGCCTAACGCTCGACAAGCACCAACAATGTCAAAAGGTGATGCCTCATTTCCTAAAATAATATGATTTCGATACGGCGCCCCAAAGAAGCAGACGATGGTATCGTAGTGGGAACCGTATCTCTCCCGCAAATACCGCGGAGCTGGTTTCTGAGAAAGAATCGGCGAAGCGCATGCAAATAAAACGCGAGCATTGTCTACCCGTGCGGGAAGAAGTGTTTTTTCCAATTCTGAGAGAGCTTCTGCTTTGTGCTGTTCATACTGACCATAGATCTCGCCCCAAGGTTCATCGACAAGACCAAGATCTGTTGTGAGAACAGTCCTCTCTTTAAGACCAAAAGCCAACCCGAGAAGAAGATCATAATTCTCAGAAGCATTACCCAAAGCGATGATCCCCTCCAATTTATTACCTGCTAAAACAGCATCGTTAACATCTCCTGTACGGGCATAATCATGAGCTTGTGCGATCTGTGCTAATTGCCGGAAGTAAGGATCTCCCAGAAGCTTATTGTGTCTTGCAATCTGCAGAGCGGCACATTGATTAGGACTATAGCTAACAAAGATCCCTTTATCATGCAGCCTCTTGGCATACGTCCTTGTCCCTTCGTGATGATCTATCCAATGCATAAAAGTCGTGGCCTCCCTCAACGGATCAAGAAGGCCTTTTTTCCCACGCCGTCGAAAATTAGCGGGGTTAAAATTAATATCAGCAACAAAAAGATTACAAGGATGACCTGCTTGAGCAATCTCAACGAAGGAAGGCAATTCGTCACTCAGCGTGTCGTATCGTAGAAAAGAGTGTCCAGCTGGCTCTTCTTTATATCCTTGTTCACAAAGCTGCCAAAGAAGAGCGTGAGAAATAACACCATCCGGATCTTCTCCATGTGTAACGATGAACGGGCTGCAGACCATAAACCCGTTAAAATCGCCGTGGTTTTAAAAGATTATCTTAAAAAAAGTATAATTAGATACGTTTTAGTTTCTTGATTGTTTGATAAAAGATAAGAGAACCAATTAGAGAAAAGATAATGGAATCATTGATCAACGTCGAGACAGGAAATTCAGTGTAAAAGAAAAATTTCATCAAAGAGAAAAGAATTAATAGCATAATTAGTTCTATGAAAAAAATAATGATAATGGCTTTCTTTGTCCCGAAGCGGAGAGCTATCTTTACCCAACCTTTTCTAGTAAAGAGATCAAAGAACATTAATTTCTCATCTTTTGCGGCCAAAGCAATACCTTCTGTCTCCTCCGTTTGCGCTCGCATCGACTTCCCAAAACGAAAGAGAGAGATAAGTACAACTAAAAGAAAAAGAAGAGCAAAAGGAACAAAGTAACCCAACAATCCACAGGCGAGAGAGATAACTAAAATGACGTTGATGATCACTGCCCAAAGATAATAAGTTTTTAGCAACTTGGTGTTCACCGAAGTAAACTTAACCATATTTCTAACAAGAACTCCACCAAAAAAGACTAAAGCAAAGACAAACAGCCAGAATCCATCTGCAAATACCATCATCTCTTAAAACTAAGATTATTTAAAAACATTTCTCATCGCTTCTTCAATCTCTTCTTCAACAGGCGTGCGTAGAGGTCTCTTCTCACCACCCATCTTAATTATTGAGGAGGTGGCAGAAGGTTTTGCAGAAGGTGTTTCTTTCTTTGCTTCATGAGTTTCATGATATTTTACCGACCACATTTTATCTTTGACCATTTTCTGAAGATCATCCAAATTATAATCCGGCTGTTTTGGCTGCCACAGCATCCCTTGTAGAACATCACCTTGAAAGCGAGGTAAGACATGGACACACAATCTTCCTTCCGGATTATCATCACTAAAACCAGACTTCAGAAGAATATTCGTCCCCTGCGCCCCCATGCCATCAAATAATGCCGAAGCAGCAAATGATGCGACAAAGAACAGATGTGTACTATCCTCTTGCGACAACTTACCGATGTCTCGTTCTTCCATTTTATTATACACTTCGATATGTCCAGGAACAACACTTTTTTGCGGAAGAATACATAAGACCTTCTCATCTTGATATAAGATGGGGGCATCTCGCTCGAAAGATTGAAGAAACGCAGGAGTCTTCTCATCACCAGTATGCCACACCCGAGGATTTTTTATGAAATAATTTTGCATTAAACCCAATAATTGTCCCTGTACTTTTCCTACCTGTTCTGAAGAAAGACTCTTTCCGGATTTAAACAAGAAGTGATAAAATCCATCTCCTCTCTCACGAGGAAAAAGATGCCCCAGGAAATGAGGAAACTGCTGTCCCGCAGCACCACCATTAGAGATAAACAGATTGATTCCCGTTGCCACCATCGCCGATTGGATCGCTCTACTGAGCGCTGGAACAAGACCAAAGAAATGCGCAAACTCTTCCGCCGGGATTAACGGCACGATGGGATAATGTTCTTTTAATGTAAAAACAGTATGCCCCTTCTTGGCAGGATAGATATCTAAGATCCCAAGCGTCACTGCATCTTCAAAGACAACCTTGCCAGGGATTTCTTTTGCGACAATTCTGCAGTAGACACACTGTTTCTTCTGTTCAGCTAATTGTGCTTTGATTTCGGGTGCGAGGGACATGGATGAGAAATTATAATTCTTCTATAAGAATGTTTCCGTAGTGAAGATGATAGACAATAATTGTCCAAAAAGAGATCATCTAAACAGTTCTTCTTTCCCCTCCACTCGATCACCACAGAGTTCAGGAATGATAGTACAATCAACAGATAAACCGACAGCAGATAAGCTACGATAGGCTAGATGAGAATACTCATCAACGCACACAGATGAAACTTCACCAAAAGCTTCAATAGTAACTTTAGAACTACGTAGTACTTCGGGAAAGATTTGAGGAACAGGACACTCAAGGTCAGTTCTCGTTTTAAAGCGTGATCCTAATATTGCACAACCCCTAGCCGCAAGGGACTCACTTAAAGCACATCCTAAATTAAATTTAATCAAGAGAACACGATAATGTTCATGGTCGGCATACATCGAAAAACGATTGAGATAGAGCTGAGTGAGGGCATCAGCATATCCGCTTGCAGAAATCTTCCTTTCGGAGAGAAAGGGGATCAAAGCGCGATACCAGGTTTGGAATACTCCACGACGTTCACGGTCAGCATACGGAAAACCATAATACGGGTGAATCAGTAAATCAAGAGTTATTTCTTCATTCATTTGTTGGAGAACACAACCAAACTAAAAACCAAGAGAACTTTATTTCTTCTTCGTCTTCTCGACGTTCTTGCCTAACTTCAGCTTCTTGATCAATTCCTTGTAGCGATTACGAATAGTCACTTCGGTGACGCCAGCGACATCTGCTACCTCGCGCTGCGTTCTTTTCTCGCCATGAATTAATGAAGAAACATACAATGCTGCCGCAGCAATACCCGTTGGACCTCTTCCAGATGTCAGTTCAATATCACGTGCCATCTCCAAAATCTCTACTGCCTTCGACTGCGATTCTGGACTCAATTTCAATGCGGATGCAAAGCGCGGGATATAATCAGCAGGATTGCTAGGCTTAATGCTAATTCCAAGCTCACGCGTCACAAAACGGTATGTCCGCCCGATCTCTTTCTTTTCGATACCAGAGGCTTCACCCATTTCATCTAATGTTCGCGGAATCTCATGTCTTCGACAAGCCGCATACAATGCCCCGGCGATAACTGATTCCATTGATCTGCCACGAACTAATCCTTTCTGCACTGCTTGACGATAGATCGTTGCTGCCTCTTCTTCGACTGAGCGTGGCAGACGCAAGAAAGAACTAACCCGCTTCAATTCCGCCAGAGCAACTTTTAAGTTTCGTTCGATCGCTGTACTTATCCGGATGTTCCACTTTCGCAGACGGAAGAACCGATCACGTTCTTTATCCGAACTTAATTTGTAGAAATCTGAAGTTGTTCCCACTTCCGTTCCTAGACCTTGGTCAAACTGGGTCTGAGACGTAGGTGCTCCGGTACGACGCTTGCTTGCTCCACCATCTTCTTCAAAATCGCGCCATTCCTGTGAGAAATCAACCATCCGATCTTCGATAACAAAGCCACAATCGCGGCAAATCGTCTCCCCTTTCTCTACGTCGCGGAAAATATTCTTACTTGCACATTCCGGACATTCTTTCAATGTTTTTCTGATCATTGTCTGCACCAAGAATCCATCACCTAAGAGTTAAGTTTAAATATCCATTTCTTTAATGGTTTATAAATATTTCGGAAATTTGGTGAACAATGAAAGCAAGTCTTAGATCTTAGCGCCGATTTATCTCTCCAAATCCAGATTGTAGAAACATTTATATAGGCAAAAAGTTTCATTTTACCCAAGATGTTTGCAAGAAGAGGGCAGTTAGGATTCATAGAATTCAAATACTTGATGGCAGGTCTTTTCTTCGGCATTATCATCGGTCTTGTTCTTATCTACTTAGGAACAAAAGGGATTATCCCTTTCAGTATTCCTTATGCTTGTCCCGCGGTGAAACCAATATGAAGAAAGGGCAGCTTGGGATTATTGAATTTAAGTATTTTATGACTGGTCTTTTCATTGGTCTGATTGCCATCATCATCGTTGTTGGGTTAGGTTCTGCTGGTACAATTCCTTTTAAGATTCCTTTAGTTTGTGGATAAGAAAAAATAAGTTAATTATAAGAATACGACCATTTTTGATGAGATTATGGTTATTTACGCTTCTGGGGGAATGATCATCAGAGACGATGAAGTTCTTCTGATCAAAAGAAGATCTTCCTCATTCGATAACTATTGGTCAAACCCCGGCGGTAAAGTTAGGGAAAGAGAAAGTCTAGAAGATACAGTACGGAGAGAATTACGAGAAGAACTTGCAATTGAAGTCGAAATCTGTAGGAAATTAAGTGATTATTTCGATTTCCAACGAGGGGGATTAGTGGGGATTTATTCGGGTTATGAAGTTAAAATCATCGCTGGCATCCCGAGAATAAATGAACCGAATAAAATCCGAGACGTGCGCTATTTTCCCATAAACCATCTCCCACAAAAAATAGCACCGTATACATTACAATATCTTGATGATCTTAGACGAATCGGATAACCTATCTATATCCACCAGCAACGAAAACATTATATAACCAAAAGCTAGACAGACCAGCATAAAATTGAGGTGGAATTATGGATGTTGAACGAATTCAGAAAATAAATAGTCTCGCTGTTGAATTAATGAAAAAAGGCTTGGCTACAGACAGAGAAAACGCAGTCGTACAAGCAGAACAGATTTATCGGAATACAGATACAGAAGGATATAGCTCACTCCGTGATACGCTCAGAGAAGTTAAAGCTGAAGCTTCTCCTAAAAAAGAGATTGAATCGGCGGTGGACCTCTCTCAAGACCAGATCAAAGAGATCTTAGAAAAAAATACAAAATTCTTAGTTTCTACCATCAAAGACTTCCAAGAGAAAATGGGAAATATGGAGAAAGAATTAGAATCATTGAAGACAAAACTTCGTTATCAAAGCATCCCTACGGCGAAAGAGATTATTGTTGATGCTCCACAACAGGCTAGTCGCCCAAGACCAGTAGAACAGCCAAGAGGAGCTCCTACGACGAATACACATCCTCGTTCGGGAAATTATAACGAACAGGATGTCTCCATCGAAAAATTCTTTTATATGGGAAGTAAGTAACTTCCCCGTTTATTCTTGTTTAATTTTTCGTTTAATTTCTCTCTGATCTTATTTCCCTCTTCGAGAGAAAGTATGTTCTCGCTCAACCTGCGCAGCCATACGTTCTAAACCAGAATAGACTAAGCGAAACGAATGAGGATTAACTTCTCCTATAACAGCAGTGCCTCGTGATGGATCAAGATACGAAAGATACACGAAAGCCTGTGGAAAGACTGGACGGAGAGAACGCACTTTATCAGGAGAGAGTTGTTCTAACCAATCCTCAGCATTGCCTACAACCGTGTATACCGGCCATTGACGCGGAGATTGTACAAGCTGCTTTAGAACGCCATAATCTAAAGCATATCCATCGGTATTTTTTAAGATCATAAAACGACAAAACAAGAGGTTCTTTATAAGATTTTCCAGTTAGATACTACTGCTGAGAGATAACCAAACCCCAAAATATAACCCCAAAACCAGAACATTTAAATAGAAAACACCAAAATAACACAGACAGGATACTACTTAGAAATGGAGACATAAATATGCAACCAATCTTCCGACATCTGGCTCTTGTAATGCTTTTTTCACTCTTCTTTACAGCCGCTGCTGAAGCTACAATCGAAATAAAAGATGAACAGATCCTATTTGATGTTGATTACAATCAATTCAGTTCAGATTCACAGAAACAGATCACGGCTAATGGACAGGTCAATCTTGCTAACACGGGAACAGAAAGCACCAGTCTCATCCTCTCGTTTAGCAACCTCCCCACAGGATATACTGTTGAAGAAAGTACCGCTATCACCCTCTCCGCAGGAGAAAGTAAAACCGTCTCATACACAATCCAAGTCCCCCATAAGAAAGACTCTGGTAAATCAACGATCGGAACACTTCTAGTCCAAGACACAGCAACTAAAGCGGTTCTTGCGAGCCAATCATTAATTCAAAACACAAAATCTATGCTTTCACTATATGAAATAGAAATAATCTATACCGATAAAGATGGCAAAATCCAGACTGAACAATTTACAACTGAAAACGATAAAAATGACCAGATCCAGTTGGATAACAGTATCAAACCAGGCACAGAAGTCAAGATGACATTCTCTACCGAGAATCTTTTTGACCGAGATTATGATCAAGATTACGCAGAATTAGACAATATCGAACTAAATATAGAGCCAGATGATACAAGGCTCTTTGTCGACCGAAAATTTGAAGAGACGTACACTTTTGAAAACCTTGATGCGCGCAAGAAAGACGAAAAAGTGATCACATTTACTGTCGCCGACGACGTCGATCCGGAGGAATTCGTCTTTGAAATCACTCTTAGCGGAGAAGACGGAAAGAGCCTTAGCCACAAAGTCAAAAAAGAACTGACTCTCTCTACTGAAAGAGTACGTGACGATGTGCGCATCGTCAGTGCAGAAATAACACCCGAAAACCTAACTTGTGAAGAAAGTGTGAATCTTCATATTTTTATCCAAAACTACGGAACAAATGATCAAGATTATACTGGACTCGTCATCCATAACCAAAAATTGGGGATAAATGAAAACCTCGCCAATCTCCATCTTTCCCGAGCATCCAAAGAAGAGAACACGTATGAGTATACGAAAACCGTTACTCTTCCCAAAAACATTCCTGTCGGGTCGTACCCGTTAGACGTGACCGTATTGATCAAAAAAAATGAGAAAGCGGATAATGTCATCCTCCCGTTTAAAGTAGGAACTTGTACTGTAAACAACCCAACACTTCCAGAAAATAAAGAAGTTCAACAAACGCCAGAGGAACCATCAAAAAGCACGAACGAACAGCCCAAAGTAACATCTACACCTGAAAAAACAACAGACAAACCTGCCACGAGCACGTCAACAATCATTAAGACGGTTGAAGATCCATACACGAGCGATGATCTTGCTACCGGCCTATTATTTGTAGGATTAATTATCATCACAGTCTTTATCACGTGGTGTCTCGTCCTCCTCTTTAAAAAGAACTAGGGAAAGATAAGAGAGGAATTGACAAGACTAAAGAAAGAGAGGAATAGATGTTCTTGAGAATAATCTCTAAAAAATAAAACATGAGGTATGCACCATGAAAAACCGAAACTTACTGACAGCAGTAATCGCGGTATTGATCATCATCGCCACCGCAGCAATCGCTCTGGCTGAAGATCCAAGCTCGATTACGTTTACTAGCGTGTTAGTCAATGGAAAAGATGCCTCCGCATCTGAAGGAGTTACATTAAAACCATTGCAGACACTTGAAGTAACATTCAAAGTAAAAAATATCTTGAACGAAAAAGTAACAAAGATCACCAATGGGATCATCGATGAAAACGGTGATGTCGATAACTACAAGTTTACAGTCGATGGCACAACCCAATTCCATTTGGAAGCTGGCCAGGAAAGCGCTGTTCAAAAAATAACGACCACGATCCCTGCCGATGTTCCAAACGGAAAATACTTCCTAACACTCACCTCACAAGGGTACACCCTTGACGACAAACCAGTGAGCGTCAAGAAAGAATTTAATTTTACGGTAACACACGAAAAAGCAGAGATTGTCGTCAAAGTCGATCCTGTTGCTAAAAACACGTTAACATGTTCTGCTACCACCACGCTTAATGCGATGATTACCAACACCGGAACCGTTAAGGAAGATGATATTGTCACAAAAGTAATGGATGGCTCGACAGAGGTCTACAACTCCCAAAAAGCAGGAGTAAATCTTACCCTTGCTGCTGGACAAAGCAAAAGCATCGCTATGCCTGTAACGATCACCACAGAAGGTCAGCATACACTTTCTGTCGAGACAGGATTTAACTACATTAATAATGTTCCAGCAAGCACTGCTAATACCGTCACGATCAGCATTGCAAAACAAGCCTGTTTGAGCAGCACGATCACACCAACCAACACCGATCTTAAAGTATTGGATGGGACGACCTTAAACTTCGGAGTCTCTACGAACGAAGAAAATTACGGTAGTTCAGTTGTTTGGACTGTAGACGGAACGCAAAAAGGAACGGGAAAGACATTCAGTCAAACCTTTTCTACAGCAGGAACATTTACTGTCAAAGCAACTTTAAACCAAGAGTCTAAAACGTGGAAAGTAGTTGTTGCTGACAAGCCGTTAGATCTTACTTCGTTTGGCTGGACACAAAGTCAGGTTGATGCGATCAGTGATCCTAGTAACGTTAAAGACGTTGTCTTGAACACAGCTGAGGGATCAATCACTTTTACTCAACCGGTCGATCTAAGTGATATGCTTACGGTAAGTGATGTTATCAAGATCACCAGCCAATCTGTCGCTGTCGACAGCGTAAAAGCACCTAGCCTCAACAAACCAGCAACGATCATGTTAAAGAATGTTGATGGAAAAGGAATCATCAAAGTGTACAAATACGATGGCTTTACTGATGCATCCGTAGTTGATAAAGCTGTTTCCTGTCCGGAAACCGTCTGCACCATCGGCAATCAACAGAATAGTGGGTTTACATTCTCTGTAACGGGGTTCTCAACATTCATTGCAGTGAGCCAGAAAGCAGCAGAACTTACTCTTCCGAGCGAGATTGTCATTGAAGACGGGAAAACGACAAGTAACCTTAGCACGATATTCACCGTCCAAAACACTGGAACGACTGAAAGTGTTAAAAACATCGTCTTTGAACTCAGCAACTTCGCAAGCTCTGCCAATGCTAAACTATTGAATGCACCAACTCAGCTCGCTCCCCAAGAGAGCAAGACGTTGACATTACAAGTCGATTCTGATAAGAATGCCAATTCCGGCAAAAAACTTATCGGAACAATTAAAGTGTCCAGCGACAAAGGCAGCAAATCAGTTCCTGTGTACACAAATTCAAAGAGCTTCCTCGTCATCGAAAGTGTAAAGATTAATGGTAAGACCTCCGGAACACTTTCTTTAGTTGACGCAGAGAATGTCGTTGAAGTAACTGTCCGAAACGATTACACAGACCAAATGGATGACGTTGCCGTCACCGTTAAAATCCTTGATGTTGACGGGACCGATCTTGAAGAAGAATCAGAAGAGTTCAAGCTAAGCGAGAGCGATGATAACAAAGTTAAATTGACTTTTGACCTTCACGAAGAGAATGTAGATAAAAAGCAATATACACTAGAAATCATTGCTAACGGAAAAGCAGATGATGGAACAACCCATGAGACGACCACTACCCAGATTGTAGACGTCGAAATCAAGAGCCACGACATCATCATCAAGAGGGCTTCTCTTCTCTCAGGGACAGCATTATGCGGCCAGCAATACGAAACGCTTGATGTCACCATCAAGAATATCGGCAGCAACGACGAAGACAACGTTGAGATTCGCGTCAAGAACAGCGCACTGAATCTCGAGCTCTTCAAGAAGAACATCGAGCTCGATAAATTCAGCGGCTCAGACAGCGAATTTGAAACAACGTTTACCGTTGACCTTCAGAAAGCGACAGCAGGAAATTACCCATTGACGATCGAAGTTTACCGCAACGGTGTACTTCAGACTTCTTCAACGGTAACGTTGAGCGTCCAGAACTGTGGCTCCACAGGAGCAACTGTTCTCGGAACGAATGGTGCTGCTGGCCAAGATACTTTAGCAAAACAGCTACAAGAACAGCTTAATGCTAAAGTAGCAGGAAATCAACCAGTCGTCAAAACGTCGCTTCGCGACAGCAATAGCTATGTCCTCTTGCTCGGCGGAATGGTCGTTCTGATCTTCGTCGCTTTGGTCTTGGCCATGGCGTTGATCTGGAAGAAGAAGTAATCTTTTTGTTTTATTTTTTATTTTATTTTATGTTTAATTCTCTTTGGGGGATTTCCACTCTGAGAATAAAGTTGCCAGCTGATGTAATCCAGACCACATCTTTTCCATTCTTTCATTAATCAATCGAACTAACCACTCGATCTCACCAGAAAACGATAATTTCCCATCCAGATATAACGGCATCTCAATAAATTCACTCCCGCGTAATTCTACGATAATCTTATTACTCGCACTTAAGATACAGCTTTTCTTATACAGATGTCGTACTTTCTCCAACAACAGATTGGCGGCGGCGAGATCACGACATGCAATGTGCATGATCATTCCTTCCAAGCGCAGCCAGATCAACCCTTCATCAACTATTTCTAAGAAAGCTGGCTCAATGAGAGCATGACTCATTTTTAACCATTCCGTTTCATTTTTCTTCCCTGAACCGCTCCACAGATAAACTCGACCAGAACAAGAAGAAGTGGTATAATAATCAGAAGTTGCATTAATTGCTTGGATTAACGGAATGATCTTCTCATCCACCGAACCTTTCTTTGACTTATCTAATTTTACTAGAAACGTCTTTTTTTCATTCTCGAATGTCATCTGTAACATTTTAAGACAACATTTTAAAAATATTCCTACCATTTCAGCTCCAAATGAGAAATATCGAGAAAGTCTTACTACATCGTAAAAGCAAAAAGATCTTTTTAGTCAAAGACCTTAGAGATAACTTCCACACACCTTTTGGTACCGTTTCTAAAGTCGACCTTCAGAATAGCCAAGACATGATCAAGAGCGATAAAGGAGAACTGTTTACCATTTTAGAACCATCATTTAGCGACATTTACCCGCATCTCCAGCGTGGCCCGCAGATCATGATCCAAAAAGATATCGGCTTGATTCTAGCAAAAACAGGCGTGAACCATAATTCTCGCGTTGTGGATGCCGGAGGAGGAAGCGGCTCACTATGTTTATCGCTAGCTAATGTCTGCAAAGAAGTATTTGTCTATGAGATCAATCCCGAGCATTACGATGTTGTGCAGAAGAATATTAAACTGCTTGGGCTCACAAACGTAACTCTTAAACAAGAAAACGTCTACAAAGGAATCACTGAAAAAGATGTTGATCTTGTCACGTTCGACCTACCGGAACCATGGTTAGCTTTAGAGCACACAGAGAAAGCGCTAAAGACAGGAGGCTGGCTGGTAGTATATTTACCAAATTTACATCAAGTTAAAGAATTTCTTGATGCGACGAAGAAAACAAAGATTCATGTTTTGGAAACTATTGAATTATTAGAACGGAAATGGAAAATCGAAGACAAGATCATGCGCCCCGAGTTTGAGATGTTGGGACATACGGGTTTCTTGACGTTTGCCAGGAAGTTGTGAATCAGAGAAAACTATTTTGATAGAAAGTTAAATCAGAGATGAAATTTCTATTGACAAGATTTTTGTATAACATCTTATTTCATCTCTCCGCTTGATTCAGTTTCTGATCTACTTCAACGCCATCCTACTTCAACTTTTTCAAATTTGGTTTTGTCTTCACACCGTGAGGATTTGGCAACCCATCTACAGACTGCCAGGGAAAAACCCGCAACGAAGGATCACAATTTTGATCATAAGGAACCAAGTTTAATTGTTCAATGTCCCGTTCCACCATCTTCCAATCATAATCAAAAAGAGGATTATGAGCATTTCCTAAACGGTCGAAAATACGGACTTCATACGACAAGCGAAGCCAGGTTCGGCAAGTATCCTGCACTGCATCATCTCCACGATGCACACAATAAGCATTCATTAGAGTAAGTTCAAATGGAGAAAAACGTATTGCGGATTGACTATTAGCCATAGCGACTTGGCGATTAAATTCCCAAAAGAAATCATGCTTAGCTATATCTAGGTTATCTAAGAAAAAAGGTTGCGGATAATAGACAGTGGGAATAGTATCTGAAATAGTGTAGGTATGATTGATTGGCAACGGAGTAGGCCAGCGGGCTCCTTGAAAACCATCGACGTGGCAAGGTGCTTCCCTATGCAGAGTTCCTGCTTTTACAGTTCTTTGATCAATAGTTAAGTAACAGTAGTACACACTATGTTGTGGATTGATGGCCTCTTCTATGTTAGCTACCCTGCTAATTACATCTTTAAATTGCGCTAATTCTTTTGGCAAACGATAATCCGTGCCAGGAAACCTTATCGGCATGTCCAATACTCTGGTGACCCCAGGTCGAGAAAAAAAATCTCGTTGCTCTTCAGGCAAATATCCAAAAGAGACGGGTACTCTTGGAATCTTAAACTGCTCTAAATCCCATAATGTGTTTAGGTCTTTAATCACCCGTGCATCCCGACTATAATGTAAATCAGAAATCCCGTTTGGAGTAAAGATAATTGGATTTTCAGTTGAAAATAAAGGAACAGAATAATGTTTCCCACTGTAAGTAAGCTGCTGCATCTCAATCATTTTTTTCACCCGTCGTTTTCCTTTTTTCTGCTCCCCCTAAAACTTTCAAATTCCAAATACCATCTGCCAAGGATGCGAGATTGCCAAAACCTTTTCCTTGGATAGCGTTCTTGAAATCTCGTAACTGCCCAAGGTAGAGATTACGTTTTTCAAAAGGCAATTCATCCCCTCCGATTTTAATTTTACCACCCCCTCGAGAACCAAGAGTCCAGGTAGCAGAAGCGTAATCATTTTTACCGTAAAGATCAAATTGAAAAGGAGATTTATAAAGAACAGAAGTATAGATGCTTACGAAAGTATCATTCATTTTATAAGAGAGTAATGCTGATTCATCGTTCTTACCATATTGCAGATTATTTGTTAAGAGGGATAGATCCTCGACCAAAGGAGTATCTTCATTTAACAACCAGCTGGCAAGATCAACGCAGTGAGTGCCTAAAGCACCAAGAGACCACCAAGGAGAAGAATCATTCCTCCAACTAGGTTTCAATGTATAATCGGTGGTCCAATGAAAGTGAAGATGGGTGATTTCACCTAAAGCGCCATCCTTAATTTTCTCCCGAAGTACTTGATGTCCATGATGATGACGTAGATGGTAGCCTACTGCAACAACCACACCTGCTTTTTCTACGGCAGAACGTAATGGAAAGACGGAACTAAGTGTATCGCTTACCGGTTTTTCAATAAGTACGTGTTTTCCTGCTCGCACTGCTGCAAGAGCGTAAGGAATATGTAGATGGTCAGGAGTGGCAATGATTACTGCATCAAGAGCCGGATCATCTAAGAAGGCATGTAAAGTAGAAGCATCATGGGAATGAGAATAATTTTGAACTTTATGTCGTTGAGCGAATTTTTCTGCATCTTCTTTTGTCCTGCCTAGTACACTATACAGCGTTACCCCCTCTAGCTCCTGCAAAGCAGGTGCATGAAAACGATCAGCAACTTCACCCAAACCGATTATGCCGATGTTCATCATTTGCTCACCACAAGCATTCTCTGTATCGGCTTTAACCCACCATCACTTAATTTTAGTTGGTGATAAGCGCTAATCGTTATTTGGTAGCGTTGGTCCGCTTCACGTTGTAAAACTTCAGTCAACCCGTTAAGTTGTGATTGGTTCATGAGTATCCCTCAATATTATCTTTATCAGTATCATCCCAGCGATAGATCTCTCCATTACATTTTTTGCAGTAATATGCTCCTCTACTAGGATAAATGCACCTCCGAGTTACCCTCGGCTTGCCCAGTACAATTCCATTACACGGTTTACAATCATATCCTATTATATCTTGCCAGCTAAAAAACCAACCATCTTTTCCCAAAATATAAAGTGGTCTACTATCACCGTAGCCTTCGCTAGTTGTAACTCTCGTCCATTTCGGAAAAATTTTCTCTAAATCTCGAATACTTCCAAGTACACGTCCTTCCAAATTTCCTACTTGTTCTGTCATTTTAAATCAAATTCAGATTATGAATTACCAATGAGAGTAGCGTCGCAAATGCTGCTGCAGTACCCAAGGCCTAATATCATCAGGGATGAAAGTCATTTCCACTGTCTTCTCAAAAGCTTCATCATCGTCAAAGTCATAGCTGCGACACCTAGAATAGGTATCTGAGAACTCTTCGTAGTAGCGCATTCGGCGATCTTCTTCCTGCCTAGCTGCTCTCTCCTTAAGGACTTTATCCACTTTGCTGTCCCTGACAGTAGGATTAGTATAGAGTAGTCTCGTGTACACGTCTGCCAAAGGTCCACGCGTGCCTTCGGCCTCTAAAGCCTCAACCTTCTCCAGCGCCTCATATTCCGACCAACCATTTCGGATATATGACAAGAATTCCCGAAAGTCTGATGTTTCTTGAAAATATTCATCGATTTCGGTCTTATACGTTTCTCGTTCTTTTTCATTCATCGAAAAAAAAGGTTTAATTAATTCTTTTTTCTTTGTCATCTTACAAATCAACTCCATTCAACTTTCCTAAATCACCACGATACCACTTCTCTACTGCCCAACAACAACTTTGCGTTCCGCTAATCCTTTATCACCTAAAGCATAATATTCCCACCCCGATCCAACCACTCTTTTAATCAGATCTTCAGCATTGTTCATAACCTCATTAGCCATCGGGAGAAATATATATTTTTCACTAATATCATAATAACTTCCTAATATAATAATATTTAAATAGAATAACTATTTTTACAGTAAAATGCAACGAAAAGTGATCCAACAAGGACCAAGTACGATGATGGTTTCGCTCCCCAGTAAATGGGTTAAAGAAAATAATATCAAGAAAGGAGACGAACTCACTGTTGACCTCAATAATAATCAACTGACAATCTTTCCCCACAACACAGGAGTAGAGAAGAAAACGATGCTTTTCTTTAAAGCAAAGGAAGAATATCTCGACCGCATCTTGATGAGCAAATATCGAGAAGGGTACGATGAAATCGTTGTCAAATATGATGATCCCGCAACTATTGAGAAGATTCGCGAGACACTAAAGTACCTCCTTGGCCTCGAGATTATTGATCAAACGGGACATTCCTGCATAATTAAGAATATTTCTCAAGGATCACACGAGGATTACCCGGCGATGCTCCGCCGCTTGTTTCAAATTATGCTGACGATTGCTGATTCTTGTTTGGAATATACTAAGACGAAGGAAGAGAAGTATCGCCATACGGCAATTGATTTGCGAGAAACACTGGTTAAACTACAACAATTTTGTCTGCGTCTAATTAATCAACAAAACAGCTACTCTGTCCAACAGAAATCACAGGAATTTTTCTATGTCTGGAATATTGCGGAGTTTGGCAAGATTTGGTCCTCATTGGCGAAGAAGCAACTCTCGAAGAAGATAGAACTATCTAAAGAAGATCGTTTATTCTTCACGGCAGTAATACAATACCAGCGAGAATTTTATGAGACGTTTTACAAGCGAGATGCTGAGAAACTACGGGATATGAAAGATAAGTTGTACAGCACACTGCGGCCAATGGGCGAGAAGCAACTAGAAAAAAGTAAATATAAGATGATACAGTTCTATCTATTGCGATTAGTAAATCGGATGTATGAAGTAATGCTGAGTTTCTAGGATAATAATCATTAAATAATATTTATTATTAATTAATTAGATGAATATCCGCATCAAACGCATCGACAAATCTCTACCCCTGCCCGAATATAAAACAAAAGGGGCAGCTGCGTTTGATGTTTATGCACGGGAAACAATGACAATCAAGCCGAGAGAAGTCGCTTACATCCCATTAAATATTTGCCTAGCTTTTCCTCCAGGAACATGTGTATTATTGGCAAATAGAAGTTCCACACACAAATTAGGAATCACCTCAATTAATGGCATTGGTATTGGCGATAGTGATTTCTGCGGAGATAACGACGAGTATAAGTTTGCAGCATTAAATTATACTGATAAAGAAGTAACGATTGAACGTGGGACAAGAATTGCTCAAATGTTAATAATGGATTATCATACTGTTACGTTTGAAGAAGTAGATGGAATGAAAAACAATGATCGCGGTGGCTTCGGCAGTACAGGATTAAAATGATTTTAATATTCTGGCGGAACAGCCGATTTTCTTCGCAACGCTAACCATAAACCGATTAAACCTAAGACGATCACAACAATCCCCACGTAAAGCCAGATAGAGATCCCACTGGGTTCAACTTTGGGGGTAGATGGTTCTGTTATCTTTGTTGGAGGGGTTGACACACCTGCAGTTTTCAACGGCAAACTCCCTGCCAAGCCGACAACACAAGATTGTGATTCTACGGGAGCAGGATACTCGATGACTGCTAAAACAGCCCCCGCGGCAAATTGCGCATCACAATCATCACTACGCGCACAAGCTCGTGTCTGCAAGCTATTAGTACAGACGCTCCATGAACTACAATCCCATTGATAAGAACAGTCTACTATTTCTGATGTCTCTTTGACTGCAGTGCCACAACTTTGCGTTTCCTTTTGCGTTAATTTGTCAGGATTGCATTTATTTTGATCAATACAACTCCGTGTCTGCTTTCCCGCGGTACAGCTCGACCAAGAACCACACTTCCAATCAGCAATGCAACCTGGTTTCTCAATGGGAAAAGTTGCTACATTTAAATCTAAAACAGTAACTTCACCAGCTTCATACAAAGAAGTGATCGGCAACTTAACGGTGTCTAGATAAAACTCAATACTCGCACCGGTAGCTGCTTGCACACGAAGAATATTAGCAGCATTAGATCCATACGTTCCAGAACACGTCTCTTTGCCACACGTACTTTTCTGAATCACTGATGAAAAACTCTGTCCTCCTATTTTAGCGATGACACTCACTGGAGCAACAGCAGACTTATCCCAATACACCGTCCCATAAAACTGGTGATTCTCTAATGAAGGTGGCTGTTCTTGAGCAAGAGCGGATAGCAAACTAAAAAGCAAAAGCATAAACATAACACTGACAATACGTCCTAGTTTCATTGTACCTTCACCCAATAGGCTCTTCCTGGTTCCAACTTCGTCACCGGAGTAATCACATCAACCTTTTGCGTAGTAATAGAATAGAGATTTGCAATCGTAGTATATGGCGGAAGAGAAGCCGACAACTTCTCAACAGGAACAGGTTCATAACCGCTGACACCAATCAGGTTCCAACCTTTCTTTAAATTAGGTAGAGAAAAGACAGGAGTCACATCGGGAGGTAAGATTCCATTACTCGATGTACACTGTATTGTAAATCCCACTTTTCCTTCTGAAGTTCGCCGTTCCAAGAAATAGCCTTTATTCGATTCTAACTCATTAAAATTAGAAGGAACATCTTTCTTCCATTGCTCCACTCCGCCACTATAAGAAGAGATAACATCAATCTTGGCTTCCAGATCATCTGAAAGCGTTCCATCAACAAGTGTGGCTTTTCCGCAGGGGAGAGAAAAAGGTTGAGGATTTGTTGTCTCGGGGAAATCATATGTTACAGCAATGGTGTTTATGTCGACCTGTTTTATGGAAACAGAAGGAAGATCATCCTGGGTAAGATCATACAAGATTCCACCTACACTCAGTACATATCTCTTCGTCGTGCTCTCAGCACCAACTTGTCCCCGCACTATAAAAGGATATGCCCCTTCTTTGTCCTGACCCCAATCTAACGTTGCTATCGTAAATAGTACACTCTCTGCAGACGAAACTACTTTAAACACATCGGCTCCCAAAGAAACTCCATTTTCCCACGCTGCAGACAAAATCGGAGCTGCGCTACTCGTAGCATTAAAGATAAAATGGGCTTTACCTCCAGACAGAAATAAAAACGGAGAACTTACTTCATCTCCTTTTTCATCAAAAACACTGATCTGCACTTTTTCCGGAGGAACAAAATTCAGATTCACAATCTTTAGATAAGGAGCAACATAACTTACTTTCAAATCAGCTAGTTCATCGTTAGGAAGATAAATATCACCCCCTCCATTCTGCTCAGTAAGTAATTCCTGTGCTTGAATAACCCCTTGAAAATCTTCTAATACATAACTGACACTTCCATCTTCATTTGGGGTGAGAGCAAGAGAGAATTCTCCCGAAGACTTCGAACTACTGGGGGTCACTTTAATTTGCAATGACGGGACGCCCTCAACATTTATCTGTTCTGATTCCTGAAGATCAAGATCTAAAACTTGTACCGACGGCGCTTCTAGTGCTTTCCCTATCGAAGCGAAACGATAGAGTAATCCGCCCAAGATAATAAGAACCAAAATACCCACGATCACTGCAAGTCGTACATAAAGACTATCTTTTGCTAGAGGAGTAGTACTCTTAACAGAAGCCGTTTTGAAATTCTTTTTCTGTTTCATATTTCGAGGTGTAGATGGCTTCATTGGTTTCATTCGTTTCATGTTGACACCGTGATTATACCCTGTTTGATATCGACAACTTTAATTTTAATTGTTTTACCATCGGGGAGCAAAACTTGTCTAGTAACACCTTCCGGCAGAGATGCTTTAAAGAAGACTTTTTTGTCTACCGAAAGCACAACATCTGCCAAGACAGTCCCATATGATACTTTTACATCGTAAGCAAATGAGTTCTCGTCCGCCGGCTCGAGGAACGTCTCAGTATTTTTCACTTCGACAGGGATAGATGAGGCTAACTTATAAGTAGTAGGACTTAAAGTGAAGAGAACATCACCTGTCGTTTCAACGACTTCTTTGACAACTTTCAATAAGCTCGTGGTTGAAACTATGATCTTACCTTCTTTAATAGTATTACTTTCACATATGACGTAACCGACACTACCTAACGTCTCCACATCCGCCGTAAAAGCATTATCTACGCCGCCACAGAAACCAGTTCCATCGAGCTTGATTAACGTCATATCACCGAGTTCGTACCATTCATCATTCCATTTCAGACCAAGGCCCATCTTTTCTAAAGGAAGTGAGAAAAACTTGTCATTGGTGACTATTGCTCCCGCTTTAGAGACAGAAAGATCCACATATCTTTCTAGAATCAACTGCTTCTGCTTAAGCTTGGAATCATATTTGAAATAAATCAAGACACCATTCTCTGTCAGAAAATCTTTCTCTTTGACAGTCTTGTAGAAATTTCCATCTCTACACAGTTGCACACGATCAAATACTTTGAGATACGCACCTTTATCACAGATCTCATAACTAACGCCGTCAATATTCACGATGTTGCCTGGAACTAAAGTATATTTGTAATCCTGAAGAGGATCAAATGATTCCGTAACAGCTTCTTGAGCGATTTCTTGTGCTCCTTTCTTTGTAAACGTCATCTTTGTAACGGCTTGATCGACATTAACGACAATCGTTCCTTCTGGAACGGCAAATGAGGCTTGTAATCCATCCACCACTGGTGTAAATTTCTGCGTACCATCTAACGAAGTCAACGCTAATTTTTCGAACTCAAAAAATGATTTTTGTAACGGAGTCGCACCGGCATAACTAAGTACATAATAACCATTACCAAAACCTAAAACCATTTCTCTTCCTTTACCCATAAACGTATCTAAAAAAGCATCGTCAAATGTGTGTGTATCTGCTACTACATCGGTCAAATTATAATAATAATATACTCTCGCAGATTTTACTAATCCCCCGTCTTTTTGTTCTGCCCCATAATAGTAAAGAAGAGTAAAGCCAGACTTTGAATTACCATCAACAATTGGTTTCTGAAACTGTAGAGAAAGCTGTTGTTGCCCTTCTGCATCACCCTTCACTTTAAATAAAGGCTTGAAGCCTAAGACATCAGCATTTGTACTTGTCGTGTCCTGGCTGAGCACACCATAATTCACCGGATTAACAATCATTACTGGCACTTGTGAAGAGAGCGATGTTGAAAGCTCCTGCGTCAAGTCTAAAGGATTGGCAAGCAATTCTTCTGTTGTCTGTACAGAAAGTGTAAACGGTGGCGGCGGAGAAATTAATTGTCGAGATAATGTCACTTTTCCACCAGCTATTAAGAAGTCGACTGTTTTTTCACTTTGTGAACCGGAGCCGTAATGAGTTACACTGCCCCCCGTATACGAAGTCAAATTGATCTGCGGCAACGCAAGAACATTTCCGCCGTGACCCATTAAATAAAGATTACCTGCAAATTCTAACGCAATTCTTTTCTGGAGATCAACAAGATTACTTACAAAGTCCTCATATGATAGTTTTGTTTCCAACTTTCCCAATTGATTGAGATAAAATACGTAACCTTGCTTCTTCTTTGCAATCGGATCCCATTGATAGAGAAGGGCAACGTCCTGCAACCCCCCCTCACCTAATTGCTGAGGTAACGCTTTCTTGATAAGTACATTTTGTGGAAGAGAAACAAAAGGAGTCTTGTCTTGCTCATTCAGACAGACAAGCAGTTGCGCTGGGTCACTAAGAGTATCCGATAAGCAGGGGACTAGTTGTGTCCCAAAATCAAGGAGGTTCACAGGTTTCTCCTTCGAGAACGGAACTTCATATTCGGACTCAAGATTATGATTTTCAACCTGACCCGCAATTGCTTCCGTTGGCTTGCCAACTGCAAGAGAAATAGTATCCCCCACAAGAGTAAGAGTAATATATTTTTTTGCTTGGACAACGAATTGATACTTTTGACTGGAGAGTTTCTTTACCTCGATAGGAGTGAGTGAAGGCAGCGAAAGAAGCTGTACCTCAGCAGGAGAGAACAATTGTTGCGGGTGAGTCAATAAGTAATACTGGCCATCCAACTCAATAACAGGACGTCGCCCAGCAATGAGATTATCTGCTAGGGTTCCCAAAGGGAGATTAACCCCATTCTTCTGGTTCGGATGAAGTACGAGATGCACCGTTACAGTTTTAGGGAGAGTCTCAGTATACTGAAAGAGAAGATCGTCTTTTACATATATTTTTTCATTCGAACCAGCTAAAAATGAATTCGAACTAATCGGAACATTTCCACCTTCAAATGAACATACTGTCGTCTTAAATGGGACTTTCTCAGTTCCTGAATCACAAAGGCTAAGAGTGCTTAGCTTGGTCAGAGGACCCTGTAATTCTTTGGCACCACCGTCTTTGATCAGCTTTATCTCGTAAAGATGATTAGTATCAAGTACAAATGTCGTCGACCAGCTTATCCCATTACAAACATATTCATCATTTTCCGTTGCTTTTCCAATGATTTCAGAACTACATTCATTCCATTTAATACCATCGCAATAGAACTGAACACCTTTTACTCCCCTTTCAATACATTGATGCCATTCTTTCTCAAAGCAGAGATAATTCTCGTTTGGTGCAACATACTGTTCTTTATCCTCACAGGATAACCAGAGCCCTCCTTTTTCATCTTTCCCACATAAAAGAATGTTCTCAAATTTTGTATTCTCAGAATAACAGTAATCTGAACTTGCATCCCCGCCAGAAAAAGCAACATTAGCACAGTACTCTTTACTTGGACAGAAATAATTACCTACGGATTCTTTTGTTTCTTTACCAACTTTCACTCGAAATTTGATATCTTCACCAGTAGCAAGAGATTTGGAAGAAATTGGCGCTTGCTCCCAAGTATAACTTTGGGGCGGCTGCTCTGCCGCAGCAGTAGCAACCCATTGCGCACCATCACAACGATACTTCTGATCTAGGCTATATTTGTTCTTGTTATCAGCAGTACATTCTTTCCAAACGGTCCCGCTACACCAATATTTTTTGTTACTACTTGGCCCTTTTACAGACAATTCACATTCTTGCCATTGTTTTCCATCACAATAACGAACTTGATTATTGGTAATCTTCCCGTTATTTTCCGTCGAAGAACACTGATTCCACTTTAATTTTCCCTCTTTCTCTTGACAGTAAAAGAGAACAGTCTTACCATCTGCCTCTGGGAGACCTTTATTTTTGAGCGAAGCATCGCAATGCTTCCACTCTTCTTTAAAACAGAGATAGTCGCCATTAGAAGTGGATACTAATTGCTGGTCATTCACTCCATTTCCAATAGAATTACCTAACGGACAGGCAAACCAGCTCTCAAATAGCCCATTTTGTGCACAGAGATACTTACCTCCACTCATTCTTCCAACGGGGAATGGAATTATACCTTCACCATTGCTCTCTTTAGCACCATCGGCATTACATTCTACCCATGGAGCCCCTAGTGCACCGGCAAACGAAGGAAAACACAATGCATCAAATCCATTCGCAACATTCTTAACATACCCCCCGTTCTCATTTTGGCAACGGATACCAAGCGATTTCTCTTTATTAACACATAACGCATTATAAAACGCACCATTTCCTGCAGGAACTAATTGTTGAAGATAGCCAGCAAAGCCCGGTTCTTGAACGGAACAATAAGCATATTTCTCCTCGGGAGGCACCGCCACCGCCTTCCCCGTCACTCCTTTCTCTTGCAACAGGGGATAAAGAACACCAATGACAACAGCAATGACCAATACGCTGACAACAAGGACAACAACTGTATTCCTAGAAATATTCTGTTTTACCTTCCGTACCATCTACATCTCCTTTACGATTAAAAAGAATCCGTTGAGATTTATATACTTTGCTGTTCTTCTGGCTCCCGACTAGTTTCAGTTTATGACGTACATCAGTTAGAGTTTTTGATCTCGAAAAATTTATATAGCCGTAGTTTTTACAACCAAGCTATGAAAAGAGTATTGTTTTTCTTCCCAAATTCGGCTAACTGGGCCACAATTAGTACGGTTATCCCGATTCTCTCAGGAATTGCAAAATCCAGAGGATGGGAAGGAGCCTATTTCGATACATATAGATACGATACGGGCATGGATTCCTCCACCGAAAAAGAAAAAGCAGGGGGATTCAAGCCAGGATTCTCTCTATTAAATGATGGACTACTACCAACTGAAAGAATTGTTCCAGATCTTCAAGAAAAGATAGATCGCTTCCAACCGGATCTTATCGTCATTAATGCAATGTCGTATGAATTCCAGTTTCTGATAACATTCTTCCACAAAGTCAAGATTCCAACCAAAACACAGATCATTATTGGTGGGATACATTCTACACTGTCCCCGATGCCAGTAGCAGAATCGGGGTTATTCGATTTAGTTGTTATTGGCCAAGGAGAATTAACATTTAATGAGATTCTAGAGAGGCTTGAAGAAAGAAAAGGTCTCAAAGAGATAGAAGGTACATATTTTTACGACAGAGAACATAAAAAAGTAATCACAAATCCGCGGCGACCTTTAGGCGCGCCAGAAGAATTATGGAGAGTAGAACAAGATTTCTCTTTTTTTGATGACAATTATTTTGTCAGACCATTTGATGGAAAGATGATTCGAAGATATGATATGGAAATTGCCCGGGGCTGTCCGTTCAATTGCAGTTATTGTGGAAATACTGCCTTGAAAAACATCTACACAAAAGGAGGCGATAAACCAGAACCTCTTACAAAGTTTCTAATTCAGAGGCCATTCGATTCCTCTTTCTCTCATATGAAGATGATGGTTGAAAAACACAAGATAGATATTTTTCAGATAACCGATGAGTGCTTCCTTTCCCATTCCCCCAAGTGGCTGGAAGAGTTCATGAAGAGATATGCTAATGAAGTCGGCAAACCATTCATCTTCCAAACAAGGCCAGAAACAGTCACAGAAGATAAGTTAGAAATTGTCAGAAAATATAATATCCCATTTCAAGCTAGCCTAGGAGTAGAATCCGGATCAGAAGATATCCTTAAAATCTGCAACAGGGAATGTAAAACAGAAGATATCATTCGTGGTTTCGAATTATTACATAGATATAATGTACGATGTAATGCTTTCTGTATGATGGGTCTACCGTATGAAACACGAGAAGACTACTTTAAAACAGTAGAGCTCTGTAGAATTATCAAACCGTCCGTTCTCTCCGTATCCATCTTTCAACCCCAACCCGGGCAAGAATTAACAAAACTCTGTATCGAAAAAGGATTCCTCTCACCAGACACGCCGATGGTAACATTTACCCAAGAGTCGCTACTAAATATGCCCCCCCCTTATCTCAGCGCAAAAGAGATTAAGAACCTCTGGAGAGTCTTTGCTTTGTATGTTGCTTTACCAAAAGAATATTATCCAGACATTGAAAAATGTGAGAAAGACTTCGAAAATAAGCAGCAGTTATATAATGACCTCATGAAGCTTCGATGGGAGAAATATGATTTCGCTAAGCAAAGGAATGAAAAGAGTATGCTGCCGGAGTGTTAGAAACCAGCTAATACGTAATCAAGTTATTCTGCAATCCAAAACAACATTGACCTAAGAATTTGGATGCCACCAAAGACCAGAAAAATGGTTTGCGTCGATAGTAATACCTTTACCTAGACGAAATTGTGAATCGTAATTAAGCAAGGCGGGGTACTCCACACAGAAAACCATCTCTTTAGTAACAGCAGGATTTCTCGAAATGCCTTTCTTTAGATCACGAGCGATTTTACGCTCTACAGAAACGTGAGGAGAAACTTCTAGACGAAGAATAAATGAGAACTCGGAGAGGTGATGCAAGTACATTGATGGAACCAGAATTATTGAATCTCTTTTTAGTGAATATTCTTCAGTGTGTTCTGTAGAGTCATATTTATCATGAAGAATATCATAGAGTTCTATCGCCCTTTCCTTCTCTTGAGAATTATTAAAACGAGTAACTGGATCTAAAACCTGCTCTTTCAACATCGGGAAGCGCCAAATTAGATGAGGGAAATCAACGAGGATAGAATTACCCTGCCGAGCCGCTTCTATCAATCGACGATATATCTGCATTGCAGAGTTTCTCCCTACATGAAATTTATCTCCCTCTATGGAAAACGCAGGAATACCCTGTTCTAAGAGGCTTTGCTCTAAGCTTGAAGCGAATGTTGACTTCCCACAATTTGAAAGACCTTCTATTCCGACAAGCATCGCTTTATGTTGGTGTGATAGAGATTTCTCTCTTCTCAAAATATCAGCTAAGAGAGGTATCGCCTTTAGATAAGGAAGGGGTTCTAATTGTAAGTAATCAATCATGTTTTGAATTCACTGAAGCCCTATTTTAAATACTTTCCCATCTCAAGTTTAATAGTTTTTATAAATAAAATTGATATTTAAAGATTAAAAATGGACTACAAAGTATGTATCCTCGCGGCAGGCATGGGCACTCGGATGAAGCACTTTACGAGGACATTTAATAAGGCCATTATCCCTATTCAGGGGAAGCCTTCAATATGCCACATAATAGAAAAATTTCCTGAACAAATAGAGATAGTTATCGCTGTTGGATATAAAAAAGAAACAATTATTGATTATCTTAACGTACAATATCAACATAGAAAATTTATTTTTGTAGACATAGATCATTTTGAAGGAGAAGGATCCGGTCCGGGATACTCATTGCTCCAATGCAAGGAATATCTCCAATGCCCTTTTGTCTTTTTCTCGGTAGATACTCTTGTAAAAGAAGACATTCACCCACCGGAGCAAAACTGGTTTGGAGTAGCAAAAGTATCAGATACTTCACGCTTCTGCTCTGCCAAAGTAGAAAATAGTATTGTTGTGAGGATAGATGATAAGATAAAATGTGATAATGAGTATGCTTTCATCGGCTTGGCCGGAATTAAAGATTACGAACCATTTTGGACAAGCTTAAGTTTAGATAATAGTTTAATCAAAGGTGAAAAACAGGTTTCTAACGGCTTCCAATCACTACTAAAGAAAACACTGCTGGCAAAAAACTTCACCTGGTTTGATACCGGAACACCGGAAGCGCACAAATACGCACTTCAAAATTATCCAAATGGAATATCATTTGGAGGCTAAAAGATAAGTATTAAAAAATGATCGAACCAGAAAAAATAAAGAAGATATTTGAATATCTCTACAACCCGACGACAGATCTCGTCCAGGCAAATGGCGCTTTTGTTTTCTGCAGAGACGACCCATTAGTCGCGGCAAGAGCAGCCGAACTATATCATAATAACTTAGTTGGTTATATTATGGTTACGGGAGGTCTCGGAAAAGATTCAGGATATCTAGCAGCGTTAGAAATACCAGAAGCAAAATGGCAGTCCGGCCTGCTAAGTTTAGTTCATAAAGTGCCTCCAGATAAGATATATATTGAGAGTACCGCGACAAACGGAGGAGAGAATTCCCGCTTAGGAATTGATACGATTGTCGCGTATGAATTGCCTCATCAAGAACTAATCACTGTCGTTCATCCAACTCAGCTACGCAGAGTGAATGCTGTTCAATCCCTAGAAACAGAGAAGAAGGGATTTAAAACTCATTATCAAAGAACGGCGACGAGATATCAATTTGATCCCAAAAATCCAATAGACCAAAAAGAGGCTTTAGCTGAATTAATACGCCTTGCTGATTGGCCAGCTAAATGCTGGTGTCCGCAACAAGAAGATCTTCCTGAAGATCTAGTCACATTCGCAAGAGAGGCCATAACAAGATATTAGTTACAGTTCAACAAACTTTATAAGCAACCGAATGAAGAACATCCTCGACTGTTTAAAGCCGATCACGTGCCAAAGCGTGCATGGACAGCTACAGAAACAGTTCAGAAAAGATGGAAAATTATAAAGTGTGTATCCTTGCTGCAGGTATTGGCAGCCGCATGGGGGCAGTCACAGAACATATCAACAAAGCTATTCTTCCCGTCAACAATAAAGCCGTCATTTCTCATATTATTGAAAAATTCCCTCAGGAAATAGAGATTGTTATCGCCGTTGGTCACCTTAAAGAATCCGTAATGGATTACGTCGCCATTGCTCATCCAGAACGGAAAATAAGTTATGTTATCGTCGAGCATTATCTTGGACCAGGAACAGGACCCGGCTACTCTTTGCTCCAATGCAAAGAACAATTACAATGTCCATTTATCTTCTATGTGGCAGATACCCTTCTCTTGGAAGAAATACCCCCGCCGGATAAAAATTGGTTTGGGGTCGCACCGGTCAAGAAGACAGAAGAATATTGCACCGTCAAGATAAAGAATAATCTTATTGTCCAACTCGATGATAAGATTAAATGTGGTAACAAATTCGCATTTATCGGTGTTGCAGGAGTATACGACTATCTCGATTTCTTTGATTCTTTAGAAAAGAATAAAGAGTTGAAAGGAGGAGAAATTCAAGTCTCAAATGGTTTCACCAGGCTTATTGAAAAAAAATTAGTACCAGTTGGAGTAACGTGGTTTGATACGGGAACTCTGGAGAATTACCGAGAGACAAGCAAAAACTTTTCTGGGGGCAACGCCGGCTTTGATTTTAGTAAAGGAAATGAGTTCATCTACTTCGTGAATGGAAGAGTAATCAAATATTTTGCTAATGTAGAGATCACCAAAAATAGGTATGATAGAGCAAAACACTTACAAGGGTTATGTCCAACAATCGAGGCAATTAGGGGGAATTTTTACTCTTACAGAAAATTAAACGGACAGGTACTCTACGACGTTCTGAATTCACAAATCGTAAATGATTTTCTTCAATGGAGTAAATTAAATCTTTGGAAGAAAAAAAATCTTACTGAAGAAGAAAAACATCAATTTAGTCGAGCTTGCCGAAAATTCTATTACGATAAGACCCTTGAAAGAATTAAACAATTTCACGACAAGAAAGGAATTGAAGATACTGCCAATAATATAAATGGTATTTCGGTTCCCCCGCTCAAAGAACTACTCGGCCAGATTGATTGGGAGAAAATTATCAACGGCACACCAACACTATTCCACGGCGATCTGCAATTTGATAATGTTCTCGTCACCCGTGACGAGAAAACTAATCTCCCAAAATTTATCCTTCTTGATTGGAGACAGGACTTCGGGGGGATGATACAGGTAGGAGATCTTTATTACGATCTTGCCAAACTCTACGGTGGCGTGACGATGTCTTACAAATTGATCAAAGAAGGAAAATTCTCTTTTGACATGAGCGGCTCCAGCGTGTATTATAATTATTCCGTTAATAATGACTTGATTGAGGCAAGAGAAGAATACGAGCACTTTATTCAAAGAAGTGGTCTTGATCTCCAAAAAATAAAGATAATTCGAGCGCTCATTTTCTTAAATATGTCTCCACTTCATCACGACCCATTTGATCTAATGTTATACTTTAAAGGTAAGCTCTTACTATATAAAGCTCTAAAAAGTTGGATACCTGAAAGCGAAGCAAACAGCACAATCAGACAGAAGGAGAACATAACAGAAAGTACAGACAGAAAAGAGGAGATCTAAGAAAAATGCAACAATTAGAATTAGGTATTGGGCCGATGAGTTCCGAAATTATTGAAGCCGTATTTAGATATTCACACCTACGAAGGAAACCGCTTATGCTTATCCCTTCCAAAAATCAGATCGATCACAACGGTGGTTACGTCAATAACTGGACAACGAAGCAATTTATGGATTTTATCCAGAAAATGCGCACGATGTATCCCCAAAGTAAAGTAAAGATTTGCCGTGACCATTGCGGACCAGGATTCAACGGAAATTTCGATCTTGAAGACACTTTCAATTCCATTAAGTCAGACGTGCAACACGGTTTCGACCTGATTCATATCGACTTCTGTCACTTTCAGGGAAGCAAAGAGGAACGTTTTGAAGCATCGCGGAAAGCAGTTGAACTTTGCCTGCAACTAAATCCTAACATCGAATTAGAGATTGGCACTGACGAGAATGAGGGAACGAAATTCAGCCTGGTAAACCTACAAGAGCTAGAAGAAGAAATAGATTTCTTTAAAAGTTTCTGCAACCCTACTTTTTATGTTGTCCAGACAGGAAGTTTAGTAAAAGAAATAAATCAAGTCGGAAGTTTCAATCAACATTTTATCCGGAAAGTTCATGACCTCCTTACTGCAAAAGGTCTCAAATTGAAAGAGCACAACGCAGATTATCTTTCTAAAGAAGAAATTGGCCTACGGCAAGGCATCGTAGACGCTGTGAATATCGCTCCCCAGTTGGGAGCAGTTCAAACCATGCTTGTCATTAAAAAATGTCTAGTCTATGGAATTGACTTTCAAAAATTTATCGAAGATGTCTATCAGGGTGGGAAATGGAAAAAGTGGCTCTATGCTAATTCACAAGATAACAAATTTCTCTGCGCCTGTATTGCTGGCCATTATCGGTTCTCTCAAGAGCCATATCAAAGAATCATTGAACAACTTGAACAGAGAGAGGATATTCACGAAACCATCATCAATGAGATCATGGAGGTAATTGGACATTATGATTCTTGAAGGGATGAGAATATTAATCACTGGTTCTTCAAGAGGGATAGGTGCGGCAATCGCACGCTTGGCAAAAAAGAATGGTGCTAAAGTGATCCTACACGGTAAGAAAGAATCAGCAGCACTAAAATCACTTTCAACAGAATTAGGCTCAGAGTATGTTACATGTGATGTGAGTGATGAGCAGGAAGTAAGAGCAGTAGTACTAGGTTTAGAAGAAAAAGGGGAGAACATTGATGTACTAATCAATTCTGCAGGGATTAATCTTTCTAAACCATTCTTAGAGCAATCTGGGGAAAGTTGGAATGAAACATTTATGGTCAATGTAATGGGAACAGTAAATTTCTCGAAGGCAGTTCTAATTAAAATGCTGCAAAGAGAAAAAGGAAGAATCATAAATATTTCTTCGATTAGGGGCTATCAAAATACTTCTGGTAGTCCAGCTTATGCTGCATCCAAAGCAGCTATTATCAATTTAACTGCAAGTATGGCCAAAGAATTCGCTCCATCCATTTTGATAAATGCAGTAGCTCCCGGCTTTACGAATACAGAAATGACGCGACAGACAATGACTGAGAGAACAAAAAGGCAAATCAGTGAAATCCCTGTTGGAAGACTCGCTGAGCCGGAAGAGATTGCAGAAGTCGCTTTATTTCTAGCAAGCGAAAAAGCAAAGTACATTACTGGGCAGACCATTATTGTAGACGGAGGATATAGCTTGAAGAGATGAGAAAAACTTGCGTTGAGATAGGAATAGAACTGAACAACTGAAAAAAGGCAATAGGAGGTGTTTTAAATGAAAGAACAATCTTGGGAAGAAAACAAAGGCACGGAGAAAAATTGGTTTTATCCAAAAGAGAAAGCGAAAGTAGTGACAAAACCTTGGGGCAAAGAGATCTGGATAAACTACCGAGAAGGAGAAAACGTAGGTGATGAAGAAAAGCGGTACGTTCTCAAAAAAATATATATCAATGCCGGAACAAGAACAAGCTTTCAATATCACAAGAAGAAAGTTGAGACCAACTTTCTGATTAGTGGAAAAGTAGAAGCTTGGTTCGAAAATGAAAGCGGAGTTATTGAAAAAAAAATTATTGAAGCTGGCGGTATTTGGAGTATCCCTAATGGAAAAAAACACAGGATTATAACGCTAACCGACATTGAACTAATTGAGGCGTCTAGCCCAGAAGTTGACGATATTATTCGGTTACAAGACGATACCGGAAGAGGAGATGGTAGGGTTGCTGCAGAACACCAGCAAAGTAAACCCTAACAAACACAATGAGTAATCTCTTTCGCTACGGTTATAATTTTTTTAGAAAAAGTTTAGTCTACACTCCTAAAGAACCTGTGCTACAAGTAAATAAAGAACCACGAATTGCTCTCTGCCTCTTTGGTCTAGTCGGAGGAATCAAAAGTAAGAATAATGAAAGTATACTTGGTTCTCAAGAAGTGTTAGAACTAGGATTCAAGCATTATGACGAGCACTTCTTCAAGAAAAATCCGAATATCGATGTGTTCGTCCATACCTGGAGTACGGAGCTAGAAAAACCAATCTTAGAATTATATCATCCTAAAAGTGCTCTCTTCGAAAAACAAAAACAATTCAAGACATCAGAACTGATGGAAGGAACAGAACAAAGAAAAATCGTTCATTATAGTATGACTTATAGTATTAAAAATGTGATTGAACTCAAAGCAAAATATGAAAGAGAAAATAATATTAAATACGACTTCGTCTTTCTCAGCAGGTTTGATGTTGCCTGGAATGAAGATTTTATCTTTAGACAGTTCGACCCCCAGTATTTCTATGCGGCAAAATGGTACAGCCGTCTGCACAAATTCTTTCCTTTACACATTCCCATTGGCTATCCTTATACAAGCATAGGAATTGCCGACCTCTGGTTCTTTTCTAATTCTGATAACATGAATCTCTTTTCCACTCTCTACGACCATTTGGAGGAATATGCTAAACCGGGGCAATGTCCACCAACAAAGTTCGGGGTCTCGTTTCATAATTTGACTTCATATCATCTCTCTCAGAAAGGATTAGCTCAGAAATTACGCTTCTACGGGAAGAGAATAGTTTTCACTGGAGAAAAAACAAGGATGAGTTCAAAAGAAACGAGCCCATTAGTTCGTAGGAAATATTTTGATTGTAAAGTTTAGCCGATTCAACAAAAGCAACAGACAAATTCATGATCCTGAAATCTTTTAGTTTCAAAAAGTATATAAGGAATAAGACCCCAACAAGCCGTGCTAAACAAGAGAACACTGATGAAACCGAAGATACCACTACAAGAAAAAGACGATCGTGAATTTTGGGATGGATTCTATCTTGATAAAAGAGCAGTTGATTTTCCATCGCCATTTGCCGTTTATTGCAACAAGAAGCTCCCCCAGAAATCAAAAATCTTCGAACTTGGCTGTGGAAATGGACGAGATGCTTTATTCTTTCTCAGAGAAGGTCACGATATTACAGCCTGTGATCTCTCCGAAGTTGCAATCAAATCTTTACAAAGAACAGGAAGCGGTTATTTCTTTATTGGAAACTTCACACGTCTGGAGAAACGACAAAGTACTGAGCTCTTTGACGCAGTCTATTCCCGTTTCTCTCTTCATGCAGTTGATGAAGAAGCTGCATCACGCACTCTCCGTTGGACATATGACAGTTTATTACCTAAAGGCTTCTTTTTCATGGAAGTCAGATCAACAAAAGATAAACTATGTGGGCAGGGAAAAGAAGTGGGGAAGAATGAATTCATAACAGACCATTATCGACGTTTCATTGATCGTAATGAGATTATCTCGGAATTACGAACGATTGGTTTTAATGTTATAGAAGATATCGAAGGAGAAGGCTTAGCGCCACACCACGATGAAGACCCGGTCGTTATTCGCATAGTCGCCCAAAAGAATTAGAGTAGGGACTGTCATAAAAGTGCGGGAAAGCGTCTCACCTCGCTCTAAAGTCCCGAGAATTGCCGTGCAATTCTGGGACGCAAGAAAATGATTTTTCTTCGCGAGCGAGGCTTGAAAAGAGACGCTTTCTAATCTCCGCACTTTGTGACATAAATAGACTAGAAAGCCATTCATCCTCGTCTTAAAAGACGAGGCTTTCTGGCCTATTTAATGTAAGAATTACCTAAAGCAGTCTCCTACTCACGATATTGAGTTTGCGACCCTATCTTTCTTAAGAATGAAAATGACCGGCATCTTTTGATAACCCTCTTTTGTCGGCACTTCTCTCTCAACAACTTTCACAAGTTTAAATCCTAAGCTTAAGAAGAAGTTTACCCCATCTTGGGTAAGAGGATATGAAGAAAAGCGATTGTAATACCAACGTGGTTGAGTGTACTCCCAAATGTCAATCTCGACGAAAATATCATGATTCTTCGAAAGGTTAGTCACATCATCAGCAAAATTCTGCTGAGCATCTGGGTTCATCACATTATCAAAATCATAATTATCATAATTATGATGATATCTTTCTCCGCGCAACCAGTATATGCTTCCTCCATAGATAGGACTATCATACTTAGGGCCGCTATACCATTCCCTCTCAGCAAACGTTCTGATTGAACGAGGCGACCCAGCAAAGATAATTCCGTCTTCTGGCACATTTTCTTTTAACCATTTTCCCGCCTCCGGATACCCCGTATAACCATATTGCTTACTTGCAACAAGCTTATCAGCCGTCCCATAATAATGCCAAGCGATCAGAAGAATAATGAAAATGGCAACTACACTCTGCAACCATTTCTTTTTCTCATTGAAAAAGAGAACTAAATACTGCCCTATTTCAAGTACCGCATAGACTGCAAGAAGAAGGGCTATGGGAAGCAAAGGCAGCATATATCTATCCTGAGTATTATCAACATTAATTTCAAAATAAATCCAATAGAAAAATCCTAGAACAAGAAAACTATAATACCTCTTTTCTTTATAAAAGACGATCAAAAATATTCCCAAGAATACAAAAGGAATTAAATACCATGAAAAAATCCATTCTAACATCCCTGCTGCTTCTAAACCATAGGGCACACCACGAAATTGAGTCATAAGACCAAATAATCTACCCAATAAATTCGCATTAAAAAAAGTGTTAGCAATAAAGTGAGCGATTAATACACCACCAACGGGGATACTCCAGGAATACAAAACTGCTCTATTCTTGAACATCTCATTACGTTTAAAGAAAATACAATAAAGAACATATCCTAGAACAAAAAGAGAAGCTTGAACCTTATGCAACATAGCTCCAAAAAAGGCGAGTGCAGTTAATATTCCCCAAAGTACTTTTTTTTCTTTCTCTAACTTAACGATAAAGTATAACAAAAGGATAATACTTACCGTCAAAGGCGCATCGCCTAGCGGCCGCGTACTATAAAAATAAAAAACGGGATTAACTGCCAAGAGAAGCGCAGCTAATAATCCCATGATACGATTCTTTAATTCTATCCCCAGCAAATAAATAAAAATGACACCAAAGACAGAATACGTTAAAGCCATCAATTTTCCAGCAATAAAGATATCACTCGTAAAGAATAGATAATAGAAAGCCGTTAGAGATTGAGAGATCGCATAATCTCCCAAATAATAATCCGGAGAAAAAAGCGTATTTAATGGATTTTCCACTGCCTGTATTGCTGACCAGAGGTGAAAAGCAGCATCATTCCAAATGCTGTCCATGCGAAAATACTTAAGACGGAACAAGATGGTAAATAAGAGAATCACAAGAAAGACGAGATTATATTTATCTCTTAGAAAAGAAGTGAAAATCGTTCGACCACGGAAGAGAAGCTGCCCTCTCTTTAATGGGACGTTGATCTCTTGCTTTGTTTGATTATTCTCTTCTAAGATTTTGTCTCCCATTAAACCACGAGAGAGCTGTTATTAGTCCCTTTATAAAACTTGTTACACTCAAAAACTATTGTGTTATCCCGAAACTGGTTCGCATCACGAAACTAGTTCGTCCCAGACTTCTTTTGGAGTTCGATAGTGTAAACTCATGTGCAGCCGTTGTCCGTTAT
>JACOZP010000011.1 GCA_016181265.1 Candidatus Woesearchaeota archaeon
CTTGACAATTTTCTTAATGTGCAGTTTCTGTTGAGCGGTGAGAGCCATATTAAGAAGAAGAATACGATGGTTGATTTATAAAAGTTTGGTGGTTGAGTGAGGGTTGTTTGGATACACGGATTTAAATGCAAGCGTCACTTTTACATATCTTTCCTTCTTCTTTACAGGAGTGACTCACAATAATTGGCTCTTTATTGCTACAGTAAGTCTCTACTAAGATATCTTCGTTGTTGCAATCATCACCAATAGTGTTGGAGAATCCATAACCGGTAGTAAATGATGTTGTACCAGTTTTGCTAAAGTCTGGTCCTTTATCTCCATTTTCCGTACAACTTATCATTGAAGCGTCAAAGAAGACACACTTTCCTTTGACGCAAGATGCTCCCATACCATTACTGTCAAGAATATTATCACAACTCGTTTTTTTGGAATTGATGTATTTTCCATCGCAATAGAATTCTACAACAGAATCTCCATCGTCACTACAATAATCTGTCTGAGTAGTTTTCTCTCCGAGTAATTTTGTTTCAGTGGCCTTTGTTTGGTTGAAAGGGTCGGTTTGATCTTTAGTTGGGCCAGCACATTCTTCAAAGCCTATTTCTACAGGTTTACAATTACTTCCGATGCAGACTTCTTTGTTTCCGTTTGCGGTGGGGTTAACTTTAATGGACTTATCAATTGTTGGAGGAAGTATTTCGCAGTTCTTTCCGCTGCATAACTGACCGTTGTTAAATGTTACGTCTCCTAATGGCGCACAAACCCCTTGAATACAAACATGACCTTCTCCGGAGATTTTCTTAAGTCGATAACAATTAATTTGATTATTTGAAAGAAGGGGATACTTATTATATGTGGAACAGTAATTATCAACTAGAAACTGTGTGGATTCGCAAACATCTTCATACTTTCCTTTAATATTATCAATGTTGGTGTAATCAACTGTTCCTTTAACAAATGGATCTTTATTCTCTTTGATGAGAATTTGTAGTTGTCCACTATTTTGGTACTGTGATGGGTCACTACTTGATGCTTCGTTATCAGAACATTGGAGACACGGTCCGAGTTTTCCATATGCATCTTCACATTGGACATCTAAAAGCACACATTGGCCGTTATTACATTTGTGTGGGTTGCTTAAACCCAGACAGTTGGCATTAATTACAGCAGAGGGATTTGAAAGTTTACCATTTGTTTTAAGTGAGATTGGCAGGTTACAATAACTCTCGTGGATTTCTAGTTGATTCGGATCGGATTTACTGCATTCATCTTCTCGCGTATTAACGTCTCCATTATACTTATAGGTCATTTTCCCCGCAGTTGTTAAATCTTCGCCAGCATCACTTTCATAACAATAAGTATCGCATTCCAAGTTTTCGTTAAAATAATACGCATCTCCTGTGAAGACCGTTTCTGTTTTTCCATTGTTAGTTTCGTCTTTTTCAACAATAATGTTTGTGGTATCAAGCGTGACAGTAACTTCTGCATTTTGATTGAGATCTAGACCAAAACTACCCACACTAAATAAGCCGCCAACGAGAATTTCTGCGCAACCGCCTGCGGTTAATTTTGGTAGAGTATTTTGCTGTTTGACTAGATAATCTTTCTTTACATTGTTTGCCTCAACTGTTAGCATGAATTCTGAAGTTACATCGGCGTCCCCTTGATTACAAATCGTAAATGTAAAACTATTGAGACACATTTCGCTATGAACAGTTTTAACAATTTCTTTGATAAATAAGTCTGGTTCTTCTTTTGGCGGACAAGTATTACAAACGCCATTAGCGCAGCCACAAGGACATTCTTTCAACGTCGTTTTCAAAGGATTAGCAACGTTGCCACAACTCTGTTCGATGATTGCCGTAGCTTTACAATAGTCATCTACCGGTGCACATTGGTATAACTTGTCACCTATTTTTTTTACCGGATATCCTTCGGGAGTTTTAGTAGGGATTGAATCATTTGCGAGGAGAGTTACTTGATATCTTTTTCTGACGTAGACTTTTCCTTTTAAGTTGAAATTTTCTCCTCCATCCGTGTCATAACAACTGTTTTTGAAACAAGAATCGATAGCGAGAGCTTCTAAAAAATCTCCTATTTTAGGTTTCCGTGGGAGATCTGCTTTTGTAATCCTATATTTTTCCTGTTGAACTCTTGTATCCGCTCGAGAAAACTGTTTCATCGCATTGCCAACGAAGGTGGTGAATGTTTCCCCCTCAGGTAGATTCTCCTTCAACGAGATATAGGAGATGTAGAAACCGGCAAGGACAAGAATTAACACACTTCCAAAAACGAGAACTCCCTTCACCTCTCTGTTCATATCTAAAGGGATTATCCGAAGGTATATTAATATTGTGGTTAATCTCGTGTTAGATTTTTTTAAAAAGAGTAAGTGGAAGTGAATACGTATGTCTTTCATCGAGGAATTAGTGACCCGGGATCTGCGTACGCCGCCGCGAGATTTGGAGGATTACGAGTTGATGGTAATCCCCCACGGCAAGAAACCAGGATACGAGCGCTTACGTACGTTGCAGGGGCCAGGTGAACGTCGTGATTATCAAAAAGTGATGGATTGTCTTGGCGCTACACCTGCTTCTCTGGAAGTTCATTCTTCAGCAGCAGGTTTTCCGTTTATCCTTCCGGCTTCCGATCCGACAACTGGCTTGCCGTATTCTTTACGAACAGTAGAAATTAGTCAGAATGCGGATATGGAATCTATTCTGTATGATTATATTGAATGTCCACGAACACGTGGTGATCTGAAGGTGTTAAACAGTCTCTTTGTTTTTGATCGTTTTCCGGCGGTTAAAAATGGCCTGTACTTAGGTGGTGATTTTGAATTCTATCCTTCTTCAGAGACGTTTGGACAGGACACGAAGATGGGCGCTGTTTTCTATCATAGTTCGGTAGAGAAAATTGTCTATAACAATAGTTATGACCTTTTTGTTACATTCCATCTTGAACATCGTGTGAACTTATTACGCGAAATCGTCGGGTTTACTTTGCGGTATTGGATCCACGACGGTCAAAATCATGTCACTTCTTCAAATCAGCGCCAGCGACCGGTGCATGGTGAATTTAGTATTAAGAGAAAAGCGCGAGGAGGACCGCTGGCTTATGGTGGGAAAGTGAATTATATTGATGTACAAAAAAACTGCAAATTCACGCCGTGGGTGAGATTTGACGAGGGAGGTAATATGATGAATGGAATTACAAATGCCCATCTTCGTGATAAGAAAGATAATCGTGTTTATCGTTGCGATCTTACCAATACTTTAAAGAAATTAGTAGATATGATGCGAGATATTGATGGTCATAATCTCGTTACGTTAGGAAAAGCGAGTTACGTGAAATGGAGTTGAGGCACTCATCATTTTAAAAATCTTTTAATCTTCGTTGCTCTTGCTGTAATGTTGTCTGAGCTCATCTTGTCAAAGATCAACAGCTTATGTTTTTCTTCCTGCGCTTCTTGTAAGCAGATCTGAAAGATCTCTGCTTGCATGTTTTCAGCAACTTTTGTTGGTGAATAGCCTCGCTGTTGTAAGCGTCTTTTTAGCAGGTGAAGTTCTGAGAACTTAAGGACAACACACAAGTCTACAATCTTAGGAGGGAGATGATGGGCGACATGGGAATCTATTACTAACGGGGTCGTGTCTTCGTCTCTTTTCTGAAGAACTAATTTTTTTACCTTTGAAAAATTAAGGATATAACACTTTTTCTTGTGATCATAGCCTGTCGATACTTCTGGATAATACTTGTGAAGATCTAGTCTACGCCAACCATACTTCTTTCTCAGAAAACGCGCTAGCGTTGACTTTCCGACGCCCGGCGTGCCAGTAATGACAATGACCTTTGCCGTTTCTCTTTTCATCAGCGAAGATATTCGTCTTTTAGTTTTAAATGTTCTTCATCTGTTTTTCTCGCTGGCGATGGAACACGTGGTGGCGATGCATAAATTTGTGCACAAGATGCTTGTGCAAGAGCGATTCCATAATGAGGATGGCGACGAAGAGAACGATTGCATAGCCCGCAAGTATGCCTAAGTCTAAGAGATTCTGGGATAAGGGAGCGCCAAAGAGAAAGACTTCTCGCACTAGTTTTTCTGTAAGAACAAAAGGGTTAAAACTGGCAATGGCACGGATAAATGGAGGAACGGCTTCTAGGGGAAGGATAACTCCCGAAAAGAGGAGAAAGACGCTTCCTAACGAGATTGAGGCCAGTGTTGCGGTCTCTTCTGACATGAAGAGATAGCCGATGATCATGCCGATGAACGTAAACACGGATGCGCCAATGAAAAGGATGAGCGCAACTGATCCAAAAGATCCGAGAGTATCTTTAATGAAAAAGAGAGAGATCCCAAGAATAACGATGATCTGGGTAACGATCATGACGATGTTTGTTACATACGTGGAGGTAATGAATGTGAATTTACTCACGGGGACAAAGAAATTACGAAGAAACGCGGGACTGTGCTTTTCAATCATAACTAACGTTGTACCTAACAGCATGGTACTAAACATGATGACTAAGACCAGAAGAGCAGGAAAGAGATAATTCAGATATGTTCTTTCTCCACTGACCTTTTCGATCTTTGTCACGAACGGTGAACTAATTGTTTGGGCATCGGTGACTTTTAATGAATCTAATTTACTCTGCATATCGTTGATAGAATTTTGCATAGCTTCTAAAGCCGTACTTACTTCTTGCAGACTGCTTGTCGATGTGCTTAATGTCTCTGCGGAAGAACTAACTGTAGTTGCTGCGGCACTTAACTTTCCTTTTACTGTTTCTAAATCTGTTTGGAGTTTGGTCAGAAGATCTCCCGTTCCTGAATCCAGAAAACTATTAATAATATTAACGGGACCGGCAAGAGCGCTAACAACTTCATCTTCTTTACTCTCTTCTAATCCTGCATCTTTTACAATCACAACAGCTTCATTTAATTTCTCTTTGATATTGGAGAGTGTTCCAGTCAGGTTTGCTTCACTAGTGTTATATGTCGCTTCTGGTGCTTGAAGATCAAGACCTTGCAGCTTTTGAGCGACTGAGCTTGCTCCTTCGTTAGCAGCACTAGCTTTCTCTTTTGCTGAAATGACATTTGTCGATTGTGTTGAGAGCTGGCTTCGTGTGTCTTCTACTTTTGTGAGGATATCTTGGGTAAGCTCTTGTGAAATCTCTTGTGACTTGATGTTGAATTTACTCTTTACTGTCTCTTGAACCATCCAGACGAGATTGATCCGGCTAGGGTCAACATAGAATGTAATTTCCTTTTGAGTATTATCTTGGACATGAAGATTCTTTGGTAAAGATATACATGTATGGACAGATCCACCTTTGATATCACTAATACAGGATTCTATACTCTCTGGGTATTCCCTAATTGCAAATTGCTCTTCTTTCAAAAGGTTGGTAAACTCATTGATATCCCCCGTAAATTCCGGTGCGTATACTCCTACTACAATCCCAAAACTATTGGAAGTATTGTATGATAATCCCAATAAAAGAATCAGCAACAGTGGGGCGAAGATAACAATCAATGCAGACCACTTCGCTCGTAAGAGAAGTTTGATGTTTTTAATAGTAAGGAGCCAAATTGCTGCCATGTGAATAACCTCTTTTTTATTTTTGCGATTTTGCAAAACCTAATTTGCGGCGTCAGTCGTGATCTTCTCAAAGATTTCATTGAGGGACGGGCGGCGCAGATCAAGATCGTGCAGGAAGAGATTCTCTTCTTTTATGATTTTAAGGAGATTAGCCATGGTGTTTTCAATGTTAGAAGGATAAATCACAAGCGAATTACCTTTATCTACTATTTTTTGGATAGGCAATACTTTTAATTTATCGATAAGAAGCTGTTTCTGTTCGACAGAGCGAACGCGAATAGTGAAGTGATCCTTAAGGTAAGGTTTACGAACCTCTTCCATTAATCCATGTGTGTGAACTTTTCCTTGATGAATGATCGCAACTTTGTTACAGATGTTCTCAATACTTTCTAAATGGTGGGAGGCGATGATAATCGTTACGCCTTGCTTGTTCACTTCTTGGAGCAGATGAATAATCTCTTTTTGAAGTATAGGATCCAAGTCAGAAGTTGGCTCGTCAAGGATTAATAATCTTGGTTTGTGGACAAGGCTGCAGGAAAGATCCAACCGTTTTTGCATGCCTCCCGAGAGCTGTTCCGAAAGAAAATGCCTATAATCAAAGAGATGGGTAAAGTTGAGCAGGTTACGAATGTTGGTCGTCAATGTCTGCTTATCAATTTTGTACAAGCGACCAAAGTGCCAGAGATTTTCCTGAACCGTCAGCTTTGGGTATAAAGAGTTGTGCTGGGGGGTATAGCCGATATGTCTTTTGATCTGAGAGAAATTGCGGTGAAGATCTTTTTCTTTCGTGCTTCCTTCGGGGTAATAGACAACTTGACCGTCGGTCGGTTCAATGAACCCTGCGATGAGATTAAGAAGTGTTGTTTTCCCGCTGCCTGATTGGCCGATGACCCCAAAGATATCGCCTTCTTCGATGGTGAGGCTTACATTCTGTAAAACAGCACGTTTGCGGTACTCTTTCGTCACCTCTCGTAAGCGGATTAGGTCCACGAGATGGTCAACGCTTTGAGATTTATAAATGTTTTGAAAACGCTCTTTTTTGATTTCGATTAGTTTCTATCGGTTTCTTCTAGCATTTTCTTCAGCATAATATTTATATAGGTCACTCTTTCTGTCTTCTCAACATGAAAGGAACATTGAAAGAAAAAGTGAAATTTCTTTACGAAAAAAAGTACAAGACGCTTCTTCTGATTCCTTTTCTTCTCCTCGTGTTCGCGTTAGTACAAATTTCTATACAGACCGCAACGACCGGAGATTTTGTCCATAAAGGTGTCTCTTTGAAAGGAGGCTCTACAATCACGGTCAATCACCAGATTGAGAGTTCGCTGTCTGAATTAGAGTTCCAGTTGCAAGAGCAATTTCCCGAAGCAGATATTAGCATTAGGACATTGACATCGGGAAATACGGTGATGGGGTTCACACTTGAGACAAACATTCAAGACAAGATGCAGATCGATTCGTTTATGACCTTGCTCAGCAGCAAACTTGGCATTAGCGGAAGTGATTATAGCGGAAGTGATTATAGTGTTGAAATTGTTGATTCTTCTTTAGGTTCAAGTTTCTTTGTTCAGACGGCATGGGCCTTGCTGATCGCATTTCTTTTTATGGCTACAGTTGTCTTTCTTTATTTCCGGATGGTTGTCCCTTCGCTTTCTGTCATCCTCGTTGCGTTTTCAGACATTGTGACAACTCTTGCGATCTTTAACTTGACAGGAGATAAGTTAGGCACTGGGGGAGTTGCCGCTTTTTTGATGCTTGTCGGTTATTCTGTTGATACCGAAATGCTCCTTAACTCCAAGATCCTCAAACAGCCGGCGAGTATGTTTATGGGTCAGATCTATAGCGCGATCCGTACGGGGATGACTATGACGTTGACGGTCTTAGTCGTTGTGTTTGTGGGGATGGTTTTTGCTAATAATGAAACTGTACGTCAAATCATGTTAATCTTATTTATTGGAATGCTTGTAGACATGGTCAATAGTTGGATCCTTAACGTGGGTCTATTCCGTTGGCATATGGAACGGCGGGAGAAGAAACATCATGGCTAAGCTCGGAAAGATTCTGACGAACTGGAGAGTATTGATGTTGCTGTTCTTCTTATTCTTATCTTATCTCTCATTGAACGGAGGGATTACTCCTCACTTTTGGGATGAAAGCGTGACGATCCGTAGCATCACTCCTGATTCCTCTGCTGCTCTGGCAGGTGTTCCGAATCCTTCTCCGAAGTTAACACCACTGCAAAAAGAAGATATTCTCTCGTTAAATGGAAAGAAGATTGCAACTGCTGCTGATTATTATCAAATAGAAAGTCAGCTCCTTCCGAATAGTACGGTCCGTCTGGAGACAAATGAGAAAGTGTATACTCTTCTTACCAAGTCGTCATCTGAAAAAGTCGATTTGGGGTTGAGAGTATACGATTCTCCGACTTCTAATCTTCGTAAGGGCCTGGATTTGGAAGGGGGGACGCGTGTTCTCTTAAAACCAGCTGAGGTCGTTTCTAAAGATACGCTTGAACTGACTACTGCTAGCTTACGAGAGCGCCTTAATGTTTATGGTCTAAGCGATGTTGTTGTCCGTTCTGCTCGCGATCTAGGTGGAGATTATTTTGTCCTTGTTGAGATTGCGGGAGTCACTGAAAATGAGGTTAAAGACTTATTAGCCAAACAAGGAAAGTTTGAAGCGAAGATTGGAAATGAGTCTGTCTTCCTAGGCGGAAAAAAGGATATCACCTATGTTTGTCGAAGTGCAGAGTGTTCTGGTATCGATGCATACCAAGGTTGCAGCCAAAGTGGAGAGGGCTATGCCTGTCGTTTCTTTTTTGCGATTTCTTTAAGTCCGGAAGCGGCAGAACGTCAAGCAGCCGCGACGAAGAATTTAGGATTGTCAACAACTGATTCAGGCGGGTATCTTGATAAGGATCTGGTCTTATATCTTGATGATGTGCAGGTCGATCAGTTGAAGATTGGCGCTGAGCTACGAGGAAAAGCGACGACGAATGTACAGATTTCCGGTTCTGGCTCTGGACGGACGCAGCAGGAAGCGATTACGAATACGCTTGAAAACATGAAACGACTACAGACCGTCATCATCACAGGGAGCTTACCGGCTAAGTTAGAAGTGGTTAAGTTAGATACTATCTCGCCTACGTTAGGGAAGGAATTTCTCTATAATGTCTTCTTTGTTGGTTTCATGGCACTTGTTGCTGTTTCGGCAGTTATCATTTTTCGCTATCGGAAATTTAAAGTTGTCCTTCCGATGGTGTTTACTTTACTTTCAGAGATTGTTTTAATCCTCGGTTTTTCTGCTTTAACGGGGACAAACCTTGATTTGGCAGCCATCGCTGGAATCATCATTGTCATCGGTAGCGGGGTTAACCATCTCATTATCATTACGGATGGGACGATGGGGAAAGAAGCAGAGAGTCTAGACTGGAAGACGAGAATCAAGAATGCAATGTATATTGTCTTTGGTGCTTATTTAGTTAACTTTGCAGGGTTGCTTCCTTTGCTCTTTGCAGGTGCAGGATTACTAAAAGGGTTTGCGTTGACAACAATCGTTGGGGCATCGTTTGGCGTCTTGATTGCCCGTCCAGCATATGCTGCGGTTGTGAAGATTCTAGAGGGGGAATAGAAATTTTTTGTGTTCGAATTCTTTTAACATTATGTAAAAATAGCCAGAAAACCATTGGCTTTAGTCAATGGATGAATGGCATAGTGTCTCTGGCTATTTTACATCCAAGAAAATATACTGCGATATATTTTCTGGACAGAAAAATGAAAGACATCATTTTTCTTGTCCTAAAAATGCGTTGTCTAAAAACCGTCTTTTTTCAAACCCCGTCTTTTAAGCAAAGAATGAAGCAACGACTTCATTCTTGCTCAGAAATCAAATCTTTGTTTGATTTCTTGAGACAGGTGTTGCTGCAACTAACCACGGGCTTTGCAGAGCAGATGCGTTTTCTACTTCAGCAATGAACTGATTGGCAACAATAACCATGATAATCATATTAACTGCTGCAATGAGTGGGACGAGAATACTTGCCCAGAGGTGATGTTTCTGTTCTAAATGTCCGATATCGGTGATCAGCAATTTGTAGAGGAAGCCGATGGAGCCTGCGAGCAGGATTACGATACTGTAAAGAAGTACATCATGAAAGACAAGAAGGAAAGGGATCAGAACCAGAGAAGCGATGAAATTGGCAAAGATAATGACAATCAATGCGCTCCAAAAGACGATTTTAGAAAAATGAGTATCGTAGGAACGTGGAGTGTTTACGAGACGTTCCGCTTTGGCGATCTCTCGTTCATTCCAACCTTTGCGTTGGAGGGTTGCAGGTTGGACATTTTTAGTCGGAGTCATAGAGAGTGCTGTAGACTGATGTGTTCGGCGATGGTATTAAACGCACGAGCAGGGCGTGAGCGAGGATAGAGGTAGTTTAATGGTGCTTGGCGATGAAGCGCTTTGCGCATCTTGCGTTCGTGGCGAACTTCGGCGATAACCGGGTACCCGACAATTTCTTCTACTTCTTTCTTTGATAATTCGTATCGTCCACCATGCGACATATTGAGAAGAACACCAGTAATCGTATTATTATATGATTTTGCTAACTGGATGGTTTTTAATCCGTCCATGACGGAGCTAAGAGTAGGATTGACGATAAGCAGTGCTTCATCACTGTTCTTTAGAATTTGGCTAACTTCGTAGCCCAGTCCACTGGGGCAGTCGACGAGGACGACATCAGCAACTTTATTGAGATTTTCAAAAATTTTGTCGATCTTCTGAGGATTCGTCTTTTGGAATTCACTGTATGACGGAGAAGAAGGAATGATGGAGAGGCCGCTTTCGTGAAGGTACAAGACTTCTTTAAGACTTTTTTCTTTGCGGATAAATTTGTTTAACGTACCTTCTGGTGAAATTAAACCAAGATGAAGAGCAAGATTGGGCGTGACGAGATTGCCATCAACGAGAACAACACGCTTTCCAAGATCAATTAACGCCTGCCCAATGTTGAGAGTGCAGGTAGTCTTTCCTACACCTCCTTTTCCGGACACGACTGCGATGAATTTTGTCATAAGCACCCCTTTGTGCGGCATTCTGTATGCTGCATGTTGCTTAAGGTGGAGGTGGTATTTAATGTTTTTGGCGTGGGAAAGATTATGTCGATTAGTGAGAGAGAAAAAGTTTGTTTCTTAATTATGCGAATTCATCGACTTCTTTGCCGACGAGAGTGTCCCAAGCATAGCGGAAGAATTGATGGATGAATTTTTCACAATTAACTAAGTTGTCGATGTTGATTTCGGCAGTAGCATGGTTTAGTTCGACAATAAGACCTACGTGGCGGCGATATTCTTGTCTGCGTAAATGCGGCGATTTGAGAAGATTACGAATAAAAGTGTAAAATTCAAGATAGCGAGAAATCTCTTTGTCCTCGGGATATAATTCTCGCATCTTTGTCACGCGCAGGCCGGGGCTTTTAGGAAGAGCATCTAAACGTCCTTCTTCACGAGCTTTCTCGAGGAAGGCTTCCATGATCATATCGAATGTCCCCACTAAACGATTAAGGGCATTAATGAGGACGTCCCCTGTTCTGGTGTACTTTAAACTGACATAGATGATATGCTCAAGGCGTTTCAGTTCTTCTTTAGCTTCAAATAAATAGTCATTCATGGGGTTTGGTTTTCTAATAGAGTATGAAAGCAAGTGAGGGAGTATCTCTCCTATTTATTCCTTTCTATGGAGATGATCCTTTCGGCAATGGTAATCAAGGCTTTGCTTGCATCGAGATAATTACGGATATCAGTGGGAGCAACTTGCTGGATTTCAAACTCTTTATCACAGATCACGAGTTTATCTTGTCTGTGGAATTCAATAAGACTACGCTGATGAAAGTTGAGAAGCGTTTGGACCATTTCCATCGATCGAACAATCGCCGGATCAATCTTATTACGACGGACAGATTTGTATTGAAACACGTTAAACTTGCTCTGAAAATTATCGAGATAGTGAGGGACGAGCTGGAGCTGGCGCTCAAAGGAAAGAAGGGCATCAAGAGCATATTCCATCGATGTATGGATATTGGAGAGGACAGCAATCAATAATTTTGGATCTTTTAGGAAAGGATAGGTTACGGTGAGAAGATGGAATGCAGCATCATATTGGAATTTTGCTTTTTGTAATGATTCTTGATGTTTTTCCATTTATTTTGTAAATGGAATGAAGTTTAAAAATGTATTGAGGACTTTGCTGAGATCTTTTCTTTAAACTCTTCTATTACTCTGATTCAGATAATTCCATAATTGCTTCTGCCAAATCACCCTGGTGTTTTTCAATGGCTCTTTTTGCTGTTGCTTTGTCAGCGCCGGTCTGTTCCATGACAGCTTGGATATCTTCTTCGGATATCTCAGGAGTGGTCGAGAGACTGCGTTCTTCTATGTCTCCAGAGATTTGGAACGTTTCTTGTCCCATCATGTTAACTTTAGCGACAGAAGGGGAGGTGATAACTATTTCTTTTTGAGCAGTGCGGATGATGACTTCTACGGCGGGAATATCCACTTGTTGGATCCCTAACTGTTTCATCATCTGCTGCATCTTCCGCGGATTCAAGCCAGACATCATGGTAATCAGTTAGTAAGAAGCTGTCCTCCAAAATAGTGAAGGAGAATGATGACAATGGTGAGGATCGCAATGATAACCAAGACGGCTTTTGGCGAGAATTCTACTTTAGATTGAGATTCTTCTGAAAATCGAGTTAATCCTCCCTGTCCCGAGGGTAAGCGAATTTTGTCGTCTGCCATTGTTTTGATTCTTAGTTTGGGCTTGATTTTATATAGTTTTCGGAGAGATGGCTTATAACTTCCAATAAAATCTCTAACCTATCTCCTCACATTTATTCTAATGCTCAACGGCAGTTTTCATTTTGTGTGATTACCGTCGGCGATAAATCTCTCTGTGCCTATAGCCAGCAGCAATTCCTTCTAATCTTCTGGGGATAGCTGTTGATGGTGGTGAGGTCATATACATAACGTCTGCTCGATGATTTTTAATAATCTCTTCGCTTTCAACAGGTGGTAAATCCCCCGGGGTTATATGTGTTGCAACGAGCAGTATCCCTTTGTAGCCATTTGCTAAGTCTACTAAATCGTGAGCAAAAGATCTTGTTTTATGAGAATAAGAATGAAGCCTGTTCCCCGTTTCGCGATGGATCACTGCGAGGTCGGGTTGTTCATCGAGCAGGTACTTTAACCATCGCTCTCTCTCACCATCAAGCACTACTCTTAGACATTTTATATCTCGAAAACCACAGCCTTTTAGAGCATCCGAAACGATCATATCGTGCACCGAAAAATCAAATAATGTTACTGCCGTTTCTCTGTTGTATGTCATTTGTTTTCCTCCTCGTTGAAAAGTGGTAGAGTGGCATAAGCCGCCTTCTGTCGGATCCAAAATGTTTACAGTGAAACATCGATGATCCGGGGAAGCATTCGACTGAGCGTTCATATGAACTTGCACCGACCAGATCCACAGAAACAAGTTTCTGGGATCTTTCACATGATCGTTGTCATGGACAGGTTTCGCCGTTTCATCGTTCCCTACAGAGACGTCAACAGATTAACTTGTCTCTTTCGCAAGAGGCGTCGCCATTTCATTCCATTCTGCAGGACGTGTCGTTTCTGAGCCAGAGCCACGGGATTTCTCCGTCTCTCAGATGAGAGTGGTCAACACTATAGGGTTAGTGTCACACTGGTGGGCGGACTTTCCTCAGTTCCGAAGAACCGTAAGCTTCCTGCCACTGCTACCAAAAGGATGTTTTTCAAGCATGTTTTTAAATCTTTTGTGTAGAAACCGGATAGTAGTAATTTTACAAACTTTTAAAAAGAAAGTCTTGTTTGAACAAGAAATGTTACAGGTCTATCGCCGAGATAATTACGAACTTGCGGGGAAGAACCTCTCTTTAGAAGAGACTAATTCTTTTGTTAGTAGCCTACGTACTCCACATCCATTATCTCTTCCACTTACTGATGAGCAACAATTGGATTTAGAAGCGATGCTTTCCTGTTACCGACAATTTACACAAGATTTAGGTGTACATATCGATTATCGCTTTCCTGCAACACATGATTTTGTGACTATTCTTCCTCCAGCTGATTTTGCCATTGTTAGTCGCAGGTATGGCCATCATCCTTCTCGGATAAGTGGCTTTACTAGGGGGCCGAGAATCTATGTAAAAGCGAAGAAATCAAAAGCGCGCGTGGCTTCTGTAGTGAATCATGAATTGGCTCATTTCTTGGGCTATACTCGCTATCGACTTTTTGATCTTCGATCGTCGGCATTAACTCTCCAAGATGTCGCTCAAAAGAGAAGCGGCTACGCATTCCGTCTTCCTCAACGTCGTCTCTTCTATGAATTCAATGAAGGTCTGACTGAACTTACACATCAACAGATTAAGAGGGAGTATTGGTCGTCACATCGCCGTTTACAACACTATTCGCTAGTTTCTACTTCCAATTACCGTCTTCCAGTCTTATTCGATCAGGCACTCTTCACTTCTCTTGCTAGTGATCTTGGAAAACCAGTTGAGGAAGTCGTACGACGTTTTCAACGTGGTTATTTTCTGGGAAATGAAAGGCCTCTTCATCTTATAAAAAGAGCTTATGGTGAACAGAATTTCTCTGTCATTGCGCATCTTCCCAGAGAGGAGTGGGAATTTGTACAAACACTTAGGAAAACTTCTTTGTGGGATATTCTTCGGTAGAGAAAATAATTCAGACAATCTCTACTTTCAACAATAATTCTTCCATCCCTTTTTGATGGCCAGCTCCAACGACGGCAAGAATTTTCTTTTCTTTGTCCTGGCGCATAAGCTGCACTAATTTTTTGACCATATATCTATTACGATCTTGAATCAGCGTCTTATGAAGAGAAGGATAACGTTCCCGGAGATTTTCAACCATCTCTTCAATGATCTTCTCTTCGGGCACGGTGCTGAGGTCAAAAGTAGTCATTTTCCATCTTTTCATCTGCTGCTGCGGTCGAAGAAGGCCAAGAAAGAGGTCTTCTACAAAATGCCAACGATCTTTCCACGTAAATCCTTTTGAGAAGTTACGGAGCGTTGTATGGATCGGCTGGTCGATGAGGGCAATTTTAATTTTTTGTTTTTTGGCGATTTCTAGGGCAGTTTTCATTTCCGACCCGGGAGATACTCCCACACTTTTTCCTAGCTTCTGCTGGATGTACTGACCAAGACGAGCAAAGAGATACCCTTTAACTCCAAATGCGCGCAACTGTTGAAGCGGGGAGTGCTTTTGTTTGTCTTGTTTTGCTTGGAGAAGGGCAGCAGCCCGCTCTTCGTCTAATTCTACAGCGAGAATATCGGGTTGGTATTCTGCCACTACCCGTTTAATCTCTTCGACACTTTGTTTAGCGATGTGCGATGTGCCAATTATCCTCAGATTCATACGTATTCGATAACAGAAAAGTATTTAAAGCTACGCTCACTAAATGAGCTAACACGAGGTGGTTTAACCATGTTGAAGATGAAGAAAGTATCAGAAGCGTACGATTTAAAAGTTTTCACAGATGGTGGGGATTATTTTGGAGATATCGAGGATTGTTTAGTTATGTCTAATAAAGTTGCTGGGTGGAAGATCAAAGCGACGAAGAACTCTTTCCTCAGTCGGGTTATCGGCAGCGCTAAAGGCGTGATTGTCCCACACCAATTGGTCAAAGCAGTAGGCGATATCATCATCATCTCTAAGAATGCAGTTCCAAGCAGCGGCCATTCTGAAGAAGCTGAAGAATAAGCTCACTCGGTCATTATTCCTATCTTGTCCCAATCATGAAATTTCAAAAATATGTGCAGGACCTCCTGCATTATCAGTTTTATCAAGGAGAGTTGGAAGAAGAGGAATATGATCTCTTTGTAGCGGCATAATTTTTGTTTCTTTTCTTTTTGATCATTATAGTTTAACCAAGAATTCCTCGTAATGCTACTTTCAATAGGTTGTAGCGGCTAACGTAAGGTCCGCGCTGGGCATCACCAAAGCGAATAAAATTTCCTCCTCGGATCGCTTCTGTTATTCCTTTCATCCCTTTTGTTTCGATGGCATCTTTGTCGATATAGATTCCAGCAAGTTTTACTTGATCAAGATAATGATGGCAATCAGAACTAGCCACTCCTCTAAAATGGGGGAATTCTCTTTGTCGTAAGTCTTCTGCGTTCTTGTTCATCTCTCGAAAATCTAGGGCGTATGGCAGGATGTTTACACAAAAAGCGTTGTGTGTCTCCATCTCATCGACGAGGGTGCATGCTTCGCGGATGAGATCAAGTTCACCTTGTGTTTTGGGCAGGCGCAACATTCTTTTTCCGGTAATGGCAAAAGGATGGTTTAAAATAGCGATACCTCCTCGAGCGTGAATGTCATCAACGGCTTCTTTGATAGTTTGATAGCTAGGAAAATAACCTCCTTCCCAACCTAAAGCAAGAAGATGATGTCTTCCTGCAAGAACTTCCTGTGTTCTAGCGATGTACCCTTGACCACAACGTGCAACTTTTCCTTTGTCAATTTCTGTGACTTGTGATAAAGGAAGGAGATCTAATGCCTGTTCATAAGTTAGAATATCTCTCTCATTTTCCGTCCAGCATTTTAGAGCGAGACCGGTCAACCCCGGAGAGCCCAATGTCTCCATTAGATCTTCGATAGGATAATTTCGAGATGGGTGGGAATGAAGATCACAGAATATTTTGCCGGGGAGAACCAGCGCTTGTTGCATCTCTTCGTTATCAAGATAAACGTAAGAACTAGCAAGAACTGCCGTGCCGATTACTGCTCTTTTCAGGAATTTTCTACGGTTCATTTGTCGATGTATTTTTTTAAAGGAGGTGAGTCTTAGGGAAGATAGTTTTTATAATTTATGTTCAAAGAATTCTCCGGCTAATATGAAACCCTCTCGTTCGCCTGCAAAAAATGAGAAGAATATCTCATTTTTGCACTAAAAAAAATCGTTGTTTGTTTTTATGTGCTCGAATCGTTGCCTCCTTGCATCGAGCACCGAGTGCAGTCTGACGAGACACCAGACTGGCTCACTGGTCAGTTGACGATGGTTTCATATTAGCTGAATTCTCCACAAAATTTAAAATAGAGATAATTATTTTCTCACAATATGACTATCCTAGATATGGTATTGGAAACGTTGAGTACTTTTTCATTTGGAGCTTACTTTCAGAATAAATATCTCTTTGCTCTGGCAGTAATTATCTTTTTTGCATTAGCTGCCAAGCTTCTTTTATTTATTTTTAATCGGTATCTTCAACGGTTCGCAGCGAAGACCAAGACAAAGTTTGATGACATCATTTTTGATCATACTAAACGACCTTTGTTTTACTTAATTTTGGCCTATGGTTTTAAAGTTGCGGTTGTTCACCTTGGTCTTATCGGCGTCACGTTCAAAGTAGTTAATTCAGTGATGGCTGCTGTCTTCTTGTTGGTCATTATGCGAGTAGTTGATATTATCATCGACACGTGGGGATTTACGATTGCGAAGAAGACGAAGACTAAAGTTGATGAGGTTGTACTTCCTCTGTTTCATAAAGTAGGAAGGGTTGTTTATGTTATCATCGTATTATTATGGATACTTCGGATATGGGATATTGACATCACTCCTTATTTGGCAGGAGTAGGGATCAGCGGTCTGATTTTAGGGTTGGCATTACAAGATTCGCTGAAAAATGTGTTTGGAGGAGTAAGCCTGTTATTAGATAAGACTTATCAGATCGGGGATAAAATCAAGTTAGAAAGTGGTGAAGTTGGGGTTATTAATGATATCGGTCTACGGAGTACTAAGTTAGTGACGTATGATAACGAAGCGATCTTTGTGCCGAACGGATACTTGGCTAATTCACGGGTGTTAAATTATACTAGGCCAACGCCATCTGTCAAGGTGACTATCCTCTTCGGTGTTGAATACGGGACTAAGGTTGAAAAAGTAAAAGATGTTATTCTTACTGTTTTGGGAAAGATGGAGGAAGTTCAGAAAGAACCTGAACCTGTAGTTCAGTTTTTAGAGATGGGCGACTTCGCTCTCAAGTTCAGGGCGCAATTTTGGGTTGATCACTGGGACAAAGCATTTGGTAAGAAAGTTGAAGCGACGGAAAAGATTTATAATGCTCTTAATAAAGCGAAAATAGGCATTCCTTTCCCGACGCAGACAGTACATCTGAAGAAAGAGTAGGAGACCCAATGACACGCACAACTCTTCTTTCTGGTCTCGTGGCTCTTTTCTTGGGGTGTAGCACTCCTTTCGGTTCTTATCGCAGGCTAGCTGAATCGGAGAGGGGATTTACACAAGCCGGTCTGGAAATGATACCTTCTTCTTTTTGCAGCTCTCATCTTCAGGGTCCTTATCTTATCCGGACGGTGTCTCGCCTTCTTGAGAGATATGGTGTCCAAACAAAGCCATCTCCTTGCTCTGAATATACTTCAACAGCAATACTAGATGAGAAATATCGCCTTACACTTACCACTTTATATCACGATCCATCATGTTCGTCTTCTATTGGCGCTACGCATGGTACTCAAAGTCTTGAAATGACAGTGGATTCTTTAGTGAGAAGTGGCCGAGCAGTGTTAGTAGTCAATGATGTCTTAGGCGATTCTGAGCCGCAGCTCTTTTTTATTCGCCAGAGTGCATTTGGAGAATATCGTGTTCCTACTCAAGATGAAGCAGCCGTCCATAAGATTTTAGAAAGTGCTTGTGTTCTTACACAAACATTGCGTGCTAATTATGAGGATAAAAGAGAGAAATAATTAAAAATGTCTCTTGTTTCATTATTCTATGGTTGACCCGTTTGTCGTACTGGAAGTGATGGCAGCAATTATTGTTGCTGTCTTTTTAGGACAGATTCTACGGTTTACATTCAAAGTCTTATTTTATACTTTATTATTTGTGCTCGTGATGGTCTTCGTCTTTGGAGTCTCGTACGATGAGATGGTGCGTTGGGTGATGCAGATTCTAACGTTGACGTTTTAAGGGGTTTGTATTTTCCCGTTGATTGCAGATCGTCATCGATTAACGGAGGATTTTAGAAGAGGATACTTATCTTTCGGCTTTCCTGAGAAAAATCTTATTCGCCATGAACGATTGATTACGGCTCTTTATGATGATGCTGTTTCGATTGAGGATGTAGTAAAGCAGATTTCTCAACAATAAAACTTATAAACTTCTTCTCTGCATACTGTTTTATGGAATCCACAATCTGGACAGAAAAGTATCGACCAAGCACGTTTGATGAGGTGCGAGGACAGAGAGAGATTGTGGAGAAGATTCGTGCGTTTGTGGCGAGTGGCAGCATGCCTCATCTTTTGTTCTCTGGTCCAGCGGGAGTAGGGAAAACGACGCTTTCACTTGTTATCGCGCGGCAGTTGTTTGGTGAGAACTGGCGTCAAAATACATTAGAATTAAATGCTTCGGACGAACGCGGGATTGATGTTGTTCGTGTGAAAGTAAAAGATTTTGCGCGGACAAAAGCGATCGGTGATGTGCCTTTTAAATTAATCTATCTTGATGAGAGTGATGCGTTGACGAAGGAAGCGCAACAGGCTTTACGCCGGACGATGGAGAACTATACAAAGACGTGCCGGTTTATTTTATCGTGCAATTATTCTTCTAAAATTATTGATCCAATACAAAGTCGATGCGCGGTGTTTAGATTTAAACCGTTGAGTGAGGAAGAAATTTATCAGGTTGTTGACAAAATTGCTACGCAGGAGAAACTTACAGTCTCTCTCGAAGCAAAAAAAGCATTATTTGAAGTTTGTCATGGTGACTGTCGACGTCTAGAGAACATTATGCAAAGTTGTGCGGTGATCAAAGAGAGGATTGATGCGGAGTTAGTGTATTCTATGGCTTCTGTGGCGAAACCAAAAGAAATACAAAATGTACTGGATTCCGCAGTGAAAGGCAATTTTGTAGAATCGCGGAAGAAATTATTGGACTTAATGCTGCAATATGGCTTGTCGGGTTTAGATGTGATCAAACAGATCCAGCAAGAGATCTGGCACCTTTCAGTAGAGGATCGCAAGAAAGTGACGATGATCGACAAGTGTGGTGAGGTAGAGTTTAGGATGGTGGAAGGCAGCGATGAGTATTTGCAGCTGGAGAGCTTTCTGGCGTTTGTGACGATGGTGGGATTGAGATAAAAGAAAAAGATTAATTAAAAAATAAAAATCTACTTCGCACTCTCTTTGACGCGCAATTTCTCTTGGATCAGACTTTGATATTTGTAATCCAACGTTAATTTTACTTGTCGTACTTCGAGTGTCTTTGCGGCAAGCGCTTGTTTTAACTTACAAACAATCTCTACTTTGCCGTTGACTAGACGTGCTTCGTCAGCTTTGCCACCCGATTTACATTCCCATGCAGCATCGTCGATGGAGAAGCCTAATTTATTAGTGAGACCAAACTCGCTTCCTAAAGTGGCCACATCTCCAGTCCCTTTATTTTCAACAGTGAATTTCAATGCGACAATACCTTTACCTGCTGGCTCTTCGCTGACGCTAGTGACCGCAATCGGGGCGGCAGAAGCGAAGAATGCTTTTTGTCCCTGCACTTCACAAATGCGTTTATCAGTAAGATCTTCTTTAAGACAGACTTCAGGGACGATTGCTTGAGTTTGATATTTGTATTGAACATTGGCAAACCAAGTTCGATCTAATAAACCGACGACGTCGCTCTTGAATTTTGCATCGCTGGAGAAAGAGATAGTCTCTTCTCCTCCATTAGGAAGAAGTTCAGAGATTTTTTCAATCACTCCGCTGTTTTTTAGGGTCCAGGAAGGGATTCCTTCAAACTCTTCTTTAGAGAGTCCGGTGAGCGTGACGGTAATATCATCTTTTTGAATTTCATATTCTCCTTTATTATGGACCGTTACTTCTACTGGAAACGTTTCCGTGTCAAAGATACTGGATACGCCTGCTTCTTCTACTCCGAATGGTTCGAACTCAGCAACTACGCCTTGGGTCCCACCAATAAAAACACCTTTTGATTGGGATTGTTGCTGTTCACCACCACAAGCAGTAAGTAAAAATAAGCTGAGTACTAAGATGGGTAATAAGAATAATCGTTTGTTCATGCTATCGCCTCTTTGAATGGTTATAGCTCTCCCAAGTGAATTTTCCCCGAGAGTTGAAGACTGTCATTCTCTCTTACTGCAGCCAAGAGAAAATCGTCCATTCTCTTCCAATGGTCATATTTACGCTAAGATCTTGGGATGGTGCTCTTGCACAAATTAATCAACATCAATTAAAGAAAGGAAAACTGATCATTGAGATTAATGCTGAGCACATATATGGTCCTGAGTCAGAACAACACTGGAAATGGATCATCGCTCACGAATTAACTCATCTCTTACATGATTATCTTACGGGGGCGATTCGGAATTATTACTCTCTCAGCAAAAAGTTAGATCGAGCTGTGGAAACCTTAGGGAAGCGAGGCCGTATTGACCCTCTTCACGAAGATTTGAGAATATTATTGTTTCGATTGTTTCGAAAGATTTATGTGGAAGGTGTTGCGAAATATTATGAGAATCTAAAAATGGGGGTAACAGTTTTTTCTTAAGACCATTTTCAAGAGATTTATGAGGATGAACGAAGCGAGATAACCTCTCTAAAAGAAAATATAGGCCTGGTGTTTAAAAGGATTTCTCAAGCCGGTTCTTATTCAAAGCGTAGCGAATTAATGTTATCAGATTCTTTTGTAACTCTTCTAAAGAAGAGGTGGTATTCTACTGGTTATCATATGGTTTACACCATTCTCTTTGTTGATCGTAAAACTAATTTTGAACAGGTTCTTCACTTCCAACCGTTTGAATTCATCAGAAAATATGGAGAATGTATGAAAATCAAAGGTCTACAGCCAGTTATTTCTCTCACTAGTGGCGATGGGATTTTGGATTATAAGATTCTTCTAGCAAGGTTGACTGCTGTTGTAAAAGAATTAAAAATAACGTCCAAAGTATGATTGTATGCTTTTTCTCATTCTAAATGGTCTTACTGGGGGGTTTTCACAATCTTGATTGCTTTCTGAAATGATTGCATATAATTGTAATCTAAATCAATCAGTAACGGGCTTTGAAATGCACCTGTCCCTACTACATTAAATGAGCAAACAATTTTTCCGTTGCCATTATTCAAGCGGATAATGCCTCCGGCAGGATTACAGTTAATTAATGAGCCACCACTAAATTGGACAGTATAAGCGACGCGATCTCGTTCCGTGATATCTGAAGATGGCTGGCCACATGATTGAAGATCGGAGTAAGGGCTGGAAACTTTTCCAGAGCCGAAGTTCTGGACGTTGATTTCGAAGATGACACGTGTTCCAACCATGTTAACACCAACCGTGCTGATGCCTACGGGAGCACCTTGGCCACCACCTAGTCCAACGCTGCTTGGGGTACATACTTTTTGTTCAGATGTGATTTGATATAATGCCGGGTCGACACAAACTTGAGGACTTGCTCTTGTATGATAATTATAACAGCTTTGGATATTGAGCGTGGGATTATATTCAAAGACGCCTTCGGGGAGGAAGATACTGGATGAGCGAAACTCTAGTTGATTTGATTCCCCGGCAAGATTATAGATGTTTTTCCCGGGTAATCTGCCGACGCGTTCAGCGCAAGAGCGAGGGATATTTAACCCGCCTCGAATGATATTGGGATCGAAGCCGGTAATCTGGATGAAACAGGAGCTAGCATCTATGTCATGATTCCCTTTATTGTTTACTTCGACAATCATCTCTAATTGGTCTTGATCATATAATGTCGGCGGCGGGAAGTTTGCCAGAAGGTTGATTTCTATTCCTTGTGAGCCACTTTGTACTTGCTTTAATGCTGCGGCGGTGTCCGAAGGGGCCGGTCCTGCTCCTTTAGAACAGGAAGTGATGAAGAGGATTAAGACTAGAAGAGCTACACTTAATATCATCCTCTTTTGCATCCGTTGAATAAACGTTTTTAGTTATATAAGTCTTTTGGTGAATTGCTTCGCAAAATCTTATAAAGAAATAGGCTGTTCTTATTTCTATGGAAAAGATGAAAGTGGCTCATTTCAAAAAGGATTGTATTAGCTGCGGCGCTTGTGCAGCGATCGCTCCTGAATATTGGGAAATGGATGCAGAAGGTTTGTCCACCTTAAAAGGATCAAAGAAAGTCGATGATCATTTTGAGTTGGAGATTGATACTGAAGAGGCACGAGCAGCGAATCAGGAAGCGGCAGATGTTTGTCCAGTAAATATTATCCATGTCACTAAAAATTCGCCGAAGCCTAAAGACTAGTAAAATCATTTGCGAATTTTTGTGATGCCAGAAAAGTCGTTGCTTTTCTGTGCATGAAGAAGAAAGATGAGAAATAGTTCTCGTTCATTTCACTTGGTGCTCTTTCTGCAGTTGATGCGCAAACGCGACCTGATGATGGCGGAGTTTCGCTAAGACCTTGTTATGTTCTTCCATTAATTTACGGATGTCCGTGACGCGCTTCGCATGTTTATGGCGGTGTTTTACTTTTTCTTCCGGTGATGTTGCTTTGTAATGCTTCTCTAAATGTTTCTGTGCTTTCTGACTATACTTTTGCACTTTCTTGTTTACTTTGACGAGTTCTTTAGAAAGGACGTAGAGATAGGCAGCTTCATTGGCGAGAGACATGGTAACGGTGATACTGTTCTTCTATATAAATTTTAATGAAGATATGTTTGAGTTTAAGTATAATTATAAACCTCCGCGAGGATGATTAATCTATGAAGTCGTGGCATGGAATAATACTTCTGGGATTTGAACATTTCTGGTCTAATTTACGTATTTTTGCATTTCAGAATAGAACAGTTTTTGAACTACTGTTTGTTTTTCTTTATGCTTTTGAACAGGTTCTTTTAATTGGATTATCTTACTTAGCAAAAGATTTAATGCAATTAGGATATATTGTTTCTTTCTTTGCCATTATCGTCTTAACGACTTTTGCCGTACATAAAATCCTGATGGATTCTCGAATAAAAATGCTTGAAGAACAAATTAAAGGTCTTCAACAAGATAAGTTTGTTCTTGAGCTCTCAATTCGAACGATTAAACAAGGGTACGAGGAACTTTTTGGGAAAACAGAATATTTAAATAAAGTAAAATCTCCTCAAACTAAAAAAGGTGTTAGTTAACATGGATCGCGATTTCAAGAAGTTTCTGTCGGAGAATAAGAAAAAAGTAGACCAAGCAATGACTGAGTTTGAACGGCACAGCAAGGCATTTGATGAGAAGATGAAAAAGATCCTGTCACATATTTAATTCTCGTTGCCTATTTCAGAAAACGTATATCTCAAAATTTAATTATTCTTTATTCCATCTTTTTAATGTTTCACGGGTATTATCACCTGCTCTCTGGAAAGATCCGTTTAAATCTCTAAGCGCATCCACCAGTGGTTCTAGACTATCATATCGAGAATCGTAGAGCTTTCTTTGTGTTGGGTTGGATAATACTTCATACGCTTCTTGGATCTCTCTAAATTTCTGTTCATCACCCGTCACTTGATTGTCGGGGTGATATCTTTTAGCTAGCTCTTGCCGGGCTTCTTTAATCTCGGCATCAGAAGCATCGAATCTTGTTCCGAGGATAGAATAATAATCCACAAAGCGAGTCATGATCATTCCTCTATTTTTTCACAATAATCATACAGTGATCTTTTTCTAACGGTTCAAGAACACGATAATCAATAACGGTTAGTTCTTTTTCCACTTTTCTACGGATCTCTTCAAAAATCTGTTTGGATTTTCGCTTGGCATCGATACTGCGTGCTTTCACTGCCAATAAACCATAACCTCCTTTTTTCAGAAATAATCGGCAGTTCTCTAGGAAAATTTCTGCTTGATTTTTCTGAGCGATGTCTTGATAGACGATGTCAACACCACAAATGCGGGTTTCATATTCTTCCGGGTGATTAGCATCCGCAAGGATGGGAACAATGTTTTTCCGTTGTTCTGAGAGGAAGACGAGATCTCGCATAACTCGAGGTGCCGGGTCGATTCCAAAAATCATTCCTTCTGTGCCAACCATATCGCTAACAAAACTGATGGTGTATCCATGACTTGCACCAAGATAGAGGATGGCATCTCCTTTACGCAGACCTATGTTGGTTGCACCTTTGACGACAGCAGCAGCGAGTTTACTGCGAGTGGGGTCAAACTCACGATATTCTATGTTTTTCTCTCGGTATGTCCTTTCGCTAAAGTGAGTTCTACCCGGGAGGAGATTTTGAGTGTATAGTCTCCGACCTTTTTCATCATAGAATAGTTCAAAGACTTTATGCGGCTTGATCTTTGTGCTCATGCGAATTTCTCCTCTAACTCTTTTTTATATTCTTTGGCTTTGAATTCGCCTTTGAAATAATCTAGACGAGCGCATAATGATAGTTTGTCCGCGAGCAGGCGAGCGGCTTTTCCTTTTTTGTCTTTGGAGGCATTTTGGATCAGCGGGTGGGAGAAGAGGACTCCGTATTTTGGTGATCTAGCTCCAGTCTTGATATGGCGGAATAATGCTTTCTCCGCGCCGAGAAGTTGGATGGTAGATGCGGGGAGGACAGCAAGGTGCTTCAATCCTCTACCAATCTCCAGAAGGCGAGCGCCAATCGTCGCTCCGGCTAATTCCAATAGGTTAGGGCAATACTCTTGCATTATCTTTTGAAGATACCGATCTTGATCTTGCCGAAGCTTATAGAGTTGTTGAATCTGTTTTGCGAGAAGGATAATTTCGGCGACATGGCGCTGTTCTAAGTCCGCCCCCATCGTTTCGGTAATGGCATATTCTGTTTGTAGTTCTACTCTTGTCTTTGTGGCGATCAACTCTGCGAAGCGTTCATGGTTTGTCACTTTTTCTGAGAGTTCGGGTAAGCATAAGCCGTACCATTCTCGTAGTCGTTTGGATAGTAAGTTACAGATCTGATCCATCTCGCTGATAGACGCAATGACCTGCATGATCAATGAGTCGTTATTCACGGCATTTTTGATGGATTCTTTTGTGATGGGAAGATTGCGGGTATAAAATTCCCGGAAATGCTGTCGATTCTTGAGGAGTTGTAGAACTGCGTATTTTTTTTCAGGAGGAAGAGGAAGTAATTTCTGTGCTTCTTTTCTTTCATGAAGAATTGTTATTTTCTGTACTGTTTCGTCTACGGCAATCTGGCCGAGGAGATGGGTGAACACATATTTCATGGCCTCTTTGAGAGACGTAAGCTATATAAACTTTCTCGTGGTTTCTGTGAAATTAGGATGACTCGGCTTTTGTTGACATTAGGTGAAAAGAAGTGTGATTATTGTTGCCATGCTCTTCCTGCCATCGGGAATTCGTCGTGGGATGGAAAAGAAGATTCGCTCCATTACAAGCATGTTGATTGTTCTCGATGCGGGAAAGAGAATTGGTTAAAACTCGATTTTCATGGGTCAGGTCATGATGGCATATTAGAGAACAAAACAATTGAGTCCATTATCCGAAAGGTTGCGGAGAGATAAATTGGTTACTATTAGCGTTGGAGAAAAAGTATTTAGTTTCACGTTACCCGATCAAGATGGGAAAATGATTTCTCTCTCGGGATTGCGTGGGGACTGGATCATTCTTTATTTTTACCCTAAAGATAATACTCCCGGTTGTACGATTGAAGGGCAAGGCTTTTCGCATCTGAGAGAAGAATTTGAACGTAGGGGAGCAATTATCGTGGGGGTCAGTCCTGATTCTCTCAAGAGCCATTGTAATTTTATTAAGAAACAGGGTCTTACCATTACTTTGTTGAGCGATCAAAAGAAGGTCGTGTTGAAAAAGTATGGCGTCTGGGGGAAAAAGAAGTTTATGGGAAGGGAATATATGGGTGTTTTACGAACGACAATATTAGTGGATCGTAAGGGGATCGTTCGTTTTGTCTGGGGAGATGTCAATGTGAAAGGACATGCTCAGGAAGTTTTAGAGATGTTAAAAGAATTGCAGAAGTGAAGTATTAGCCTTATTTCTTGGAATCAACTCTCTCCTCTTAGTTCTTTGGCGGCGGACTAGGTAATCTTTTATCTCTCCCAACTTTTAATTCCAGTTGAACATATTCTCCTAAACGGTCGACGACGTCATCTATACACCAACAGTTTTGTAGTTTGTATTTTGCTGCGCTTTCTTCTCCACTGACAATATTTAGAGTTTGAAAATTCGTCGTCTGAATCTTAAGAGTTGATGGGTCGGTAGAATCAAATGGGCGCAGATAAATATATCCGGTAGGATTTCTTCCAGGGCGTTGATTTACTTCAATAGGATATACCACTCCCCACGTGATCCCGGTGTGGCGCAATACCTTATCGTAAGGGTTCCAGCGAAGACATGATTCTATCCCTAAAAGATGTTGGCCCTCTTTGTGTACGAGGTAGACGTCTCTTGTTTGTTCTTGAGGAAAGTACTGTCTCAGATCTGGGCTTAAAGCAGTAAAAAATCTGGCTTCTGCATGATCGATAAAGTCCTGGGGGAGAATTAGTTTTTGTCGATGAGTTTTTTCAGTCATTTGGTTACTAAAGTGAGAATGGATATAAATACACTATTGCCCTGCGGTAGATAGGCGGGTAAGAGGGATGCGATTTGCTGATTTATTCTCATCCCTACCGATATCTTTATAAAGAAGTGCTCTTCACAACGGGACTTAACGCATAATCGGTTATAATCACACTGATTGGCCAGACCAATTAAATGCTTATGACCTGTCGCCTGAAAAAGTAACCATCACCGAAGTCAGCTCTGATATTCTTTGATGGGAACTCCCAATAGGTAATTACCATCGCGTTAATCGGAAGAGGTCTTTAGCTAGAGACCAAAATAGGTAAACTATACAATGCCACGATCAAGACACCCACGACGAGGAAGCATGCAGTTTTGGCCTAGAAAGCGCTCTCGTCACACGCTGGTTCGAGTTCGTTCTTGGGTTGCTGATACCAAAGCAAAACCCCTCGGTTTTATTGGTTTTAAAGCAGGAATGACTCACTTGCAGGTCATCGATAATCGTCCTAAGTCCCCTACCAAAGGGGAAAAAGTTTTCGTTCCTTCTACCATCATTGAATGCCCACCGATGACCGTGGCAGGTATTGCATTTTATCAACAAACTTCTGTTGGTATGCGTAAAGTCACTTCTGTCATGGCTGAGAAATTAGTCAAAGAGCTTGCTCGGCGTGTTCAGGTTCCTAAAAAACCATCTAAAAAAACATCAGAGGTCTCTTTATATGATGACCTTCGTCTTCTGGTCCATACTAATCCTAAAGAAACATCTACGGGTGGCAAACGGCCAAAATTATTGGAGATCGCTATTGGGGGTTCTAAAGAGGAAAAGATGGCGTATGCTCAGGGTGTATTGGGTAAAGAAATCACGATCAATGAAGTTTTCACTTCCGGCGCTAGCGTTGATGTCCATGGGGTTTCTAAAGGAAAAGGTTTTCAGGGCACTGTTAAGCGCTTCGGTGTTCCGGTTCGCCAGCATAAAGCAGAAAAAACGAAACGGGGCATCGGTAACCTTGGTTCGTGGACACCAAAACATGTTCAATTTTCCGTTCCCCAATCGGGTAAAATGGGTTTTCATTCACGGACAGAATACAACAAACAAATCATGAAGATCGGTACACAAGGTTCCGAAATTAATCCGGCAGGCGGAATTGTCCGTTACGGTCTGGTCCATAGTAATTATGTTCTATTACGCGGTTCTGTAGTTGGTACTAAGAAACGAGAAGTTGTTCTTACTCCCTCCATGAGACCAAATCCTAAAATGACGAAGGAGGCTCCAGAGATCAGCTATGTCTCTTTACGTGCATAACATGAAAATCACTACCTATTCCGTTGAGAAACAGAAGAAGCATGAAGTAGAATTGCCTTCTCAGTTTCAGGAAGAATATCGTCCTGATTTGATCAAGCGTTCAGTCCATGCGTTACAGAGCGCTTCTCGTCAAGCTTATGGTGCTTCTTCTGAAGCTGGTTTCCGTCATTCTTCAAGAGTCAGTAAACGTCGCCGTGATTACCGAGGTTGTTATGGTTTCGGTGTCAGCCGTGTCAATCGGAAAGTTCTTTCTCGTCGGGGAACAAGAATGTTCTGGGTAGGGGCCTTTTCTCCTCAGACTGTTGGCGGACGTCGTGCTCATCCTCCTAAGCAAATTAAACTTGTTGAAAAACAGATCAATAAAAAAGAGAACCAAAAAGCAATCCGTTCAGCGATGGCAGCAACAGTAAACAAAGATATCGTCACCAAGCGCGGACATTTCCTTCCGGTGGAGTATCCTTTCATCTTAGATTCTTCTTTGGAAAATTTACAGAAGACTAAGGATGTAGAGAGTGCTCTTATCAAACTGGGTTTTGGAACCGAACTGGAGCATTCACTCGTAAAGAAAATTCGGGCGGGCCTCGCAACGATGCGTGGTCGGAAATATAAGCACCGGAAAGGAATCCTCATTGTCTTAAGTGGTGATTGTCCTTTAGTGAAAGCAGCAAAGAACGTTCCTGGTGTAGATGTTGTTAAAGCACGTGAACTAAATGCCGAAGTGCTTGCTCCTGGCGCTCTTCCGGGAAGATTGACATTATGGACGGAAAGCGCACTTGAACTTATCAAGAAAGAAAAATTATTTGCATAAACATTGAAGATAAAAATACCTAATCAACAAATACTATGGCAGCAATTAAAAAAACGAAAGCGGAATTAAAAGCACAAAAAGCACAGCCCTTGCTAGACTCCGTTTCATTTGATCCGTATGCTGTGTTAAAAGCACCCCTCTCTACAGAGAAGTGCATCCGTCAGATTGAATTTGAAAATAAGCTGGTATTTGTCGTGCATAACGCTGCGACGAAACAGGATGTTCGGCGAGCAGTTGAACAACTATTTAAAGTGAAAGTTGCTACGGTCAATATTCAAAATGCATTTCAGGGAGAGAAGCGTGCTTACGTACGATTAGCAAGCGGCAGCTTAGCGTCGGATGTTAGTGCTGATCTTGGTCTGATCTAGGTGATCATCAATGGGTAAACGCATCATTCAACAACGGCGAGGACGGGGAACAAAAACCTACACTTCTCCTAGCTTCCGCTTCCAAGGAGATGTAAAGCATCCTGCTTTAGAAACCCAAGGTGTTGTTGTAGATCTTGTCCATTGTGGTGGACACACTGCTCCTTTAATGGAAGTGTCTTATCTTACTGGTGAAAAGCATTTAGCCTTTGCTCCTGAGGGGGTTTATGTTGGTGACGAGATCACGATAGGGATGAGCGCAGAGATCAGGATGGGTAACGTCCTCCCTTTGCATCAAATTCCCGAGGGTACATTGATCCATAATATCGAATTGCGTCCTGGTGATGGGGGTAAATTAGTTCGTTCATCTGGTTCATTCGCAAAAGTTATCGCGAAAACAGACAAGGATGTGCGTGTACTCCTTCCTTCACGTAAAGAGAAATTGTTTGCTCTGGACTGTCGAGCAGCGATTGGCACCATCTCTGGCGCAGGAAGAACAGAGAAACCTTTCCTTAAAGCAGGGACGCGTTACATGAAAATGCGTGTACGAAATAAGCTTTATCCTCATGTTTGTGGAATCTCGATGAACGCCGTCGACCACCCATTTGGTGGAAAATGTTCACATATCAAAGGTCGTCCAACTCAATCACCGCGTAGCGCACCTCCTGGACGTAAAGTTGGTAAGATCGCTCCGCGTAGGACGGGAAGAAAAAGATAAATAGAAAAGATACATAAACTGATACAAAGATTTACGGTAAAACACAATGGCAAAAGAATTCACTTGGCGGGGAAAATCGGAAGAAGAAATCAAGAAGCTTGATCTCAAGCAGTTTTCACTTCTTGTTCCCGCGCGTCAGCGTCGCTCATTGGAAAGAGGATTCACTCCCTTTCAGAAAAAGCTATTGCGACGCCTTGAAGCTGGTGAAAATAATGTTAAGACTCATTGCCGTGATCTGATCATCTTACCACTAATGCTTGGGAAAACTCTTCGCGTCTATAACGGTAAAGAATATGTTTCGTTATTGATCGTGCCAGATATGATCGGACATTATCTGGGAGAATTTTCTCATACGAGGAAAAATGTAACACACAGTGCCGCGGGTATCGGGGCGACTCGATCGAGTAAATCGGTCTCTGCAAGATAAACATTAATGAAATAAAAATCAAAACCGATCACCAAAAAATAAAAATGGCTCAACAAACCACCACAAAGGGAATAGAACATCAAGCTTCAGCGAAATCGTTGAATATTCCTGTCTCTACAAAACACAGCATAGAGATTGCTAAAGCTATCCGGTATAAGACTACGAGTTATGCCAAGCAGCTTTTGGCAGATGTGGTTGCTCTTAAAAGACCTATTGAATTCAGAACGTTTAAGAATAATATTGGTCACAAGCCGGGGATGGCTGCTGGTCGATTTCCTGAAAAAGCAGCACGGCAATTCCTTAAGTTAGTCCACGCAGTAGAAGCTAACGCTCAATTTAAAGGGTTAAATGTTGATGATCTCAAGATTGTCAAGATGACTGCTAACCTTGCATCTATTCCTTCTGGGGGGGGAAGACTGCGACATAAGACCAAGAGAACGCACTTAGAGATTGTCGTCAAAGAACGGACTCCTGCTCAGAAAAAGAGTAGAAAGAAAGAAGCGAAAGAAACGACGGGCGAGGCTTCTCCTGCAACCAAGACTGTAGAAAGCGAGCCTTCTCTAAGAATGGCTGAAGGGAAACCTGAAGTAAAAAACTCCGCTAAACAGCCACTTCCTTCACAGACACCACGATCATCAGGCCCAGTTCACTTATCCGTTCCAAAGACGGAACCAAACTCTCAGGATCTCCTTAAGAAAGCACAAGCTCGTGCAGCAGAGTTAAATAAAGGTGCTGCTGCCCAAAAGTCAGTCGAGGAAGTATCCAAGCTTTATTCTGAACTCTCCAAGAAAGGAACATTGCGAGATGCAAAACCAACGATGGTGAAACAATCATGATCGAACGACAATTCATCGCACAAAAGACAAAAGAGTACTATATCAAAAAGTACATCGAAGAGCATCTTCGTGGAGTTGGTATCTCTCAAATTAGATTAAAGAAGATCCCTTTAGGGGAGAAGATCATCATCTCAGCGAGTAAACCGAGCTTAATTGTCGGCTCTAAAGGTTCCAATATCCGTGAGCTAACGCGCGTCTTGAAGACTGAATTTAAATTAGAAAATCCTCAGATAGAAATTGCAGAAATCAGAAATATTTTCCTTGATGCGAATATTGTCGCTCAACGGATCGCTAGTTCATTAGAACGTTTCGGTTCAGCACGTTTCAAAAGTATTGGTCATAAGATTATGGAGAACGTCATCAATTCGGGCGCTTTGGGAGTAGAAATTATTGTTTCCGGTAAGATTCCTAGCGCTCGTGCAAAAAGCTGGCGTTTCTATCAAGGATACTTAAAGAAGTGTGGTGATATCGCCATCAGCGGTGTCCTCAAAGCACAAGCAATTGCTCTGTTGAAGAGCGGAATTGTTGGGATCAAAGTAGCGATCATGCCTCCTGATATTGTTCTTCCTGACCGGGTTGAAATCGTCAAGGAATTATCTTTGGAAGTGGAAGAAGTAAAACCTACTCCCGCAGAAGAAGCAGCGAGTGAAGAAAGAGCGGCAGCTGCGTCTAAGAAAAAAGCTGTAACAAAAAAGAAAGCATCATCTCCTCGGAAGAAGAAAGTTAAAGAAGAAGACTCTTCTGCCGATGGGAAGAAATCAGAAGAAACAGGAGCAGAAGTCTCTACGGACTCTTCAGCAGAACAAGAACAATGAAAACGACTAAAGAATTACAATCACTTGGTACTGGAGACCTACAGAAACGTTTAGAAGAGTTTAAAAAGGAACTCTTAAAGTTAAATGTTCAAGTCGCCAGCGGCGCGAATACTGCTAATCCGGGCAAACTCCGACAAACAAAGAAAAATATTGCTCGCATCAACATGTTACTCCACAATAAAGGGGAGGCATCTACACCAAAACATGGTTGACGTTTGCAATCAATGTGGTCTACCCATGGACTTGTGTGTCTGTGAGACTATCGCTCGTGAACAACAGAAGATCACGGTCGGAATAGAAAAAAGGAAATTCGGGAAAAAATATACTATCGTAAAAGGCTTCAAGAATGAGGTCAATGTCGAAGAGATATTCCGAAAATTAAAATCAAAGTTTGCTTGTGGCGGAACAGCCAAAAGCGGACAGATTGAGTTGCAGGGTGATCACAAGTCGCGGATGAAAGCCGTGCTTGTGGAATTGGGTTTCCCTGAAGAAACAATTGAAATCCAACATTAAAAGAGAATCCATCAATACTTCAATAGTATTGGTGCAGGGAAAACATGGCTCGTGAACCGACGTATTTCCAAGGACTCATTGGAAAGAAAATATATGTCGTGGACTCGACAAACCAACAGCTTATCGGTCTTAGTGGGTCTGTCGTTGATGAGACAAAATCAACATTGACCATCTTGACTGATGAGAAGAAGCGGAAGAAGCTGCTTAAAGCAGCAATCACGTTTCATCTTGAGGGTGATAATACCCCCATTCCTGGTTTGACTATCCTCCGACGTCCGGAAGAACGAGTCAAGCAATAGCCTTCCAGCAATAACCTGTTAGGAAATAATCAATTTCCTTATTAACGAAGATCAGAAAAAAAGATAAAAAATAAGAAATAAAAATACGTAATTAAACAAATACCAATCGATGTGAAAAATATGAAATCAGAAATCCTGGGGATTCAAGCTCCCCCCAAAGATTGTACCGACAAGAAATGCCCATTCCACGGGGATCTTACTGTAAAGAAAGAACTCTTCAAGGGAAAAATCGTCAAGAAAGATGTTAGCCGTTCAGCAACGATCGAGTGGTTTAAACCCCTTTTCGTTCCTAAATATGAACGTTATGAGGTTCGCCGTTATCGGTTGCGGACTCACAACCCAAGCTGTATCAGTGCTCAGGTAGGTGATGAAGTTCTTGTTGCTAAAACAAGGCCATTGAGCAAGACAAAACATAATGTTATCATTCAGGTTAGCAAAAGTGCATCCTCTTCAAATCAACTTTCCTTTGCTCAATCTTCAGAAGGAAACCTTAAACGCAACGTCGATGCTGCTCATACAGCAAAGAAATCTAACAAAGCGACAAAAAACAGATCGGATGTTGGAACTAAAACTGAGAAAACAGGGATGACCCATGAAAGGAGTTAAAAGTCGTATCACCCGGGCTTTGCCATCGCAAGCTTTTGTACCAACCTGTGATAATTCAGGTGCAAAGGTAATCAAGATTGTTTCAGTTATTGGTCATAAGACAGTACGTGGCCGTATCCAAGCAGCAGGAATTGGCGATCTTATCTTGGCTTCCGTCAAGAAAGGAAAATTAGAAATGAGAAAGACTGTCGTTCCCGCGATCATTGTCCGGCAAAAGAAAGAGTTCCGTCGTCCAGATGGTACAAGAGTCGCGTTTGAAGACAATGCTGCCGTTGTCCTTAAAGATATGAAAGGGAACCCTAAGGGAACCATCTTTAAAGGTCCAATCGCCAAAGAGGTTGCAGAACGTTGGCCGGCAGTCGCGAAAGTTGCGAGCATGATTGTCTAACTTATGAAAGACAGCCACCATTACAAGATTAAAATCACCAAACAAACATCACCAAACAAACAAAAAAAACGGAGACAAATCATCATCAACCATGACACAACGAACAAAATTTACCGTCAGTTGGAGAAGAAGTACACAAGTCCGTAAACAACGGAAGTATGTTCATCGTGCTCCCCTCCATCTTAAACAAAAGATGATGCATACTCATGTTGCTAAACCATTGCGAGAAAAATATGGGGTGCGGGCTATTCAACTGCGTAAAGGAGATACTGTAAAAGTCGTCCGTGGCGAGTTCCGAGGCAAGGAAGGAAAAGTAGAGCGTATCACATTAAAGACGGGTCGAGTTTACGTTGCCAGCATGGATAGAGTCAAAGCTGATGGTTCAAAAGTGCCTGTTATCTTCCATCCTTCCAATCTTATGATCGTAGAATTCGATCTAAGCGACAAAAGAAGAAAAGCAAAATTAACGAGTAAAAACACACTCAAAACTCCTGATAAAAATAAGGAAGAGACACATAAGAATAAAGCAGCTGTGAAGAACACGGTATAACTATATGGATCAATGAGGTCATACAGAGAATGAAAAATCATCTGAAAAGGGTAACTACCCCCAAAACTTGGACTTTATCACGTCGAGGAAAAGTATTTACTACTTGCCCTCATCCTAGTGGACATCCTCGAAGTCAAGGAATGCCCCTTGGTGTGTTGATCCGCGACGTCTTACACTTAGCACTAACTATGTCCGAGGTCAAGAAAGTACTGAATAATAAAGAAGTCCTCGTCGATGGTAAACGAAGAAAAGACCATCGATTCCTTGTCGGCTTATTTGACGTGTTATCTTTTCCAGCATTAGGAAAGCAATATCGTCTAGTACTAGACGAAAATGGACATCTTGCTTTAGTAACAATAAAAGCAGATGAGGCGAAATTCAAGCTAGGGAAAGTAGTTGGTAAAAATATGATTAAAAAAGGTCTGATCCAATATCATCTTCATGATGGGCGGAATCTAACGTCTGATCAAGTCTCTGCAGTGGGAGATTCACTCCTTATCACTGTCCCTGAACAGAAAATTCAGAAAATCTTTCCTCTTCAGAAAGGAATGACCATCCTCCTTGATGCCGGTAAACATGCCGGGAAATTAGGTTCATTAAAAAATCTCGTCGGCTATGAGAGTACGTATGCTACTGCTGATGGCGATGTCGAGACGGTGACAAAGTATATCTTTGTCGTCGGCGACAAAGAACCAGCGTTGACTGTCTCCGCAGCAGTCCATGACAAAAAAAGCAATTGAAAATAACTCATACAACAATAATTGAAACCAATCGTGATTACCCATGACACAAAAACAAACAAATCCCATGAGAGAAGTGCGTGTTGCAAAAGTCACTCTTAACATTGGGGCAGGAAAGAATGAGGATGTCCTCAAGAAAGGGCTGAAACTCTTACAGAAGATCACCCCTCTTAAACCGGTAAAGACAGCAACTAAGAAAAGGATCCCTGGTTGGTCTCTTCGTCCTGGTTTAGAGATCGGTGCTAAAGTGACGGCGCGTGCAGATGCAGTAGCTCTACTAAAGCGGTTGCTCGTGGCTAAAGAGAATATCCTCAAGTCTGGTAACTTTGATGATCGCGGGAATTTCGCATTTGGTATTCCCGAATATATAGAAATTGAAGGCTTGGACTACGATCCTGAGCTGAAAATAATGGGATTGGAAGTTGCGGTGACTCTTGAGCGTCCTGGTTATCGGGTTAAGCACAGAAGAGTAAAGCAAAGAAAAGTTGGAAAAAATCACCAAGTGACTCGTGATGAAGCAATTGATTTTGTCCGAGAAAAATTTGGAGTAGAGGTACAATAAGAAGGGATGGAAGATCTAATCTGATCCATAATCTCATTCAGATAAAAAATACGATACAAAATCATTATCCACAAAAATAGCGAGGAAAAATAATTTACCATGACAACCAGCGATTGGCGGAAGATGTTCACTCAGTTGAACGCAAAGCCGGTAAAAAAAGCAAAGTACACTAAACATAACGAGCCTAGTGAACGCTCTTGTGGTGTTGCATTACGCAAATGCAAAAACTGTGGAAGAAACGGCGGCCATATCAATAAGTATGGATTGCATCTATGTCGTCATTGCTTCCGAGAGATGGCGCTAAGTCTAGGTTTCAAAAAATATAGTTAAGCGGAGAGAAGTGAGGATTGACAAAAAATGTTAAATGACCCATTGGCAGCGGCCTTAGCAAAAATCATGAACGCAGAAAAGGTAGGGAAGCGTGAAGTAGTCATCAGACCAGCATCAAAAATGGTCAAGATGATTTTGCAGCTGATGAATGAACGCAATTACCTGGGAACGTTTGAGGAAGTTGATGATGGCAAAGGCGGATTCCTGAAAGTCAATCTTTTAGGAAATATCAATCAATGTGGCGTCATCAAACCACGCTTCTCCACGAAATTTAGAGATGTAGAAAAATGGGAAAAACGATATCTCCCTGCGAAAGATTTCGGAGTTATCTTTATCACGACTCCTAAAGGGATCACTACTCACCTTGAAGCAAAAGACAAACAAACTGGAGGCCGATTACTTGCGTACGTCTACTAATTACGCACTCCTTACATTAATACCATGAAAGCAGACATCGTTCGGGAAGTTGTACTTGAAAAAGGAGTTTCCGCAAAGTTAAATGGAAAGATCCTTACCATCAAAGGACCAAAAGGAGAAGTTTCCCGTGAATTCCGCAGCCCTTCTATCACCCTTGCTGTAACCGGAGATAAAATAACTTTACATGTTAGCAAAGGAACAAAGCGAGAGAAGACAATGATCGGAACGTTTGAGTCACATATCTCCAACATCGTTAAAGGAGTTCAGGAACCACATGTATATACTCTTAAAATCTGTTCAGGCCACTTTCCGATGAATGTGGCGATCGTCGGTAAAGAGTTTGTAGTAAAGAACTTCCTGGGAGAAGCAGTTCCACGAAAAGCAGAAATGATTCCCGGTGTGGACGTTAAAATTACCGGCAATGACATCACTCTCTCTAGCCCTGATAAAGAGTTAGCAGGGATGATGGCTTCACGAATTGAAAATCTTTGTCGGATCACTGATCGTGACCGTCGGATATTTCAAGATGGGTGTTATATCACCCAAAAAGCTGGAAAAACAATTTAGATGAGAATAACATGACAAGCACGACATTATTACACGTTAGGAGAACTGCAAAGAGACGGAAGCCCGCTTTTGTAGTCAAAGAATCACACTTCCTGGGAAGAGTCAAGAAGCGATGGAGACTTCCCCGAGGGTTACATTCTGCTCCTCGTCAGCGTTATCGTGGCCGGCCGGCACAGCCCCATCCAGGATACGGATCTCCTAAAGCAGTTCGTGGCCTTTCACGAGAAGGGTTAGTCCCGGTTGTGATCCATGCCGTGAAAGATATCTTGACGTTAAAGCCAGGGATGCATGGTGCAATTATCGGCCGTGATGTTGGCAGCAGAAAGAAATTATCATTGTTAGCTCTCGCTCAGGAGAAGAAGATTACTATCTTACAGGTTAAAGATGTAACCGCGCTAACTAACAAGATTAAAGATGCAGTAACACAGCGTCAGAAAGATCGACGAAATCGAAAACAAGTGAAATCAAAGAAACAGGCTGAACACCGTAAGAAGTCTGAAGAAAAAAGTAAGAAGAAAGCGAAAGGGGATTCTGCAGCTACAGAATCTACTACTGAAAAAGGGATAGATGGAGTGGTTGACGGAGTCCCAATTACTGAAAAAGAAGAAGAGCGAAAAATCGCAGAAAAAACAATCACTAAACGACAATAAAATCACTAAACGATAATAAACAATGGGGAAAATCTCATGAACACAAAGAAAAGACTAGCAGCGAAGATCCTTAAAACATCGCCTGGAAAAGTGCGCTTCGCAGATGGATCTCTTGAGGAGATCAGCAAAGCAATCACCCGATCAGATGTGCGGGGTCTCATTGCTGTCGGTAAAATCAACAAGATTACTCCTAATGAACAGTCTAGAGTACGAGCACGTGAGAATGCTGCTCAAAAGAGCAAAGGTAGACGGAAAGGGAAAGGGAGCAAGAAAGGCCGGAAATTCGCGACGATCAGCCGCAAAGAACAATGGATGACCAGAATCAGGTTGCAACGTCTCTTCCTCAAAGAATTAAAAGAAAGTGGTTTACTCTCTCCATCTACTTATCGCGCACTTTATGCTAAGAGTAAGGGGGGATACTTCCGTAACAAACGTCACATCAAATTGTACCTTACAGAGCAGAATCTCTTCCAGAAGAAGTGATCAATAAGAGAGAAAATCAAACTAATATAACTAATATATGACTAATATGATATAACAACATTCAAAAACCAATTCAAAAACGGATTACTTAAAACCATGAAACCAGCAAGACCAAAAACAGTGCAGTACCGTCGAAGAAGAACATTGAAAACTAATTATAGTAAGCGTCTTAACCTTCTTCTTTCGGGAAAACCACGATTGATTGTTCGCTCCACTAATACTCAAATCCTCGCTCAAGTAGCAACATTCTCTCCACAAGGAGATGTCATCGCTGCGGCTGTAGCGGGAAAAGACTTGCGTCAATTAGGGTGGAATTATTCCTGTAAAAATATGCCTGCTGCGTATCTTACTGGTCTTTTGATTGGAAAAAAAGCAATGAAAAAAGGTGTTAATGAATGTATCTTAGACACCGGTAATGTAACTCCTCTTCATAAGAGCCGCTTGTACGCTTTCCTTAAAGGGGTTGTTGATGCTGGTCTTGATATTCCTCATAACGATGAGAAAGAGATCTTTCCTTCAGATGAGAGGATCAGTGGAAAACATATCGTTGCTTTTGCACAATTACCGCAAGGTAAGTCCGGATTACAGCATGCGCAATATTTAAAAAGCAAGGCTCTCCCTGAGAAGATTACCGAACAATTCCTGCTTATCAAGAAAAAAATAAATGGATGAACTGAGAAATACTATGGCACCTGCTAAAAAAGTAAAACGATCGGAAGAAGAACCAACTGTTGTTGAACCAGTGGAAGAGAAAAGTGCAGAAGTCTCTAAAGAGATTGAAGAAGTTCCTCGCCTTAATGCAGATTGGAAACCGATCACTTCTCTGGGCAGACAAGTGAAAGATGGTAAAATTACCGATATTGATCAGATCTTTGATTCAGGTTCTCCTATCCTTGAAGCACAGATCGTTGATCATCTCGTCCATAATCTAGAAGAAGATCTCTTATTAATTGGTCAGGCAAAAGGGAAGTTCGGTGGCGGCCAGCGTCGTATCTTCCGTCAAACACAGAAAAAGACCAAAGAAGGAAACAAAATCAAATTTACTACTGTTGCCGTCGTAGGCAATCGTGATGGATATGTGGGTGTTGGTATCGGGAAAAGTGGAGAAACAGTCCCCTCACGAGATAAAGCGAAACGTTCGGCGCGTCTTAATCTCATCCGAGTCCGTCGTGGTAGCGGCACGTGGGAGTCAACATCTCGTGTTCCTACTTCCATTCCCTTTGCAGTTACCGGACGTTGCGGCTCTGTTCGGATTACTCTCATGCCTGCTCCTAAAGGAAAAGGTCTTTGCGTCGAAAAAGAATGTGCTAAGATTTTGTCTCTTGCTGGAGTGAAAGATATCTGGAGTAAGACAGAAGGGCAGACAAAGACGAAATTAAACTTGATTTATGCACTGCTTGACGCACTTCAGAAGTTATCAGAAGTGAAGATTCAACCGGGAGATATCCCTAAATTGGGGATTGTGGAAGGTTCATTGCGTAAACAAGCGATGGAACAATAGTCAGGAAGTAATAAAAAATAAGACAAACAACAAAGACATTACCATAAAGATTAGCTAAAATTAACTAAAAAATAAAAACAAATATTACGGAGATTAACACAATAAGAACATGGCAACATCACCATCATCCTCAATGAATGTTAAGAAAGCTTCTTCTGTTAAAGCAAGCGTCTCTCATCAAGGGCCTAAGCTGGCAGTAGTTCTTGTTCGAGGACTAATCGATATGAATCAACCATTAAAAGATGCGTTGCGTGTCCTTCGTCTTCATCGTAAAAATCATTGTGTCATTGTGGCTGATAACCCGGTCTCTCGGGGAATGCTCAACAAAGTAAAAGATTATGTTACGTGGGGGGAGATCTCATCAGAGACATACACCGAACTTGTCGAAAGACGTGGGAAAGAGTTTAAAGCAAGACAGACTGATGGGAAGAAAAAATATTCCTATGCTACCATCGAATTTAAAGGTAAAAAATACAAACCATATTTCGCGTTGAATCCTCCATTAAAAGGGTTTGGAAGAAAAGGGATCAAGGTTGCGTTCCGTGCCGGCGGCGCATTAGGTAATCGCGGCGAAAAAATGAATGATCTCATCAAAAGGATGATGTGAAACTATATACTCACTAATATTCATTAAGATCATTAAGACAAAAAGAGATTCGGAGATACAAAACACTTACAATGGTCGTCTACAAAAGAAAAAAAGTGAACAGATATCGTGGTCACAGTAATCATGGCGGTGGCGCTCGTAAGAAACGTCGGGGTGCAGGAAGCCGGGGCGGTCGGGGAATGGCAGGCACAGGGAAACGTGCAGGTCAGAAAAAGGCGGGGATGCCTTTAGTCCTTGGGAAGCATGGGTTCAGACCGTTGCGAACAGTTTCAGTGGAAAGAATAATCTCTGTTGGTTATTTCACTTCTGAGAAAGTGAACCGATTGTTGAGCGAAGGAAAAGCTGTGAAAGAAGGTCAGTTTGTCTCTCTTGATTTAGGAAAATTGGGGTATACCAAGTTACTAGGAACAGGTAAGACAACCCAAAAGCTTAAAATTACTGTTGCTTCTTGTAGTAAAAGTGCCGTAGAAAAGATAAAAGCAGCAGGCGGCGATGTGGTTGCAGAGAATCCAGCGGCGTAGAAAGCACAAAACATAGCTATTACAAAATGGCTATTACAACGATTACAAAGTCTCATTGGCAGCAGTAGAAAACTGTGTGTTCTGTGAGTACCTATTTCACCATGGCATTACTGGAAAAATTAATCTCTTATCTTCCGGAAGTACGGGGACCACAACAAAAGAAGCTTCCTTTTAATGAAAAGCTGAAGTGGACATTTATTATTCTGGTCATATTCTATATTCTTGGTTTGATTCCTTTGTATGGTCTCGGTGAGAACTCACTCCAACAGTTTGAGTTCTTATCTATCATCTTAGGAGCTTCTTTTGGGAGCGTAATCTCTTTAGGAATTGGTCCACTGGTTACTGCTTCTATCGTCTTACAATTGTTGACCGGTACGGGCATTTTGAAATTAGACTTAGCGTCTCCGGAAGGAAGAAAGAAATTTCAGGGTCTTCAGAAGATCTCAGGTGTATTTTTTATCATTTTAGAAGGCGCTATCTATGTCTTGATGGGGGGCCTTGCTCCTTCTGCGTCTCTCGTTGGGACACCACTCTTTCACCAACTCCAAATCTTATTGATTTTCCAGCTTATTGTCGGTGGCCTGCTGATTATGTTAATGGATCAAGTTATTTCAAAATGGGGTTTTGGTTCGGGGATTTCCATGTTTATTGTAGCCGGTGTTGCGCAGCAGATATTTATCCGCGCATTTAACTTTCTACCTTCTCCGACGAATCCAGATATTGCTGCCGGTGCTATCCCTGCAATCTTTCAATCTATTTCACAGGGTGATCTTACAACGATGGCGTTGGAATTGGGTGCAATAATCTCCACTGTCTTAGTCTTTGCAATCTGTGTTTATGGACAAGCGATGAAAGTGGAAATACCTCTTTCGTTTGGCAGAGTGAGAGGATACGGTATGCGCTGGCCTTTGAATTTCTTCTATACCTCTAATATTCCTGTCATCTTAGTTGCTGCTTTATTGGCTAACGTCCAGCTGTTTGCTCAGCTGCTCCAACGATGGGGACATCCTTTGTTAGGAACATTTAATGGGAGCACTCCCGTAAGTGGCCTTGTGTACTGGTTGAACCATCCTAATCTTGTCAATAGTGTCATCACAGGGAGTCTTACTTGGACACAAGTCGGGCAATCACTGGTTTACATCGCTATCATGATGGTCGGGTCGATCATCTTTAGTATGTTCTGGATGCAGACGGCAGGAATGGATGCAAAAAGTCAAGCTCGCCAGATACTTAATTCAGGGCTGCAGATTCCGGGCTTCAGACGAGATGAACGGGTATTAGAAAAAGTATTGAACCGATATATCTGGCCATTGACAATCGTTGGTGGTGCATCTATTGGATTGCTCGCAGCACTTGCTGACCTGACCGGTGCGTTATCACGGGGGACGGGGATTTTACTTGCGGTGATGATTGTCTATAAATTGTATGAAGAGATCGCCAAACAGCACATGATGGACATGCATCCTGGATTAAAGAAATTCATGGAATAAGCATATTAATCTAATCTTGATAACCCCTCTTTTCTTGTTCTTCTTCGATTATTTCGGTGAGTTCATCGATAATATCCTCAAGCACGTCTAATTGTTCGGACGCAAATTTGAATATTTTCTTTTTCCAGCGGAAAGCGGTGGTCAATTTTTTTCGTGCTGCTAGGGTTCCAGTAAGAGTTAATATTCTCTCCCAACTTTCGCTAATCTCATCAGAAAGGATTTCTAATTTTTCTTTCTGTTTGGAAAGGCTTTTTTCTTCAGTGATGATGATCTCTATTTCTATAAAGTAATGGATGATCTCTTCGTACAATGAAGTCCGTGCCCACGTCAAGAGTTTTGTCCTTTCTTTATAGTCCTTGACAAAATGAGGAAGCCGGTCGACGAGGTGTTCCCAGCCTGCTTCTGCTGCAGCTAGCTCTTTGTGGAGATATTTTAATGGCCGTTTTTTTCGACGGCGGCGGAAAAATCGGAATAATCCCATACAGTGAGGAAAGACCAACAAATTTATAAATAATCTCTTCTGCGATGATTGTATGTCATTCCTTGATACATTATTTGACCCAGTACTTCAACCTTTGATCAATTTTAGTCCCTTCTGGGGGATTGTCATTTTAGGTGTGGGAATTGCCTTCTTATCAACGATCGCGTACAAATATCTGACGGATCAGCGCAAGATGAAAGATCTGAAGGAGAAACAGAAAGAATATCAAAAGCGGATGAAAGAGCTGCGTTCAGATCCTCAGAAGATGATGGAAGTTCAGAAAGAAGCGATGAAATCAAATATGGAATATATGAAGATGTCATTTAAACCGACATTGTTCACAATGATCCCATTGTTATTATTGGTAGGGTGGATGGCAGGACATTTGACGTTCGAACCGATCTATCCTCAAGAAACGTATAGTATGACGGCGATTTTTAAGGAAGGTGTTACTGGTACGGCAGAAATTGTTCCTAGCGTGGGGACAGAAGTTTTGAATGATGCTTCTCAAGCAATTACGGGGGGAGCAGTGACTTGGAACCTACGCAGTACGGAAGGTGAACACACTTTAGCTGTGAAGTTAGGAGCGCAGGAGGAAAGTAGAAATGTCCTGATTACAAAAGAGTTACGCTACGCAGATCCACTTCATGTATCTGAACATTCGGATATCGAGAAATTATTGATCAATTACAAGCCTTTGAAACCGCTTGGTACAACGAACATCTTCGGCTGGCATCCGGGTTGGCTAGGATTATATTTCATTTTCTCATTGATTGGGAGTTTAGCTTTTAGAAAATTATTGAAGATTTATTAAAAATATTTATGACGTATCATCTTTTGCAGCATCGGTGGTTATCTCTTCGCTTTTCTTGATATTCCTCTTGGCGATATCGCATTTCTTCTTAAGATCTTGACGTGTGTTTGGAGTTCTAGAATGATTGACATAGCGTTCGGGAGATGAGTAAAGATGGGTTTTTCCCCAGTGCTGATGAGTAAATAATTTTTCTTTTTTGGGTAGACATTCGAATTCCTTTCTTGTTAAGGGTTTAAGATGATATTTGATGATTATTTCTCCTTTCTTGAGATCTCTAGCAGCAAAAACCCCTTTGCCGGCTAATTTTCCTTTTCCAATGAAGACTTTATTCATCTCATTGGAGAAAAAAAGAAAATATATCAATCTTCTCCTAAACATTTATAAATAACTCGCTACTTTACAGATCAATTCCCTTAGGGAAATCGGATCTTGGAGGCAACTCGGATCATAGGAGCAGAGTATTGTTTCATGTTTTCTAGTTTGTCTTTGGGATCTACAGATAAAATCAACGATGAGGTATATCTACAATGCCACGAGGAATGTTTAAATCAGGACGATTACGAAAGATATTTGTAAAGACACCTGGTAATGAGACTCATATCCATTACCGTCAACGTAAGCCAAGTAAAGCTGTCTGCGGAGTATGTGCAAAGGCACTTGCAGGTGTACCGAGAGAAATGCCGGCGACGATGAGAAATTTACCGAAGACCGCGAAGAGACCGGAAAGGCCATATGGCGGCGTTCTCTGCTCCGCGTGCATGAGAGTTATGTTCCAGCAAAAAGCACGGGGTGAGTCAGCATGAGTATCTTTGATGTTGGACGTGTTTGCGTCAAAATTGCCGGCCGCGATGCTGGCAGAAAATGTGTTGTCATTGAAAAGGTTGATACTCAATTTGTTGTTGTTGACGGTGATGTGCGTCGTAAGAAGGTAAATACAAAACATCTTGAGCCGTTGGAAACGACTGTTGACTTGAAAGGCAAGACAAGCCATGTTGATGTCAAAACAGCATTTTCAAAGCTAGGATTTCCGGTGTGGGAAACGAAAGCAAAGAAAGTAGCTCCACGTCAGCTTCATCTGAAGAAGAAACGAGAAGCAACTGCTGTTACTCAGAAGAAGCCAGTGAAGAAGAAAGCGGTTAAAGAGGCTGAAGAGATGGTTTCTGAATCAGTTTAATTATTTTTATCTTTTCATTTTTCTTTTCCTTTAACAATCTCAAACAATTTCTCAAGATCTAATTCGATTGCAGCAACAGGCATCAATAATCCCCACGTAGCAAGAACAGCAGGAGCAATTTTGTTCCGTCTCTTTAACTGTGTATTCTAAAGCAAGTGAAGAGAAAATGGTGTCTAGTATTTGACGTATTTCCGTGAAGTCGACTTTTTCGTGGCAAAGTGCAACGGCTAGATGTTCATTCTCCTCAATACCTGTTTCTGTCTTTTTGTTTGGAGAGAAGACCCGTCCGATCTCAAACAGATTTTGAGGATATTCATGGTGCTGGTTATCGGCGAGTACCCGGAGCAGGCAGGGGATGACCCATTGGCGCAGATGATTATGTTCGCCGAGCGCATTTTTTAATGGGATCGCCGTATGCTCTTTAAGATTTTTCAAATTCATCTTGTCGAGAAGTTCTTCTTTGGTAGAGAGATGATAATTTTTCACCTCTAACATCTGTAAGCCAATAAGCACTCCGCGTATTTTCTTATTGAATACTTCTAATGGATCTTCTTCACCGATGGTGGCGACGTTGGGAATTGTTTCTTTAAAATTCTCATAACCATACGCGATGGCCACATCTTCGGCAAGGTCTACTTGATGGAGAATATCGGCGCGGTAAGCAGGTATCAAAACATTTCCATTATCGTAGCCGTAGCCCATCCTCTCGAGAAGGAGCGTCATCTCTTTCTCTTTTAGAGATAATCCCAAGAGCTTGTTGATAAATGTAGAATCCACTTTCATCTTCTTGGGGAGAAGATTTGGAGTGATCATTATCTTGTCTGGATAGACTATCTCTACGTTGTAGACTTCTCCACCCATATCGGCGAGTGCAGTGGTGATAATATTTAATGCGACTTCTACATTGTGAAGATCTGTTCCAGTGCATTCAACGAAGACCTCGGTTGTTGCGATATCTACTTTTCCGGTGTCATTGGAGTTCGTAAATGGGAGCATACACATGATGTTGTTCTTAGCGTCGATGAGAAAAGGAAATTTTTTCCATTCCTTGGTGAGATGTTGATAGGCTTTCCCTTTCGGGTGTAATTCCGGAACATCAGCAGCCGAGATTTCTGCTTCAAACCCTAACGGTCTAAACTTGATAGTCTTTGGATCTTTAGCGATATACGATATGGGAAAAGTGATATGTCTTAATGGGTAGATTCCATATGCTGACTTCTTTCTGTTTCTTCCGTGTGTGGTGGCAAGTTTTTCTTGGATCTGCATGATCTGGCGAATCCTTTCGTCGTCAAACGTCAGGTTCTTGACGATAGCACACGCAGTATAGGGGCGCATGGTGACGGAAGGATCCACAATAACTTTGCAGCCGCTTTCTTTAACGGAGTATTGTTTCAAACCGGTCTTGACGCCGATGAACGAGGAGAAGGCGCGGGCGAAACCTTGTTCGGAGAGCATATCTGGCCGGTTCGGAAAGATTTCTACGTTAATCTCGCCGTTCTCAATGCTTTCAAGATCAGTACCAAGCATGCTGATGCGATCTTTGAGCTGTTCCATTGGTAGAATTTTTCCTACGAGTTGTTCAAAGACTTTTTGATTGACGGTTATGGTGGGCATTTTTGTTATTTTCTTTTTTTTTTAGATGAGCATCTTTGCAAAGTAAGCCGCAGCGATGAATACGGGGATGAGTAGTATTAAGAAAGGGATAAGTACTGTTGCTATGCTTATCCCTAAACTCAATTTCTGTCTTTTGTGAATTCCGATGATCTCAATGATTAATGAATAGATCGCCGCTGGGAAGTTGACGTATTGGATAAATGAGAAGATACTAGGGGCGACAGAGTAGGCAATGACCGCAAACGTTTCTCTGTACCCCTGCTTTCCGCCGAAGAGCCTGACGAAAAGATGGACCAAGCCTGTACACACAAAGAGAAAGCCCCAGCCAAGCAAAAGGATAAGAGGAAACATAATAATTAGTCCGATGAGAAAACCTATTCCCGCAAATCCTCCTATCAGTGCAGCTAGTTCTGACTCTTGAGAATTTAGTGCGACTGCCAAGGAGATCCCGAAGAGTATATAAAATATTAAGACCGTTAAAGCTTGCGCTTTGATGAAGAAGATGGTTGGCTCACGATAACTATCCTTTTTTGGAAGTTGTTCATAGAATTCAGTGGGATGGAACATGACATCCCTCCACGTTTTCCAAAATCCTGTTTTTTTTACTATAATCTTCTTTATTTCAACCATAATTTCATCTCTCTTAATTGTTTGACATCATTTTTGTACAAATCGCGAATATCAGTAATTTTCCAATACTCCCCGATGATTCTTCCCATGCCCTGTCCCCAAGCTAGGACAGGACATTCAAATCCTAATAGTGGTTTGACAACTTCTGGCCGGAAGATGCCGGCTCCACCTAATTCAATCCATTGTTTTTTGATGGGATGAAAAACATCAACTTCTAAAGATGGCTCGGTGTAAGGAAAATGGGCGGGTCTCATGCGTACGGCAGTGTAGCCCATTTTTTTGTAGAACTGGGTGAGATACCCTTTGAGATGTTTAAGATTAGCGTTGGGGTCGACAACAATTCCATCTATTTGATAGAATTCAAAGAGATGCTTCCAGTCGAGAGCTTCATTGCGGAAGACTCGACCTACAGCAAAGAATTTCGCAGGAAGATCTTCCTTTTTTAATTTGGAGAGGGTTTGTGCGGAGAGAACAGTAGTGTGCGTACGTAAAAGAAGTTGTTTTGTTTCTTCTTCTGAAAATGGATATCTCCAGCCAGTACTTCCTGTATCACTTCCGTTTTCGTGAACTTCTTTGACTTTCTTCCAGAGTGGAGGCAGTTTTGCTTTTCCTTCTACGTAGAATGTATCTTGCATCTCACGGGCGGGATGATCTTGGGGTACGAAGAGGGCGTCTAAATCCCAAAATGCGGATTGAACATAATTTCCGGTCATCTCTTTGAAGCCGAGGTCGAGCCAGATCTGTTTGATATATTCCAGTGCTTCGTTGTCGAAATGTTTTTTTCCCGGGTGGATTTTTGGGACATTAATCTCCACATCATATGCACGAAAAGTCTTTTCTTTCCAGCTTCCCGTCTTGAGCATGGCAGGAGTGAGGCGATTGACAACTTCCGCACTTAGATCTTCTTTGAGCAGCTCGTGACCGAGTGGATTGAGAATGATCGTCACTTTTTTTTCTTCGTGGACAGAAATGATGTCTTTTCTTCTTTTCAATTCGTCAACGATAGTTCTATCTTTAGATTCTTCATATTCCTTAGGAAAAGCGTGAAGAAGAAAATATTCTTCCGGCCACTGAGTATTCTGTATTTTCTTTCCTTCCTCTGTAATCTTAACGGAGAGCCCTTCTTGTTGAGAAATCTCTACAGCGTTTTTCTTTTTAAGGAGGCCGACACAGGCATTCGCTTCTTCGCGGCTGAGCTTCGCTTTTTTGGTGATGACATTGAGTCCTTTAAATGATTCGTCTAACGCTTTGAGAAAACGTTTTTCCGGCAGGCCATCCTTCTTGTACACTTGCCCGTTTTTTTCGAGATGAACGACTTTTCTCTTTTCACTTTGGATCTTGATGATCTCTTTGTTCTCTAGCCATTGTAATGCTCGCATGACTTCAACTTCGCTTAGTTTTGCATGTGTGGCGACGCTGCTTAATTCTAAATGTTGTTGAAGGACAGGAAGAACCTGTCGTTCCAAAGGGTGCAGTTTGGCTACAATACTCTGGATATTGTCCATTTGGATGGATAATCAAGGGTGATTTATAAAATTATAGCTGAGGATGCTTTCATTTTGAGAAACGATGTTCTTATTAAGATCATTAATTTTCTTGACAGGATGGGTTTGTTAAATCATCTTTTTAGATCGGCTGAAGCCACTGCTAGAGAAATTGAGGTTGATGATAAGGCTATAGTAAGAGTATGGAAAGAGTACCTCCTACTGCTTCCTTTTAAGAAAGATCTTATCTTACGTAAAGGTTTTGGTTCCGGAGAAGATTTGAATCGGGTTAAGAAACAGTTGACTTTAGAACTAACCGATCTCTCTCGTGAGAGGAAAACCGAATCACAATTAATTTCGGATTTAGAAGCAATAGAACATTCTCGAAAAGTGAAGAGAGTGCAACGTCTAGAACATTGTTTGGGATACGCTAGAACAAAACATGAATATGTGTATCAGTTGTTACGTCATCTTCATTCCATTTTACAAACGGAAATGAATCTTGTCAGGAGATCACTCTAGAGTTCGCGTAATCTTGATAAGTTAATTTCTCATTTACGATCTCAATTACAATTGGAGTTGGAAGTCGTTGCACAAATATAGAAAATAAAAGGTTTTCACGATTTATTTTTGGCACTCGTCAAAGGGGAGCACATTATTCATACAATGGATGTAGGAGAAAAAAAGCTTCTCAAAAAGATGGGAAAAGAGATGAGTAAAGTCTTTTCCGGTGAAATAACAAAAGGCATAACTCTTCAATGGGTGCAAGTTGTCTTTGACGCAATTGGAGATAAAGCTCTCGAGGCGGTTGAGGCTGGAAGATTAGACTATCATCCCGATATGGATTTTGAATTTGTAAATCGACCAGAATTTGTGGAATTAGTTAGGGAGAGCAGACAAAAACTTGGTGGAAGAACAGTTTCGAAACAAATGATAACGGTCTTTACTCATGTGTTTAGAGAATGGTATAATCACGAAAGAGATTCAATCTTGAGTTCAAGAAAATAAAAAAGAAGTAAAAATTCTAGAAGAATAAAAATAAAAAAAAACTTACTTCAATGACCAGAAGTGATTAAACACTTGGTCCATGGAACTAGTAAAGTAAGGGGTCTTTACCCATATCCCCAGATCATAAGAGGGGTGGACTTCTTTGTCATCAATGGTCATGAACACAATATCTTTCCCATCAACCGTGACAAAGCGTGACGTTACTTTGTTGTTGTGTTTTACTTCTGCGAAATTCTTAATCAATTCGTACGCATCCTTATTTTCTTTGGTCAAAGGCGCAGCAATACGGATCTTGACTCCTCGACGTTTTGCTTTTTCAAAACAACTTTTTAGGCCTTCTACTTTCCGCATGAAGCCGGTGTCAGAAGTCATAATATTAACACTTTCTTTCGAGTTCTTGATCAAAAGGTCAAGATGGTTATAGAGATTGTTGCGACCCCGTAAACAGCCGCTCATCTCAGTCGGGTCGACGAGATTAATCCCTTGTGAATGAAGTGTTTCTAGTTCTGCGAGGAGCGGAGAATTCTTGACTGTCTCTAATCGCTTTACTTTTTCTTGTGCTTCTACATTCATGTTTTTCTTGACGCGATCGACAACTTCACTAGGGGGAATAGCAATGTATTTGATCGGCTTGCCTAACTTCATGACGACAAAACCTTTCTTCTCAAGAGATTCTAAGACATCATAACTTCGTGAGCGTGGAACATCAGCGATATCAGATAATTCTCCTGCTGTAGAAACGCCACGTGATAATAATGCGGCCCATAATTTAACTTCGTATAGATTTAAATCAAAATAGCGCCGCAGCTTACTCAGTAGTTCATCTTTTACAATCATTTAAAACCCCTCCTTTTTTCACAAACGTGAAATTCTTCTCGGAAAACCCGTTGTTTTGAGTTTTCGCTACTTTATTATCACTAATATTAACTACTATTAAAAGGTTGTGGTTTTGGAAAATAATGGTCATTATTGTTTTTTTCTGCTGGACTCATTTTTGTTTTTTTGAAAGAAAAATTCAGCAAGTTCTATGCCGATGTAGAATGTTAATGAGTGGAAGAACCACCACGTCGCGGGATGAAGATGCACCCCCAAGAATACAAAAGGGGGCGGGCTATACCGTGCGTAAATCCCGAGGAATTGGATGAATCCAGAATAGGAAGCAGCAAGATAGTATGATGTGATCCATGTTCCGAAGATGAAAGCATAGATGAACTTTTTCCAATGCTCTTTTTTGTTAAAGATGAAAAACCAGATGATCGCAAACAAGAGCGAATTGGCAAACTTGCTGATGAAATAAAAATTACTTTCGCCGACCCCAAGCTGATGGAAAATAACATCGAGAATCCAAAATGTGAAGAAGGCGATAGCTGTTTGATAGATTTTTCTTTTCGTATCTTCTTTCACAAGAAAATGATATTATGGGACTATAAATAGTTTTGGAAAGGAACATGAACTATGCTCTTAGTTTGTATCTGAGAAGAGCCGTGATTCCCCCCAATCCATCTATCCGTTTGCCGCTGTCGTGTTCCGAGGTGATAATATGAATTTTTCCTTGGAGAGCGTCCACTTTCTTCATGAGATCGTCGAGTTCTTGATATCTCTTCTGCTCGCGATATTGTTTAATAGTTTTGTCGGTGACAATCAGTTCGCTAACCGCGCCAGCAAGAACAGCTTTTTGTACTTCTTCCCAACCGTAGACAGCAAGATTATCTTTGTTGATCTCTTGCAGTACTTGTTCTACAAGAAGCTGTTCTTCTCTTGCTCTGCTTTGCTGAAGTACATCCTTGAGTTCTGGTCTTTTGATGACTTCATCTAACGCACTTTCGCTCACGTCAGAACAGGTGGCAAGAACAATTTTGCTTTTTAATTCTTTGAGTGTGATTTTTTTGAGGACATCTTCTTTATAGAATGCGGGTGATGCGAGAATTATCTTCTCAGGAGTGTGGCGGTCGTTGTAGATTTCGATGGTTTTGATAATCTCTTCCTGAAAATCTTTTTTGACTTCAACTAGTTTAGACTTTTTAGGCACTTCTCCTTGCGTCTTGCTTAATACTTCATATCCAAACTTTTTAGTTAACGCGAATAGTGCTTCTTCACGATCGAAGACACAAAGAAGATACGAATACTTACTTTTTCCTGCCTCTTCTACTTTTTGTTTCTGGTGAATCAGCCATTGTTCTTTGATAATGGTACATTCATCCCCCATCTCTAAAGAGATGGATTGATAACTGCCGTGGGGGATATCTTCTGGTCCTTCTTTGATTGTTCCATTGATGCGCAGGGCATGACCCGCAGCGCTGAAGTCGATAGTTTCCGCTTCAATCGTTACGAGAAATGTTTTTTTTGCAACTTTGGCGTTTTCACTATCTCCAATCTTGATTTTACGGGTTGTGAAACTTGTAACTAAATCTCCGATGTCAATGATATGGCTGAGATACCAGAGATCGTCTGGATCGTTGATCTTGACGCGAACAGTTCCTTTTTTATAATCGGTTTTGAGCAGTTGCATACGTCTGTTGAAAGATATGTCCTATAAATAACTTTATATATTTCTAGTGTTTTAGAGGAACGATGGTGCATGTGGTGAGTACAGGTTTGTTGGGTGGTAAGAGAGGTCAAGCAGCAGGTAGTGCTGCGGTGTTTGTAGCGATCATTGCTGCACTTCTCGTTGCATTTATCATTCTTGTCAATCCTCAACAACGAGCAGAATTGTTAGGTGAACAAGGAACGACTTCTGTTGGCGGGACGACGGTTCCCTCCGGCTCGTTAGTCAAATCTTTATTAAAGGTTGCTCCCGGAAGAATTGATTATTTCAGCCAATCTGTGATCGAACATCCTCTTCCGGTGGTCACGATTCAAACGAGGACAGAAGCTAAAGTTCTTGCGGAGAAGAATGTGGTCTACGCAAAGAATGCTTTATTCTCCGACAAGGAAGATACGCTTTCTTTTTCTATTCCTGATTTAGCAAATACAGGTAATGTTGTTCTGGGATTTCAGCTGCAAAGTTTAGAGGGATCTGTGATTGTTGCGGTTAACGGGGAGGAGGTCTTACGGACGGATGCGGGTGAGAAGATAAAACCTGTACTTATTCCACGTAATCTTCTGAGGGATGATAATATTCTTACGGTTACTGTTTCTTCGCCGGGAGCGGCATTTTGGCGGACGAATTTTGTTAACATAGAGCATCTGCAGGTTGTTGCTGATGTGACGAGCTTGGAGGCCCAATCTTCCAAAAATGTTTTCCTTCTTTCAGAAGTGGAGAAAAAGAATTTAGAGAAATTTGTATTAAAACTACGACCGCAATGCATCTATGGCAAAGTAGGAAAGTTATCCATTTTGGTGAATAGTAAAGAAGTGTATAATGGTCTTCCCGATTGCGACTTAGGTCTTCTTTCACTGGAATTGTCTCCTGAGAATACCCGTCAAGGAGAGAACGAAATTATCTTCTCTACGGAGAGTGGTCTTTATGTATTAAATAATATTAATCTTATTTCAAGTCTACGCTCGATCGAATTCCCCACGTATTACTTTGAACTCTCCGAGGAAGATTATCAGAAAGTGATGAAGAACGGTGTAAAAGCCCGTCTAGCCCTTAGTTTTGTGGATGTTGTGGCTGTAAAAGAAGCGGATATTTACTTTAATGGCCATCGTATTCCTTTTGATACTAAAGATGTCGTGTTTAATGTGGATGTGAATGATTTTGTCGTGCAAGGGAGCAATGCGGTTAAGATTAATCCACGTAAGACGCTAGAAGTTCGGGAATTGAGATTGGATTTGATTAAGTAGGCGATTTTATTTGAGACAAGCCATTCTTCGTCGCAAGATTTTTATAGGTTCTGAACTTACGTCTTCCTGAAAAGAGGGAGATATGACTGCTGACGAAGATTCAAAAGAGAAAGACGCGGAAGGAGAGGAGGAAGTGGCTTCGGAGAAGAGAGAAGAGGCATCGGCCACCAAGAAAGAGGCTTCTGCGGTTAGCAAATTGGGTTCTTCTTTTAAAAAATGGGCGACAACATATGATAAAGAACGTGAAATCGCTCAGGCGCAGGCATTGAAACGCGGCGCGCAGAGTGTTGGGCGGACGGTTGGCACTCCGATGCTGGCTGCGGTCAAGACAAGCAGTATCTTACTTCTCCTGATTGGTATTGTCCATTATTTTCTTCGCTATTTCTATGGTACTTCTACTGCTATTTTTATCATCTCTCTTGTTCTCTTTTTGATTGCAGGTTTTGCTCTTGCGGCACGTTTGGAAAAAGAACGGGTCGCTATACTTTTACCAATGCTTCTGTTTGTGATTTGGTATTGGGTGTTTAATGCATCGATCAGTATCAGTATTATTCTCGGCTTTTTGATTATTGGAGGAATCATCTTGGGCCTCATTGCGCTTCTGACAAAAGGAGAGAGCATTGCAGCTGAACTGATGGGATTTATCCCGGTTGTCTTCCTGTTTTTTGATGTGGGATTACTCTCGTTTTTAGTAGAAAAGTTAAATCTTACGATCACGCCGTTGATTGAAGTTCTGGTAGTATACATGCCTTGGTGGGCGTATCTTGGCTTGTTTACTCTTCCGGAACATGTGACGGAGAGCAAGTTCTTGGGCGGGTTGTTGGGTCTCTTGAAGGTGGTGGGATTTATGTATATCATTCTCTTGGTCATTTCCGTTGCTATCCCGGGGGTAGGGTATGAAGAAGCGACGACAACAGTTCTTCCTTCTATCGAAGAGCTTGAACAAGCTCAAGGGCGAGTCCGAGGGCAAATTGATAAGGGCGAGAGTTCATTTATTTCTAATTTTATTTGTCTGACGACCGATCCCACTAATTTGAATGTGTGTGTGATAGCAAGACAGGCAAAAGTAAAATACCAAACTACTTGTAATGCCAAAGAAGAAGTAAAACAAGGGGTGGTTTCGCTTGATGATTGTGTTGCTGAGGAAGAGAAAAAAGTTAAAGAGAATGTACAAGTAGCCGGAGCGGTCAATAAAGATGTCAAACCGACGGTCGCACGGATTGATATTCCTCCTGCGCCGCTGCAATATACAACCCGACCAGTTTATTCTGCGACGCTTCTCGTAGAGAATCCTCGTGCTGTAGAGTTGCATTTTGTTCTGAATTGTACGTTTAAGAGAGGGGTGGTGATCATTCCCGGTGAGGTTTCCGTGCAAGGGACGACGGCACAAGAAGTTCCACTCCCCATCAAAGCAGAAGTTGCACAGATTCCGTTAACCTGTTCTCCAGCGAAGGATTTTACAGATAAAGAAAAAGCGGCATATCAGATGATGATCCAAGCAACGATCCAGAAGATGGTAACGGAATCATCTTTAGAACGAGCTTTCTTGGGACAGGTAAGTGAAGAAGAGAGGGTCAAATTAACTTCTCAAATCACTCGCGATCGCTTTTCGTCTGCACAGAAAGTGTATTCTAAAGCACCAGCGGAGTTCGCTCGTATCAATTTTGGATTTGGCAGTCCAGAGCAGAATCCTATTCTTACTTCAACTGATGTTCCGCGTTTTGTGTCTTCGGTGGAAAATGTTGGCGGGGGGAAGATTGTGGCGATCGAGGCGTATTCGTATTCTTTACAAGAACGAGGATTCTCTGTCCGTAGTGGCCAACAAGATTGTTTGTCAGGGAAAAAGATAAAACTTCCGGAAGATGTACCTCCTTCGTTCGGGTTAGGAACGTGTTTCCTTACTCTCCCTGGTGATCTCAGCAGCTTTCAAGGGACACCCAAGATAGAAACCTTCTTTGCGAAGTTAGTGTACGATTATAGCATCTCGCGTGAAGCGACAGTACAAGTGCAGGTGATCAGTTAGAATGAAGAGAAAACGGTTAATTTTTGGACTGATGCTTCTTTTAGTCTTGGTCATCAGCGGTTGTGGCAGCGGCAGTGAGAATACACTTCAACGGAATTATAAGTTAGGATATGGCACGCCGACGTTAGTAATTGATGAGCAGCGTTCACCTTCTCTGGTGTATCAGAATCGACCGTTTTCACAGGTAATGACGTTGTTTAACAAAGCTGGTTACCCACTGCAGAATGTACGTGTGACGCTGGGCAGTTATGATCAAACATTTCTCTCCGTGAATAATCCGCAGCAATTATTCTCTACAGTTGAAGCGAATAGCGCTTTCAATGATGATAACGGGGGCAGGGCAGATGTTTTGTTTAACGGCCAGGTGTTAGATCTGCATGGCGCCGAAGAGCGGCGGGAGCCGTATCGTCTTTATGTCGCGTATGATTCTAAGATGGAATTTGCACCGACGATCTGTGTGAATGTAGCGCGTTATGATGTCTTTGATGCGGGGTGCGAAATGCCGAAAAGGGCTCTTTCCTTTGCCGGGCAAGGAGCACCTTTGGCAGTAGTCTCCATGGAAGAGGTTATTGTTGGTGGGGATGTTCCAGAACTAGAACTGCGATTAAAAGTAGCAGATAAAGGAAATGGAGATGTTAAAGGTGTTAAATTAGGTCAGGCTCGTTTGGGAAATACTCCGTTGGTATGCCAGTTTAGGGATATGTTGGAAAATGTTGATAAGAGTTTTTCTTTCCGCAACAATCGCCGTGATGGAGAATTGTTATGTACGGCAACATTGTCTGAAAAGAATTCTTATCAGACGACACTGTTTATTGAATTTTTCTACAGCTATGATTTCAGTGTGGCAAAACAGCTAACGATTAAATAGTGAGCGACAATGTTCAGGCATAAAAACATGTCACTCACTATATAGTAAACGACAAATGAGTTTTATTCTATCGTTTACTAAAACCGTAAACTTTATATTGTTTCTTCTTCTTCTTTTGATTATTGTTTCAAAATGAGGTGTTGTGATGATGAGAAAAATAATGTTGGTCTTTTTTTTTGCTTTGATAGTGGCGGTAGTCGTGGGCTGTCAGAGGGGAGTAGGCGATGAAAGTGGTGATGAAGCTAGTGCTTTAGCGGGGATGGCAGTGAGCTCAGAGGTTGGTGATTGTAAAAAAGCTACTGCTTGTCAAGCATTGTATAATCAGTGTTCAAATGAGAAGGCGTGTAGAACTACTTATACCAGTAGTCAAAATTCGTGTAAAAGCTTAGCGGGTTCTGTAAAGACTGATTGCCTTAAAGCAGCGATTAAAGTATACAGTGAATGTCTTAATGGCTGTTATGATTCGGCGATTGCGACGTGGAAAGAGAGTAAAACGGGGCCGTCTTCTTTCCTCTCTGCCGTGAAGTGGGGGGATATCAATAATGATGGCAAGGTTAGTTCCACAGACTTGCAATGTTATGCTCTTGCTTCTCAGAATTCGAGTGCTCCTTGTAGAAAGCAGTCGCTCGCTGATGCCGATTTAAATTGCGATAACATTATTACTGCTGCTGATCAGGCCATTGTAGCCAATATTATGACCGGCGGTTCTTTACCACAAGATGTGAATGTCAATGGTATTCCTGATTGTAAGGAAAAAAATGTCAAACCAATTGGCTCAACGTGTACGGATTCCGATAGTTCTGGAGCAGTACCAAAAACATCTGTTTTCAATCAGTCTGTTTATACAACTGGAAATGTATTAGCAAATGGGACTGTTACTTTTGATGACTACTGTAGTAATGGCTATTGGTGGGACAAATCAGTATCTGGCACGAAAGTTTACGAGTGGTATTGTGATGCCGTTGCGGGGAACTCACTCGAGGGTTATGACTGTTCTAAGGATGGTGCGACGTGTCAGAATGGTGCCTGTGTGAAAAAACAGCCGCAATGTCCAGCATGGATGACGACGGCAGGTGAAAATCAATGGGAAATTATTTGTACCCAGAATCCAGTTAGTCCAGACAATACACCCGGCTCTTGGTCTGAAAAATGGCATGCTGCTCGCGTGAAATACGATAAAGATTGTAAACTTTCAGGACTAGATTACAACAAGACCTGCGGAGATACAGCAAATAGTTGTTCCACGGAAAAGGGCTGTATTGACTTATCAAGTGGGTTCGCTTGCTTTAGCTCCAATTCTGGGATGAATAGCACCGGACTATTTGATAATTCAGGAAACACTGCTAAGAGTTGTGTTGTTCCGAAGATGTATGAAACTTTAGGTTTAGATGAGTATACATCAACTTGGCAATGTAGAACAGATAACACAACATTTGCCGGATGTATGCCATTAAGCCAGTATGAAGGGCGATGTAAGGAAGCAGGCACATGTAGCAAGTAGGAATTTTTCTCTTTTTTTTCTTTTTATTTTTTCTTTCGATCTTCATGGAAAGTTTTAAATAGTGAATGTATAATCAATAATACATATGTATAATAAAATAAACATCACTGAGAACGGCTTACAAATTATTTCTTTATTTACCAATGGATTTGATAGAGAGTATTATATCCGGGAAGTTGAAAAATTGCTTAAAATAAGCCCTCGAACGGCACAGTTAATTCTCGAGGATTTAGAAAAAAAAGGGATTATAGAATCAAAAGTAAAAGGTAAAATCAAATCTTATAAGTTGAACATAAATGAAGTAAGCAACAGATATCTTACATTAGTTGAGCAATACAAATCAATCGCTTTTATGGAAAAACATCTTCTTGTGAAAGAAGTTATAACTAAAATAAGTCAGGTTATTAATGGAATCGGTATTATTTTTGGAAGTTATGCGAAGGGAATAGCTCACGAGGAATCAGATTTAGATATTTTAGTTGTAGGGGACTATGATAAAGAAGAAATTAAGAGAGTTTCGAGAAATTTAGGGATTGAAATTAGTGTCAAGTGTTATCCACTAAAGATATTTGAAAAAAATCTAAATCGTGATATCTTTTTGAAAGAAGTATTGAAGAACCATATAGTTTTTAAAAATACGGAATTGTTTATTCAAACGGTGAGGGCGTATGGATAAAATAAAATGGTGTGTCGGAAAGAAAGAAGGTTTGAGTTTAATCGAACCTAATAAAAATCTTGCAGAAGCATACACCACGAAAGCTGAAGAAGCGTTAGAGTCAATGAGAGTAAACGTCATAAAAGATTGGAAAATATCGACTGCATATTACACTCTTTATTTTTCTCTGTATTCCGTTCTGACGAAAATTGGTCTGAAATGTGAGATTCACTCTTGCACTCTGGCCTTTGCAAGGAGATTTCTGAGAGAATTTTTGAGTGAAGAAGATAGTGACTTTCTGGAGGATTCTCTAAAAGCAAGAATAGATTCTCAATATTATATTGACCGAACAGTTCCAGATGAGCAATATCATCAGATGATAAAGAAGGCTCCCCTATTTTTAGTAAAATGCAAGTCAATCTTAATTAAGCTTAATGAAAAGAAGATAAACGAGATCAGAAGAGAATTTCAGAAAGCATTAACTGAGAAATAAACAGACCTACTTTTTCTTCTTCTTACTCTCTTTCTCTTTCTGCACTAATTCATCCAACTCCTTTTCATGAAAACCAATAATCATCTTACCATCTACTTCAATCGTTGGTGTGCAGATCTGGCTCGTCTTCTGAAGAATCTCGTCTCGTGCGTTGTCACTGTCTTCTAAGTCTTTTTCCATAAAAGAAACACGATGCTTTTTAAGCCATTGTTTGGCTTCTGCAGACCAGCGACAAGTAGGGGTTGTATAGATAGTGACTTCCATTTTTGAGCTAATGTGGATAGGTTTATATATACTTTTTTGTTTAGTTTTACCATGGTTACGCTTCGGGGATGGGTGGTGATGAATTTTTCCTTAGGTTTAATCATATTGCTTCTGGGTCTTTATCTGGCGGGGGTTACTATTCCTTCACTCGGTCAGGCGGCAACAATTCTTGATCGTTCGGCGCCGGTTTGTATCGTAGAATGGAACGATGATTTTGTGATGTGGGATGATCTGGATCATTGTTGTTTGGAGGCACGGAAGCAGTTGTCTTGCGAACGTGAAAAGAGGCTCATTGGTGTACAAGAAGTGACAGAAGTGTGTACGACGGGGAGAACAAGCGTGAAGTTTCATTTCAATGAGAAAGCATATTCCTATTGTCAAAGACAGGTTATTTGGTCGTAAGAAGAGAGATTGGTGAAGATGATGGCAAGAAATAATCAACGATCATTCCAGAAAAGAATATTTTTTGTCCTTTTGCTGGTTACATTGTTATTGGGATTTCTTGCGATGGCGAAAGCAAAAGGTCTGTTGATTTCTGCTCAGCCGATACCGGTGGTAGAGGGGAACACCGTTTTTCTTGATTCTTTAACACTTGATCAGAAAATCGCTCAAATGATCATCGTTGCTGGTCAGAAATGGGATGTTCAATCTTGGAAAAAGATGCAGATGGGTGGTATTCACCTTTATGCGAAAGCAAATGAGAGTGTTTTTCGCGAGACGATTGCGGAGTTTCAAGAAGGAATGGTTATCCCTTTTCTGGTGTCGGTCGATCTGGAGGGATGTCAGAATCCTTTTGCGGCATTCAAGAATTTTACGGCAGCGGCAGATGTAACGACTGATGAAAAAGCATGGGAGAAAGGGGTAGAAGAGGGAACGTATCTCTCTTCGTTAGGGATTACTCTTAATTTTGCGCCGGTTGTTGATCTGGAGGATACGATCTGGAAATGCAGGAGTTATCCCGGTGATGCTCAACAGATTACGGATTTAGCGGAAGCATATGTTTCTGGTGTACAGAATAAGACTGTCTTAGCGACGGCAAAACATTATCCCGGAAAGACGCTGGTGATCCACGATCCTCATAAATATTTAGTTGAGGCGACTATTTCTGAAGATGATGTTTATCCGTATGGAAAATTGTCTTCTTCTGTCAAAGCAGTTATGATCAGTCATATAATCTCTTCTGGAGCAGTGAATTCACAGGGTGTTCCGGCAGTGGCGTCCACCGAAGCAGTTAGCGATTTAAGACAGGGATTTGATGGTTTGATCATTACTGATGAGATTAATATGCTCGGTCTCAGAAACTTTTATCCAAATCTTGATGAGCTTTATTTGGCTGTATTTAAAGCTGGTAATGATCTTATCATTAATTTTAATGAAGACCCCAACGAGATTCGACGGATGATTGTGGTGGTTAAGGAAGCTGTTTTACGTGGGGAAATTAACGAGGAGCGTATTAATGCATCTGTCCGGCTGGTTCTAGCGGCGAAAGGGTTTATAGTAAAGTAATCGTTGATTGCAAAGTAAGGTGATTAACTTCAATGATTGAATTCTTCGTTATCGGTTTCCAATTGAGATCTGAAAGAGATTCTATTTTCTCTGAACTGATGATCAAAAGATCTTTTCCTCGGCCGATCCACATTTGCAGGTAGCGAGGATATTTTGTCCAAGAGGAAGTAATGTATGAACTCTTCTTCGTTGAAAAGATGAAATTAGAATCGCGTTCCGTAGGCAGCTGGTTAAGTGCTTTCTGAAGTGCGGTGCGATAGTCTTTGTTTCCTTTCTTTTCGTCTTTTTGGATCTGAGAGATGATGGAGAAGAAGATCTTTTCAGAATCGGTTGTTCCCTGTAGTTTGAGTTCTGGATTATAACCAATGTCTTCTCGAATCGTACCGTTATGACAGAAGACATGCTCTGTGCCCGTTTTGTCTTTGTAATAAAATGGATGCGTATTCTCCAAACAGACATTCCCCACGCTTGCGGCACGAGTGTGAAGAAGAGCGAATGTAGTCTTGCTAGGAAGAGATGATATGAGCGGGTCGTTGAAGATAGCGTCGGTCGATCGATGGATGAACAGATTGTTTTTGTTATCGATAAACGCAATTCCCCAACCATCTTTATGTTGTCGTGATCCTAGGCCGGTCTTTTCGTTCCGCTCATGGAGAAAAGTCTGGTCGAGTGCCATATGTTTTATAGCATCTACTACTGTTGGAAGCTGTACGTTTCCGATAGCGAGAAGCATGCGGCACATGGGGGGTGTAGATCTTTTAGAATTTTAAGTGTTGAGTGTGTCTTGAACGTACATTCTTCTCATGAAGAGATTTGCTACTGCTGCACCTTTTGGAGATAATCGGTCGTTGTAGCCACTTCTTTTCATATGACTAGTGAGAAGACGTGCTGGGCTTTTACCTGTTTCTACCATGTGGTAGAGTGGTTCCAGAAATTTCTGGTCTTCTTGAGGAAGACCGCGCTCTGCAAAAGATAATAATCTAAAAGTATTCCTCGCAATCTCGCGGGAGAAACCATTTTGAATTGCTTCTGTTTCTAATTTTTGTACTTGAGAGAAACGAGGCAGGACTACCGCTTTTTCACTCAGATCGAATTCATCTCCTGTTGAAATGATTACGGGGATGGATCGACTAATCATGTAATCGTTGATTCCTTTGTAGAGGGCCATAGTGGCATGGGCATAGCGTAAAGGAACAGAGTCCGGTGTGCGTAGTTCCCATGTTCCTGATTTGCCAATACTATCTCTCTTCCTGATAGGATGATAGCCGACATTCTCTCTTTGAAACAAAGTTGTGAACTCTTCCCAAGAAAGGCCTGATGCTTCTCCCCATTGGAGTAATCGGAGATCTTTTTGTCGTTCTAATTCTTTGATGGTAGAAACGTAAGGGAGATTTCGGCTGTGAAGCGGCCAGCGCTGAAGAGCGATGTTCCGGACTCTATCTACGCGGTGGCAAGCAATCTCATTTTTTCCATCACGAGCATAAGGAGATGTTGAATTGATGGCAATCGACAGCGGGTCGAGAGCAGTGAAGAGCTGGTGTTGTGCTAGTTCTCTTCTTCGTGCTTGGTCAATATGTCCTTGGAATGCACAAATCCCTCTCAAGCTTCCATCAACACCGAGGATTCTCGCATACGTTCTTGTTCGAGGGTTGCCAGAACTGATTCCTTCTCCCGCTCCATATTCGCTGGCGGCGATAACGGTGACTCCGTTATCTTCACATATCTTTTCCAATAACTCTAGATCACGTGTGGTTTGTTTGTGAAGTTTAGTGATTGTATCTGCTGGGGGAGAATTATATTCTACCATCGCTTTTGTTCCTTCTTTGACAAACTGTCCCTTGTTGCGGGGGTCTTGGAGAATGATCGGTGCAGTGTTAGAGATATAGCCTTCTCTATCGATAACTAAGAGTTCATATTCGGTGCCAATATTTGATACTGTTTCCATTTTTTGATGCTACTGCTGCTGTTTCTTTGCTCATCCCCCATTTTGCGGTCGTGTTGACGGGGAGTTCTTTATATTCTTTTCTGTCTTGGATTTTATTTCTTTCCTTAGATTTTATCTAAGAATACCCCTCTAAAACCGCATTCAAATGAAAAAAAAGTAGTGGATTCTCAAAATAGTTCAAATATTCGCTTTTTAGAAAATGATGATGCGATGATCCCTGTGCTTCTTACTTTCTATAGAAGTGAATGCTTCTTGCAGAAGATCTTCTGTGATGTGAAGCAGGCCTTGAGAGGGGTCGATGACGGAATATTTTTCGTCTTTGAACCCGACGATTGCGAGAAAGTGGGAGGAATTTCTTTTCGTGTCACGTAAAGGTTTGCAGTTTAATCGAAGAAGGAGTGTCTTCTGTTGTTTTACTAATTGGATTATCTCCGAGAAATGAAGATCTTTGACCAGTAGAGGTATACCTGCTTTTTCTGCGGTTTGACGATGAAGTTCTTCTGAGAACGCAGCTAATTCAATTTCTTCTTTTGTGTAACGATAGAAGCGGTAGTCTGGAAAATGATATTCTTTCCTTTCGACGATGACCGTAGGATGAAACCCTTGCTGATGTGCATAGAGCGCGAGGGCATAGATCGATGAACCACGTGTAGGAAGGGTGACTGTCTCTTTCCAGATCATGAATTCGGTTTCTCTGTTGAGGGGGATTTTGGAATCAAGCCGGTGAAGAATGTTGAGAAGAGAAGCAGCCGCGGTGGTGAACGGAGTTGTTTGGAGATAAGGCTGCATATTCTGGCTGGGAGAGAGGTTTATTTTTATGTTTTGCTTAAGTAGAATACATGGTGGGGGGGGCTTCTAGCCAATTGGTGAGGGTTTTAGATTAGCCAAAAAAAACGACATCTTTTTAAAGGGGACACTGCTTTAGCGAAGACGGGTATCTTAAAATTATGCAATCCGGGGTAATCCCACACACATGGCAAAAGCAACTGATAAAAAACAAGTAAGTAGAGTTAAAATAAAGAAAAAAACATGGTTTAGAATTGTTGCTCCTCAATTATTTGGACAACAAGAAGTTGGAGAGACATTTGTAGAAACTCCCGAAACAATCATCGGTCGAAAAGTAGATGTCAATCTGAAAGAATTGACGAATAATGTCAAAGACCAGAGTGCATATGTCAGCTTCCGAATGACTAAAGTGGAAGGTACAACTGTGCATACAGAACCGATTGGGTATTCTCTCACTCCTTCATACGTCAAGCGGTTAGTGCGTAAAAATACTTCCCGTTTAGATGATTATTTTGTACTTCAGACAAAAGCCGGAGAACGTGTTGTCCTTAAGACGATTATGGTTACGCGATCGAAAGTACAGCGTTCAGTACAAAAAGCGTTGCGTTCAACGATGAGATCTCTTCTTCAAGGAGAATTGCGTAAGATGGATTTCACCGGCTTCCTTGCTTTGTTAGTCAGTGGAAGACTGCGGAAGACTCTTTCTTCATTAAATAAGATCACTCCTTTGAGGGAATATACTCTTCGCGTGATGACCTTGAATGGTATGGCTAGCGAACCTCTTCCTGAAGAGACTGTTGACGAGTCGGCAGCAGAAGCTGAAGCGGCAGAAGAGTCAACTGACGAGGAAGAAGCAGCGGAAGAAGAGCAAGACGATGAAGAGGAAGAAACACAATAAGTGTTTTTCTCTTTTTTATTCTTACCATGAAATTCCTTACGTGTACGGACATGCATGAAAACCGCGAGGCGCTGAAGGCGTTGATCAAAAGAGCTTCAGAGCCGGATATTGATTTTGTGGTCTGTGCCGGAGATATTTCTTCATTTGGGAATGGTTTGCGTACGCTCCTGAAATCGTTTAGCGATCTCGGCAAGACGTTTTATGTAATTCCGGGCAATCATGAAGAGGGCCGTGATTTTGAAGGAATCGTCAAAGAATTTCCACATTGTGTGAGTCTCCATCTGAAAGCAGCGTTGATCAGTGATTATGTTTTTCTTGGCTACGGCGGGGGGGGCTTTGCGATGAAGGACGCAAATTTCCGAAAGATTGCTCGCCAATGGTACGGAAAATTCAACGGGAAGAAAATTGTATTGCTGACGCATCAGCCACCATTTGGTACGAAGCTGGATCTGTTGGGTGATCGTCACGTGGGAAATGAGGATTTTCATGACTTTATCTTACGGATAAGACCGAAACTCGCCATCTCTGGCCATCTTCACGAGACGGTAGGGGTGATCGATAAGCTGGGTGAGACTAAATTGGTTAATCCCGGTTGGGACGGGATGGTTATCGAGTTGAATTGAGACATCTTTCGTTCAGTTATTTTTATATAGTTCATGATTAACCTCTCTTTCTATGGCTTTGGTTACTCCTTTCACTTCTCTTCCTGGTTTGATCTTGTCTGATCTTGCGGAGATCAAGAAGAAAGATGCAACTTTTAAAGAGCTGAAAAAGCGCTTGAAGAAAGAATATTCTGTGAAGAAGATTGCCAATATGCAAAAGAGATATTTGAGAAAACCGGAGACATTTCAAGCTGAATTTGCTCTTCTTGTCAATAATTTCGTCAGAGATTATACTCTCTTCCGAGAATCGTATGGCACTTTATTGAAAGCAATTATTGAAACACTGAATGTAGCAGAGAAGAGCGAGTATACTCAGTTATTATCGATTCAAGATATTATCATTAAGATTGATGCGCGGGCAGCAGAGAAGAGAGGTGAGTTTTATTTTCCCGATTCAGGGAGGAAAAAGTTTGCAAATGCCTTTCGTCGGGCGATGCGTGATCTGGCAGCGCAGCTTAATGCGGAATATGATACTCTTTCTGGTTTGGCGAAAGGGAAACGGGCTGCTGCTGGCTTTTTTTCCCGTTTTGTCAATGCACGATCTGCTGAACGGAAGGGGATGCGCGCAGCGGGAAAATTACGCGAGCAAGTGGATCATGGGCAAGAGGTATTAAAGCATTTACAATTAGAGTTACAACAAGGCGTACAACAGGATTTTCTCTTATTGATGTTGCAGTTCGTGACAGAAGTAGCGAAGACAGACGAGTTGTATCGTCAATTGAAAAATGATCTGGAGATCCTGATTCAAGATATTCGTAATGAGGTGGAAGATGTCATCTTGAAGATTGCACCGTTCATTGCTCTTATTCAAAATGATCGGACGGCGATGGCAAAAGTCGCAGCGGCGCGGGAAGAATTTGTAAGGTTACAACAGCAAATTGTTTCTGCATTACAGAAAGAAGAATTGTGGCCAGGATATGATGAGGCAACGATCAAGCGAATCATGCGCAGTGATATCATTTTGTTAGCGACGCTAGAGTCTATTGCCAAAGCGGCTGTGCAGGAAATTGTTGCTGATGTTGTACAGCGAGAATTAGGGACGCAACAGGTTTAGAGAACTTTGCAAAATTAAATTCGTGGTGGGCAAAGTTCTCAAGAGGAGATGAAACGGCGAGATTTTTGGCTCTGTTGTTGGAACCATTTTGATATCTATTTCGCGAGAAATGGAACGTGGATTCCATTTCTGCGCAAAAATATGGTCGCCGTCTATATTTCTTGTGCCAAAAATTCTTTTTTCAAACTCCTCTTTAGTTTTCTATCGCGGGGTCTTTTTTCTCTTTCTCTATGGCATCAATGAAAACCTTGCTGATCTTGACAGCAATCCCTTTGTCTTTGGTGTTGATCTCCACTCCGGACATCATCGCTTCACCGATAGCGATGAGTTCGTCTTTGAGAGTCATGATGGCGACAGTTTCCCCTTTGCGAAAATTTTCTAATTTACTGATGCCAGGAATAGCTAATGCGCGTCCATGCGTGATGCTTTGAATGGTTGTATCAAAGATCCAGCATTTGGAGATGTAAGTCAATGCTTTTTCGACAGGTTGGATACAATGGCGGAGGAATTTATCGTTCTGATCGTCACGATAGAAGTGAAGGGCATCATCGAGATCATTTAACGTGATAAGAGTATCTCTTTCCGTGAATGGTCCGGCTTGTGTTCTTCTCAGTTCGACCATGTGCGCACCGGTGCCAAGAGCTTGTCCGAGATCATGACACAGTTTTCTGATATAAGTGCCAGCTTGGCATTTGACACGGAAGAGGACTTCTCGCCCCTCTATCTCTAGAATCTCGAATTCGTAAATTTCCCGTTCGCGGATCTGTCTTTTGATGGCGCTTTTTATCGGCGGGAGTTGTTTGATCTTACCGATGAATTGTCTGACTGTTTCGTGAATTTTTTCTTCTGCAATATCTTTATGAAGATGCATAATACAGACATATTCTTTTGGTGCAGTGAGAAGAAATTGGACGATGCGGGTGGCTTTTCCGAGAGCGATGGGCTGCACGCCAGACACCTGTGGGTCGAGTGTTCCAGAATGACCGGCTTTGTCTATTTTTAAGATCTTTTTGACGTAGTCAGAAACTTGATGTGAAGTTGGCCCTTTAGGTTTGTCGATGTTGACGATACCGTAATTGATGATCTCTTCTGTCGTGCGTTCTTCGGGGAATTTCCCAAAGACCCCTTCAGCCTGTTTCTTGATGAAGATCTGTGAGTCCATTACTTGTTTGGTAACGAAGGTGTTTTAAAAATGTTCGTATGAGAAATAGTACAAAAATCCTATTGAGAAACTGCTTGTTCGGCAGGTTTGGCTTCTTTCTTTTTAGGAGCTACTTTCTTCTTTGGTGTTTTTTCTTTTTTAGTCACGCCAAAGAGTTCTGCATAGACTACGCCTTTTTCGTCTTTGCGGACGTTTACTTTGACGTGATGAGGGGGATTTCTGATGCCATGCTGCCAAATCTTCTCGTTGACATCTTTACCGATACGGACGTCTTCTGATTTCATATGGTGGACAAGAAATTGTTTCATGGCAACGACTGCTTTCTCGGTGCGTTTCCAATTAGGCACTTTAAGGTATTCTTTACGAAGAGGGACATTGTAAGTTCTTTCAATCGTCTTTTCTGTTTCTTTTTTGGCCATGGTAAAAATGATTTATGCTTTTGTTTTCGTTCTACGCCAGCTACGTTTTACTTCCGTATGACGGGATGGATGGACGCGTCTGCCTTTGCCGTATATTTTAAAGACAGTCCAAAAAGGAGCCCATTTGGTCTGCTGGCTAAGCTTGATGAGTCTTTTCTTGCGAGCAGGATGTTTGTTAGTTGCCATAGGGAGTATTTTATTCTGATTTACTTTCTTTCATTAGTTGCATTGCAATCTTGTCGAGGAAAGAAGTTCCTTTCGGGGTGAGAACACGGCCTTTATGGACTCCTTTCTGTGTTTGTTGCAATAATCCAGCAGTTTCAAGCTGTTGAAGAATGGAACGGATGACCGATCCGGAAGCAGGATAGAAGTGTTCTGGCTTGTGACCTCGATTTTTACGCCCGCCGTATTTTGTACGGAGTTTCTGCGTACCAATGGGACCGAGGCGAGCAACAGTTCTTAAAATGGATGCTGAACGAAAGTACCACCAGTCTTCTTGGTCTGGTGTTCTTTCTTTGTGATGTCCAGTCTTGACAAAGACTGACCAAGACTCAGGTTGGACAATCTTCTGAGCTTTTAGTTCTTCTGCTGCCCGTTTGACCAGTTTCTCTGGATTTACGACAAGGATATGTGACATAGCACCATCGGGATAGGCAGTTATTTATAAAGATTTCGGGTGAGAAAGGTCCGGCGTATTAATTAAGTTTAAATAGTTTGAATTCTCTCTTTTCGTAAAAGTGGTGTATGATGATTAGTGTAAAGAAATATTTTACTTTTGTTCTGATGTTTTTATTGTTACTGTTCTCTGTTTTCTCTGCGGTTGCAGCGAATGAATCGGATTCTGATAGTCCAGCAACTGGCCAGGCAACGTATATTACTGATGTTAAAGATGAGCCCATACAATATGATGCTGAAGGAAATATTATTAGCAAGACAACGATCAAAGGGATTACAATCAGAGAAACGGGAAGTGGTTACGATCCTAACTTTGATAAGAGCAAAGGGTACACTACTCCGATCCGTAAAACTCCTGGCCCCTCTCCAAGAGGTCCGGAAAGTGAGACTGGCGTCGGAAAGGTAATCCAAGGAATAATTGGTGTAGGAAGCCTTACTTTTTTATTTGGTGGCAATGCAGATAGTCAGCTATGTGGCTTTCTTCGCATTTTGCTAGCTATTCTTGTCTTTACACTATTATACCTCTTATTATCGATGATTCCTGGCTTGACACGAGGAATCGCAATTACCATTGGTATTATCTTGGCGATTGTCGTTGCAGTATTTACTCCTTGTGTTGTCCTATTAGCTTGGGGGACTTCTTATGCTACGCTGTTTGCGTTTGTTGTTGTCTTCGGTCCGGTATTAGCCGGACTAATGTTGTTGCTTTTTACTCCAACCCCTAATCGTCGGGTGGCGTTATTGAAATTAATGATTGTTGTTATATTAATGTGGCTTGTTCGCGAAATCAGTTATTGGGCGATGCAGATTGGAGGAAAGTAATTTTAGATCAAAGAAAGATTTAAATAGACGATTATTTTACTTTATTGCAAGGTGATTGAATGATGAAAAGACATTTTTTGACATTGTTATTAGTTATTCTCTTGTTGCTCCCTAGTTTCTCTCTTGCTTCAGCACATGGAACGTCTACGACGTCGGGTGATAATTCTCTAGATATTGGTGGATTTGTTACAAAAATCTTAAGTGTTGGTTCACTCTCTTTTCTGGGAAGTCCCGATAATCAATTTATCGGCTTCATCAGAATATTAATGGCTGTCCTTATTTTTACATTATTATATTTGGGGTTGTCAATGATTCCAGGAATAACCCGTGGGATCGGGATTACTATCGGTATCCTATTAGCGATCATGGTCAGTGTATTTATGCCGGCAGATGTTTTAATCGCTTGGGGAACATCCTATGCAACATTGTTTGCCTTTGTGATCGTTTTTGGGCCGGTGATTGCGGGGGGCGCGTTTCTCTTGTTGACACCAACCCCAAGTCGTGGGGCGGCTGGTCTTAAAATAGTTATATTATTTATATTATGGTGGCTTGTGGCTCATATTGCTGACTGGGCCCATAAATTAGGAAGTTCTGTAGGAGGGAGCATCTAAAATGGCAATTCCAGATTTATCAGATTTTGCGGGTTGGGTAGATAAGATTGAAGCATACGCGCATGTCATCTTTTTCCTATTGCTTGCGTACTATACTTGGCTTCTCTTTAAAGGTGGAGATGAAGGGAAGACTGCAGGTAAAGCATGGGGTCTTAGTAAAGATGCGGCAGGAAAAGTTGGTGGATGGTTTAAGAAAACTGGAAGAGCAATCAAGAAAGGAGTGACACGTGAAGAAAAATTAGCACTCGCTGAGTATGTTGATCTTGAACAGTTAAAAAAAGCTGTAAATAATCCTAAGGTAACGACCGATGCTGGCCTCAAAAAAGCAGTTGGTTCTGCTGAGCGTCGGACAAAACGTCATGAATCAAAAGCATATAATCGACTGAATCAACTTCAGAAAGCGATTGCGGATATGAAGTTTGAGCCGAAAAGGCAAAGGGCTCTCGATAAAATTTTAAATGAGATGACAGTTTTCACGAAACAGATTGTTGATCAGATTAGAGAATTTGATCGGGTTTTGGATGCGACTGGTCCGGCAATCGCGACGAAGAAGACACAGATGACAGCAGCGATAGATAAAGCAATCACTGCAGATCGTGATTTTGTTGCTAAACTTGAAGAGATGAAGAAAGTTATCTATGCTTGATTTTTTCTTTCTCTTTTTTTCTTAATCTTTTATTTTTTCTCTTCCAGCAAAAACCTTATATACCTCTAAATTATTCTTTTGTCTATGAAAAGAGTGTGGTTGCTGTCGGCGTTATTATCACTTCCTTTTGCAGCTGCGCTCGATGTTGTTGGCACGCTGGGTAATGTGTGGCATCGTATTTTAGGTATCGGTAGTCTTGATTTTATTGGCATGTCAGCAGGACAGGGTGTTGTAGCGCTGACGAGAATTCTAATTTGGTTGTTAATGTTCACTATCTTTTTTGCAGTGATGACTGGTTTGAAAGGAGTAGCAGGGACGACGGGGTCGATCTTCGGACTTTTTAGTAGAGGGCAGGCAGGTGCCGTTGCCGCAGTAGTAGCAACGATTGCAGCTATTTTTCTTCCTCCCGATGTATTATTAGCAACAGGCACAGGTTGGGCGACGGCAGTGGCGTTATTGCTTATCGGCGGTCCGATTGTTGGTCTAGCCTATCTTTTGTACACTATTCCGGGGAAAGGGCAAGACACAAAAACGACAGTCTTCGTCAAATTAGTGTTATGTTTATTGTTGTATTGGATTTTATCAGCGATGAGAGGGTATGTAGGGCAATTTTAACATGGCAGATATATCAATCATTTCGGGGACGATTGCAGAATTCATTGACGGCGCTTTAACTATCGTCTTGTTAATGATTATTTATTACATTATCCGAGTCTTTATGGTCGCACCGCCGTCGAAAGAAGAACGTATGGTGAAGAGAAAAGAATTAGAAGATCAACGTGCTGAATGGGGCAAATGGGTTGGTGGCAAATTTAAAGAGCACAAACATAAAGTGCAGAAAGAACAGCGCAAGGGCGATGTGAGCGTTGTTAAAGATAATCTCAAAGATGCGTTGGAAGGAATGGAAGATATCCATTCGTTGTTGAATAAAGCTGATTTAGACCGTGTGAAGAGGACTGCCAATCGCGTCAAACGAGATCTACAACGCGCTGTCGGAAATTTACGATTACTTCGCAGAAAACATGAGGGTGAAGATCGAAAAGCAATGCAGACCGCGATTGATTCATTACATGGGATTGAAAAGATGTTTGTTGATGATGTTGAACATAAGCTGCCTGATAAAGTTGATCCGGATCATACTAAGTATGTAAACAGCGTGAAAGATCCTATAGATGCAGTTGTGAAATTGCGAGGTTCTCTGGGAACAATCTGGAATGATCTAGAAGAGTTTCATACGAAATTTCCAGCCAAGCCTTAATCGACTAAAAATTTATATACTCTCTTTCATTCTTCTCGTGGATGAGAAGAGTTCAAATGTTTTTAGGTGTTTTTCTAAGTCTTCTCTCTATTCCGCTTGTTTCTGCTGATATTGAGGATACGTTGCGAAATGCTTGGGAGAAAGTTCTCTCGGTGGGCAGCTTAGGTTTCTTAGGCGTTTCTCCAGATACTGCCGTCGTCGCGTTTACACGATTACTTATTTTGTTCTTTGTCTTTGCAGTACTCTATGGAGTTCTCAGCGGTTTCGGAGGAAAAGCAGGACCTTTATCTTTCTTAAGCAGAGGTCAAGCAATCGCTGTGGCGTTGGTCATCTCGATCATCGCTGCTATCTTTATGCCGGCGTCTGTGCTGCTCGCTGTGGGTACAAGCTGGGCGACAGCAGTGGCATTGATCTTGCTTCTGCTTCCGATCTTAGGGTTTGCGTTTTTATTATGGACTCTTCCTAATGATTCTTGCGCTTGGAAATTTATCAAATTGATCATGACCCTTCTCTTGTTCTGGATCGTGGGGTCGATGAGGTATCATGTATCTAGATTATCCGCAGCGCAAGCAACTGCCGTGACGACAAGCATCCAACAATTCATCGATTGGTCTTTAGGGGCGATCGCTCTTCTAGTCATATATTATATCTACAAATTTCTTACCTGTCGGGGGAAATCGACATCGTATCAAGATGAAGGCGAGAAACGACGAGAAGCGTTGAAAGATCTGATCAATAAGATCAAAAAGAAGAAGAAAGGAGACGATGACGACAAAGATGATGATCATGATGACGATGGTAAGAAGAAAAAACCCGATCCAAAGAAGAAAAAGGCTGTTCGAAAAACGAAGAAGATCGGCGGCGCTTTGATTGTTGTTGTGGATACGGTTAAAGATACGATTAAAGAATTAGCAACACCCGATGAAGCAAAGAAATTATTTACAAAAGCAAAGCGATTGATGACGAAAGAACTTGCTGATTCTCGCGTTATCTTAGAATTAGCTGCTGGGACGCCACATCTGGCTGAAGCCCAGCGGATCGTAGGGATGCTGCAAGCTATCCGCATGAGGATGGATTCAATCGCTTTAACCGAACCAGAATTAAAGAAACTTAATGCAGATATCGGCGTAGCGATGAAATTGATCGGCGAATTGATCCGCAATGTTAACGTCTAGATTTTTGGAATTTCTAAATCTTTATATAGATTAATCACCTTTCTTTTTTCTATGAAGAAGAGCGTTTGGGTGTTGTCTTTGTTTCTACTTCTACCGAGCGTTCTTGCTGATATTGGAAGTACACTCGATCAAGTATGGCAGCAGATCATCTCTGTGGGTTCACTTTCTTTTCTTTCTGTTTCGCCAGATACGGCGGTTGTTGCGTTTACGAGGCTACTATTAACTATCTTTGTCTTTGCTGTTTTGTTTGGCGTGCTGAGCGGTTTTGGAGGGCGGGTTGGGCCGTTGAGTTTTTTAAGTCGAGGCCAGGCGGGTGTTGTAGCCGGGGTGATAGCGATAATCACGGCAATCTTTCTTCCGCCTTCCGTGATTTTAGCGGTGGGGACAAGTTGGGCGACGTTGATGGCGCTCTTGTTGCTGGGATTGCCGATCTTTGGTTTTTTTCTGTTGCTTTACAGCTTACCTGATGATTCCTGTGCGTGGCGGTTTCTGAAGCTTGTCATTTCACTACTTCTTTTATGGATCATCAGTTCGATGAGATATCATATCGGGAAGATCGTTCTCTTTGGAGGCTATTCTCTTCCTGTAATCGTCAGTATTGCGCAATTTATTATCGGAGCGATGGTCATTGTTTTTCTGCTGGTCTTGTATTATCTCTGGAGATTTATCACGTGTCGGAAAAAGAGCACGTCCTACGAAGACTTAGGACGACAACGTCGAGAAGGACTACGCGGGCTTATCGATTGGGTACAAAGAAAAAGGGGCGGAGGAAATGATGATGATAATCCAACAACTCCTCCGGGTACACGTCGTCTTGGTCCTGCACCACCTCCTGGCCCGTCGCCGAAACCACCACATCCTAACAAAGGAGATGATCCAAAACCAGCACCTTTGCCTCCTGCTCCTGATCCAAAAGGAAAGAAGCCGAAGGTTCCGCCTTATACACCACCGATCGTCCCACCACCACCAAAGAATACGCGAACATTAATCGATCTTTCGCCGTGGTTCTTATCTGTCCGTAATCAAGATGGGTTGGGTGCATGTGGGGCGTTT